>CAYXBK010000005.1:0-187865 GCA_964463165.1 uncultured Chitinophagales bacterium
GCAACAGAGTCGTTACAGGGAATTTCTTTTTTCGGTCGATATATGCATACATGACATTGTTGATGTCTGTTGCAAATTCCATCCAGGCACCTTTAAAAGGAATTACACGGGCTGAATAAATTTTCGTTCCATTCGGGTGAATGGATTGTCCGAAGAATACGCCTGGTGAACGGTGCAACTGCGACACAACGATCCTTTCGGCGCCATTGATAATGAAGGTACCTTTTGGCGTCATGTACGGGATATTTCCGAGGAATACATCCTGCACAATTGTCTGGAAATCGATATGTTCTTCGTCGTTACAGGATAGGCGGAGTTTTGCTTTCAGCGGGACGCTGAAAGTGAGGCCGCGTTCCATACATTCTTCCATTGAGTACCTTGGCGGGTCAATGAAATAATCAAGAAATTCGAGAACGAAAATATTGCGGGCGTCGGTGATCGGAAAGTTTTCGGTGAATACGCGGTATAAACCTTCAGTACTTCTGTTTTCGGCAGTTGTTTCCAACTGGAAGAAGTCTTTAAAGGATTTTACTTGTATATCTAATAGGTCTGGATAATCACCTGCTCTTTTAATTTTTCCGAAATTGATTCTTTCTGTTCTCCGTGAGGTTGAGGTGGATTTTGGCATAAATATCAAAAGCTTTGATATAACTAAATAAGTAAAAGGCTTCCGCCGTACGGCGGACAGCCTGTAAAAATTTTATTCGCCGTACGGCGAAACCGGGGTAAGGATTAATTACTTAACCTCTACTTCGGCGCCAGCTTCCTGAAGTTGCTTTGCAATATCTTCAGCGGTTGCTTTATCTACACCTTCTTTCACAGGTTTCGGTGCAGCATCTACTAAATCTTTTGCTTCTTTCAAGCCAAGACCAGTGAGATCTTTAACAACTTTCACAACAGAAAGTTTTGCAGCGCCTGCATTTTTCAGGATCACATCGAATGTAGTTTTTTCAACTGCAGCTTCTGTTCCAGCACCAGCTCCACCAGCAGCTGCTACCATCATTGGTGCTGCAGCAGCAGGTTCAATACCGTACTCATCTTTGAGAATCTTAGCGAGTTCGTTTACTTCTTTTACAGTTAAGCTTACCAACTTTTCTGCAAATTCTTTTAATTCAGCCATTGCTTTGAGTTTTATTTGATTTATTAATTGTTTAAAAATGTATTGTAATAAAATTTATTTTTCTTCCCGGTCGGAAAGTGTTTTTACGATTCCAGCTAATTTGCGCTCACTTGAAAGAAGTGCAGAAATAACATTCTTGGCCGGTGACTGGAGTAAACCAATAATATCGCCAATGAGTTCTTCTTTGCTCTTTAAATTGATGAGTGCATCCAGATTATTGTCGCCGATAAATACATCAGCACCCACATAAGCACCTTTTAAAAGTGGTTTTTCTTTATCGGTATCTTTTCTGAATTTCTTAATCACTTTTGCAGGCTCATTTGACGAGTCGCTGAACATGATTGAAGTTTCACCATGCAGGATATTAATTAATCCGTCGTATTTACCGTTGTGTGCTTCAAATGCTTTTCTCAAAAGTGTATTTTTCACCACTTCGAATTTGATTCCGCGTTCGAAGCATAATCTTCTGAGTTTACTGATCTCCGCCACAGTCATCGCTGAAGCATCTGTAAGATAAAAGTTTTCATATTTGGAAACCTTATCCTGTAATTCAGCTATTGCCGCGGTTTTTTGTTCTCTGTTCATCGTACTTTTATTGAGATGAAATAAAATTAATATCTGTTATGCGTGTGATTCGGTTACTGATTTCGGATCGATTGCGATACCCGGGCTCATTGTGCTCGCCATGGTGATACTTTTAAAGTAAGCACCTTTTGCAGAAGCCGGTTTTAATTTCGCGAGTGCCTTGATCAGCTCTTCACTGTTTTCTGCTATCTGATCCGAATTAAATGAGATCCTGCCGATAGAAGAATGAATGATTCCGTATTTATCCACTTTGAAGGCCACCTTTCCTTTTTTCACTTCTGTAATTGCAAGGGCAACATCATTTGTTACAGTACCAACTTTCGGGTTCGGCATCAGGTTTCTTGGTCCGAGAACACGTCCGAGTTTTGCAATTTTAGGCATCACGGATGGTGTTGCAATTACAACGTCCATATCGATCCAGCCATTTGTGATTTTATCTACGAATTCATCCAGACCTACATAATCTGCACCTGCTTTTCTGGCTTCATCTTCTTTTTCAGGAGTACATAAAACCAAAACTTTTTTGTCTTTTCCTGTTCCGTGAGGTAAAGCGGTAGTTCCGCGGATAGCCTGATCGGCTTTACGCGGGTCGATACCCAGTCTCACATGGAGGTCAACAGATGCATTGAACTTGCAGGTAGTTGTTTTCTTAACAAGTTCAGCAGCTTCCCTCAACGAATATAATTTGTTGGAGTCAACTAATGCCTGAACCTTTTTTCTGTTCTTTGTAACTTTCACTTTTTATAGTTTTTAGTTGACTAATTTAATTCCAGGGTGCATTTCCGGTTACATTGATGCCGAGGCTTCGGGCGGTACCCGCAACCATTTTCATTGCACTTTCAATAGTGAAGCAATTGAGGTCAGGCATTTTTTCCTGCGCAATTGTTTTCACCTGGTCCCATGTAACTGATCCAACTTTTGTCCGGTTGGGTTCAGCAGAACCTTTTTGTTTTTTGGCTGCTTCCAGAATCAAAATTGCGGCAGGAGGTGTTTTGATGATAAAGTCAAATGATTTGTCTTTATACACGGTGATCACCACAGGTAATACTTTTCCCTGTTTATCCTGGGTTCTTGCATTGAATTGTTTGCAGAACTCCATAATGTTGATTCCTTTAGAACCTAATGCAGGACCAATTGGCGGAGCCGGGTTAGCCTGGCCGCCTTTTACCTGCAGTTTAACGTACGTTTGAATTTCTTTCGCCATTGTCAGCTTACTTTTTCAACCTGAATAAAATTCAATTCAACCGGTGTTTTACGGCCGAATATCTTTACAATTACTTTTAATTTTTTCTTGTCCTCATAAACTTCATCCACATTTCCGAGAAAATCATTGAAGGGGCCGTCAATTATTTTCACTGTTTCTCCGATAATAAACGGTTCATTCATCACAGCACCTTCTTCACTCATTTCATCCATTTTACCAAGGATGCGGTTCACTTCATTTTTCCGCAATGCGATCGGATTGTCTTTTCCAAGAAAATCGATCACACTGGTAATGCCACTGATCGTTTGAATCATATCAGGGGTCATTTTTCCTTCGGTTGCTTCGATCAGAATATAACCCGGTAAAGAGTTTTTTTCCTGAATTACTTTTTTACCGTTTTTGATCTTATAGATCTTTTCAGTCGGCACGAGAACCTGGCTCATCACATGGTCCCATGAAGACCTTTTGATTTGCTGTTCGATATAATCTCTCAGTTTCCTTTCTTTACCACTTATAACCCGTAAAACGTACCATTTTTTCTCGTCCGACATACTAAATAACTAAGTGGTTAAAATAATCCATAATATAAGTCGAGCAAACGGCTCGCTGAAAAGTCCATTGCAAATATGATGACCGACAAGATCAGGAATGAGATCAGTACAAGTTGTGTACTTCCCTGTAATTCCGGCCATGTCGGCCAGCTCACCTTATACCTTAATTCCTGGTATGATTCGCTGAAAAATGCTCTTAGTTTTTTCATTTTACAATTTTCTTTTTCTGCACGGGTGGAGAGGCTCGAACTCCCAGCCTACGGTTTTGGAGACCGCCACTCTACCAATTGAGCTACACCCGTAGAGGCGTAACCCGTCATAAAGCACAATGCTGAATGGCGGGCTCCAAATCTCTTTATTTAATAATCTCTGTTACCTGACCGGCACCAACGGTTCTTCCACCTTCACGGATAGCGAAGCGCAGATTTTTTTCCATTGCGATCGGATAAATGAGTTTAACTGTAATAGAAATATTATCACCTGGCATTACCATTTCCACTCCATCAGGTAATTGAACTTCACCGGTAACGTCCGTTGTACGGAAATAGAATTGCGGGCGATATTTATTAAAGAACGGTGTATGACGTCCGCCTTCTTCTTTTTTCAATACGTATACTTCGCATTTGAATTCTGTATGCGGGGTAACTGAACCCGGTTTGCAGATAACCATTCCACGGCGTAACTGATCTTTTTCAATACCGCGTAATAATAAACCTGCGTTGTCGCCGGCTTCACCGCGGTCGAGGATCTTGCGGAACATTTCAACACCTGTTACGGTAGATTTTAATGATTCGGCAGTTAATCCGATGATATCGATCGCTTCACCTGAGTTGATCACACCTCTTTCGATACGGCCGGTTGCAACGGTACCACGACCAGTGATTGAGAATACGTCCTCAATAGGCATAAGGAAAGGAAGGTCAGTTAATCTCGGAGGAATTGGAATGTCTTTATCAACAGCAGCCATCAGATCAAGAATCGCCTGTTTTGCAGTGGCATCACCTTCGAGTGCTTTTGTTGCAGAACCTTTGATAATGCTGATTTTATCTCCCGGGAAATTATAGAATGTGAGCAAGTCACGGATTTCCATTTCAACCAGATCAAGTAATTCAGGATCATCAACAAGGTCAACCTTATTCATGAATACAACAATTGAAGGCACACCAACCTGACGTGCAAGGAGGATATGCTCACGTGTTTGCGGCATTGGTCCGTCCGTAGCAGCAACAACCAGAATTGCACCATCCATCTGAGCAGCACCTGTAACCATGTTTTTCACATAGTCGGCGTGACCCGGGCAGTCAACGTGCGCATAATGGCGGTTTTCTGTTTCATATTCTACGTGTGCCGTATTGATGGTGATACCCCTTTCTTTTTCTTCAGGAGCGGCATCAATAGAATCGTAATCTTTCTTTGTTGCAAGACCTTTTTCCGACAATACATAGGTAATTGCAGAAGTCAGAGTTGTTTTACCGTGATCCACGTGACCGATTGTTCCGATATTCACGTGTGGTTTGGACCGTACGAAGGTTTCTTTAGCCATTTTTATAAAATTTAAATTGGTGTTTTATATTAATTATTGTTTTTAAAAATTTATTCTGTTACAAATTATTCTTTCCGGTGAATCTGCGCCGGAACAGCTTTTTTACCCACCTGAAAATTGCCGGTTTCCCTCTTTCAATCTCAGAGCCAATGGCCAGGATCGAACTGGCGACCTCATCCTTACCATGGATGTGCTCTACCAACTGAGCTACATTGGCAGAATTGCGAATTGGGAACTGATCAAAATTCAGAATTGAACATTTGTCAATTCTCAATTCACACTTCTCTTCGAGCGGGAGACGAGACTCGAACCCGCGACTTTCAGCTTGGAAGGCTGACGCTCTACCAACTGAGCTACTCCCGCTTGGTTTAAAAAATACTTTCTGAAAAAGGCCGAAGATAGAAATGCCGCTAAAGTGGAACACTTCAGAAGCTTAACTAATTCGGCGTGTTTTTCAGTTTCAAAGAACTGAAGGTAGTGGGAAGAGATGGATTCGAACCATCGAAGTCGTAAGACAACAGATTTACAGTCTGCCCCATTTGGCCACTCTGGAATCTTCCCTCCGCCAGGAGCCAATGGACGGACTCGAACCGCCGACCAGCTGATTACAAATCAGCCGCTCTACCAACTGAGCTACATTGGCCACTTTCCCCCAAAAATTTCAAAGACGAAAAAGGCATTTTTCCCTGTTTTGGAAAAAATGCCCGCAAATATACGAACCTTTTATTTTTTATGGAAGGTTTTTTAAAATTTTGGAATGATTTTTTATTGCCGCCCTTAAAACTGCAATTTTTCCTTGTGCTTTTTTACCTGTGAAACGGCATGATCAAGTGCAATTTCAACAGAATCTTCGAAGGAATAAGTTTGCTCTTTTGAGAAGATTGTTTTACCCGGTATATTCACTTTAATTTCTGCTATTTTACTGTGTGTGCTCCCGCTCATAGCATCGAGTTTCAGATAAATCTCCACTTCAGTAACCTTGGCGAAAAAACGCTCGAGTTTCGCAATTTTTTTGTCAATGAAATCTAACAATTTCTGGTCTGCATCAAAATGAATTGATTGAATCCTGACGTTCATAATTGACATTTTTTTCTGTTAAAAAATAATTATCCCTTTGGGTGTGCATGGCGATGAATATCCTTTAATTTATCAATAGTGTTGTGTGTATAAACCTGTGTGGAGGCAAGACTCGCATGACCGAGTAATTCCTTAATGGCATTCAATTCAGCGCCGCTGTTCGATAAATGGGTGGCAAACGTATGCCTCAGCACGTGCGGGCTTTTTCTTGTTAATGTTGAAACATTCTGGAGTAGTTTGTTCACGATTGTATGAACCAAACCCGGGTATGCTTTCTTTCCTTTGTCAGTCACCAGCAGAAACTCTTTTTCTCCCACTAATTTATTTCTTATTCCGATATATTCAAATACCAGTTTCAATAATTCATCACTAACCGGAATAATTCTTTCTTTATTGCCTTTCCCTAATACTTTAACTGTTTTTGACGCTGCATTGAATGATGCTTCTTTTAACCCAAGCAGCTCTGCCCGCCTGATTCCTGTCGAATATAATATTTCAATGATCAGCCTGTCCCGCGATTTGATGAATTTCTCAGGTTCTGTATTTTCCGGATAGGCATCTTCCATCAATCCGAAAAGAGACTGCATATTATTTTTCTCAATAAATACCGGTAATGGTTTTGGTGTTTTAGGGGCAATCACCTTTGCCATCGGGTTTTTTAGAATGGCGCCCTGCTTTAAAAGAAAACGAAAATAGGTTTTGAGTGTAGATATTTTTCGATTGACAGATTTCGGACTTATCTGCTGATCCATCAGTTGAATGATCCATGCTCTGATCTGCCGGTGATGCACCGAAAGAAGTTCAATATCCTCGTCGGGATATTCTTTTGCAATAAAATCTGAAAATTGTTCTAAATCTAATTTGTAGGCATCAAGGGTATTGAAGCTATATCTTTTTTCGAACTGCAGGTATGTGTAAAAGCGCTTTTTATACATGGATGAATCCGATGTACGGCAATTTTAAAAAAGAACTCCTGCAGGGAAATTGGCATTTAACCCTCATTAGCAGCTTCAGCAGTCAAATGCTGCTTATAGCGTGCTTTGATAACTTCCTGCCTGCGTTCAACCGATTTTTTTGTGAACGACTGGCGTCTGCGCAATTCTTTTAAAACACCCGCTTTTTCGAATTTCTTTTTGTAATTCTTGAGTGCTTTGTCAATAGATTCTGCTTCTCTTGCGTCGATAATTAACATTCTGATTTTTTTATTAGGACTGCAAAAATAAGAGCCTTCGTTCAAAATACCTAATACGTATTAAAATTCAAATGGTTTACTTGAGGATTTCCCTCGCGATGACCAGTTTCTGAATCTCGGAAGTGCCTTCACCAATTGTACAGAGTTTTGAATCCCGGTAAAATTTTTCAACCGGAAACTCTTTTGTATACCCGTAGCCGCCAAATATCTGAACTGCATCATTGGCAACTTTCACCGCAATTTCCGAAGCATAATATTTTGCCATTGCCGACGCTTTGGTCACCTTTTCACCGCGGTTTTTCAATTCTGCAGCTTCCTCAATCAGTAATTCTGCTGCTTCGATGCCTGTTGCCATATCGGCGAGTTTGAAAGAAATTCCCTGAAAATTTGCAATCGGCTGATCAAACTGCTGGCGTTCTTTCGCATATTTTAATGCTGCGAGATAGGCACCTTTTGCGATACCTAAACTCAGTGCAGCAATTGAAATTCTGCCGCCGTCGAGCACTTTCATCGCCTGCTTAAAGCCGTCGCCAACTTCACCCATGCGCTGTGCATCGGATATACGGCAGTTATCAAAAATCACTTCCGTTGTTTCGCTTGAACGCATGCCCAGTTTATTTTCTTTTTTTCCGGCACTCAAACCCTGCGTACCACGCTCAATAATAAATGCCGTTGAATTATTCGGTGTGCGGGCATCTCCTGTTCTTGCGATCACTACCATTACATCACTTGAATTCCCATGCGTGATCCAGCATTTTGTGCCGTTTAGCACCCAGTGGTTGCCGTCTTTTATTGCAACACATTTCATATTACCTGCATCACTGCCCGTATTCGGTTCAGTGAGCGCCCATGCTCCTATCCAATTTGCTGCTGCAAGTTTTGGCAAATATTTCGATTTCTGTTCTGCATCGCCGAATTGTAAAATATGTCCCGTGCAAAGTGAATTATGTGCTGCAAGAGATAATCCGAACGATCCGCAAACTTTAGCGATTTCAACAATTACAGCAACATACTCATGATAACCCAGACCGGCTCCACCATATTCTTCCGGGACAAGAACACCCATTAAACCGAGTTCGCCTGCTTTTTGTAAAATATCTTTCGGGAAATGCTGTGTTTCATCCCAATCCATCACATGCGGGCGTATATGTTTTTCAGCAAATTCTCTCGCAGTTGCCGCAACCATTTTCAAATTATCTTCAATCACTGTCTGCATTCTTTATTTTTTATTTTTTGCAAAAATATCAATAGGTTGCCAACGAAACAATTGTATCGCAATATGGTTTTATTTTTTTAACACCGTTTAAAAATGATAATTCAATTATAAATGCATAACCGATCACATTTACTTTTTGCATTCTCATTAATTCAGCAGCTGCTGCTGCGGTTCCACCAGTAGCAAGCAGATCATCGTGGATCAAAACATTCCATCCCGGCTGCAGATCTTTACTATGCACTTCAACTGTCGCACTGCCGTATTCAAGATCGTATGAAAATTCAATTGTTTCTCCCGGCAATTTTCCTTTTTTCCGGACCGGGATAAATGGTACTTTTAATTTATGTGCGAGTAAAAATCCATACAAAAATCCGCGGCTTTCAACAGCAACAATCGCATCGATTTTTTTTCCTGCAAATTTTTCAAGTATTGCATCACAAATTTCATCCGACAAAAACGGATCGGCAAGCAATGGAGTAACGTCCTTAAAAACAATTCCCTCTTTAGGAAAATCGGCAACATCGCGAATTGCCTTTTTTATTTTTTGTTCGATCATATGGTGAGATAAGGTTTTAATTTTTCAAATAAAGCCGGATACATCCCTTTCACTTTCATGATTTCCGAAACTGAAACAAATCTGCCCGATGCATCCCGGTATGAAATAATTGCATGTGCAAGTTCATCGGATATATAACTATGCTGCGCAAGTTCTTCTTCTGTTGCAGAATTCATATTTAATAAATGCATCTTTGTTTGATCGATGATGAGAAACGGGCGTATTTCATTTAATTGTTCTTCATCGATGCCGTAAATTGTTATCAACTGATCGGCAGAATACACACCGCCCACACCTTTTATAAAATTTAGGATTCTGGCTGCAATTTCTTTTGAAAAACCAAGAGCGGTGAGCTGATCAATTGTTGCAGAATTTAAATCGGTTTGCTTTCTTTCTCCGGCAAACGGAATATCATCGTTTTGATTTGCAGATAATTTCTTTGACTGAACAGAATCAATTACAATATATTTTTCGATGGCATCAAAATCATCATCTGAAAAACCATATATTTTTAACAGATCTGATTTCGCTTTAAATACACCGCCTTTGTTTCGGTAATTGATAATGCGTTTTGCAATGTTTTCGTTTATTCCCATCTTGAGCCATTCTTCTTCACCGATACGATTCGGATCAAAGTAAAATAATTCGCGAACCGCTTTTTCATTTTCAGAATGATCAGTTGATTTAGTTGTAAAATTTACGGAAGTATTTTCCCTGAATGAATTTTCTGCGTCAAAGAAATTATTCTCCGTTTCTTTTATGGAATCAAAATAATCATACAATAAAGCATAATCATTTTCAGGTGATTTTGAGGCAAGTAAATTTTCTATGGGAGGAAACAGGATTGCACCGGTAATAATCAGGATCAAAACAATTGAAGCATTTCTTTCCTTTCTGGAAAAAATAAAATAATCCTTTCTGATTTTACTGAATTTCATGTGCAGAATACCATTCCTGTAAAATTAATCAATTATAGCTGATCTGTTGCCGGTAAATTTTTTCTGTTCTTACCAACTGTCAGATAATAAACAGGGATACCGAGAGCTATGATTAATAAACCCAACCCCGCATTTTGCGGTGTTGTGATGAGCAGGATGATACAAATTGCAAGTGCGATGATGATATAAATAATCGGCACAAGCGGATAACCGAATGCTTTGTATGGCCGTTCGGCATCAGGGAATTTTTTCCTGAGTACAAATAAACCGATAATGGTTACAACATAAAATAATAGGGAAGCGAAAGTTGTGTAATTTAATAATTCACCATAAGTACCTGATAAACATAAAACAGATGCCCAGGCGCATTGTATCCAAAGTGAAAATCCCGGCACATCATTTTTATTTAATCTGGTTGCTTTCTTAAAAAACAAACCGTCTTTTCCCATTGCATAATATAATCTCGCTCCCGATAAAATGATCCCGTTATTACATCCGAATGTGGAGATCATAATTAATCCGGCCATGATATACACTGCAGAATTCTGAAATATGATGGATGCGGCCGCAGTGCCGACACGATCGTTTAATATAACCGTGCCGTCGGATGCGAATTTACTTCCAGCAAACTGAATCCCCTGCCCGATCGCATCGGTTGCTGCCGGATCGCCATGCAAGGGAAGCAATGCGAGATATGCAATATTCGAAAGTGAATATAAAATTGTAACAACCAAAGTGCCGATAAATAAACTCAGCGGAATATTTCGTTTCGGATTTTTTATTTCTCCTGCAATAAATGTTACATAGTTCCATGCATCATGTGAAAATAAAGGCCCGATGATCACAGTGCCGAGTGCAAGTAATAATCCGATACCGGTTAATGTTGTAATAATTAAATTACCGTCATCATCAACAACCGTACTTGTAGCATGCCATGCATCAGCAAAATTGGCCTGAAAGATTCCGTTGCCGATACCAACTGAAATTCCCAGAACGATTAATGCCAGCAAGGCAATAATTTTTGCAGAAGTGAAAATGAGCTGAATTGTTTTTCCTTTACTTACACCTCTGCTGTTAATAATTGTGAGAATGACAATAACGGCAATGGCAAGAATTTGCGCCGTCGAAATTTTAATAAATCCAAGATCTGCAATAATATGATCCGGACTGAAATAAGGAATAAAAACACCGGTGAATTTTGCAAATGCAACCGCAACTGCAGCGATCACACCCGTTTGAATTACAACCAGCACACTCCATCCATATAAAAATGCCGTGAGATTGCCGAATGCTTTTTGCAGATATACAAATTGTCCGCCCGCTTTGGGCATCATGCCTGCTAATTCACCATAACTTAATGCGGCAAATACAGTAATTAAACCTGATACGATCCACAATGCGATCATATACCCGGCAGAACCTACACTTCTCGCAATATCAGCAGAAACAATAAAAATTCCGGAACCGATCATACTTCCCGCAACGATCATTGTTGCATCGAGCAGACCGAGTGATTGTTTTAACTGATGCGGTTTTTCTTCTGTTGTTTGCATGGTCGGCAGATACGTCAGATTATGGTTTGTTTAATTTGCTGTGTTTTTTGCCGTAAGCGAAATAAATTGCCAGGCCGATTGCCATCCAGATTACTAAACGCAACCATGTATCACCCGGAAGGAAAACCATCATAAAAATGCAGGTGCCAATTCCAAGTATCGGAACTACCGGGAAAAATGGTGTCCTGAATGCACGCGGCGCATTTGGCATTTTGTACCGCATCACCATTACACCCACACAAACAAGTACAAATGCGAATAATGTTCCGATACTCGTCATTTCACCAACAACACGGGCCGGAATTAAAGCAGCGAATAAGCTCACAAATAATAAAAACAATAAATTACTTTTTGATGGTGTGCGGAATTTCGGATGCACATCTGAAAATACTTTCGGGAGTAATCCATCTTTACTCATACTGAAAAATACCCGCGATTGTCCGAGTAACATGACGAGAATAACAGAAGAATATCCAAATAAAATTGCAACGATGATCGCACGGTTTAACCAGGGGAAATCCGGTTGTAGTGTACCATCTGCAGCTGTAGTTCCCATATGATCAATTGCGACTGCAACCGGCGCAATTCCATCCTGCCCCTGAAATGTTGTGTAATTCGCAACACCTGTCATAACATGCGCAAATAAAATATAGAGTATTGTGCATATCGCTAGTGAACCTAAAATCCCGATGGGCATATTTCTTTTTGGATTTTTCGCTTCCTGTGCCGCGGTACTTACAGCATCAAAACCGATGTATGCAAAAAATACAATTGCTGCGGCCCGTATGATTCCGCTGAAACCGAATTCACCGAATGTTCCGGTATTATCAGGTATATACGGATTATAATTGCTGTTGTCGATATATTGCCAGCCAAGAATGATGAAGATCAAAACAACGGCTACTTTTAAACCGACAATCACTGCATTTACTTTCGCACTGCCGCTTGTTCCGCGTATGAGCAGTAAACTCATCAGTACGACAATAAATACAGCAGGAATATTAATAATGCCACCATCCCATGGCCCGGCCATCATTTCAGGCGGCAGATGAATACCAAATCCTTCCATGAATTTTCCAAAATAGCGGCTCCACGAAATACTCACCGTTGCGGCACCTACGGCATATTCCAAAACAAGGTCCCATCCAATGATCCATGCAATTAATTCACCCATTGTTGCATAACTGTATGTGTAAGCACTTCCTGCAATCGGAATCATGCTGGCAAATTCTGCATAACATAAACCGGCAAATGCACAACCGATACCGGCTACGACAAATGATAAAGTAATTGCGGGGCCGGCATTCATCGCAGCTGCACCTCCGGTAATTGAAAATAAACCTGCACCAATGATTGCTCCTATTCCAAGTGCTATTAATGCGCCGGGACCGAGAGTCCGTTTAAGGGATTGGACATCATCATTCGGCTCAGAAGATTCTTCCATTAATTTATCCAACGATTTTTTCCTAAACAGCGGGTTTCCCATAAGTATGCAGTTTTGAGTTTTTAATTGAGATTTATAATGCTGACAAACATAACCGTTAATTCTGATAAAAGAAAAGCAAGAACATTTGTTTAAGAGATTTTAGGAATTCAGTCCGTACTTCCTGTTGAAACTGAACCGGCCATGCGAATTATTTGATTTTATCCTGTTTTTTTCAACGATATTTCACAATCACGCCTTCGCTGAATAACTTTGCAGCCTCTTTTAAGAAGCATAACTATTTTATGAACTCAATTGTATACTTAATTCCCGCCCTCGGAATCGTTGGTTTGATTTATATGATCTTTATTGCCCTTTGGGTAAATAAGCGAGATGCAGGCAGTGATAAAATGCAGGGTATTGCAAAGGCAATTGCCGAAGGTGCAATGGCATTTTTAAAAGCTGAGTACCTGATTTTATCTATATACGTATTAATTGCCTCAGGATTATTATTCTGGTTATCGACTACAAATGATAAAAGTGATCCGACGATTGTAATCGCATTTATAATCGGAGCGATTTTCAGCGGGCTTGCAGGTTTCATCGGGATGAATATCGCAACACGTGCAAATGTGCGCACAACACAGGCTGCCCGCACAAGTTTATCAAAAGCATTACGTGTTTCCTTCTCAGGCGGCAGCGTTATGGGATTGGGTGTTGCAGGACTCGCAGTGCTGGGCCTTGGATCTTTATTCATTGTGTTTTACAACATGTTTGTGAATTCGGGAGATGTGCATGGTGCAGAAATGGAAAAAGCACTTGAAGTATTGACCGGATTTTCATTGGGAGCAGAAAGTATTGCATTATTTGCCCGTGTGGGTGGAGGAATTTATACAAAAGCAGCAGATGTGGGTGCCGATCTTGTTGGAAAAGTGGAAGCAGGTATTCCTGAAGATGATCCGCGGAACCCGGCAACCATTGCAGATAATGTGGGTGATAACGTAGGTGATGTTGCGGGGATGGGCGCCGATCTTTTCGGAAGCTATGTTGCAACAGTACTTGCAACAATGGTTTTGGGCAGGGAGATTATTTCTGATGATGCTGTCGGAGGAATCGGACCAATGTTATTGCCGATGCTGATAGCTGGTGTCGGAATTCTCGCTTCTGTTGTCGGAACATTTTTCGTGCGTGTGAAAGAAGGCGGCAATGTGCAAAAAGCATTAAATATGGGTAACTGGGTGGCGATTGGTTTAACAATGATCGCGAGTTATTTCATAGTGGATAGCGTGCTTACAAAAGACACGATGCAAATGGGTTCTACTGCATCAACTTTTACTTCTTTAGATGTGTATTTTGCGATCATAGTCGGCCTCGTGGTTGGAACACTGATCAGCATGATCACTGAATTCTATACTGCTATGGGCAGACGTCCCGTGATTTCAATCATCAGACAATCTTCAACCGGTCATGCAACAAATATTATCGGCGGAATTGCAATGGGAATGCAATCTACTATGCTGCCGATTTTAGTTCTGGCAATCGGGATTGTTGCTTCTTTTTCTTTTGCAGGTATTTATGGTGTTGCGATAGCAGCCGCGGGTATGATGGCAACTACAGCCATGCAGCTTGCTGTTGATGCATTCGGCCCTATTGCCGACAATGCCGGTGGTATAGCAGAAATGAGCGACCTTCCAAAAGAAGTGCGTGAAAGAACCGACGTCCTTGATGCTGCAGGCAATACAACTGCTGCCATCGGAAAAGGATTTGCAATTGCATCTGCTGCATTAACTTCTCTTGCATTGTTTGCTGCGTTTGTCGGTGTTGCCGGAATTGACGGCATTGATATTTATAAAGCTCCCGTACTTGCCGGTTTGTTTGTCGGCGGTATGATACCGTTTTTATTTTCATCCATGGCGATCAAAGCAGTAGGAAATGCAGCAATGAGCATGGTGGAAGAAGTGCGCCGCCAGTTCAGGGAAATTCCGGGCATTATGGAAGGAACAGGCAAACCTGAATATGATAAATGCGTTGCGATTTCAACCAGAGCCGCACTGCGTCAGATGTTATTACCAGGTTTACTTGCACTCGGTACACCGGTATTGATCGGGTTCGGTTTAAAGGGCGTTTTTGAAGGTGTAAGATCAGCAGAAATTCTGGGTGGTGTTCTCGCAGGCGTAACCGTGAGCGGTGTCCTTCTTGCGATTTTCCAAAGTAATGCGGGAGGCGCATGGGACAATGCGAAAAAATCATTTGAAAAAGGTGCCACCATCAATGGTATCGTACACTATAAAGGTTCTGATCCGCACAAAGCATCAGTTACCGGTGATACAGTGGGCGATCCGTTTAAAGATACGTCAGGGCCATCAATGAATATCCTCATTAAATTAATGAGCATTGTGAGTCTTATTATCGCTGCTTATTTGTAAAAATATTTATTTAAATAACGGAAAGGCCGCATCTTGCATGCGGCCTTTTTAATTTGCATTCAACACCGCATATTTTAAAAATCTCATAATTCTTTCTAACTTCAAATCCGGGTACCTCAAATTACATTTTAAAACACCGCACAATGAAACGAAATCTGCTCTCCTTCCTGATTTTATTTATCCTTTTAACACAAAGCAATTTAATTTTTTCACAAGCCACAGAGTCGTGGTATATCCGCAGGTATCCGCCTGAACCATGGACATGGGCTCCCATTTTAAATACGAATATTACCGAAATGGATGAAGTATTCGGTGAAGGTGTGTGGCACTCGGGATATTATGATGAAGTGGACCCTTTAGAAGCCTTCGGGCCAACAACCTGTTTTGTATTTATGGAAGGAGGCGATGACCATGCAATTCCAATGAATGATTTTCTTGTTGCCAATATCAGTTTAATTGAATCATGGGTATTTGCAGGTGGCAGTTTATTTCTGAATGCCGCACCGAACTACGGAACATCAATGGATTTCGGTTTTAATGATGTGATGCTTGTGTATCCATCTTATACTTCCACAGGTTATGCCGTTGATCTTGCACACCCGATTTTTAATGGCCCTTATGTTCCGGTTGGATCATCCTGGAACGGAAACTATTTCGGGCATGCAATTATTGATGGCCCGGATCTGACTCCATTAATCGATGATGGCGGGGGTAATATTTTATGCGCTGAAACAAGCTGGGGTGCAGGAAAAGTAATTTTCGGCGGGATGACCACTACCGGATGGCACGATCCGCTTCCGGAAGCAAGTAATTTGCGGATGAATATTTTTAAATATCTCGCCTCTTATGCATTTCTTGATTTTACCTATGAAAAAGAAATTTATTGCATGGAAGATGAAGACCCATATCCGATCATGGCGGTTGGTGCAGATACCGGAACCTTTATTGCCGAACCGGCAGGTCTTGTGATTGATCCTGTTACAGGAAAAATTGATTTAAGTGCATCCGTTCCGGGCACTTACGATATTTCAAATGTATTTGAAGGAATCGGATGTAAAAGTGATTCATCACAATTTACACTCACAATTGCTGAACCTCCTGTTGCAGATATTATTGAAGACTTTTTTATGTGTGAAGGTGATACGGTCCAATTAACTTCTTTCGGCGGTTTAAGTTATGAATGGATTCCTCCCACATATCTCGATGATCCATTTGCACAAAATCCGAATTTAATAAACCCTCTCACCGATATGGTTTATTCTGTTGTGGTAACCGACGAAAATGGTTGTCATGATACTGCAAGTGTAAATGTTACTTTGTATGATAACCCGATCATTGATGCCGGAGAAGATCAATATATTTTATCTGGAAGTTATGTTGAATTAAATGCATCGGGCGGTGTGGCGTATACATGGACACCTGAAGAAAGTTTGAATGATCCGAATATTCAAAATCCGCTTTCGTACGCTACGGAAAATACAACCTATTATGTTGTCGGAGCCGATTCACACGGTTGCCTTGGAACAGATTCCGTACATGTCATTTTAAGAGATGATGCAGTGTTTGGATTTCCAAATGCATTTTCTCCCAACAGCGATGGCGTGAATGATTTCTTTTTACCAATTGCATACGGCACGGTTGTCAATTTTAATTTCACCATTTACAACAGATGGGGTGAATTAATTTTCGAAAATACCGCCGACCTCACAAAAGGCTGGAATGGCACGTATGAAGATAAAGAACAACCGATGGGAAATTATATTTATTATTTCACGGCAACAGATGGTACGGGACAGGATTTTGTTTATAAAGGAAATGTAACACTTGTCCGTTGATTAAAATAAATCCTGTTTTAATTCTTTTAATCCACTCCCGTAACAAGATGCAATCCATGAAAAAAATCCAGTCAGTTTTTTTTCTTTTCTTTTTTATTTCTCAAAATATTTTCACTCAGGCTCCAAATTGTGATGCACTTACACCCGGGTTAATTCCGCTTACAGATTTGGGCGCAGGTTTATTTGAGGGATATCAGGGCGGATTATTTCCCGGCGGCGTGAATACAGAAAATCCCGCATCATCACATTTTAAAAAAGGCAGAAATTTTGCGAAAAATCTGCAACCGCTCGACAGCCTTGGAAATATTAATTATGATGGAGGTGTAATTCTGATGGGTGGTTTCGGCCCTTCTATTCCCGGGCATTTGATGGATGAATTCGTACCGATTGTGCGTGATACGACCGATGCAGTTTATAAAACCAATATTTGTTTTGATGCAATTAACATGAGTGCCGGCGGCAAAGGACTGGATTATGCAATTGGAATTGATTCAACAAAATACTGGTCGAATATGAAAAATAAAATTACGGAGAAAGGTTATAACGTTTTACAAATGCAGGTGGGCTGGATTTATTTCAACGACAAATGGGATACCGCAGCGGAAATAACTTTTCCCGATGAACCCATGCAGGTTGCAGATGACCTGACAATTTATTTACAATTATTAAAAATTTATTTTCCAAACATGAAAATTGTTTTTGTAAGCGGCAGACATTACGGTGGATTTTGTGATACATTAATGGAACAGTATGCGGCAATCAGCGAACCATCTTCCTACTATAATAATTTCGCAGTTAAATGGTTGATAGAACGTCAAATTACGGGTGATCCTGACCTCCGTTATTTTGGTATTAACGCCAAAGTACCTTTTATTACCTGGGGAAATTATTTCTGGACGAACGGTGCCGAACCACGGATTACCGATGGCAGAAATTATCCCTGTGAAAAATTCAGTTTAACCGACGGATATCATCTGACAGATTCAACTAATGTGGAAGATGCAAATTATATGATGAATTTCTTTTATACCAGTGAATTCAGTAAATATTATGTGAAGTACGGCATGAAATGGGCGGATTGTGTTCCATATCTCGATTCAATTCACCGTGAAACGGATTATGTTGACATCAATAAATCCGGTTTTACATTATACCCCAACCCTGCCGGTGAAATCATAAATATTTATTTACCCGCCAATTCGAACCCGATTACCGAAGTTGCTATTTTTAACGAAACCGGCAACATCGTTCATACGGAAAAAAGCACAGGCACAAGTAATAAAACACTTTCGATTGACATTGAGTATTTACCGGCAGGTTTGTACTTTATGAGGATCGATACCGATGGCACCATACAATGTAAATCGTTTATTAAACAATGATCGATTCTGTTTTCGTATCAACGAAAAATAAACACCTGCAACAATTACCCTGACTTCACATATTCAATATTAATTTTATTCTCAATATTTGTAGATTTACTTATCCTCTGTCAGGTTCGACCAAACTTCCGGACAGGGAAAATCATCTTTTAACATAAAACGAGGACCAATGCTAAAATTTTTATTTATTACAAGGAGCTTATTAGTTGTTTTCCTTCTAATTCCCATTTCGATGTTTTCGCAACTTGATTGTGATAATACGACGTCCGGAAATATACCGATCGATGAATTGGGAACCGGATATTTTATGGGTTACCAGGGAGGTTTATATCCGGGTGGCAGCAACGAGATGCCGGCTGTTCACAAACAGGCTGGTAATTCCATAGCAAAAAAAATTAAGCCTTTGAATGAAGCCGGAGCTGTAGATTATGAAAACGGAAAAATTGTATTCATCGGAATGGGTGCATCAACTGCAAATAACACATTCAACACATTTAAAACAAAAATGCAAAACGATTCTTTAGGCTTGTATAATCCATGTATCAAATACATTAGTTTATGCATTGGAGGTAAAGGATTGGAAAGTATGATCCCGCCGCATAATACCTATTACTGGGAATACCTTGTGCACACTGCTTTGCCGGATGCAGGTGTAACTGCTGCGCAGGTGCAGGTTGGCTGGATCAAATCCGCATCCAAGGATGATTCAATTCCGGAATTTCCATTGCAGGCAGATTCAATTTATTCAAAATATATCCTCGCGATTCAGCGCATGAAAGATTCATTTCCGAATATGAAGGTATTATATCTTGCAAGCCATGCTTACGGCGGTTATGCAGGCGATTTATCCGACAATGCGGATCTTGCCGGCGAACCTGCATCTTATTATGGGGGTTTTGCTGTGAAATGGGTGATTGAATCGCAGATCAACGGCGATCCTGCATTAAGATACAAAGGTGCAGACATTCAGGCTCCATGGCTTTCGTGGGGACCGTATTATTGGGCAGACGGTATTACTCCAAGAGCTACCGACGGGCTGACATGGGTTTGCGAAGATTTTGATCCAACCGGCGGGGGTTTCCATTTATCCGAACAGGGAAAAGACAAAGAGGCCACAATGCTGATAGATTATCTTTATAATAATAATGCTTCCAAAAGATGGTTCCGGTCGGGGCCAACCTGGGTATCGTGCTCATTATATGAACGCAATGGAAATGGAGTTCCTTTAATGGCACCCTCTTCAATACAAAAAATAAAAGCGGATGAAATTGTTTTATATCCGTCTCCCAATACCGGCAATTTTTATATCAGTTTTCTAAATGATGAAAATACATCCTGCTCAATTTCAGTAATTAATTCGAACGGAGAAATCATCAGGAAAGATGCATTTGAACATGAAGCGGGAATTGTAAACAATCATATGCAACTCGGTGATATTCCTTCAGGCATTTATTATCTAATTGTGCAGAGCGGCGAAAAAACAATTTCCAAATCATTTGTAATGCAATAAAAAAATCTACAAGCATATTACAGAAATAAAAAAGCCCGCTCAAAATTGAGCGGGCTTTTTTAATATTAAATTTTATTTACTGATGCTGAATCATTACTCTCTGATTCGCAGTTCCTTTATCTGTTTTACAGCTGATCATATAAATCCCTTCCGGCAATGCACCGGTATGCAATGTGTAGGATCGGCCGGCGGCAGAACTCATATAATTTCTTGAAATCATTTCCCCGACATTATTATATAAGGTGATTTCAATTTCACCTGTAACTGCTGCAGAGAAATAAACATTTACAAATTCGGATGCAGGATTCGGAAATACACCTGCAATTAATTCTGCATCGAGTATATAATTTCCGGTTGTATCTTCAGTTGTATCTATAATTGTTTTTGTATCCCAAATTTCGAGATCATCAATTGCAGCTTCCACTAAACTACCACCTGCAATTAACGGATCCGGTTCATCAGGATCAAGCACGCTGTCCTGCGCAATAAATATAAAGCTCACCGTTTCGGTTGCATCCACATAATCTTTCACACGGATTGCATTTCTTCTCCATGTATTATCAGCAGTATACGTTCTTTCCACTTTCACCCAGTTTTCTTCATCATCAGAAATATATACCTGCCATACGTCGTTGCCCGGATTTGCACTTGTTGGTGAATCATTTGAATATTTTCTCCAGTAAACTGCAACAGGATCTGCATAAACTGTTAAGTCGAATACTTCACTGCGCAATGTTGTTTTTCCGTGGTCAACATCATTCGTTCCGACCCCGTCGAATAAAGCGGCATTACCTGTAAATGCACAAAGGTTTCCGCTTCCTGCGGTATGGTCGTTATCTGTTTGCACCTGGTAGCCAACATCATCTGTAGAGCCGATTGGTTCGTTTATATCCCAAACACCGGTTGTCGCATCATCATCACCAAACGGATCAACGATCCAGGATCCGAATTCGTTATCAAAATCTTCAGTGTGCTGTAATTCATATCCAACCAATGCATAGAAAGGTAAATTCGGATCGGCGGTATTTGCTTCAGCAGGGAACACTGCATTTCCGCAACCACCCAAATCAGAAACTTCAAAATAATAACCGATTACTGTTCCTTCAGGCTGGCCCGGAATATCTGCTTCATAAGTTGTTCCACCAACATTTACCATATCTACAATAGTCCATGTGAGTTCATTATTTATTTTATAATGCATTTGCATATCGCCGATATAAGTAGGATAATCCACATCAATATCTGTTTCAATTACGATCGGTTCTTCCGGTGTGATATATGTGAAAATACCATCATGATCTGAAGAAACCTGGCCGATCATTGCAATACCATGCTCACAGAATGCTGAAGCAATTTCATCGATTCTTGGCGTGCCGTCAGTTAAATCTGCATTATCATCATCAGCCATTAATGCATCTATTAAAATATCGGTATAAATCGTTCCTTCCGTTCCGGCTGCACCGTCAGGTGTTGCATTATATGCTTCATTGAATAAATCAACCATATCGGTATGGCTGCCGAAATTTTCTTCCACATCCCACCATGCACCGGCGATAATTTCACCGTCGGCGTGTACTTCACCGAGTAAATCCTGCGGATATACTTTCGGCGCCTCATCATAGCGGCGCACATAAGTTCCTGCTCCGCCTGTAAATCCCTGACCGAGAATTGGATTGTCTGTTACGCAAATCGCCCATATGTCGGCATACCCTTCATTTAAAGCACCATTACTCATCCCGCCCGGGTCGCCTAACCAACTGTATAAATCAGAATTAATTCCATGACCATATTCGTGCATTACCACGTCATTAAATAATGCAGTTGACGGGCAGCCGCCACCGCTTTCATAAAAGTTTGTGCTCGAGCCGTCATAAAAAGCATTACATGATCCATCGGTTCTTTCAACACGAATTAATTGTGCGAAATCCAGATCTGTAAATGTCGGCCAGTAGCCTTTCATAAAATCATGTAAAATATTCTGCCAGTAATATGCAGAAACTTCAGATGCAAGTGCACCTGATACTTCATCAAATTCAATTGTATTGTCGCCCGGATTGATCACTACATCAATTGATTCAATATTTGTTCCGGCTGCACCGGCACCTTCACTCACTTTAGCATATAAACCAAACAGATCAATTGTTGCGGGTGTCGGATCGCTGATTGTATTTAAGCTGAGTAATCCGTTTGCATCGGCGTAATAATAATCACCGTCGATTTCAACACGGATATAAGGTAAACCGCGATTAACAAGTCCAACCAGCGGATTATCCTGTATATTGGAATTGATCTGAATATTTGCACCTAATGCTGATGCAGGTGCACCGCATGCATGAACTTTATTCTGGCGATAATAAACAGCGCCGGAATTTGCGTCCACAAGTGTATAATAATTTCCGGGTATGCCATCCACATTCATTACATGGACATTAATTTCATACACGAGTTTATACTCCAGTTTTCCTTCGCCCGGAAGAGGTAATATTTTCAATGAATTTCCTTCTGTGGAGGTTACGGTTCCGATAATACCGGATGAAGCAAAAGCCTGAGCGGCTGTTTCACTTAAAGCGGGTGTTGTAGATAAATTGATATCGGGATAAATATCCAGCCCGAACATTACAATATTTCCATCAAGGCTCACGCGGAAAGTAGCTTCACTCCACAATACTTCAAGTCCGTTAAATTCCTGGATATATGTGATATAATGATATTTCGATGTATTGTTTGAACGGATATCTACATCCACCTGATTGCTTCCGAATGCCTGTAATTCATTCATAAAGAAATTATAAGCAATTTCTTCAGGGTTTGCACCTGTTCCGGCAACCGGAGTACCATAAGCACGGTGAGGTGTAGCTGTTTGTTCGTTGAACTGCACCCACCAGTTTCCGTGTGCTTGTCTGAAATTTTCCCATGCTTCAGAATCGCGTAATGCTGCCTGCAGATTTTGATTTGGCAGAATGTGCGTATCCTGAATAAATGTTTTCAGGTTCGGATCCTTCGGGTACTGTATACCCTGTGCATGCATCACGGTTGCGCATAGCAATACCGTCAGGAGTGTAAGAGTTTTTTGCATAATAATGAACTGTTTGATTTTTTTGATGTGGAATATGCGTGGTTTGCAGGTTACGGATGTCAAAGTTAAGGAAAGTGAGGGTCACGGGCAAGTCATTTTTACCAGTCAGCAGTCTTCAGTCAGCAGTCTTCAGTCGGCAGTCATCAGTCGGCGAAGTCTGCAATCTCAATTCTCCAATCAATTTTCTTCAATATTCGCCTGCGTTTAAACTTTCAAATAAAGGGTTTGATTTAAATGCATATTTACATACGACTTATAGATAATTGCAATACTTTAATGGCAAATTTTTAAATGTGGGTAATTTCAAAGAATTAAAAGCATATAAGCAGGCATTTGAACTTGCGATGGATATTTTTGAGATAAGTAAATCAATTCCAAAAGAAGAGAAATATTCTTTGACAGATCAAATACGAAGATCATCATGAAGTGTGGTTGACTGCCTCGCTGAAGCATATAGAAAGCGATTATATGAAGCTCACTTTATTTCAAAGATTTCTGATGCAGATATGGAAAATTCTGAAACACAAACCTGGATCGATTTTGCTTTGGCCTGCAATTTTATTTTATCTGAAAAGTACGATCATCTTGTCAGTAAATCTGAATCTGTCGGGAGATTAATAAATGATATGATCGAACACCCGGAAAAATATAAATGAAGGAATTTTGAAATTAAATTGAAGAAATGACTGCAGACTGCGGACTGAGGACTGAGGACTGATTTCAGAGTTCCAGCCTCAAACCATCAAAAGCTAAAAATACGCCTGGTGGTAACTCTTTCGAAACATCCTCATGTTTACCCATTTGATGCGAGAGATGTGTGAGATAGGCGCTTTCGGGTTTTAATTCGGAAATTAATTCAAGTGCTTCCTGCAAATTAAAATGCGAGATATGTGATTCTTTCCGAAGTGCATTCAGAATTAAAATTTTACTGCCTTTAATTTTTTCTTTTTCTTCCTGAGAAATAAAATTTGCGTCGGTGATATAGGTGAAATCATTGATCCGGAATCCGAATACTTTCATTTTATAATGCATTACTTCCACAGGAATAATTTTTACTTCACCGATATAAAAAGGTTGATTTTGAATTGTGAAGAATTTAAATTCCGGTAAACCGGGATAATACTGATCGGCAAATGCGTAATGATATTCCAGTTGCAAAGATTTTTGTGTTTCTTCCGTTGCATAAATATCCATTGGCCTTTTCATAAAATAATTATAGGCACGAATATCATCGAGCCCGGCAGTATGATCGCGGTGGGCATGCGTAAAAAGTATTGCATCGAGTTTGTTGATATCAGCCTGCAACATTTGTTGTCTGAAATCAGGGCCGGTATCAATTACAAACTGCTGTTGATTTACCTGAATGGAAATGGAAGATCGGAGTCTTTTATCACGGCTGTCGGTAGAACTGCAAACTGCACAATGGCATCCGATCATCGGAACACCGCCTGAAGTGCCGGAACCTAAAATTGTAATGATCAAGCTCTCACTAAATGGATTTCATTTAAAAATTCCCGTGACCCCTCGCTTAATATCTGCCCGTCTACCTGCAATTTACCCATAATATCGAATAAAGAGTTAATACGGGCTTCCGTTTCATAATAGCGGTTGATCACAATTACTTTCCTGCTTTCGAGAATGCAGTAACCCGCAGTGAAGTTTCCCTTTTCGTAGCGCACAATATAACCCGCTTCTTTCAGCAGGTCTTCAATTTTTTTTAAAGTGTTTGTCGTGTACTTAAACATGAATATTTACGTTATTTGCAACCAGTAACGCCAAAAGTAAGTTCATAATTTCAAAACGGGCAGTCCGAAATTCACATTTATGCGATTCATTGTAGTCATTCTTTTTTTATCCACCACTTGTTCACTCCGTGCGCAAATCAATGCAGGAAATACCGACGATAATGCCTTTCATATTTTCGAAGGCGGCGTTGTTGCCGGCTTCGTAATGTCGCAGGTACATGGTGATTATCTGGGCGGCTTTAATAAACTGGGCTTTACAGGCGGGGCCGAATTGCATATCAATTTCTCGGAATCATGGTTTGCCAGCATGGAGATGTTGTTTATTCAGAAAGGAAGTAAATCCACTCCGCTTAACAATAATGGCTATACATACCTGCTCCGGTTTAATTATGTGGAGGTACCGCTCCTGATAAATTACAACGATAAAAACCAGCTGATCTTCCAGGCAGGATTTGCTTACGGAAGATTATTCGATGTAAAAGAGGAACTGAACGGATTTGATTATGACGACGACAGCGGTTTCTTTACTGATGAAATAAGCTACGTTGTTGGGGGAACTTTCCTCGCCGGCAAGCAAAAACATATCGGTATTAATTTCAGATACGAAGGTTCTGTTTTCAGTGTCGGCGACCCGCTCGACCCGTCGGCGTTCGGTCTTGCCAATATTTTACTCAGCCTCCGCGGAATTTATTATTTCTGAATTCTCTTTCGCATTAATTTTGTTTATAACATCATGAACGGTTGACTATTTTATAGTACCATTTATGGTGAAAATTGTTGAAGAAGGCGCATGATACCGTTCAATATTATTTATTTTGCATCGTTATTATCCTGAACTGCACACACAATCAAGGAAAAATAATAGCAATGAGCGGAGGCAAATATTTACCCGGTTTTTTTCTGATCTGTATGCTTACTTCAGGCAGCGTATTTACGCAGATTGCATCTTCTCAATTTATAAGTCTGGATGCCGAACTTGCAGAAACAGCAAATATTGATTTTGATATTCTGCAGATCCTCCGCAGCGAAACCGATTCGGCTTTTTCACAACTCACCACGAGTTCATATGTTTTTAACAAGGAAGAAAATGCATATGTGCGAACAGTAAATAAGCAAAAAGGAATTGTTTTTAATTCCGATGCAGAAAGTGCATACAATCTTGTGTTCAAACTCCGGGATGATTTTTTTGCACTCGGTCATTTAATTTTTATTTCTGAAGAAGACAAAGCGCACAATATTTATAAAATCGCCGTAATTAAATCTTCTGATCAGTTTGATATCCTGCGACTGATGCAAACAAACGGGGAGAATTATAATATTTTCAACAAAGATGTGATTAATAAACTGACGGATTGGAACAATAAATTTCCATTTGCTATTATCGGCGCAGGAAATGATTGGGTAGAAGCAATGTTTCAATCCGCACCTTCCAATGCGGAAACATTTGCAAACGATGTGTATGAATTTTGTCCCGATGTGGTCGACAGCGGCTCAGGCTCTGTAAAATATCTCGCCGATGAATTAAAAGATACCGGGATTTTGTATTTGTGGTGGGAATGATGTGGTGAGTTGCTGCTGCTGCTAGCTACTGGCCACTAGCGGCTAAAGCCTGCTACTTTTGCATTAGCCATTCTTGCGTCAGCACCTAGATACTAGATACTTGATACTTGATACTTGATACTAACTACTAGATACAAAAAAAACGGATTGAAAAATTTCAATCCGTTTTTTTATTTAATAAATTAAATTTTTATCCCTGCTTAATAAATCGCAACGTTGAAACTTTATTATTGATCAGCACACGTGCAAAATAAATCCCCTGTGGTTTACCAGTCATATCAACCAGCACTTCGGTCGAGAAATTTTCTTCATGAATAAATTGATCTACTACTCTTCCCACTTCATCAATAATTGTAATTTCTGCGGGATATTTATCTGTTGTGAGGCTGATATAAAACTCATTGAATCCGGGATTCGGTGAAATAAGCATTCCATCCACTTTACTTTTTTCTATTTCTTCGTGGCGTAATAAACCGGCGAGCGTATCAAGCCATGGAATACAATTTTCCCAGGTCGGTGAATTTTTCATGAATTGTTTCCCTACATCACCATAATACATGACGTCCTCAATATCAAGCGCATCTTTACTATCCTGCTGATCGCTTAAATGGTAACCGTCATCGAGGTCAAACGAAAGCATGCAGACATATTTTTTATCATCCCAAGCTCGTTTAATATTCCCGTCGCACCAGAAATTCGGGCCCCACAACAAATAAGGCGATTTCGGATTTGCGCCTTTGTATTGGAGCAATGGATTTGTATTATTGATTTGTTCTTCTATCAGCCATTTTACTGTCCAGCTGTTCTGATAAGATGCCGGTTCGGCAAGCGAATAATATTCGGTAAGTGTCGTATCTGCATAGCCGCCCCAGTGCCGTGAACTCACATACATGATTTTCAAATTGGGAAAATATTCTTTTGATTTATTGATGAATTCCACGAACAGATCTTTCATTGCAACAGAATTGTCGGGAAAGACAGGAGGCTCTGTAAGCCCTTTTGCATTGAAATACATCCAGCCGATCTGCACCTGTTCCGGTGTGTAACCAATATCTGTAACATTGGTAACAAGGTCCGACCAATAATCGTCTGCAGTTGAATCGGAGGTTCCATAACTGATATCTTTTCCGCCGATACATAAATTAACAGCATCAACACATGGATTGAGATTGTAGTTAACTGACGGGTCGCGGATATGCTGAACGAATTTATTGAAAATATGTCCGGGAACTGAAGGCCCGAAACCTACAACAAGCACTACACCGTCACCATAATTTACATTGCCATCGCCATCCAGCGGTTTTATTCCCTGTGCGATCGTTTTACCGCTTTTTAAATGCGGGCCGCTTAAGATATTGGTACCGCCGGGATATAATCCTGCCTGGTAACCCATATAATAACCCGTTTGCAAATCAAGAAAAGGTGTCAGACCAGTATTTGGTGCAGAGCAATTAATTTGGGCTTTCATCATCACGGGTATCAACACCAAAAAAGCAATCAGATACAAAGAAATTCTTTTCATAATAAGCGAAATTTATTCAGGAGTGAAAGCAAAGATAGAAATTTTAAGGCACCAATAATTAAAGTAGACAGCGATTGAAGTAAAAACGATGCAACGATTAATCAAATAAACTGAAATTGGCTGAAGGCGGGATTTTTTTCAAATGTTTATATGCGATATCCGTGGCTTCGCGGCCTCTCGGTGTGCGTTTTATATATCCTTCCTGTATGAGAAAGGGTTCATAAACTTCTTCTATGGTTTCTGCTTCTTCACCTACCGATGTGGCAATCGTTGTTAAACCAACGGGGCCGCCGCCAAATTTTTCAATTATGGAAAGGAGGATACGGTTGTCCATTTCATCAAGGCCGTTTTCATCCACATTTAAAGCGTTGAGTCCATATCTTGCAATTTCAATATCGATGATGCCTTTTGTTTTGATTTGTGCAAAATCTCTCACACGTCGCAATAAATTATTTGCGATCCGCGGTGTTCCCCGGCTGCGCCTTGCAATTTCGTGCGCACCATCGGGATTTATTTTCGTTCCGAGAATATCCGCCGACCTGTTGATGATCTTCTCCAATACTTCTGCGGTGTAATATTCAATTCTTGAGGTAATACCGAAACGCGACCGCAAAGGTGAAGAAAGCATGCCCGATCTGGTTGTTGCACCAACGAGCGTGAACGGATTGAGTTTGATCTGCACTGACCTGGCATTCGGGCCTGTTTCGATCATAATATCCAGTTTGAAATCTTCCATTGCCTGGTATAAATACTCTTCAACTACGGTGCTGAGCCGATGGATCTCGTCAATAAAAAGTACATCCCGTTCTTCGAGGCTTGTGAGCAATCCGGCAAGGTCGCCCGGTTTTTCAAGCACTGGTCCGGAAGTGATTTTCATTTGCACACCCAGCTCATTGGCAATAATATGGGAGAGTGTTGTTTTACCCAATCCCGGAGGCCCATGGAGTAAAACATGATCGAGAGCCTCCCCTCTTTGTGAAGCTGCTGCAATAAAAATTTTGAGATTTTCAACGATTTTATCCTGGCCTTCAAATTCGAAAAATCCCTGTGGCCGCAACGCTTTCTCGAATTCTTTTTCAGAACCGGCCATGAAATCGCCTGTTGGATCAAGATTCGGATTTTTCACTCGTTCAAAGATACATTGTATGCAAATGAAAACACATTTTATATTTTCCTCACTATGAGGAGAATTTCCCCATGCAAACGTTCCTTAATTTTGAATTTGAATTTGCAGATCGCCTGTTTACAGGGGTTTCGGAGCAAACCCGATAATTGGCAAATTATTTTCAATAAGAGTATTCACAAAAAAAAATAAAATTATGAAAAGGTATTTGTTAGTTCTGGCAATCATCCCGTTTTTAGCTGCGTGTAATAAGAGCAAGATTGAAGATCTCGAAAACAGGATCGCAACTTTACAGGGTGACAGCAGTGCCTACAAAATGGGTTGGGACAATGCTGAAAATGAAATCAGTGAGTATATGGCTTACATGAATCAAATTGATTCAAATCTGATCGAAATCAAAAAAACAGAAGGTATCATCACAGCGAATTTAAACAGTGAAGGTGCCGGTAAAACGCAAAAACGCGACGATATTATCGCAAGCATTCAAACACTGAATGATCTGATTCAGAAAAATAAAAAGCTGGTTGCTGATTTAGACAAAAAATATAAAAACAGCAATGTGAAGATCAAAGAACTGAATGATCAGATCGGATTGCTTAATACACAAATCGAACAACAATCACTTACATTGAATTCATTGAAATCTGAGCTTGAAAAAGCAAATTATCAGATCGCAACTTTAAACACTGATTTAAACACAGTGACAACTGCGAAAATTGAACTCGAAAATGCAAATGCTGAACAGGCAAAAGTGATTGACCAGCAAACAACTGATTTAAATACCGCATATTATATCTCCGGTTCTTATAAAGAATTGAAAGAACTCGGTATCGTTGATAAAGAAGGCGGATTTATCGGAATGGGTGCAAATAAAGAACTCGTAAACAATTTCGACCCAAGTGCATTCACAAGAATTGACATCAGAGATTTTAAAGAACTTTCTCTGAATTCAAAAAGCGCAAAAATTATTACAACACATTCAACCGACTCTTATACACTGGTTGAAGGAAATAAAACAGTGGAAGAATTAGTGATCAACAATCCTAATGAATTCTGGAAATCATCTAAGTATCTGGTTGTGCTGACAGATTGATACTTCTATTGGCTGTAATGAAGTATAATCGAAAAAAAAGGGGCTCCGCCACGGACCCCTTTTTTTATGTACTTTATTCAAATGAAAATTACTTACTTAAATCAAACGCAAACTGAGACTGCCAACTGCTTACTTATTTTTTTGTTTCACCCAAAAATAAACCGGAATACCGAGTGCAATAAAAAATAAACCAGTGATACTTTCTCTTGGCATTGTGATGAGTGTATTGATGATCAAACCGATGCAGAACAAAACAAAGATTGCCGGGAAATAAGGATAACCGAATACTTTTTTTGAAATACTTTTCTGATCCACCCCATCTTCCGCATCCAATGCATTCCCTCCCTGTTTTTTATATTTCATTTTCATATAGATCAATCCTGCCGCACCGCTTCCATAGGCAATAAAAGATGCGAAAATCAGCATATCTGTTAATTGATCGAAAGTACCTGATATCACAAGCACACTCGCCCAAATTGCCTGATATATTAATGATTTATGCGGCACCTGATATTTCGGATGTACCTCGCCGAAACTTTTGAAAAATAAATTCTTCTTTGCCATTTGATGATAGATGCGTGGCGAACTCATTAAACTCGAATTTGTTGCGCCGAAAGTACATAACATGATCAACACAGAAATTAAAATATATCCTGCATTCCCCATAAGTGACTGCGCCATTTCAGCACCCGCAATTTTATTACCCGCTGCATCAATGGTTGCATATGTTTCAACAGGAAGTGCATGTAAATAAGTGATGTTTAATAAAACATATAAAAACATCACAACTGCAACACCGCCAATAATTGCGATCGGAATATTTTTTTTCGGATTTTTTATTTCTCCGCCGATATAGGAAAGATTCACCCAGCCATCGTAAGCCCAGAATGCAGATAACATTGCCGTAAACATCGCACTTAATAGGAACCAGCCTTCAGGTTTCTCAACTGCAACGGTTGGTATCGGAAGATCAACGGTTTGATCTCCGTGCAAAATAAATCCGGCGATTATTAAAACAGCTATGCCTGCAATTTTTGCGGCAGAAAAAATATCATTTAATAATCCGCCTTTCTGCACACCGAAATAATTAATTGCAGTCAGAACAAGAATGGTGATGATCGTAAATATTTTCACACCACTGTTTGCAAATGGAAAAATAAACCCGCCGATATGTACATCCTTCCATCGGTCTGCAGGATTTCCAAACCCGGCCAGATTATTTACCGACTCGCTGAATACATAAGCAATTGAAGCGATACTTGCCGTTTGTATAACTGTGAAACAGGCCCATCCGAAAAGAAATGCAAAAAATTTCCCGTAAATGATCCTGAAATATTCAAACTGGCCTCCGCCCTCTTCCGTCAATGTTGCAAGGCCTGCGTAAGAAAATACGCCGAACATGGAAATCACACCTGCAAGCACCCAGGCCAGTAAAATCAAATTGCTGTCACCCAGCACCGTGCTCATCGGTGCAATCTTTTTAAAAATTCCTGATCCGATCATTCCACTGATCACCAATAAAATTGCAGTGGTTAAACCAAGTGCACGTTTTAATTCAGGCTTTGCATTCATTCTGTAAGAATAGTAAAAAGAGTCAAGAGTCAGGAATCAGGAGTCAGGAGTCTGGAGTCTGCAACCAGAAGTCAGGAGTCTGCCATCACGATGATTTGATTTTTAAGCGGAACATTAAAGTCTTGGGTTTGAAGGCATATCTTTGCGCAAAATTCAAATTACAATGAGCGGAGAAAAAATTACGATACAAAACGGCAAATTAACAGTACCGGATCATCCGGTAATTCCATTTATTGAAGGCGACGGAACAGGTCCGGACATCTGGAAAGCAAGTGTGCGGGTATTTGATGCGGCAGTTGAAAAAGCATACGGCGGAAAGCGGAAGGTAGAATGGATGGAAGTGCTTGCCGGTGAAAAATCTTTTAACAAAACAGGCAATTGGTTACCCGATGAAACGCTCGATGCATTCCGTGAATATCTTGTTGGAATAAAAGGCCCTCTCACCACACCCGTTGGAGGAGGCATCCGCTCATTGAATGTTGCTTTGCGACAGATCCTTGATCTTTACGTTTGCCTCAGGCCGGTGCGCTATTTTAACGGAGTTCCGTCTCCGGTAAAATCACCCGAAAAAGTGAACATGGTTATTTTCAGAGAAAATACCGAAGATATTTATGCCGGAATCGACTGGCAGGGAAATGGAGATCTGGCAACAAAATTTCTTGCATGGTTAAAAGAAACATCACCAAAAGATTTTGATAAGATCCGATTCGGAACAAAAGAAAAATCGGATCAATGGCAAAAAGATCTTGAAAATATCGGAGCGCCTTCACGCGATATTGATATTATGGTGGGTGTCGGAATTAAACCGGTGAGTTATCTGGGCACCGAACGATTAATTCATTCGGCTATCGGATATGCAATCGCAAACAAACGCAAAAGTGTAAATATTGTACACAAGGGAAATATCATGAAATTCACCGAGGGTGCGTTCCGCGATTGGGGTTACCAGGTGGCAAAAGAATTTTATGGCGCTGTTGAAATTGATGGCGGACCATGGTGTATAATTCCCGAAGGAAAACCAGGTGCCGGAATTATTATTAAAGATTCCATTGCAGATATCACATTACAACAGGTGTTAACACGTCCCGACGAATTTGATGTGATTGCCACATTGAATTTAAACGGAGATTATATCAGCGATGCATTAGCTGCACAGGTGGGCGGTATCGGAATTGCACCGGGCGCAAATATTAATTATGTAAGCGGCCATGCGATTTTTGAAGCAACACACGGAACTGCGCCGAAATATGCCGATCAGGATAAAGTAAATCCGGGTTCGGTTATTTTAAGCGGATGTATGATGTTTGAATATATGGGATGGAAAGAAGCAGATGCCTTAATTCAAAACGGAATGGAAAAAGCAATTTCAAACAAAAGAGTGACATACGATTTTCACCGCCTGATGGAAGGTGCAACACTTTTAAAATGTTCTGAATTTGCGGATGAGATTATTAAGAATATGTGAAATAAGAATAAAGCAGATTAAACTGTTTAAATATAAAAGGAATTCAGAAATGGGTTCCTTTTTTATTTGCGACTTTGTGGGAAAATAAGAACGCAGATGACGCGGATTGAGCGGATTTAAAATGAACACGCCTGCCGACTGTGGTCAGGCGGGGATTGAACTGATCACACGGATAGAAACCGATTGAATAATAAAAAAAGGAATTCAGAAACAGGTTCCTTTTTTTATTTGCGTAAGAATTTGGTACGCCGATGAAAAGATCTACAGAAATATTTAAATAATTGTAGCCAGAATTTAAAAACTGAATGCGTAAAAAATTCGGCGTTAATGTCCCGTAGGGACAAAATATTGGTAGAAATAATTAGCACCCTCTAAATAGCCCCGTAGGGGCGAAATATAAAATAAGCATTTAAATTAAGCTGAAAATGATTGCAGATTTTAAAAAATCCCAAGGTAGAGGTAATATTGAAGAATTAACCCTTTAAATAATATGGCTAATACATATACACAAATCCACCTTCAACTCATATTTGCAGTTCAATACCGGGCAGCTATGATTCACCAGTCGTGGAAACAGGAATTATATAAATATATCACCGGAATTATTCAAGGTAATACACATAAATTGGTTACAATAAATGGGGTAGACGACCATTTGCATATACTTATTGGAATGCGGCCAATTCAATCGTTGTCCGATTTGATGCAGGATATAAAAACGGATTCATCCAAATGGATAAATAAGAAGGGATTTACAAAGTCCCATTTTAGTTGGCAGGACGGATATGGCGCATTTTCATATGGACAATCACAATTAAATAATGTCATTCAATATATTCAAAACCAGGAACAGCATCACAAAAAAATATCATTTGTTAATGAATACAAATCATTTTTAAAATTGTTTGAGATTGAATATGATGAACGCTACATTTTGAAGGAACCGGTATAATATTGCGCTCCTACGGAGCTTGTCAGGTTCTCTGTTTTTTCTACCAATATTTTGTCCCTACAGGACAATACCTGAATGTTTATTAAGCAAAAAATCGAACAACACAAATTAGCATCTCAAACTATACATCCCGGAGGAATGAAATATTGGCAGGATGGATATAACGCTCTTAATCCGCTCCGCAGGAGCCTAATGTAAAAGCATGTCAATCATAAAAAAAAAATTGAGCACCCACCAGAATAAAAGGCTATTATTATATTTGAACAAATTCTCATATCGTATTTCCTTCTGGATTGTTTAATCTTTTTATTTCAAGTAACACCATGCCCATCCAACCCAAACTAAAACAATTCGATCTCACGATGATTATTGTGAGTTTGGTGATTGGCGTGGGAATTTTCAGAACGCCTTCTACTGTTGCAGAGCATGCACAAAATCCTGCAGTTTTTTACCTGGCCTGGATCATTGGCGGTATTGTGAGTATTTGCGGCGCACTCACCTTCGCGGAAATCGGATCGCGATTGCCGGCAGCCGGAGGCTATTATAAAATATTTTCTACGGCATATCATCCCGTGTATGCTTTCATGCTCAACTGGAGCCAGGTGATTATTAATGCAGGCAGCAGTGCCGGTGTAGCAATTATCGGTGCCGCATATATTACGCCTGTTTTATTCCCTGCAACTGCACACGCAAATGCAGTTGCAAACAGCATTGCAGTGTTTATCATTCTTCTATTATTCGCTATCAATTATGCAGGAATAAAAATGGGCGCACGCACACAGAATTTTTTAAGCCTGCTGAAGATTGTTCTCATTTTAATTTTTTGCTGCGGTATATTTTTTATTGATGGCGCGGATATGAAAACCACCTACCTGCATTCATCCGATTTTAATTTTATTACCGCACTCGGATTTAGTTTCATTTCAATTTTTTTTACTTATGGCGGATATCAGCAAACAGTAAATTTCGGAGCAGACATTGAAAATCCGCAAAAAAATATTCCGGCTGCAATCTTTAAAGGTATGCTGATCGTTATCCTGCTTTATTTATTTTTAAACATCACATATGTTGAAGTGCTTGGTTTTGAAACGGTTCAAAAATCACCCTTGCTAGCATCTGCACTTGCCGGAAGCATATTCGGTGAGGCAGGAAGTAAAATTGCTTCCGTTGTTTTATTTATTTCCGTTTTAGGATTTTTAAATACATCCGTGATGAGTAACCCGCGGGTTTATTATGCAATGGCCGATGATAAAATCCTTCCACCGCTATTTAAAAAAGTGAATGCAAAAACACAAACACAGGAATTCGGATTAACTTTTTTTGTGGCCGTTATGCTTGTCTCCATATTTGTTCTCGGTTCATTTGAGAAAATTGTGAATTATGTGATTTTCATCGACAGCCTGAGCCTGGCAAGTGCGGCATTCGCGGTTTTCATTTTAAGAAGAAAATCTGCAGATGCCTATTCGGGATTTCAATTGCATAAAATTTGGAAGAATTTCGTACCTGCGTTATTTGTGGTTACGCTTTTATTTGTAACATACAATACTGTGCGATCTGATCCCGCTTCAGCGGGTTATGGATTTATCATATTGGTGGGTGGTGCACCTCTCTATTTTCTGATCAAACGCATATTAAATAAAAAAACTAAGACTGAAGCTTTAGATATAATTGAGTAATTGTCTGCACCATCCTGTCCCACCCAAATCGCTTCTTTTCTTCTTTTATATTTTCAATGAAGAAATTTCTTTTATCCGTTACTGAAAAATCGACCAATGCATTTGCAATCGAACGCACATCAGGTTCAGTTACATAACCCGCTTTTCCATCAGGTACCATCTCGCTTAAACCGCCCACATTTGTTACAAGCATTGGAATTTCAAAATGATAAGCGATTTGCGTGACACCGCTTTGCGTTGCGTGTTTATAAGGCTGCACAACAAGATCAGCTGCGCAGAAATAATATTTTACATCTTCATCAGCTATAAAATGATTGAATTGATGCACACGGTTTTTAAGACCGGATATTGCAATCTGTTCCCTGTATTTTTGTTCATCCGTATAATATTCACCGGCAATAATCAGCTCATAATTCTGCAGTCTTGTATCGGCAAATGCATCGATCAAAAGATCCAGCCCTTTGTAGTCGCGGACAAATCCGAAAAATAGAAAATATTTTTTGGCGGGATCGAGATGTAATTTTTCACATGCTTTCACTTTTGAAACTGCGGCGCCAAAATTATCGAATAAAGGATGCGGGTTGAAAGCACGTAATGTATTCCGGTTGAATTGTGCGAGGTCTTTTAATACACTATCACTCATGACAACAAATGCATCCATCTGCCGGATAAAAAATTTCGTAAAGGCCGTATCATAATATTTCCTTTCGTGGGGGATTATATTGTCAGCGATACAAATCACTTTTGTATGCTTATTTTTTTTTACCGCTTTTGCAATTGTGCCGAAGCAGGGTGCCATAAAAGGCATCCAGTATTTGATGATTAAAATATCGGGTTTTATGCGCCTGATTTTTTTTCCTGTTGCGATCCAGTTCAGCGGATTTATCGAATTTACTTTTCTGGAAATTTTTACATCAGCAGGTTGCGGCGAATCGGAATATTGAGTTTTACCGGGAAACAACATGCCGGGATATTGCAATGTAAATGTGATGATTTCCGCATCATGTCCCTCTTGCTGAAATGCACGAATGAGCCTTTCATTAAATGAAGCTAATCCGCCCCGGTAGGGCCATGCAGTACCGAGTAAAACAATTTTCATTGATCCCCAATGCGTTTATCGATCTGATAATTATTTCTGTCTGTTGAATTGCGTGAGATCAGTTCTGCAATAAAGCCCCCGACAAATAAAACAACGCCGATAACGATTGCAACAAGTGCGATATAAAAAAGCGGCTGATCAGTCACCTGCCGGTATTTATGGCCGCTGTCCATTTTAATTAATTTGTCAATAATGAGCCACAGCGTAATAATGCCGCCGATTAAAAATGAAAGGAAACCGAGTGTGCCGAAAAGGCGCATGGGTTTTTTCCCGAAACGTGTTACAAACATAACTGACAAAAGGTCTAAGAATCCGTTTACAAATCGCTCCCATCCGAATTTTGTTTTACCGTACTTGCGTGCACGGTGTTCAACAATCTTCTCACCGATCTTCCTGTATCCGGCACTTTTTGCAAGCTGCGGGATATAGCGGTGCATTTCACCGTATACTTCAATATTTTTTACAAGTTCTTTTTTATAGGCTTTCAATCCGCAATTAAAATCATGCAATTTAATTCCGGTAACCGTTGATGTGATCCAATTGAAAAATTTGGATGGAATTGTTTTCGAAAAGGGATCGTGACGAATTTTTTTCCAGCCGCTCACAAGATCGTATCCATCTTTTGTGATCATTTCATACAATGCGGGAATTTCATCCGGGCTGTCCTGCATATCGGCATCCATTGTAATTACCACATCTCCCTGTGCTGCATGAAACCCAACATTTAATGCGGGAGATTTACCGTAATTTTTTCTGAATTTAATTCCCTTACATGCAGGATTCTTTTTTGCAAGCGATTCTATAATTTCCCATGAACGGTCGGTACTTCCATCATCAACAAATAAAACTTCGTACGAATAATTGTGTTGTTCCATCACACGCTGTATCCATGCTGCAAGTTCAGCGAGAGATTCATCTTCGTTTAAGAGCGGAACAACAACGGATATCTGCATTAACGCTGTCTTTGAGTAAATAATGATGCGAGCAATGCTGCAATTGTTCCGATAAATACATGGCCGAATATTGTGGAGAAGAGTACACCAACAGGCGACATGAATAATTTTGTGAAGCGCATCGATTGCTCGATCAATTCTTCTGAAGTTCCTTTTTCCCGCAATTGCTGTTCAGTATAAGCAAGCATTTCATCCAATACACCGGGAGCGATGAACTGGTAAAAAATAAATGCAAAGACTGCATACATCAATGCGCTGAATACACAAACCAGGATCCCCGAACCGAATGCCTGGCCATACGTCATCACACCTCCATACACTTTTGATCTGATCTGGATCTGCGCTGCGATCACAATTACAATTAAAACAATAAAATAAATCCCCGTCATCAGAAAATTCTTATCCATCATCTGTTCGCGGAACATATGCGTAATCAGCAATAAAATAATAAATATCATGGCCGACATAATGCTGTAGGTCCAGATATATTTTTTTCTGGAAGGTCTTTCCGGTGTCAGGTTATCAATTTGATCCATTTTATATGATTTTGAATTGTGATTGATGCAGGATTGCCAGCGGCCGGCCCGTCAACTCTCTTCCGGTAAATCCGGTGTTCCTGGATTTTGATCTGATCTGATCCCGTGAGAAAATATAATTTGAATCCGTATCAAATATTGTGAGTTCTGCTTTTGCGTTTTCTTTAATAGTCGGAATTTCCAGTCCGAGAATTTTCCGCGGGTTCAGACTTATTTTTTCGATGAGCTGCTCTGTTGACAGTGTATCTTTCAAAATTTTATTTGCAGCTCCGAATGTTGCTTCAAGTGATTCCATTCCATAAGCGGCATATTCAAATTCAAGATCTTTAGCGTCAGTTTCATGCGGCAGGTGGTTGCTGCTGATCACATCAATTGTTCCGTCTTTCAAGCCTTCGATAAGTGCATCAATATCTTTTCTAGTGCGCAAAGGCGGGTTCACTTTAAAATTTGTATTGTAATCATGCAATTCATTCTCATCAAAATAAATCTGGTAAGCGCTCACCGATGCAGTTACCTGCACACCTCTTTGTTTTGCATTGCGAATATGCGGAATTGATTTCGCGGAAGAAATCATACCGATATGCACTTTTGAATTTGTATATTCTGCTAATTTAATATCGCGGATCACCATTAATTCTTCCAGCACATCGGGCATGCCGTACATGCCGAGTTGTGTGCTCATCAATCCTTCATTCACAGCCGCATTGCCGATTATTTTGTGATCATTCGGAATATTGATGATCACACCGTTAAATGGTTTTACATATAATAAACTGCGCAGCATAATTCCTGCATCTGCAATTGCAAGGTCTGCATCCGTAAATGCTGCGGCACCTGCATTGCGCATATCATACATTTCGGTTAATTCTTTCCCTTCACGGTTTTTTGTAATTGCACCGTAAGGAATAATTTTTACGATCTGCCCTGCAGATTTATTAATAATATATTCTATTTCAGATTTTGAATGGAGTGCGGGTTGTGTATTCGGCATCAGCCCGAGGGAAGTAAATCCACCTGCAGCTGCAGCTTTTATTCCCGAAGCAATATCTTCTTTTTGTTCATGCCCCGGATCACCGAATGATGCAAGTAAATCGAACCAGCCCGGTGAAATATAATTTCCCGTAAAATCGTTTACTTCCTCCTCATCCGAATTTGCGAGTTCGTCAGAAATTTCGGTGATAAGGCCATCCTGAATACGAATATCTTTTTGTTGCTGATGATAGGGTGAGGTCGGGTCTATGATGGTAACTCCCTTTAGGACCTGTTGCATAATTTTTTTTTCAGCTATGGCAACCAGCGGATCAATAAAATCTCTGTTGCCAGGAAGATCAAGGCAAATATAACACAATATTTCCACAAGGGTGTGCCGCCACTCAGCTGCGCCACTACGCCCGTAAGGTTTTGTTCGGGACGGTCGAACAGCGTGATGTTTTTTGCATCAAACATTTCCGCTAATTCATCATTCGAATAAAATGAAAGATCCGATTCACTGCGGTTATAATTCAAAGCAATGGTTTGCGTAGATGCGCTTCCTTCCACTTCGTATAAACCGGATACATTTGTATAATTGCTGAGATTCACTTCCACTTTATTTCCTGACTTCCGCATTTCAGGAATGAATTCATTTTTTTCTGTTTTTACATGCACAGTCTGATCACCGGACATCTGAATATCATTCAAACGGATCCATTTTTCATTGCCGATGGTTGAATAAATTTCTCCCTGTTTTTCACTGCTGATCGCAAACTGATACATCGTCAGCACAAAATATCCCTGCACGGGTAAATCGGTGAATTCCTTTTGCGGTGGTGCAGCAGCAAGAAATATATTTCCTTCACGAACAGGATAGGTTGCGAGAAATGGTTTTCCATCCGCAAAGGTCATCAGAGCTTCTTCAGGTGTTGAAGAAAAGGAATTGATCATAAAACTTTTTGATGCAAAGGGCACGGTAAGATTTTGCGGAATTTTTTCAAACAGCCCGCGGTATAGCGGATGGTTTATATTTACTGAGGTTACATTTCTTTTTGAAGAGATCAATTCTCCGAATTCACCCGCATTTGATCCGGCAAGAAACTGATTTACGGAATTGCGGTCCATTGCAATGTCAGGAAATAAAATAAGGTGCACTCCTTCATCCAGACGCTGATTTAATGCCTGCGCCAGTCCGCCTGAAATGGAAGGCAGTTCATTTAATATGATGAGATTAAATTTTCCAAGATCATTAAACTGAATCTGGTTGTAGGAATAATTAACAAATTCAAACAATGGATTTTTTTCAAAAATGGATTGAATAAAACTATTCTGGCTTTTTCCATTAATGCACAGCACAGGAATTTTACTTACCGGTTCGAAACTGAAATAAAACTGATCGTCGAAAGAAACGGGATAATCCGTAACACTTATTTCTCCGTTTTGCCATTTGTTGTCGTTCACGATAAAAGATAAAGTATCACGCACTTCACTGTTGGCGGGAATTGAAACATCCGTAATTGATTTTATCTGTCCGTTCAGTTTTAATGTAACGGGTACATTTTTCACTTCTTCATTGCTGTAATTCTTCACGAGGATACATAACTGCAATTGCTCATTCATCATTTGCACCGGCGTAATAAACCACGCCGAATCGATTGCAACATTGCGCTGCGCAGATGCTGTAACTTTAAATAAATTCAATTGATAAGCTGTGTCATTTTCCAGGTTCATGGAGCTTTTCTGGAAATCGCTCAGCATAAAAACTATTTTGTCTTTATCCGTTTCACGGTTGATGATATCTTTCTGGCGTTTAAAAACTTCCTCCATAGGTTGAACAACGGGAGATAATTGTATTTCCGGGATCATTTGCAAAATTTCTTCCTTGCTCAGCATGCGCTGATGTTTTGCTTCAAAATCATTTGTGAGCAATTGAAACTGATCATCGATCGTATAACCGTTTACAATTTCTTCCGCTTTTCGTTTTGCCAGTCCGAGTAATTGTTCATCATTTTCGGTGGCTTCCATGCTGAATGAATTATCAATATAAATGCTTACGGCTTTTCGTTTTGTTTTTTCCGTTGATTGTTTTGAAGGAAGAAATGGTTGTGCAAATGCAAATACAAGTCCGGCAATGGCCAGCAATCTTGAAAACAGGATGAGCAGATGTTTTAATCTGTTTTTCGTTGCAGTTTCTTCCTGAATATTTTTCAGGAATCTGACATTGGTAAAATAAATTGTCCGGAAGCGGCGGAAATTAAATAAATGGATGATAATTGGAATTGCAAGTGCAGAAAGTGCCCACAAAAATGCCGGATAAACAAAACTCATACTTGTAAAATTAAGCGTGTTTTCGGATTATTAACTCTCTTCGCCGAAGGATCGTATATTCTTCACAACAATTAACGTCTTTCGCAGACTGTATAATATAAATGCATTTAAAGCCTCAGTCGGGATGAGAAGATTTGAACTTCCGGCCCCACGCCCCCCAGACGTGTGCTCTACCGGGCTGAGCTACATCCCGAATGTCGACAGTTTACCCCGCCGAGCCCTGCAAATTTAAGCCAGCCTGCTCAATTTTGAATTAAAAAAGGAATTGATATTCCGGAAATTATGTAAGATTGGGTTGCCAATGGCCGACCTTTAAATTGCTTTGGCACGGTTTTCGAAACATTCTAAAAACATAAAACAAAACAATTATGAAGAAATTATTTGTCACGCTCCTTTTGATCACTGCAGTAGCTGCAGGAAGTATGTTCGCTCAAACTGCAACAACATCTTCAACAGGACCATCAGAAGAAAAGAAAGTTGAATTGAAAAACGGTTCAAAAGCACAAATCAGAAAAAATGCCGCTGCTAAAAATCATGAAAATGTTTCAAAGCATAAAAGGCTGCAACATAAAAAATCAGAAGCTGCTGCCGAAACAAAAAAAGATAAAGTAAGAGATCATAAAGACGAGATCATAGAAAAAGCAGGAGGAAAAGCTGAAGCAAAACAAATGCTGAAGAAAAAACAAATGCAACGCAAAGAAGATAAAAAAGACGAGTAATAAAGTTGGTTAAGGAGTGAAACAAGTCTCTTCGGGTAAAACCGGAGAGGCTTTTTTTATGCGTGCATATAAAGAAATACAAAAAATAAGAAGAGCCAGATGAAATCGATCGTGTGCCAGTAATTCCGCATAAGTTTTAATCTTGTGCGCCGCACCGGATCACTGAAAAAAATAAGTGCCTTGATTTCATCTTTTGTATGCATATATACTCTGAAATTGCTGACGAGCAGAAATATAATACCAACTAAAACATGAAGTGCGTGCAAACCTGTTAACACATATAAATAACTGGTTGATGGGGATGTTCCCAATTCAATTCCGTTTGCATATAACATGGTCCATCCGCTTACCTGGCAATAAACAAAAACAGCAGCTGCTGCGAAAGCGCCCAATAAAAGCCTGCGCAGGTTTTTCCTGCTGTCGCGATCATATTCTCTCAAAACACGGTTCATCAGAAAACTTACGGCAAGAATGGCAAGTGTGCTGAGCCAGAAAATTTTCGGCAGGTTAAATTCAAGCCAGTTCTGACCCATATGAAACAAATACCCATACGTGAGTCCGAAGAAAAGGATCACAATTCCGGCAAGCAATAAATTGATTGCAACTGTAAACATTTCCCTCGTCTGACTCCTTCCTTCGGTTTTCTGCCTCTCGTGCAACATAGCTGCAAAATTAACTTTCAATCCACTTTATAGGCTATTTTTACATGTAAATAAATCTGGTATGAAAGTATACATATTCTTCATTCTCCTCGCAGTTTCATCCGTATCGTTTGCACAGTCTTCAAAGAAAAAGAACAAACATAATTATATGATTATGATCGATGATACCTCGTTTGTGAATGCAATGCCCGAACAAGGCGCCACATTAAAAGCTTATTTCATCAACGATACGATCTCGGAAATAAAAACCTGGTTTGGTTTTAATTTCGGCGACGTGACGAGAGATTATTTTTATTGGGACGATACATTGATTGTTGTGAATGAAACACAAAAATTATACAGTGCAACTGCAGTTCCGAAAATAAATGCCGATACGATCAAAGCTTCCTATACCGGCCGTTATTTATTTAAACACGGGCAACTCACCGATATTTCGCAAAAAGGAAGTTACAGTATTTCAGATACACCGGCAAATAAGGAGGAAACAAATGCAGTGCTCACTTCGCTGTCTGATAAATACCGCAAACTTGCATATGCAAAACGTGCTAAAAAGAAAAACAGGCTGCCTTATGATAAATAGGCGGAAATAAAAAACTTTGTATTTTCGCTTTAACTGAAATTCTTAAACCAAACCAGAATTATGTCACACAACTTATTAAAAGGGAAACGCGGTATTATTTTCGGAGCGCTTGATGAAAGTTCAATTGCCTGGAAAGTTGCTGAAAAATGTTTTGATGAGGGCGCCACATTTACACTTACAAACGCACCGATTGCAATGCGCATGGGTGTTATCAATCAACTGGCGGAAAAATGCAAAACGGAAGTAATTCCGGCCGATGCAACAATTGTTGAAGATCTTGAAAAACTGATTGATCAGTCTGCTGAAAAATTAGGCGGGAAAATAGATTTTATTCTGCATTCGATCGGCATGAGTCCGAATGTGCGGAAAAATCGTCCTTATACCGATTTGAGTTACGAATTTTTGATGAAAACACTTGATGTATCCGCCCTTTCTTTTCATAAAGTTTTGCAATCCGCTTATAAAAAAGATGCATTGAATGAATGGGGTTCGGTAGTGGGACTTACATATATTGCTGCGCAGCGCACCTTCCCCAGTTACAGCGATATGGGTGATGCGAAAGCAACACTCGAAAGTATTGCCCGGAGTTTTGGCTACCATTATGGTAAATTCAGAAAAGTACGTGTCAATACGATCTCGCAATCTCCTACATGGACAACTGCCGGAAGTGGCGTGAAAGGCTTTGATGCATTTTACGGATATGCAAATTCTATTTCACCGCTCGGCAATGCAAGCGCAGAGGCATGTGCGGACTATTGTATTTTTCTTTTTTCCGATCTGAGCCGCATGATCACGATGCAGAATTTATATCACGACGGCGGTTTCAGTTCTGTAGGTGTAAGCCAGGAAATTATGGATATGATGATGAAAGATATAAATCCGGAAAATGCATGATGCGATGCTGACGATATAATCACTACATAAAAAGGCAATCGGAACAGATTGCCTTTTTTTATTTTTCTTTTCAGAACAGATTATCTGCCAAAGGCACGGAATGTCCAAAGCAATGCATAAATAATTATGGCGCCCGAGATGAAAAAATAAAACCATTCGTGGTATGCTGATATAATGAAAACAGATCCGAAAAGCAGAATTGAAAATACGATCTCACGGATAATTATCTTTCTCTTCCAGTCTTCAAAAAAACTTATCAGGGGAAATATCAATGCAAAAACAAAAAATCCGGAATGACTTGTAAATTGATCTTTAAATTGCGCACCTGCAATGCATAAAAGTGCAGAAAGGCCAAGCATCCCCAAAAAAATATTTGAACGGATAATTTTTTTCCGTATGAGCAACCGCCGGGAATTTTCCTTCAACCTGTAAGCTGTTTCATAACACACATCCATAAACCAGCAACAGGCATTGAAGCCCATCTTTACAAGAATAAGTATCAACGCGAATCCGAAAGTGCCGATAATGGTTAATACCATAAAATAAGGAGATTTGATTTCCAGTCTTGGAAATCCGTTTCTTATCGTTTCCCAGTAAAATATATTTTTTTTCTTCTTAATGGTTAAGAGTCCTGTTAAATAATCCCGGTTTTCAGGTTCGATCCTGAGTGCTTCAAGAAAATTTGATTCCGCTGCATCGAGTTCATTTTTTTCGAGATGCATTAATCCTTTGATACCGAAATTTCTTTCCATTTCCGGTTCAATCATCATTGCATCCGATAAAAATTTTTCGGCCCGCACATCATGCAGCTGATGCAGCAATATTGCTTTCTGCTGCAATAAATGCTGGTTGCCCGGATTAAGCTGCAAGCCTTCATCCACAAATCCGATGGCTTTTTTTACCTTGCCTGTGCGCTGGTAAATGCTTGCCTTGATTAAAAAATAATTGGAATTGAACGGAAACAATCGTATCGCTTCATCAATCATTTTAATTCCGTTTGCAAAATCCTGCTGCTGATTACAAATATGTGCTTTCAGAGAAAACGCATCTGCATATTCCGGATATTTCTGAATGCATGCAGATATCACCTCATCTCCTTCTTCAAGTTCTCCGGAATTGACACAAGCTGTTGCGAGTAAATATAAAGCCTGCATATGAAATGGGTCTGACGCCAATACCTCATACAATTTTTGCTTTGCATCGGGAAACCTTTTCACACGAAGCAATAAACGGGCTTGTTCGAGTAAGCGGTCGTGTGGTGCATTTAATTCGGACATATTCAGGACCGGCTTAAAAGCGCATTTGCAATCCACTGATAGGCAATGAAGGCAATTAAATAAATTGTGGTGAATCCATTAAATAATTCACCGGTTGAAAAGGAAGTGTAAATTGCAAGTATTCCGATCAGCGCCATCACTAAGGCGTAAATTTTTAATGCCTCTTTATTTTTCCGGGATTTATGAAACATACTCGCTAAGGGGATCATCATTGTAATGCCGTAACCTGTTATCATTAAATACAATTCGTTTTGTGAAAAAAGATATAAAATCAATCCTGCCAATGCAACCAATAATCCCGAACCCGTGAAATAAGATGCATGCAGTTCATCTTTTTTCAATGCATATCTGCCATACGGATTTAACAGGAGCATGATATTAAACAAAGGTGAAATGATCCAGGTTGAAATTGCGAATACGGAATATAAAATAATGATGGGCAAAATAATTTTTTTTAATTCCGGTGATTGCTGTGCGATTATGCTGAGCAGCCTGATACCCAAATAAAATCCGATGATAAGCACCCATTGCAATTTGCCTTTCATATTCCCGATCCAGAATGCATATTTCAAAAACATGCGGTAGATCCAGTATTTTGCTTTCAACGCCTGCACCATGCCGCTTTGTGCATATTCATTATCCGGTCTTAATTTTAATGATTCCCTGAAATGTTCCAAGGCTTTTTTATGATCGCCTTTTTCCAATAACCCCCAACCATAATTTGCATGTGTGTATGAATTTTCCGGATCTTTTTCAAGGGCTGTCCGAATGGTTGAAAATGCCTCTGCTTTTTTATTGAGTTTCACAAGTGCAGTGGACCTTGTATTTAAACATGTTTGATTTTCCGGATCTATTTTCAGGCCCTCATTTGCTTTTTCCAAAGCAGGCTGATATTCTTTCCTGTTTAAACGAATTAAAGCGGCAACACCAAAATAATCTGCATCAAACGGATTTAATTGTATGGCATGATCAATTTTTTCCTGCGCTTCCGGAAGCTTGTCGGCCTCAAATAAAATGCGGGCATAAAAATAATAATAGAGGTCGTTGCCGGGTTGTAATGCAATTGCTTTCTCAATAAAATTTAATGCTTCTGCAGTATTGTGTTTCGCATTAAAACAATATGCTAAAAGATATAAAGTTTCACCGTTATCAGGATTATCGGCAAGTGCAAGCATTAATTCCTTTTGTGCATCCTCTACCCTTCTCTGCTGAATTAAAATCTTTGCTCTTTCTAAATGTGCCGTCATATTATTTCTTAATGTTCATATAATTGAGGATATCATCATATAATCCCGATTCGTTTGAATACAATGCATAATTGCGGGCAGAATTAAACCATTCTCTTGTGGTGGGCTTATGTTTTTTCACTGCACTTAAAATATCTTTTGTGCGGATAGGTTCGGGTTTTCCCGATTTAAATGACTCACGCAATTTATCTTCAATACAAATATCAACCAATGCTGTTAAATCTGCTCCCGAAAAATCGGTGGTAGCTTTCGCAATTGCTGCATAATCGATTTGATCAATAGGTTTTCCTTTTAAAATGATCTGCAGGATTATTTCACGGCCCTTTGCATCGGGTGGTTCCACAAAAATAATTCTGTCGAAACGCCCCGGCCTTCTGAATGCTGTATCCAAATGCCAGGGTGCATTTGTTGCAGCGAGAATTAATACACCATCATTATTTGCAGATACGCCGTCCAGTTCATCGAGAAACTGATTGATCAAAAACCTTCCGGCACTCTGACGCATATCGGTGCGGCTTGCGCCCAGTGCATCCACTTCATCAAAAAATAAAACACAGGGTTTATTTCTTCGTGCATGTTCAAAAATTTCGTGCAATTGTTTTTCGCTGTTTCCGATCCACATATCAAGAACATCATTAATACCGACCTTCATGAATTTCGCCTTCACCTGACCGGCAGTTGCTTTTGCAAGATATGTTTTACCGCATCCCGGAGGGCCGTACAATAAAATACCGCCGCCGATCTTTTTACCATATGCTTCATATAAATCGGGATGCTGCAAAGGTCTGATGATCTTTATTTCAATTTCATCCTTCACCCGCTGCATGCCACCCACGTCATCAAAATTGATATCCGGTTTTTCCATGAAGTTATTTGCTTCATCTAAAATGCTTTCAAGCATTTCATCGTCGTTTGCATATTGCGGTTGTTTTAATGCAAGTTCAATTTGTTCGTCTTTTAATTCCGGATTCATCAACAGGGCGGTTTGATAAATTTTCACAGCCTGCGGCAATTGATTTTCCCTGATCAATACTTTTGCATATATCAGAAAATCATGCGCATTTGCTTTTCCGTTTTTTGTGAGTTCTTCAAAAATAACAGCAGCTACGGAATATTTTTCGAGATGAAAATATGTTTTCGCCAATCCTGATTTTGCCTTCACATTCTGCTGATCTTTGTCGAGCACTTCTTTGAACTCCATCTCCGCTTCTGAATATCTGCCTGCCTGCATAAGCATATCAGAAAGCGCCAACCGCAACGGAATATTTTCCGGGGAAAGATGTAATGCTTCTTTTAAACTTTGAATTGCTTCGTTTTCCATTTTGATTGAATAGGTTGTAAAATTAGATAAGTGGCGATGATTATTTCGAATTCTGATTTTGATTGTTTAACTTAGAATGCTCTAAAACACAAATTATGAAATATCTCCTTTTCTGCTCCCTTTGCATTCTTGTTATGAATGGATTTTCGCAACCGGTTATCAATTCTGATGTGATGATGCCGGTTGGAAATGATTCCGTTATTTACCACGGTGCACTTGCCACAGATTTCGATCCCGGCCCTGATGGGGCGGATGTTTTTTGGGATTTTAGCACCTATACGGGTGAACCCACAATGGAACTCAGGTTTGATGAATCGAACGATTGCGGAACGATGGGCACCTATCATTATGTATATGAACCCGGATATCAATGGCTCGACTGGTGGGGCGAATCATCCATGCATACATCGGAACGCTGGTTTACTACAGATGAAAGTTCTTTTTCATTTTGTAAAATCGGTGGTCTTGAATTTGAAATGAATTTCAATGCACCATTTACGCAACTTATCTTCCCACTTACCTACGGCACCGAAAATGCGAGCAATTTTACCGGTACTTGTTTTTACGGGTTTGGAACAACGGATACATTTCCATTTTCCGGATCTTCTGCAATGCTTGCAGATGCCTATGGAACACTTAGCCTGGCATCAGGAATATATCCGGATGTGTTAAGAGTAAAAGTGATTGATACAATGGGCTGTGATTACGGACGTGTGGATTCTTATTATTGGTTTAAAGAGGGTATCAAAGGCCCCTTATTTAAATACACAAAAGATTATCTCTGGAGTTATGAATATATGTTTGAAAGGAAGGATGCCGCTGATGTTACCGGAATTGAAAATAATGAGTTGCATCTGAATATGTATCCGAATCCCGCTGCACATTATTTAATTGTAAGCGGATTGAATTCCGGTGCTGCAGAAATATATAATGTTAACGGGCAATTCATTTCTTCACAATATATATCACCCGGAGAAAATAAAGTTGATCTTCAAAACATGGCAAATGGAATCTATATTTTGAAGATCATTCAAAATGACAAAGTAAGTTCCGGTATATTCGAAAAAAAAGGAGATTAGATAATAATACTGTTTTCAAAGTTTATAAAAAAAAGCCGCTCAATTCTGAGCGGCTTATGTATTTTATTTGCTTGTCTTACGCTTTTTCTTCCTCGCTTTTTTCCTCTTTCTTTTCTTTCTTTTTCTTTTCGCTTCCGTTTGTTATTACGAGTTCACTTTTCTTTTTGTCGAATTCCACTACCAGCGTATCACCTTCTTTGAATTTACCGGCCAGTATATTTTCTGCCAGCGGATCTTCAAGATATTTTTGAATTGCACGATGCAATGGCCTTGCTCCGAATTGCGGATCATAGCCTTTCTCACTTAAAAATTCCTTTGCACTGTCGTCGAGCTGTAATTTATAATTCAGTGCTTCAAGGCGCATGCGCACATCTTTCAAAGTGATATCGATGATCTTGAAAATATCTTCCCTGCTCAGAGAATTAAATATCACGACATCATCAATCCTGTTTAAAAATTCAGGAGAGAAAGTACGCTTCAAAGATGTTTCAATAACGCTCTTCGTATTATCATCCGCTGCAATTTGTTTTGCAGAGGTATTAAATCCGACACCTGTTCCGAAATCTTTCAACTGGCGTGCACCGATATTTGATGTCATGATGATCAGTGTATTTTTGAAATCCACTTTACGTCCCAGTCCATCAGTTAAAATTCCATCGTCGAGCACCTGCAATAGAATATTGAAAATATCCGGATGTGCTTTTTCAATTTCATCGAGCAGAATCACAGAATATGGTTTTCTTCTCACCTTTTCTGTTAATTGCCCTCCTTCTTCATAACCCACATATCCCGGAGGCGCACCGATCAAACGGCTCACGCTGAATTTTTCCATATACTCACTCATGTCAATGCGAATAAGTGAATCTTTAGTATCGAATAAATATTCGCTCAGCACTTTTGCCAATTCTGTTTTTCCCACACCTGTTGGTCCGAGGAAAATAAATGAACCGATCGGTTTTTTCGGATCTTTTAATCCGACACGGTTGCGTTGAATTGCCTTTGTGATTTTTTTAATCGCATCATCCTGTCCGATCACACCTTTGCGCAGTTCATCACCCATGCTTACGAGTTTTGTTCCTTCGCTTTGTGCAATTCGTTTTGTAGGAATACCTGTCATCATTGCAACTACTTCAGCAATATCATCTTCATTCACAGGATAACGCTCAGTTTTCACATGGTCTTCCCATCTTGTTTTTGCGGCATCCAGTTCTTCCAGTAATCTTTTTTCGGTATCACGCAATTTTGCAGCTTCTTCGTAGCGCTGACTTTTTACAACTTTATTTTTCTCTTCTTTTATTTCTTCGATTTTCGCTTCGAGTTTCACGATTTCTTCCGGCACATGAATATTTTTCAAGTGCACACGTGCACCCACTTCATCGAGCACATCAATTGCTTTATCCGGTAGATATCTGTCAGTAATATATCTTGTAGATAATTGCACGCAGGCTTTAATTGCATCATCCGAATAAATGACATTGTGAAATTCTTCGTATTTCGATTTGATATTTGTAAGAATTTCCATTGTTTCTTCCGGTGATGGCGGATCCACCAAAACTTTCTGGAAGCGGCGGTCGAGTGCTCCGTCTTTTTCAATATACTGACGGTATTCGTCGAGTGTGGAAGCACCGATGCATTGTAATTCTCCGCGGGCGAGAGCCGGTTTGAAAATATTGGATGCATCGAGTGAACCCGTTGCACCACCGGCACCAACGATTGTGTGAATTTCATCAATGAATAAAATCACGTCGCGGTTTTTTTCCAGTTCGTTCATGATCGCTTTCATGCGCTCTTCAAATTGTCCGCGGTATTTTGTTCCTGCAACCAAAGCTGCGAGGTCGAGCATAATGATCCTTTTATCAAAGAGCACTCTCGAAACTTTCCGCTGGACGATCCGCAATGCGAGGCCTTCAACGATTGCTGTTTTACCAACGCCCGGTTCACCGATGAGGATCGGATTATTTTTCTTTCTGCGGCTGAGAATTTGCGAAACACGTTCAATTTCTTCCTGGCGGCCAACGATCGGGTCGAGGCGGCCTTCTTCAGCTGCACGTGTTACATCCCTGCCAAAATTGTCGAGCACCGGCGTTTTTGACTTTGCTGCTCCCGGTTTCCGCGGCACATTAAATCCGCGTTCACCTTTTTCTTCTTCTTCATATCCTTCCTCTTCCTGTTGGTTGGTAGGAGGAATATTTTTAGGCGTATTTCCTGTCATATCTTGTTTTACATAATCGAGTTCCTGTCTGAAAACATCATAGTCAACATCAAACTGCCCGAGAATCTGGGTGGCGATATTGTCTTTATTTTTCAAAATAGAAAGCATGAGGTGTTCGGTGCCGATTGTTTCACTTTTTAAAACTTTGGCTTCGAGCACGGTGATTTTCAATACTTTTTCTGCTTGTTTGGTAAGTGGCAGACTGCCTGAATTAAATGGCTGTCTGGAAGTTTTGTCGCGGATTGCATCCTCCACGGTTTTCCGGAGTATGGCAACATCCACATCGAGGCTCATCAGCACTTTAATTGCGAGCCCGTCGCCATCCCGTATCAGCCCCAACAATAAATGTTCGGTGCCGATATGATCGTGACCAAGCCTGAGGGCTTCTTCACGGCTGTAGGAGATGACCTCTTTTACTTTAGGTGAAAATTTTGCGTCCATCTATTTTACGTTTCAAAGTTTGAACCAATCCAACACGTGACACATTTTGTCATACTTCCGGTAAATACTGGTAATATTAGAAATTAATGCCGGTGGTATTGTCGTGAATTTGTAAACAAGGGGCTTCTGTAAATAATTCACCAATCAGGCAGGCGCAGCAAAAATTCCTAAACAAATTTGGAAAAAATTTTTATTAGTTACCTTCGCAGGAAAGAATATATTTTACACCCAACAAAAAACTATGAAGTTTACAGTAGACAAAAAGGAACGTTATTGCATATTCAAGCTTGATGAACCAAAGCTGGATTCATTGATATCAGCAGACTTAAAGAGTGAATTAGTGATTTTAAACCAGGAAGGTTACAGAAATATTATTTGTGATCTGTCGGAAGTTACGTTTATGGATTCTTCGGGATTGAGCGCTTTATTGATCGGAAACAGGTTATGCAAAGACTCGAAAGGAACTTTTGTACTGATGAACTGCCAGGATCCGGTGATGAAACTGATCAAAATCTCCCAGCTTGATACGATTTTAAATGTTGTTCCAACCGAAAGTGAAGCCACGGATTTTATTTTGATGGACGAAATTGAACGTGAGATTGACAACGAATAATGTCATTTTCTGTAACTGTCATTGGTAGTAATTCTGCAATCCCGGCGCACGGGCGTCATCCGAGTGCGCAGGTTCTGAACATTTGTGATAAATTGTATCTGGTTGATTGTGGCGAAGGCACGCAAATGCGTTTGTTTGATTCGGGATTTAAATGGATGCGCATTAATCAGATTTTTATTACGCATCTGCACGGCGATCATTATTTCGGTTTGATCGGAATTATCTCCACCTGTCATTTATTAAAACGCAACCGCCCGCTTGATATTTACGGGCCGGCGCAATTAATTGAAATTATTCAGTTGCAACTCGCCGCAGGTCAAACGCAATTATGTTATGAATTAAATTTTCATCCGCTTGATCCGGAAGTATCTAAAAGGATTTATGAAAATGAAGATATTACGGTTGATACGATTATTTTAAAACACCGTATCGGCTGCACCGGATTTTTATTTAAGGAAAAGGAACGAGAAAGAAAAATCATTAAAGAGAAAATTACCGAATATCGGATTCCGGTTGAATTAATTCCGGATATTAAAAAAGGGATGGATATTCTGGATGAGGAAACCGGCGAGCGGATTCCGAATAAAGAATTAACGATCGATCCTGTTCGTGCAAGGTCGTATGCTTATTGTTGCGACACCGCTTATCATGAAGAAATAATTGCACAAATTAAAAATGCGGATTTATTGTATCACGACTGCACATTTGATCATGCAAATGAACAGCGTGCAATTGATACATTTCATTCTACAACAAAACAGGCGGCAGAAATTGCAAAACGTGCCGGTGTAAAACAATTAATGATCGGCCATTTTTCAAGTAAATATGATGATCTCTATCCATTGCTTGACGAAGCCAGGGAAGTGTTTCATGATACAGTTCTTGCAATTGAAGGAAAGACGTATGAGATTTTGCGGTAATTCATAATGCAACCCACGACTTCCAGCCCACTGCTCCAGCCCACGAATTCTAGCTCACGACTTCTAGCCCACGACTTCTAGCCCACGACTTCTAGCCCACGACTTCAGTCGTGGGTATCAATGTAAATTACCTCTCCAAACCATTTCAATGGTTTCGGATAAAATTCCTGAATCAATAAATATCCCACAATACCCGTTTTGAAATATTTATATCCGGATATAAATATTTAAGAATATATTAATTGAAATTCACTCATTTATTTTTGGATTAAATATTAATTAATGAGCCATTCATTCACAAATATCTGGATCCATTCAATTTTCGGGACAAAATACAGGGAGCCACTGATAACAGCTGAATATGAAAAACAAATTCATGAACACATAAAATCTGAGCTGGAAAAAATAGAATGTACGGTAAGAATAATAAATGGAATTGAAGATCATGTTCATGCATTATACAGACAAAATCCGAAAATGTCGGTTGCCGATGTCATTAAACAGATAAAAGGAAATACATCAAACTGGATCAATTTAATTGATTCATATAGTTTAAAATTTGCATGGCAGGTTGGTTATGCAGCATTTAGTGTGAGTCCGTCCGAGCTTGCAAAAGTTGAAGCCTATATCAGAAATCAGAAAGAGCATCATAAAAAACAAAGTTTTAAAGATGAATATGAATCATTTTTGAGGATGCATGGATTTGATATCAGTAATATTTGGAAAAACCCTGACCCATGACTGCATCCCTGGCCCATGACTTTATTCATGGGGAATTTAACATGAATTAGTAAGGGGGAATTTGAATTAGTTGATAGAAGTAATTTCAAAAAATATACATAATGGTTGAAACTGTTAAAAATATTAGCAGGTGATTTTCCCACGATTGAAATTGTGGGTTGGAGATGATTGGTGCATATTAATGGTAAAAGGTTGAAACCGTTAGAGTGTTGGATTATTCACCTTATTCCCACGATTGAAATCGTGGGTTAGAGACGATTTATTTATAAGGATAGAAAACGGTTGAAACCGTTTATGTGTTTTCGCTAGTTTGTTGCATTCCCACGATTGAAATCGTGGGTTAGATGTGATTAATGCATATTAATAGAAAAAGATTGAAACCGTTAGAGTGTTGGATTATTCACCTTATTCCCACGATTGAAATCGTGGGTTAGAGACGATTTATTTATAAGGATAGAAAACGGTTAAAACCGTTCATACTTCCGCATGTGATTTTTCTACGATTAAAATAGCGGTAAAGAATGGTTAGACTACCTCAACAATGCCCCGATCAAATACACCAATCCGGCGATAAATAAAATCATCACCACCATGCCGATCAGGATATTTATCAGATCGGTTTTTATGCCGGGCTGACTAGTATTTTTATTGAGATTATTACTTTTTAGTGTTTGCTCCTGCTTTGCCATTGCATTGAAATAAATTAATCGCGTTTCAGATTATATTTTTCAATTTTATTATAGAGATGGCTTCTCTGGATATCGAGCTCATCTGCAGTTTTTGAAACATTCCAGTTATTTTTATTCAATCGGAAAATGATGAATTCTTTTTCGATATAATCCTTAAAATCCTGGAATTTTTCAAAGCGCTCATACAAATCTTTCGGACTGCCACCGCTTTTTGGCGATTGTGCATAGGCAATCACATCTTCTTCCGTGATTTTCTGATCACTCAAAATTACGAGTCTTTCAATCACATTCCTGAGTTCGCGGATATTTCCGGTAAACTGAATATTCTGCATTTCCATCATCGCTTTCGGCGTAATTACTTTTTTTGGAATGCCGTAATCTTCACAAATTTCTTTAATGAATCTTTCAGTTAATAATGGAATATCGTCTGTCCTTTCATTTAATGAAGGTACATGAATTAAAATTACACTGATACGATGATAGAGATCCAGCCTGAAATTTCCCATATCCACTTCATGCAGGAGATCTTTATTTGTTGCCGCTACAACTCTCACATCTACGGAAATTTCTTTATCGCCGCCAACTCGGGTAATTTTATTTTCCTGCAATGCACGCAAAACTTTTGCCTGTGCACTCAAACTCATATCGCCGATCTCATCTAAAAATAATGTGCCGCCCGTTGCAGATTCGAATTTACCAATGCGTTGTTTGATCGCAGAAGTAAACGCACCTTTTTCGTGGCCGAATAATTCACTTTCGATCAGCTCACTTGGAATTGCCGCACAGTTTACTTCAATCAGCGGTCCGTTTGCACGGTTACTTTTTTCATGGATCCACCTTGCTACCAGTTCTTTTCCTGTACCGTTATCACCGGTAATTAAAACTCTTGCATCGGTAGGTGCAACACGTTCAATTGTTTCTTTAATTTTTTGAATAGCCGGAGATTCGCCGATGATTTCCCTTGTTTTGGTAACCTTGCGCTTTAAAACTTTAGTTTCTGTAATTAAATTCGATTTATCGAGGGCATTTCTGATGGTAATTAATAACCTGTTCAGATCCGGTGGTTTTGCAACATAATCGAATGCGCCTTTCTTAACGGCTTCAACCGCAGTTTCCAATGTGCCATGCCCGCTGATCATGATAAACGGAACATCGGGATTTGAATGCCCTGCTTTTTCAAGCACTTCCATGCCGTCCATTTTAGGCATTTTGATATCACATAAAACAATATCATAATCCCCTTCCTGGATCATTTTATAACCTTCTGCACCATCCTGTGCCTCATCTACAATATACCCTTCATATTCTAAAATTTCCTTCAGGGTTTTGCGAATGCTTTTTTCGTCGTCAATCAATAAAATATTAGCCATGTGTTAATTTGTTCAGATGATAATTCTTTTATAGGTTCAACAGGAGGTAAATTTAAAGGTTAGGATTGAAGAATAAAATTTTTGACTTGTTTATTCAACAGCCGGCAAATTTTTCAGTTGATGCGAGATTTCCGTTTGCATCATAGTATTTCCAATCTCCGCATTGCATATCATTTTTATACATGCCGGAGGATTTCATTTTACCATTTTCATGATATTCGGTCCATGCACCGTCTTTCAGGTTATTCTTATAATTTCCCGAAGTCAGCATTACGCCCGACTGATTATAAACCATCTGCGGACCGTTGAGCATATTATTCTGATATGTTTGCTCCATGGCCAGCCTGCCGTTTGAAAAATACCATTTCGAAATACCGTTTTTAATTCCCATCGCATATTCAGTTTGCGATTGCACATAACCCATATCAGTATATTCGGTACAGATGCCGTTTAAAACACCATTTGTATAATGATTCACTGTTTTTAAAATACGGACATTTTTAACAGTGGTATATTTTCTTTGTTCCCCGTCAAGTGCATCATTCTTAAAATATTCCTGAACGAGTACGGCACCCGATTTTTCACATTCGATATATAAACCATTTTTTTTGCCGTCTGTATACCCGGCCATCGATAATAAAACGCCGTTCGGATAATACACAGACCATGTGCCGTTCCTTTTACCATTTTTCATGCACCATTCTTCTACTTTAATCTGGTTTTCAAAAACCTGAAAACATTCGGCACCTGCATCAGCAATTGTTTTAATTGTATCTCTGTCGGGTGGTGCAGCAGGTTTTTCAGGAGGAAGAAATGTGACGAGATTTTGTGCGAATAAACCGGAAATCAGAAATATGCCGGTAAGTACCAATAATAATTTATTGCTTGTCTTCATTCTTCTTATCATCTTTAATTTCACAATTATTATCTGCATCCGATTTGCTTTCCGGATCCGTATGTTCTCCACGGCAACATTCATCAATTACATTTTTACAATTTGCACACTGTCCATGACCATGGATCCAAACCATTTTGGTTGGCACTCCGCAAAAGGGACAAATAATAATATCTTTAAAAATATCCTTCATAAAAAAAACCTGCAAACTCATAAGCCGGATTCTGTTTGAATTTCTATCATTTATCTGGTCCTGTATAATCACTATACGGGATCTTGCTGCCTACCCGTTGAAGAAATTTTGCGAGCAGCAATCTTCCTGCCCGCCCTGCGGCGGACAAACGCTCCAACATATTTGGCATTGTAACCCGCAAGGTTTACCCCCGGCCGGTATTACTACCGGTCGTCGTGAGCTCTTACCTCACGTTTTCACCCTTACCACGTAGCACGTGCTACGTGGCGGTAATTTTCTGTGGCACTTTCTCCCTATAGCACATACCATAGGGCCACCCGTTAGATGGTGCGGCGCTCTGTGTTATCCGGACTTTCCTCATCCGCCTTACGGCGGACACGATAGAACGGTTTGCAGATATTTTTAAAGAACGTTAGTAGAACCTATCTCAACAATGGGTTCTAAATATTATTACGCAAATTTAGCGCATTTCATACAAGGAATATTTCTGTTGCGCCAAAACCAAACCGTGGATTATGGTGATTATTAAATGAAACCACTTGCGGATATTCCTTTAATTTTTTTTCGATCTCCTTTTTTAAAACACCTTTCCCCAATCCATGCACGACATAGATTTTATGCAATTTATAACGGATTGCTTTTTCGATAAATTGTTCGAAAGCTTTTAACTGGATCGAAAGAATTTCCGATGCATCTGTTTTCTGCGGATCAATAAATAAATTTTCGGTATGCAGGTCAATTGAATCAGGCATATTTGCTTTTGAAATGATTTCATGGTCATCGGGGTCCTGATTTTTATTTTCCATCATTTCATTTTTTGTTCCGGTTTGCTTTGGCAAAATATATGCAGGCAGTTCGGAAAAAAATTGCAAAGTGAAATACCCGTTTTGTTTAAATTCAACGGATTCGGTTTTTGCAAAATATTGCTTCGGTTTCAGCCGGATCTCTTTTTCAAATTCATCCTGATAGATAGGTTTTTTATTTTTCAACCAGCATTTTAACAAAAAGGCAGGATGGTCATTCAACTGATCGGGTTTAAATTCATGCAGGAGAATTGATGTATAGCGATCGGCTTCTTTTTTGAATCCGTACTGCATGGTTTGATCGAGATAAAATTGATAATCGATCAACAGGATTTCGTGTGTATGATTGTAAAAATGAATTTCGTAATAATTAAATTCTCCCGACAATTTATTGATTGCTTTAAACATTAAACCGATCCCCTTTTCTCTTAATTCCAATTGAGGTGCTTCCTTTTCTTCTGCATTTTCAGAAATTTCCTCTGAAGCAATCATGCGAATTTCATCTATTGAAAGACTCAATTCCTTCTTCCCGACTTTCACGATGATCCAGTCATCGTCAAAATAATCATCCACAATTCCGGTTTCGCCGGTCTGCAAAACAATCACCTCATCACCTGATTTAATTTTTTTCAATTGCTTAGTTTTATGCCGTAAAGTTACAACATGAAGAAAACGCTCAAATGGAACCTTGCCCAAAAAGCTGAATTAAAATGGTGGGAGAATTATCTGAAGGGCAGGGATGTGGATCAATATCATAGCTGGAAAAAAAATTACTGGCAGAAATTGCTGGATATAATCGAACCAGTTTGCCCGGTAATTCCCGGCATGACAGTCCTGGATGCCGGGTGCGGCCCGGCAGGAATTTTTATGAATTTAGATGCGTGTAAAGTGGATGCAGTTGACCCGCTGGTGGATAATTATGAAAAAAATCTCCCGCATTTTAAACGGAACAATTATGCCTATACAAATTTTTTCAGCTTACCTATCGAACAATATAGTACTGAAACGAAATACGATATTGTTTTTTGCATGAATGCGATCAATCACGTTTCGGATATCAATTTCAGTTATGACCTGCTTGCAGGGATGGTAAAGCCGGGGGGTAAAATTGTAGTTACGATCGATGCACATAATCATGTATTCTTCAAAAAATTATTTCGTGCGGTCCCCGGAGATATTTTACATCCGCATCAATACGATTTGAAAGAATATGAAGATTTTCTTACGAAAAGAAATTTCAAAATACTGCAGAGCAATAAATTAAAACACGAATTTTTCTTTGATCATTATATGCAGGTGGGAGAATTGATTAGCTGATGAGCCGATTAGCTGATGAGATTTATCGACCTAAAAATAAATTGCATAGGCTTTCACACCATGACCTTCATTAAATTCAATTGCAGGCGCCGGAATTTTCACGATGCTGAGAATTTCGAACATCATTTTCCAAAATGGAGCATCTGCTTTTAACTTAGTAAGATCAAGATCAAGTGATAAATAATATTGCCGATACCTGTCGATATCTGTTCTGGTAATGAGCATTTCGGGCGGGCAATCCTCAGGTGATATTTCCGGATCAGGGCACCATTTATTTTCAAAACCACCGTATAATCCGTTTGCGCCATAGCCCAATGAAACCATTAACCATTTTGGAAATTTTGTTTCATCCTGCATAAAAGTCGACGGATTTATGCTCAGCCAATATGTTTGTCCGTTATAATCTTTTAATACTTTTTCAGCACCGCTGGTTCCGAATAAAGCATCCGCTCTTGTAACCGCATCTTCCCCATCAACTGTATGATCGATATAATGTGAAGAGAATTTAATTCGTATGCGCTGCTCATCCCATAAATAATTTTGCGTCATACTTAATCCCGCACCAAAACTATTTGCTGCAAAATCGCCGACACTGAATCCCCATTTCGCTGAAAATCCATCCATTGTTTCGATCATTAATTGAAGCGCAGATCCGGTAATTGCCCCGGCCCAATATGCATTTTCATCTTTCATGCCCGTCCATTGATAAAGCATGGTTGTCATATTTGTTTCAAATGCAGCAGTAAATGCATGGCCCACCTTATCCATCTGGTTCCATTCCCCCATATCATTGAAAAAATGAAATTTCACGAGGTCATAATCCCGGTACCAATAATTATATAATAAATAACTGAAGCCGGCATATAATCCGATCTCTGTTCCAAGTGTGAGGTTAAATCTTGTTTTATTGAATTCTTCCGCCGGTGTAATAAACCGGTGTAAAAAAGAAGAATCGTTTTGAGAAAACGCAGGCTTGAAAATAATGGTGATGAAAATAAATGATATGATAATTCTGGCTTTCAAATGTTTTTGTTTACGGTTTACATACTAAGATCACAAATCTCTCCCGATAGCTATCGGGACTCAATACTCAAATCTATCCTAACAAAATCCCCTTGACCGTTGCTAATATTTTTTCCGTCTCGCCCTGCGTTGGTGATTCGGCATACACTCTTAATAATGGTTCAGTGCCGCTTGCACGTATCATCATCCAGCTGTTTGCATTTAAATGAAATTTATAACCATCGATATCTTCCACACGCATCACATTATAATTTCCAAACGAAGTATAAACGCCGTTCTTACAGTTTGCGATGATTTTATTTTTTAATTCATCGGTGATATGCAGATCATTTCTGTCGAAAAAGAAACTGCCGGTAATTTCATAAACTTCTTCAATTAATTGCTTTAATGATTTTCCTGTTTTTGCCATAAATTCAAGCAATAATAATCCGCACCAGATGCCATCCCGTTCGGGCACATGGCCTTTTACGGCGATACCGCCGCTTTCTTCTCCGCCGAGCAACACATCTTCCACAACCATTTTACCGCAGATATATTTAAATCCGATTTTCGTTACTTCATAATCGAGTTTATAAAATTCACAAAGGCGTTTTACTTTTTCACTTACGCTGAATGCGATCACAACTTTGCCGTTGTAATTTTTATATTTATGGAGATAGTGAATGAGCAACAAAATAATATGATGCGAATCAACAAAATTTCCTTCGCCGTCGTACATTCCGATCCGATCAGCGTCGCCATCATTTGCCAAACCGCATTGGAGAGAATTATCATTTTTTATTAATTCACTTAATTCCAATAAATTTCTGTGAATAGGCTCAGGCGCCTGCCCTTTAAATCCGGGATTATCATCACAATGCAAAGCAATTATATTTTTCAAAATTCTTTTTGCAATGCGCTGTCCGGCACCATACATCGCATCGTATCCTAATTTAATCCCGGATGAATTAATTGCTTCAAGATCAAAACTTTTTTGCACATGATCGAAATACATATCTTCGAGATTCACCCATTTTAATTTTCCTTCAATTTCATAATCAGATAAATTTTTTGAAGGAATTATATGCGTATCCGGGATCATACTTTCTACTAATGCAATATCTTCCGGAATCGTTGGGCCGCCGTAACCGCTTTTTAATTTAAATCCGTTGTAGGCAGGTGGATTATGGCTCGCGGTAATAACAACACCCGCTGTTGCACTTAATTGATTTGCGCCATAACTCACCATCGGAGTTGATACAAAATCTTTCGCGATAAAAACAAAAACACCTTCTTCACAAAAAACTTTTGCGGCTGTTTCGGTAAATAATTCACCGGCAAACCGGCAATCATGTCCTATTACAATTGCAGGATTAGGCGATATTTTTTTTACCCAATCGGCAGTTGCTTTACTAACCCTTGCAACATTATCAGTTGTAAATTCTTTTGCAATAATGGCCCGCCAGCCATCGGTTCCGAATTTGATCTGGATCATAGATTTGATTTTTAAAAGCGGCATCTTAACAGCCGGCTGCGCACAAAGATAATTGTACAAGAGAAATGCCATCAATCCTTTTCAGATTTGATGGCATTTCGTTGCTCTTATATGTTATTTAGTATTTCTGATTATTCAGGATTTGCTTCGAAAAAGGCTTTCACCTGTTTGAAATATTCATCGCGGTTGCTGCTGAAATTTTTATCATTATCAACTCCTTTCACGGTATAGATGGTGGTAACTTTTTTCTTCAGCAACTGAAGTTCCTGCATATCTGCAACATTCATGATATTTCCCTGTTCGCCGATGATCAAAAGGATCGCACGCAAATTTTCACCTTTATCGATCAATGCCATTTTCGGTTCAAGAAGTGTAACATTATATCCGATCGGCATAAAGATCTTGCCGCCTGTTTTTTCTTCATATCTTTTTTGAACTGTTTCAAATGAAGTATAAGGATTATCGGCAATTACCCTGTGGACTTTTAAATTATTCGCTCCGAGGCCGAGTGATAAGCCGCCGCCAATGCCCCAGCCGTATAAATCGATGGTAAAGAGCGGGTGATATTTTTTTACATAATCAATTGCTCCCTGTAAATCGGCTGCAAATTGCTGATAGATATAAAATTTAGGACTTACATTAAAATCACTGCTTTTGCCGAAACCTCGATAATCATACATGAATACATGAAAACCAAGTCCGAGAAATTTTCCTGCCTGCTCAAGGCCGTTTGCCATATTTCCATTTCCGTCGCAACTGATTATAATTGATTTTTTAGATGCTTTATCCTGTTTTTCACCCGGATACAAATGCCATCCGAATAAACTTGCACCATCATCAGTAACAATACGGATCGTATCGAATACCAAACCGAAATCGGCAGGCGTGATATCATAGGTTCTTTGCGCATTCAAACCTAAAGTTTGCTGGCCGAATGCCGAAGCACCAGAAAGGATCAGAACAAAAACGGGTAAAGAAATTTTTTTGAGAAGATTCATAGAAATTTAAAAAGTTTTAATTTTTGTTAGAAATTATTTTTGGACAGGTCACTTACCCAAAATTCATGCCCGTAAAAATAAGAGAATTCATTGAAAGGAATCAAATTGAAAGTTGCATAATGACACTTAAAATTATTCTGTTGTTTACGAATACTCTTAATTGGAATTTCAGGTGATAACTTTGTGAGCTGGTAGCTAGTAGCTAGTAGCTAGTAGCTAGTAGCTAGTAGCTAGTAGCTAGTAGCCAGTAGCTAGCAGCTAGCAGCTAGCAGCCACCATCAATAACATTGAACACATTCGACACATATCGGCATAAAGGAATGCGGCAAAAGCTGGTGGATACGATCCGCCAAAAAGGAATTGCCGATGAAGCTGTATTGCAGGCAATCAATTCGGTACCAAGGCATGCATTTATGGACGAGGCTTTTCTCGAGCATGCTTATGAGGATAAGGCATTTCAGATCGGTGAAGGACAAACAATTTCCCAGCCTTATACGGTTGCCTATATGACAGAAATGCTTGAAGTAAAACCGGCAATGAAAGTTCTTGAAATCGGAACCGGTTCAGGATATCAGGCGAGTGTGCTGGCGGAAATGGGCGCAAAAGTATTTTCCATCGAACGTCATAAAAAATTGAATGAAAGCGCCGGCAAACAAATTTATATCCTCGGCTATAAAAATGTTAAGCTTTTTTTTGGAGACGGCTACGAGGGCTTACCGAATTATGCCCCCTTCGACAGAGTGATTATTACGGCAGCGGCAAAAGAAATCCCGCAAAAACTTTTAAAGCAATTAAAAATTGGTGGAATTATGGTTTTACCACTGGGAAATGATGATGACCAGATTATGGTGAAGATTACGAAAACCGGTGAAAACGATTTTTCAAAAGAGGCGGGAGATAATTTCAGGTTTGTTCCTTTGCTTACCGGAAAGGTCCTCTGATTTACCTGCTCCAACCCTTCTATATTGTATCTTAATAAATACAATTGCTATGCCTCCGGTTTACAAGCAAATTCTTCCCACGCCTTACGGCTGATAACTTTGCCCCAAACAAACTATCGTGAATATGAAAAAAATCAGTGTAATCCTGACATTAACCCTTTGCTCCTTCGGAATCTTTGCGCAAAATATGCCTGAAGCAGGCTCCTCTGCGCTCGGTTTTAATATTACAGGTTTATGGGATGTGTCTATCGGAAATTATGGACAAACTATTTTAGGCGGTGCAACAATTAACGATCCGGTTGGCATTTTGAACGGCGGTATTCCGGTTGATGTAAATGCTTTATTGCCTCAAAACATCCTGATGTATAAGCGTTATTATGATAACGGACTTGCAAGCAGATTTGGGTTGGGCCTGTCGAGCATTTCAAGCAAATCTTTTATTGCAGACAGCACATTTACGCTCCTTGAATACATGGAAACCACAGAAAAACTTTCTGCATTTTCTTTTGGAATTAATGTAGGGCTTGAGAAACATGTAGGAACCGGGTCAACCAAAGTAGATCCTTACCTTGGTGCGGACCTAATGTTTTCAATGCTTACCGGCATTAAATATTCAAGCGTAACAGACGTTACCGGAGAGGACATCAACGGGGATGCATATTCTTCCAATACTACTTATGATGTGAATTATCCTGGTGGAATGGGAATAGCTCTCAACCTGCTTGGTGGTTTTAACTATTTCTTCTCTGAAAATATTTCCATCGGCGGTGAGGTAGGAATTGGCTTCGGAATGGTGAACATGGGTGGTGAATGGACCAGCGATTACAGCTACAGCTCCACTTCAGGAGGCACTACAACGACAACCACCTTTGCAGACCGCGGTGAATACAAGAACACCGTCACCGGCCTGCAGGTAAATTCTTACGGAGGGGTGGACCTTACGATATATTGGTAATTTTAATTCAGTCCATAATAAAAATCCTGGTCTTCACAGCCGGGATTTTTTATGCCTGCAACGGTTTTAACCGTTCTGCAATCTTTGTGAGGGTAAAGTATTACCTTTGCGCCGTTTAAAATCAGAAAATTTTTTATGAAGAAATTGAATTCGTTTTTGATGATGATCGTGCTCCTGGGCAGCACAGCATTTTTTTCAGGATGTGCCAGAGGAGAGGATGATCCCTGGTTAACCTTACACAGCCGCGATGCCAGAATTACACAACCGTGGATATTAACCTCCCTGAGCGGCACAATAGTGGAAACTGTTGATGGAAATACGACAAATATCGTTTACGAATACGATGGAACTAACCTTTATGTGACCACAAACGGAGCAACAGCTTCGTATGTATACGTTTTTGATATGCAGATAAAAGATAACGGAGAAGTTTTTTCGGAAGAATTTATTAATGATCTTGAAAGTGGTGACCCGGTTCAGCAAAGTTCTAAATCAAGTTATTGGTATTGGGGAAATGATAATAAAAATAAAACAAGTGTTGTACTCGACCTCACAGGTTATTTTGCCGATTTTGCTTCATTCGATATTCCAAGGCTTGCCTGGAACGATATGAGTCTTACGGTAGATTATTCAGATAATTATACAACAACAGGTGGTGGAGCCGGATCAAAAACAGTATTTATGCAACTTGATTTTGAAATCAATACCGCTTTACTGAATTAATAAAAAATATTATTTGTATTTGCGCAGGGATCTTTCGAGATCCCTTTTTTCGTCCTTTTGTTTAATGCTCTCTCTTTTATCATGCACTTTTTTTCCACGGGCAAGTGCAATTTCTATTTTTGCAAATCCGCGGTCGGTCACAAATAATTTCAAAGGAATAATTGTATAACCCCGCTCCTTCACTTTGGCGAGCAATTTTTCAATTTCCTTTTTATTGAGCAATAATTTCCTGATGCGCAGTGGCTCGTGCTGCCACATTGTTGCCTGCTTATATTCGCTGATGTTCAGATTTTTGATCCATAATTCACCTTCACGAAATAAACAATACGCATCATTCATATTTGCCTTCCCTTCACGGATACTTTTTATTTCACTGCCATGCAAAATCAATCCCGCAACATATGTATCGATTATTTCGAATTCAAAAGTTGCACGCTTATTTCTGATATTTATTTCCGATTGTTTCATCTGGTTTGCATAAAGATATGCAACTATCATTTACCCGAGCGATTGCATGATCGTTTCAAGTTTTTCCTTTTTTAAAATCTTTTGTCCTGTTCTTCCTTTTGCAATTAACCGCCCGCCGCATTTTGCTTCAAACGAACAATTCACCGCATTTCCATTTACTTCATCCAGCTTTGCATAAAAATCAATTTTGCTTCCGATTAAAGCCGGAGAAATATGATCAACATGAATAAATGTTCCGATTCCTTCTTCATCCTCTTCTTTCATTTCGAGAACAAATAAGCGTGTACTCCATTCTGCATCTTTGGCAAGGTAAAATGTGGAATACACTTCATGGACAACACCGCTGTCGAATTCTGCCTTTTCGTGCGGTTGCACAATTTTCGAATAGATTTTTATTTCGCCGGGAAGAAATGGATTTTTCACAATACAAAGGTAGGAATCGGGAGTCAGGAATCAGTCCGCCGCACGGCGAAAGGAATCAGGATGCCAGCAATCGTCCCACTCACAACTCACAATTCACCACCATCACTCCTCACTTCACCGCCAGCAGCGGAATATGAATTTTATGCCGAACAGTATTTATGGTTTGTCCGAAAACAAAATCTTTTAATCCTTTATGCCCGTGTGCACCCATTACAAGCAGGTCGGCTTTACTGTTATTTACAATTTGCGGAATAATTTTCGAAGGCCGTCCAAATCCCAGCTCAATTGTTACCTGATATCCTTTTGAAATCAATTCATCTGCATAGCGCTTGAGAAACTGATAATCTTCATGTGTTTCATAATCCCCCGCCTCTTTCCCAAAGGTTAATGCGCCTGCTGTTTCTACAATATGAATCAGGATATAATTTGCTTCCTTTCCACCGGCAGCAATTGCATGTGTGATCGTAGAATTATCCGTTGCGGAAAAATCAAGTGTGATTGCAATGGTTTTAAAAGCATCTTTGATCACAAAATCCATATCAAGTTTTTCTTTATGCAGAAGGGCAGGTGTATAATCGTTTTTAGATATAAATGGTTTGAAAGTAATATAAAGTAAAAGAAATATACCATACAATGCAATTGGCAGAATAAACACATAAACCCACCAGTTATTTTCCTGTTGCAATAACCCCGCAATTGTTTCATAAACCAATTTAATATTCAGGCCGACAATAATTGCTGCAGACACCCATGATAATATTTTTGTAATTGTTTTGATTGCAAATGTTCCCATGCGCTGTTTATCGCTTACAAAATGTATGAGTGGAATAATTGCAAAGCCCAATTGCATACTCAGTATCACCTGCGATAATACCAGCAGTTCACCGGTTTCACTTTCGCCTTTTATCCATATTACTAAAAATGCAGGCACCACAGCGAGCAGGCGGGTAATTAACCTGCGCAACCATGGCGTGATGCGCAGGTTTAAATACCCTTCCATAATAATCTGTCCCGCCAATGTTCCTGTGATTGTTGAACTCTGGCCCGACGCAATTAATGCGACGGCAAATAAAATCGGTGCGATCTCAGCACCCAGCAATGGCTCAAGTAAACGATGCGCATCCTGTATATCTGCAATATTTGTTAATCCATTGGAAAAGAATACAGCGGCCGCGAGAATCAGAATACTTGCATTTACAAGAAACGCAAGATTGAGTGCAACAACACTGTCGATAAAATTAAATTTGATTGCTTTTCGTTTTCCTTTTTCACTCTGATCAAATTTTCTTGTCTGCACGAGGGCACTGTGCAGATATAAATTATGCGGCATTACCGTTGCGCCGATCACTCCAATGGCAATATATAATGCTGTGCTGTTTGGAATGGAAGGAATTAATCCCGACAACATTAAAGTTGCATCCGGTTTGGCAAGAAATATTTCAACAAAAAAAGAAGCACCCATGATAAATACCATTGAAATAATAAATGCTTCCATCCGGCGAATTCCGAAATTGAGAATCATCAGCAACAATAAACAATCGAGTACTGCAATGGAAACACCATAGAGCAATGGCATGCCGAACAATAAATTCAATCCGATTGCAAGTCCGAGTACTTCAGCAAGATCACATGCGGCGATCGCAATTTCTGCAAAAATGTAAAGCGGGATATTAATTGCCGGAGGAAATGCTTCTTTACTCGCCTGTGCAAGGTCACGGCCACGCACAATGCCCAATCTTGCGCAATGGCTTTGTAATAAAATGGCAATCAGGTTGCTCATCAAAAGCACCCAGATCAACTGATAACCAAAACCACTACCTGCTGCAAGGTCTGTTGCCCAATTGCCCGGGTCCATATACCCAACGCTCACAAGATAAGCAGGCCCCAGAAAGGCGAAAAACTTGCGCCATTTTCCGGTTTTCATCGTTGTATCCACACTCGAATGCACTTCATCAAGCGATTTACCAGAGCTTTTCCTGATGAAATGCGATTCGGGATCTTTATTAAAAAACATGCTACCCGTCCAATTTTTGAGGCAAATGTAAATATATTTTTAGACTAATCTAAATTTCAAATGAAAATTTTCCTGCTGATCAAAGTGTATATCATAAATCTATTTGGTTCTTCGCACAAGCAGATTGCCGGCTACTTTTTTGGAGATGATGATCTCCTTTTTATCATTCAGCTGGATGAGTTTGCTTTCATCGTATTCTTCATCCTCTTTTACTTTGATTTTAGAATTGATGATAAGATTTATCTTTCCAAGATACTTCAGAAATTCTGCTGAATGGTCGATAACGCCGACAATAATTCCCGCATCATTTTTTTTCATTTTATCCAGCGTCACATCTTCGTGATAGGAGATATTTCCATGTTTATCCGGAATGGGATCACCATGCGGATCGAATTTCGGATTGCCGAGAAATTCTTCGATGCGGTCGGTTAAATTGTCGCTGTTGATATGCTCAAGTTCTTCGGCAAGTTCGTGCACCTCATCCCAGCTGAATTTCAGTTTCTCCACTAAAAACGTTTCCCAGAGTCTGTGTTTGCGTATCAAATTTTTGGCGATCTTATTTCCTTCCTTCGTAAGCTTAACTCCATAATATTTTTCGTAATTGATCAGTTTTTTCTGTGCGAGTTTTTTCAGCATATCTGTAACAGATGCAGCTGTTGTATTTAATTTTTCAGCGATTGAATTGGTGAGCACATTTTCCGCAGAGTTTTCACTCAGTTTGAAAATTGCTTTGAGATAATTTTCTTCAGTATGGGAAATTGGTGTCATGTGCTTTTGTGTTTCCGCCGTACGGCGGATTCATGTGTTCGAGTGTTCACGTCGTTTAATTGTGTTTCCTGGTACCTGCTACTTTATACTTGACTCTAATAATCTCCGATCGACAACAAAACTAATGTGCACGCTTCAATTGTTTCAATATTATGTTTTGCAGCGAGTTCTTCCAATTCGTCATTTTCGGCACCGGGATTAAAAATGATCCGTTTGGGATGCATATTTAAAAGCGCATCGTAATATGGTTTTTGATTTTCTTCGTTTAAATACAAAGTAACTGTATCGATATCTTTTTCTTCCGGTAGGGTAGTTTGAATTTTAACACCCGCGATATCGCCTTCTTTTTTTCCAACTGCAATTACTTCATTGCCTGCATTTTTCAGGCGGCGGACGGCAATATTACTGTATCGTGCAGGATTTTCGGAAGCGCCAAGTACGATCGTTTTTTTCACTTTGCTTTTTTAGAAACAACAGCAGGATTTCCGATTCGTTCGATAAAATTCGAAAGCAGTATGCCGGTACATTAAAGCAGCATGCGAGCCGGATCTTCAATAAATTGTTTTACGGTTTGCAGAAATCTTGCTCCAACTGCACCATCCACAACACGGTGATCGCAGCTCATGGTCAGCTTCATGATATTGCCGATTTTAATTTCTCCATTTTTTACCACCGGCACCTGGTTGATACCACCAACTGCAAGAATACACGCATCGGGTGGATTGATAATGGCAGTAAATTCTTCAATTCCCATCATTCCCAGATTCGAAATTGTAAATGTATTTCCTTCCCAGTCTGCAGGTTGCAATTTTTTATTTCTCGCACGTTCTGCAAGGTCGGCGGTTTCAACTGAAATGGCCGTGAGTGATTTATTATCTGCAAAACGGATCACCGGCACAACAAGGCCATCCGGAATTGCAACGGCAACACCGATATGAATATGTTTATTGAATCTGATTTTTTCACCCAGCCAGCTTGAATTCACTGCAGGATGCAAACGCAAACTCATTGCGCAGGCTTTTACAATCAGATCGTTGAAAGATATTTTAACCTGTGCAATTTCATTTAATGATTTGCGCACTTCCATTGCACGATCCATTTCTACAGAAATGGTAAGATAAAAATGCGGTGAAGTGAATTTGCTTTCCGATAATCTTTTTGCAATTGTTTTTCGCATTTGTGATACAGGCACTTCTTCAAAACTTTCTTCTCCCACATATTGCGGAATTTGAATTACCACCTGTTGTTTTTGTTCGGTTTCTTTTATTGCTTCTTTTTTCTCCGGTACAAAATTCTCCACATCTCTTTTTATAATTCTGCCTCCGTCACCCGAACCTGTCACACCCTGAATATCAATTCCTTTTTCTTCCGCCATTTTTTTTGCGAGAGGAGATGCTTTCAATCTGCCGTCGGTTTCTGCAATTTGTTCTTCCTGATTGACAACTGTTTTATTTTCAACCGGTTTCTCTTCCGTTTTTACTTCTTCTTGTTTTACAACCTCTTTTTCAATTTGTTTTGTTTCGTCCGGCTTTGGCGTTTCCGATTTTTCTGCCGGTTTATCGTCGGTGAGTAACGATTTATAATCTTCACCTTCTTTCCCCACAATTGCAATGATCTGATCCACCTTTGCGCTTTGGCCTTTCTCAACACCAATATAAAGCAAGGTTCCTTTCACATAATTTTCCAATTCCATTGTAGCCTTATCGGTTTCCACTTCGGCGAGAATATCTCCTGATTTCACGGCATCACCCACTTTTTTATGCCACTCCACAAAAGTGCCTTCGGTCATCGTATCACTCATACGGGGCATGCGAATTACTTCAGCCATAGATCAAATTTATTTAGTGCGAAAATAGGAAGAAATGATTGAAAACTCTTTCCGGTGCGATACGAAAAATACGAAACGTAAGAGCCATCCGTTTATTGATTGAAAACCCAATTGATGAAATACCCTCCTCTCCTTTTACTGCTCCTCGTTGTTTCAGGATGCGGTTCTGCCCAAATACAGCTGCGGCCCTATGAAGAATTAAAAGCTGAGATCCTGCAGAAACAGAAATCCTATCAGCTTAAATTCGAAGCAGCCGACAGTGCGGGGAAAAAAGTGTTAGTGCAGGATGCACGAAAATATGTTTTTGAAAAAATAACCGGAGAAATTTACGATGCCTGGTATGGCACACCCTGGGATTTTGATGGTACCACCACAATTCCCGGTAAGGGAAAAATTGCATGCGGTTATTTTGTAACAACTGTTTTGAGAGACGCAGGTTTTCAGATCCCAAGAGTGAAATGGGCGCAACAGGCTTCTGAAAATATTATTTTAAATATGACGGATGATGTGAAACGATTCAGGAACAGGTCTGTGGAAGAAGTAATCAATTATATTAATCAGAAAGGCGACGGATTGTATATTGTCGGACTTGATTTACACGTCGGCTTTATTTATAAATCAGGGAATACAATTCAATTTGTACATTCAAATTATTATAATCCGGATATTGGTGTCATGTCGCAGGATTTAGACAGTTACAATCCACTGAGTAATTCTTCCTACCGGGTTGTCGGGAAAATTTTAGATGATGAAATGATGGAGAACTGGATACAGGGGATAAAATATGATTGAAATAAAATGTGCAAATAAAAAAGCGATCCGCTAAAAATACCGGATCGCTTTTAGATAACAAATTATTATTTCTCAATACCCGAACGCCTGTTCAAGCGTGAGTTCTTTAAATGTGCCGAGTGATTTGAGATAGTCCATATCCAATTTTGTTTTATCTCCCATCACAATGATCGTATAATTTCTGCCTGCTATATTCGCATCGAAGAATTTCTGCAGATCATCCATGGTTAAACTTTTCACGTTGTTGTAAATATCGCGTCGATAATCATGATTCATTCCTTTGCGTTTTATATTTTCATAATTCCAGAAAATATTTGAACGGATAATTCTTTCCGATTCAATTTGTTTTTCAACCGATTCAACCGAAGCATTAAATTGCTGCTCTGCATGCGGCATATCGTTCATCACTGTTTTCATTGCCTCGATCGCATCTTTCATTTTATCGGCCTGTGTTCCCACAAATGCACGCACATAATGCGCTTCATCTTTGTTTTGTGGCGTACCGTAGGATACATATGCCGAATAAGCCAAAGCTTTGGTTTCCCTTATTTCCTGGAATACAATGGATGATAATCCGCTACCGAAATACTCATTAAAAACCCGTGCATCAGCCAATACGGTGGGTGAAAAACTCTGCCCCTTCGACATAAATAATATTTGAGCCTGCACCATATCATAATTAATAAATATCACCTGGTTCGTTTTTGTATCCTGCTCGTTATATTTTTTTGCAGCCGGATAATCCTGCAATTGTTCCGGCACTTTATGATAGGTTGAAATAACATGCGCTACCTGATCGATCGGGCGCTGTCCGTAATAAAACATACGGTGTTTAAAATTGCCGAGTGATTTTATTTTATCTACTAAAATCTGCGGATTCATATTTTTTAATTCGCCAGCGGCAACAATATCCGTGAGCGGATTATCAGCACCATATCTTGCATAAGACGTCATGGCAACATTCATGATGTACGATTTACTCGTTTTATTATCATCTCTTTCCTTTAAAATTCCATCCACATATTCCTTATATGCTTTCACATCCACCTGCACATGCGAGAGAATATGCTCAAACAATTCAAGTCCTTTTTCAAGATTCGCTTCGAGGCCGGATAATTGCACGTAAGTTCTGTCGCCGGAATTAAATACGTTGAAGGATAATCCGTATTTAAAAAATTCTTCCTGCAATTGTGCAGCAGAATATTTATCGGTACCGAGATAAGGCAGATAATTTATTGCGATCGGCAACATCCGGTCGTTATAACTGCCCATATCGAAAATATAATAGAGCTCGAAAATATTATCCTCTTCATTTTTGATATAGGAGAGCTCGATTCCATTGCCGACGCTGCCTGTTTTTATTTTTTCAGAGAAATTTACAAATTCAGGGGCCACCCGTGCGGAAGGAAGTTCCATAAATTGTTTGACGAAATCCGATTGTGCATCCCGGTTTGCTTCCACCGGAGTGATTGCAGGCTTGTCCACTTTTTTTACATTCTTGTCTTCACCTTTTCTTTTATATACAACAACATAATTAGTCTCACCAAAATATTTATTTGCAAATGCGACAACTTCTTCCTTCGTGATCTTATCCATATTATCATATTCATCCACATAATATTTCCAGTCCACATTTTTAATAAATGAATTGACAAATGCATTTGCTCTTCCCTGATTTGTTTCAAACGATTTTGTGCGTTGCAACCTGTAATCCGTTACAACCGCTTTCATCAGCCATTCATCAAATGCACCGCTTTTGAGTTTATTCATTTCGTTTATCAATAGTGTTTCACATTCTTCCAGTGTTTGGTCATCACGCGGATCGGCTGCCAGAGTAAATACGCCGTATTCTTTCATATCATTCACATAAGCACCTGCAGCCAGTACTTTTTGTTTCTGATTGAGATCAATATCAATTAATCCTGCCTGGCCATTATATAAAATTCCAGCAACGAGTTCAGCAATCAGCATATCCTTCGATCCTGATGCAGGAAGGCGATAACCAAGTATCATGGTTTCTGATTCCTGGCCCCATACTTCTCTTTTTTGAATTTCCGTAATCGGTGCTTGCACGGGAAATTTTTGTTCCGGTACAGGGCGCATTACATAACCGCTGAAATATTTATCGATCAATGCAATTGTTTTTTCATAGTCGAGATCACCGCTTAAACAAATTGCCATATTATTCGGAACATAAAATGCATTGAAATACTGGAGGATATTTACCATCGAAGGATTTTTCAAATGTTCTCCTTCACCAATTGTTGTTTGCGTGCCGTATGGATGTGTCGGAAACAGCGCTTTATAATATACTTCCGACATTTTTGTACCGTCTCTGTCCTGTCCCATATTATATTCTTCATACACTGCTTCCAATTCTGTCTGGAATAAACGCAAAACACATTCACGGAAGCGCTCGCTTTCAATCACCAGCCATTTTTCAAGTTCATTGCTCGGTATATCATTTACATACACGGTTTGTTCTTTACTTGTATATGCATTGGTCCCTTTTGCACCGAGTGTAGTGATCATTTTATCATACTCATTCGGCACTGCAAATTTTGCTGCTTCCTGACTCACAAGATCTATTTCGGCATAAATTGCTTTTTTCTTTTCCGGATCAGTTTCCCTTCTTTGTTTTTCGTAGAGTGCAGATATCTGATCGAGCGCCATTTTTTCGCGGCTCCAGTTTGTTGTGCCTATTTTATTTGTTCCCTTGAACATCATATGTTCGAGATAATGTGCAAGCCCTGTTGTTTCCCTCGGATCATTTTTCGAACCGGCCCGAACGGCAATATATGTTTGAATACGCGGTTCGGTTTTATTTTGCGACAAATAAACGGTAAGTCCGTTTTTCAATTTATAAACTCTCGTATTTGTCGGGTCACCCGGATAAGCAGTGTAATTAAATTTTGTTGCAGCGGTGGCAGCCTGGGTATTATTTCCCGATTTAAATAATGTGATCGGGTCGGCAAAATTCGAAGAAACCCGTTCGTTGCCCGGCGGCGGCCCCTGCGGTGGCTGTTTTGAACCGGAGGTGGAAGAACCTGTTCCGGTATTCACCTGCGCAGTTGCAATGCTTGCAGCAAATAAAAAAATAGAAATAAAAAGCTGAATTGATCTTGCCAATTTTTGTTTCATTTTTGATTGATTTAATAAATTAATAATCCAGTTCGAGGCCAAGGGTGTTTTTTAATTCTCTTATCAATGGATTTTTCTCTTCCATTTTTTTATATTTTTCCTGTGTAGTATAAGGCCGCTTCGTGCGTTCATTTTTTTCCGTATCCACTTTGAACGATAATTCAAACTGATTATTTTCCACTGCCTCCGCAATAAAAGACCGGATTTCAGTAACCATATCCTTTATCAGGTTTAATTCAATGGATGAATCGAGTTTTATTTCAATGAGATTATTTTCGAGAATACTTACTTCCGCATGATCCATTGTGATGGCAATGCGCTGGTGATCTTGCCGGATGAGATCAGCATATTTTTTCCAGACGATAAAAAATAATTCCGGCGAAATAGGCTGCATATCTTCCATTACCGGCAACTGCATACTCACTTCTTCGTCTTTATTCAATTCCTTTTTAACGGAAGAGCGCAATTCCGATTTTTTTGGTATCACCACTGTTTCGCCTTCTGTAATGATTTGACGAGGCTCTGCTTTTTTTGCAATTGTTTCCTGCCGCGGCAATTCAACCGTTTCTTGTTTTGTTTCCTGAACAGGTTGAATTGTTTTCTCTACCGCCGGAGCTTTCAGGTCAGGAGTTTTTTTTTCCGCGAATTGTGTTGTGGAAACGGCCCGGTACATATATACCAGTTTCATCAAAGCCAGTTCTACATGCAGCCGTTTATTTTTACTCGAACGGTAGGTTACATCTGTATTATTTAAAATATTCAGGGCTGATAATAAAAAAGATGCAGGAACAATTTCAGATTGATTTTTATATCGCTCGAGAACTGCATCACTTGTATCAATTAAACCAAGTGTATTTTCGTTTTTACAAACCAATAAATTTCTGAAATGTTCAGCAAGCCCGTTGATAAATGTATCGCCGTCAAATCCTTTGTTCACAATATCATCAAACAGCATAAAACAGGTTGCAACATCTTCGGTAAGAAATGCATCGGTTATTTTGAAATAATATTCATAATCGAGAATATTTAAATTTTCAATAACATCCTTTGCTGTAATTTTTTTTCCCGAAAAACTTGTGATCCGGTCATAAATACTCAATGCATCCCGCATCGCACCATCTGCTTTTTGTGAGATGAGATGCAATGCTTCCTCTTCACATTCCACACCTTCATTTTTGCAGATCTTTTTCAACTGGAGCACAATATCTTTTATTTTGATCCGGTTGAAATCGAAGATCTGGCAGCGTGATAAAATTGTTGGAATGATCTTATGTTTTTCAGTTGTTGCGAGAATGAATTTTACATAATGCGGCGGCTCTTCCAATGTTTTCAGAAATGCATTGAAAGCCTGTTGCGAAAGCATATGCACTTCATCGATGATATAGATCTTATATTTTCCGGATTGGGGAGCATAGCGCACCTGATCGGTAAGGCTTCGGATATCCTCCACCGAATTATTGGAGGCCGCATCAATTTCATGAATATTGAACGAAGCATTTTCGCGGAACGCATTACAACTTTCGCATGCGTTGCAGGCTTCACCGTTTGGCTGGAGATTTTCGCAATTAATGGTTTTGGCAAGTATTCGTGCACAGGTGGTTTTCCCTACACCCCGCGGACCGCAAAATAAAAAGGATTGTGCCAGGTGATTGTTTTTGATCGCATTTTTAAGGGTTGTAACAACCTGATCCTGCCCCACCACATCGTCCCAGGAAACCGGCCTGTATTTTCTTGCCGAAACAACAAAACTCTGCATGGGGTAAAGATAAGAAGAATTGCAAACGCTGCACCTGGAATTTCGGTGCCGGTCGTAAAAAATCTGTTGAAATTAAATACCTCAGAGATCCTGCAGATTCTCGCAAAGATCTTTTGTTTTCTTTTGTTTCTTTTGTGGTTTAAATACAGCACGCAGATTCCGCAGATTCTCGCAGAGATCTTTTGTTTCCTTTTGTTCCCTTTGTGGTTTAAATACAGCACTTAAAATCGGCAGATTCTCGCAGAGTTCTTTTGTTTCCATTTGTTCCTTTGTGGTTTAAAAACAGCTCTTAGATTCAGCAGATTCTCACATAGATCTTTTGTTTCCTTTTGATCCTATTGTGGTTTAACGATCTTCCGCTCAGAAAGAAATTTTTGCTTAATCTTACACAAAAAAATATACCCAAATGGAAACTGTATTTTTCGTGGTTTTCTTCTGGCTCGCATCCATATTTGCATCTTCCGTCCTCTATAATAAGGCACTTAAAAAACTGGATACGGAAAAAAAGGCGGAGCTCATTGATAAATTTGCAGGGTTCAGAAATTACAGCCTGCTGATCATGATCGTGATCATCGCGATATATTTTATTCTGCTCCAAAAAGAATTGGTCGACAGCCGGACTCTTACAATTTGTTATCTGATCACATTTATTATTTATCTGGCCGTTGTAAATTATTACACGTACTCAGTGCTCAAGAAAAATAATTTTGATCCGGGATTTATCCGCGGTTATTTAACAACCGTAATTATCCGTTTTACCGGATTTATTGTTTTATTCAGTTTCCTGATGCAAAATCTATAACCGGAGATTTGCCAATCGTGCAATTATTTGACTCAATTATTACACGGAATTTTTCACCCTCTTGTAAATCCTGTTTAATTTTCTGTCAGGCTATGGAGCACCATGTACATTCCGTCAGAAATAAACCTGTTTAAAATTGCAAGCGCACTTTTTTTGTGTACTTGGATATGCACGGGGCTCAATGGCCAGAATCCCATTCCAAATGCTGATTTTGAATCCTATGTCACATGCCCGGCCGACATGTCGCAAATTGCTGCACAGGCCGATTGGTTTGATGCAACAAACGGTACTGCAGATTATTTCAATGCATGTGATCCATCGGGCCTGGTTTCAGTGCCGCAAAATTTTATGGGCATGCAAACGGCACATTCAGGAAATGGATATGCAGGAATTCATATCGCCCAAAATAAAGGTGTTGCATATCGTGAATTTATTGAAGCTGAATTACTGGAACCACTCGTTGCCGGCAAAGCATATGTATTTAATTTTTACTTAAACCTGGGTGATCATTCATTTTGTGCGCCGACGAAAATTTGTGTTTATTTCTCAGAGCAAATGATAACTGATTTTACTACCACTGCTAATATTCCGCCTTCATCAGAATTTATTCAATCATTGTGTACTACAGGAAATGCAGAGATCAAAGATTCAGTGAACTGGCAGTTAATTGAATTTTGTTTTATTGCAACTGGTAATGAAAAATTTGTACTGATCGGAAATAATTTTACAAATGCATTTGGTGGCTGCACGACAGATTTAGCTTCGATACAGCACGCTTACATTTATATTGATGATATTTCAATTTCAGAACCGGTGGCATCCACTGCATATTTTGATACAATGCTTTGCAAAGGCGAAGAAATAACCATTGATATTTCCGGATTTATAAAGCAACCTGCCAATGCAATGCTCAGCTGCACGTGGAATGACGGGAATATTGATATCAATCGTACATTCTTTGCAGTAGGTGAATATGAAGCAATTCTTCAAAATGGCTGTATTTCGGATACGGTGCGAATAACCATACATGAAAACCCCGATTGTGAAGAAATCTTTTTTATTCCGAATGCATTTTCACCAAATGGAGATGGTGTTAACGACAAGTTTAAAATTGTGCAGAATCATATTACCGTAACCAGGTTTGCAATTTATAACCGGTGGGGCCAGATTGTCTTTTCATCTACAAGTTCCGATGGCTGGGACGGCAGCAGGAATGGCGTCATGCAGCCGATGGGTGTTTATTTATATCAATTGGATTATACTACAGATATTACTGACGAATCCAAACGGAAAGAGGGTTATATTACTTTGATTTATTAAATATTCAAATTTGATGCAGTCAGATCTTCACTACTTTTTTTTGCGTCAGGGACTTCCCGTTTAATAGTGTCAGTATATATACAGAAGGCGGTAAAGAAGAAATATCGATTGTCGTATTTTGTAATACTTCCTTTTTTATGAATTGCCTGCCATGAAAGTCTGTAATTTCAAAATAAATTGTTCCCGAGTTTTCAATCCCGCTGATTTGAATTTTATCAGTTGCAGGATTTGGGAAAACAGAAATAGCCGTATTCGAATTATTTTCAACAGACATATCCAAAACACAATCTGCAGGCAAAGCTTCCGAAACAGAAAAAAATTCTCCGCTTTCCACCCACCAGTTCTCCCACGTTGAAATCATTGTGGCAGTTTTCCAGTCATTGAGATCAAATGTTGCAGCGCCATCATTTGTGGCTCCGAATACTGCAACTTTCACCGCATCATTTTGAATCCAATCCAATGGTTGACCTGGTTCACATACATCCGGTATTTCGGAACCCGAACAATTAATTTGTGCGAAATAAATAAAATCATCGTAGCCGGGATACTCACCGTATAAATGTGCGATGTTATTTTCGTCGATGCAAACAGCAGTATATTCATCGCAGGCGATGCCCATGGTACGGATACTTTCATCATTGGCAAGCCTTGCTAAAAATGTAATTAACCGTCCTTTTCTGTCGGGATTATCAAAATGTGTATCTGTGATCACATGTTGCAAAACAGGGTTTTGAATAAAATCATCGTAACCTATGGTCATTTTTGCATCATAAGGATCAGCCAATGCTTCTGCACTTGTTACTGTTCCATTTTCGGCAGAAAAATATGCATCACCCTGAATAGCACAACCTGCACTCGTGCCGCCAACGGTAACCATTTTTTCATTGATGAGGTAATTGATTGCATTTTCAATTTCCGTGTCCTTCCAGTAGGATACATAATCCCATTGATCACCACCTGCAATCCAAATTGCTTCTGCATTTCTGATCTGTGCAATTACGTATGGATCCGCAGAAGCTGAGGCATTATTGAAAACGATGGTTTCGACTGAATTAATTTCGACACCCAGTTCAGAAAAAAAATAATCGTTATATCCATCATCACCTGATGCCCGCAATACAACAACATCGCCACCGGAAGCTCGTTGTAAAAACCATCGCATGGCATTGTCATTTTCAGTTGCACCACCCATTAATACAGTGCCTGGTAAACAAGCGGTTTCAACATCAGCAGTATCACCTGTTACATAACTGGTAAAAGATGCTGAAAAAACGGGATTGCAGATGAAGAAAGGAAGTATCAGCAGAAATCGCATGCAAGAAATTTAAAGCAAATATAAGCGCACAAGTCATTTAATTTTTGATAATTACAAAGCTATATTTGCAAAAATCTTTTGCATTTTGGAGCCTGCACCGATTCATTTTAATGATACCGAGATCGCCTTTTCCGGGAAAACCAATAGAGAATTGAAATGGGAATACTGGTTATTTAAGGTGATGAATAAACCAACACTTACAAATATCCTGACTTCACTGGCACAATTTTCCATCAATTTACATTTGCCGGTAAAATGGATGATCAAAAAAACGGTATACGAACAATTTTGCGGCGGCGAAACACTGGAAGAAACAATTCCGGTTTTAAATAAACTCGGGCAATTTCATATCGGTGCCATTATCGATTATGGTGTGGAAGGAAAAGAAACGGAAACGGATTTTGAAAAAACAAAAAATGAATTAATTAAAATATTGCGTTTTGCAGGAGAAAAAAATAAATCTTCGGGAAGAACCGATATTCCGTTTATCAGTTGCAAAGTGACCGGCATAACAAGATTTGCTTTACTGGAAAAATTAAATGATAAAGTTGAGCTTACGGCAACCGAAATAAAAGAAAAAGAAAAATTGTATGGCCGCATGCACGAAATTGCGCAGGCTGCTTCGGATGCCGGCATCGGATTATTTGTTGATGCGGAAGAGAGTTGGATACAGGATGGAATTGATGAACTCACATTTGTTTTGATGCGTGAATTCAATAAATCGAAAGCAGTGGTTTACATCACGCCGCAAATGTATCGCCACGACCGTCTTGCATTCAGCAAAAAATCGCTGGAGGATGCAATTGCGCATAATTATATTCTCGGATTAAAACCGGTGCGTGGTGCCTATATGGAAAAAGAACGCAAAAGAGCTGCAGAAAAAAATTATCCGGATCCGATTCAACCAAATAAAGAAGCAACCGACCGCGATTATGATGCGGTATTATTATTCAGCCTCGATCATATCGATAAAATTGCATTATGTGTTGCAACGCATAATGAAAAAAGCAGTTTACTGCTTGCGGAAGAAATGCAGAAAAGAAATATCCCGGCTAATCATCCGCATATTCATTTCTCACAATTATACGGCATGAGTGATCAGATCACTTACAATCTTGCAAAAGCAGGATTTAATGCAACAAAATATCTTCCTTACGGCCCTGTAAAAGATGTGATCCCCTATTTAATTCGCCGTGCGCAGGAAAATAAAAGCGTTGGCGGACAAATGAGCAGGGAATTAAATTTACTTCATAAAGAAATTAAAAGGAGAGGGATTTAATACGATGAGATTGCCTCAATTGCCAGTAAAATAAATCCCATCAATGCCGTTAAAATAAATACTTTCATTTTCAACTCTATCAATCCGATTGTGCGGGGGCTTTCTTCTATATAGCGGGTTTCCTTTATTTCGCTATTTTTTGTTTCTGCTCCAAAAACAAGTTGCCATTTTTTAAAAAGACGCGGGGTAGATTCAGGTTTGGGTTTTGAATCCATAGCTTCAAAAATATTTTCATCCGGGTTAAAAGGAGTTTTATTTTTGATTAAAATTCGTCTTCTTCTATAATGTAAATACCCAATTGCTCCGATCATTATTAAAATACTTCCTATGGAATTCAAATTATAATTCATTTGTTATTTACCTGGCATTCAAATTTATAAACTATATCGCCAGATTCCGGATAGAATTCCTTCATGCCGGGATAAAATTCACTATTTTGGTAAACTTTGCATTTTGTAACTTTGTTATCAGAAAACTAAACAGCTTAAAATGTCATTTTACTGTAAACTTGGGGAAATACCACAGAAACGCCACACGCAATTCCGCAAGCCGGACGGCACGCTCTATCATGAGGAATTGTTTTCAACCGAAGGTTTCAGCAATACCTATTCATTGCTCTATCATTTATATCCGCCAACCAAAATCAAACAGGTGGGTGAGGCTTACAGCGTGGAACCGAAAGTGGTGCTTTCAAAACAATTAAAGCACAGGAGTTTAAAAGGTTTTCAAATTCAGCCCGTTGATGATTATCTTGAAAGCCGCAAGGCCGTGCTCGTAAATTCAGATCTGCATATTTCACTCGCAGCACCACGTAAAAGCATGACGGATTATTTTTATAAAAATGTGGATGCGGATGAAATGATTTTTGTGCATGAAGGCAGCGGACAATTATTAACTGCTTACGGAGAAATTAATTTTGAATATGGAGATTATGTGATCGTGCCGAGAGGTACAATTTATCAGATCCGTTTTAATGATGAGAACAATCGTTTATTTATTGTTGAATCATTTTCTCCCATCGAATTCCCGAAAAGATATTTAAACCGAGTCGGGCAGTTAATGGAACACGCACCTTTTTGTGAACGCGATATTAAAACACCGCAGAATTTAAAAACATACGAAGAAAAAGGTGATTTCTTTTTCAAAATAAAAAAACAGGGAATTATATATCCGTATCATTATGCAAATCATCCATTTGATTTAATCGGTTGGGATGGATTTGTTTACCCCTGGGCATTCTCCATTCATAATTTCGAACCGATAACAGGCAGAGTACATCAACCGCCACCTGTGCATCAAACTTTCGAAGCAAGAAATTTTGTCGTCTGCAGTTTTGTACCGCGGTTATTTGATTATCATCCGCTTGCAATTCCAGCGCCATATAATCACAGCAATATCGACAGCGATGAAATTTTATATTATGTGGATGGCGATTTTATGAGCCGCAAATCAGTTGAGCGTGGTATGATCACTTTGCATCCGGGTGGTATTCCGCATGGCCCGCATCCCGGAACATATGAAGGCAGCATCGGCAAAAAAGAAACACATGAATTAGCCGTAATGATCGATCCGTTTAAACCTTTGCAATTAACTGAAGAAGCGTTGTCGATTGAAGATAAAGATTATTATTTGAGTTGGTTGAGCTAAAAACTAATGTACCAATGTGCAAATGTGCTGACGCGAGAATAGTTTTACGATTTATGATTTACAATTTTTAATTCAAATTTTGAAAGCCGCAAATACAAGATACCTGATACTTGATACCTAATACAAATAAAAAATTTATGGAAACTTTAGAAATCAAAAAAGACCAGATAACACAGGAAGATTTTTTACCGTTGAACGGCACCGATCATATTGAATTTTATGTCGGCAATGCAAAACAATCCGCTTATTATTATCAAAGCGCATGGGGTTATCAATTAGTTGCTTATGCAGGATTGGAAACAGGCTTGCGTGACCGTGCATCTTATGTGTTACAACAGGATAAAATCCGGATCGTTCTTACAACATCATTCGATCCGGAATCTGAGATCTCTCAGCACGTGAAAAAACATGGAGATGGTGTGAAAGTTCTTGCACTGATGGTGGATGATGCAACAAAAAGTTTTGAAGAAACTACTAAGCGCGGGGCAAAACCTGCGATGCAACCAACAAAAATGACAGATGCATTCGGCGAGGTAATTATTTCTGCAATTTATACATACGGAGATACCATTCATAAATTCGTTGAACGCAAAAATTATAAGGGTGCATTTTTACCGGGATTTATTGCGAAATCCTCCAATATGGAAATCAAACCGATCGGTTTGAAATACGTTGATCATTGCGTTGGCAATGTGGAACTCGGCAAAATGAATGAATGGGTGAAATTTTATGAAGATGTGATGGGATTTAAATTATTGATCACGTTTGATGATAATGACATTTCAACTGAATACACCGCATTGATGAGTAAAGTGGTTTCAAACGGAAATGGTTTTGTGAAATTCCCGATCAACGAACCGGCGGAAGGGAAAAAGAAATCGCAGATCGATGAATATCTTGAATTTTATAAAGGTGCCGGTGTGCAGCATATTGCAGTTGCAACGGATAATATTCTTGAAACTGTAGGTGAATTAAGAAAACGCGGCGTTGAATTTTTATATGTGCCGGGTACTTATTATGAAGATGTAATGGAACGTGTCGGTAAAATTGATGAAGATATTCAGGATTTGAAAAATATGAATATACTGATCGACCGTGATGAAGAAGGATATTTATTACAAATATTTACAAAACCTGTTGAAGACCGGCCTACCGTATTTTTTGAAATTATTGAAAGGCATGGTGCGAAAAGTTTCGGCAAAGGAAATTTCAAAGCGTTGTTTGAAGCAATTGAACGAGAGCAGGAATTAAGAGGTACGCTTTAATTAAAATTAATTACACCAATAAAAAAATCCCATCTGCAAATGCAGATGGGGTTTTTTTTGTCTGTATTTTTTATTGAATGTTGATGGTTCTTGAATAATTACCTTCAGAAGTAACGAGACGCACGATATAAATTCCCGCTTTCAGTTTGGAAACATCGATACTGGCAGAACTTCCAGCACTTAAATTTGTTGACTCGCTGACTTTCTTACCAGCAACATCAAATATCTCGCATGAGATCAGCTGCACTTCCGTACCCATTGAAATATTCAGTACATCATGAGCCGGATTCGGATAAATACTTAATAAAACAGATTCCGGATTATTTTCAATTGAAGTAACATCCACATCACTATTAATTAAATAGTTTTCAACAATGGATGGAAATCCCGCTGTTGTAATATCCTGGTAATAATATTGAAATATCGGACCTTTCACTCCTGCCTTAAACCAATAATAAAGGTCAAAATCATATTCAAATGAATACGGTATTCCAACTGCTTCATCTGCATAATCCTGTTCAATTTTTACACGTAAAACATCTGAATAGGTTCCGGAGGGTAATATCAATGTTCCATATCCATCGGCATTTACTACGTTGGATCCTGAGCGCACCATATCCACACCTGATGTAAATTCCGAATACAGATCATCGGAATTAGAATCTCCATAATTGATTGGAAAAATAAAAAGCTCTTCGGGGTCAGAATAATAAATGGTGGAAGCGGGAGAATAGACACCAATTACCGTGTATTCAGAAGTAGTAGCCTTTAAAAATGCATATTTACCGCTTCCGTCATCATTTGCAACGTTTGCACCGGGAAAATCGCCGGCAACACCTGTTGCAGATGGGTCTACCAAAGTATAAACAGAAGCAATTCCTGAAGTTTCAATTGCAGAAAAATCCCAGGTAACGCTTGCGCCTGCAGGGCCAGGATCAAACCCGGTAGTATTTACAACTGTAGTTGACATATCATCTCCAATAACACCCATTACTGAGGATGAAATAGTTGGCTGAGCAAACGCTGCAATACTTAAAATGGAGAGGAATGAGGTAATTAGTATTTTCATAGTTTAATGTTTAATCAAATATACGACAATAACGATGCGCAAAACAATTCTGCTTGTTTTAATACTTCATCAGGTTGATCAGCGTGATAGTATGTAATATTCGATGAACAGTATAAATCATATTAACCCTGCAGAATAATTTCTGAAGGGATTTTATTCCAAGTATCCGGCTGGTGATTTATATCAATTTTAATTGTGATGCTACTCACGTCCGTCGATTTAGGCCGCATCTAAATTTGTATATACATTAAATATAATCTTATGAAACAGTATATAATTACATTGCTGGTAGTGCTGCGTGTAAATAGTATTTACACGCAGGTTACAGAAGACTGGGTTTCTACCGACCCGTATTATGGTAAAAACGGTATTCGAACTGCGGTTGATTTTACGGATAATGTTTTTACGTTGAGTCATATTTTCATGGGTGATATGTATCTCGCCAAACGCGATGTAAATGGAAATATTCTTTGGTCGACGGGTTACGATAATACAACACCTTCACAATGGGAAGTTGCAAGTGATATTGCAATTGATATAAATGGTGATGCAATTATCACCGGTTATACAAATACAGGATTTGGAAGTGATTGGTATCCTGTTCAAATGGTTACCATGAAATTTAATGGTGAAGATGGTGCACTGCTGTGGAGAAAAACTTTCAATACCGGTTCAGCATATCGCGGCAGAAAAGTACTTACCGATGTTGATGGAAATATTTATGTTGGAGGAGAACTGAACGCATGGATGATCGACCATAATGAGGTAGGTAATATGATGGTGAAAAAATATGATCCAGATGGAAATGAAATATGGACAGTTACGACAAATGAAACAGGTTCGGCAATGTATGGACCGTTGCATGCACTTAAATTCGACAGTGAAGGTAATATTATTATCGCAGGTGCATCATCAACAGCGTTTAAATCCAATATAGCAAAGATTACAGCTGCCGGTGTTGTTTTATGGTCAAAGAGTTTTGACAGTTATGGATTTAGTGATGTTTCTGTCGATCCTACGAATAATATATTCGCATTGTATACCTATTCATTCGGTACACCACCAATAAATATGAATCCCGCTGTTAAAAAATTTTCGTCCACCGGTACGGAATTATGGTCGCATGATTATGATTTCGGATCAGCAGAAATAGGCAGACAAATTATTTGTGATAATATCGGCGGTGCTTTTATCACTGGTTACGGCTCACAATTAACCGGAATGCCTTATGTAGACTGGATTACTTTCAGAATTAATGCAGCAGGAAATAAATCATGGGATCAGCGTTATAATGAACATGCAAATAATGATGAATGGCCGCGGATGATGGTAAAAGATGCTGCGGATAATATTTATATCACAGGCCAAGGCGGGCCATGGCCGGGATATTTCTGGACAAGCCTGACACAAATGATAACGGTTAAATATCAATCCGATGGTACAGAAGAATGGGTTGCTTTACATACAGAATTTTCAAGTGTTGGAGAAGCATTATGCCTTGCATCAGATAATTCAATTTATGCAACCGGACAGGGTTATGCAGTTACAATTCATTATACACAGGAACCTCCAATACTCTGTGAACCACCCGTTGGTTTGTTTACAAATAATATTACCACAATTAAAGCTCGGCTTAACTGGACACTGGTACCGGGTGCGGTGCAATACGAAGTATGGTATAAAAAAACAGCAGCTGCATCCTGGAAGAAAAAATTTGTTCCGGGCATCAACAATAAACTGAATCTCAAAAACCTTGTTTGCAATACAAATTATGTATGGAAGATCAGAACAATTTGTGATACCGCCGGTGTTGATCTTGTTTCCGAATTTTCACCTGATCAATTCTTCACAACACTTGTTTGCAGAGATGCGGATTTTGCAATGAATGAAAATAATTCAATTCTGATTTATCCGAATCCTGCAATTGCTCAGATTACAATCAATACCGGAGATGTCCTGATCTCCGATGTGATTATAACAGACCTTGCTGGGAGGATCATAAAATCAAGCCAAATTGATCAGTCGGGCACCGTTAGAATACCGGTAAATGAAATTCCGTCAGGTACATATATGATCCATATACAAACCACAGAAGAAATAATAAATCAACAAATTATTATTGCCAAATAACAAAAAAATATATTTTATGAAACGTGTAATATTTATTGTTTTCGTTTTACCACTTTCCCTTTTTTCACAAGTCACATTGGACTGGCTTGATTTTACTAGTGGTGTTTCAATTGCAACTGATGCATTTGATAATGTTTATACGATAACCTGGGATTATAATCCAGCCGGCGATATTTATATCAATAAATGGGATGCGGATGGAAATTTTCAGTGGATCACTTCTTACAACAATACAGATAATACCCGGCACGAAGTTGCAACCTGGGTTGAGACGGATAATGAGAATAACATAATTGTTACCGGTACGATCCGGTCCGGTTTTGCATCACCTGTAAATGCCGCGAGTGTAATTATGAAATTCGATCCGGATGGTAATTTATTATGGCGGAATGTATTTGAATCTTCGTTCGACGGATCATCTACAAGAAAATGTCTGATTGGTGCAGATAATTCAATTTATGTTTTGGGAATGGGTACAGGGCCTGCAGGTTATGTAACAAAAGTGAAAAAATTTACATCAGCCGGTGTTGCTGTCTGGTCGTACTATGACGGTGCAGGAATAGGTGCTGCGCAGAATTTCAAATTTACACCTGATAATAAAATATTAATTTCCGGAAGAGGAACAATCGGAAGTGTAAACGGCTATGCAAAAATAGATCTGGATGGAAATGAAATATGGAATTATCCCGCCGTTTTCAGTTTAACAATCGGAGATGCTGCAGGCGATAATTTTGGAAATACATATTTGATCAATAATGATTATGCAGGCGGAAGCGGAGGAAGTATTTTAACAAAGCTCTCTCCAACGGGCGCATTTATTTTTGATGACCTCAATTCAATTGCTGCGACAAAAGTTGAAGTAGGCACTGATAATTATCCGGTAATTGCCGGGTTTCCAAATACCGGATCATTCGGACTTGCATTTATTAAATATGATATGGCTGGTACTATTTTATGGGAGAATTCAGACGCCGATGGCCCTGATTACAATTTACTGTTACATGCGATGATGAAATTAGATCCTGCAAACAATGCATATTTCGCTGCAGGTACTTTATTTGAAATGGCAGTTTGCAAAGTAAATGCAGATGGTACAAGCGGATGGTTGGCACATTGTTCAGGCGGATATGCAAATGCATTTACTTTTGGTAATGACTATAGTATTTATGTTACCGGAGGAAGTGTTGCTCATTTTACACAAGCGCCGATTATAACCTGCGATGCGCCGACAGGATTATTTACAAATAATATCAGCATAAATAAAGCGAGAGTGAACTGGACTCCTGAACCTGGTGCAATGCAATATGAAGTCTGGTATAAAAAAGTTACTGCCGCAGGATGGAAGAAAAAATTTGTTCCTGGTGTAAATAATAAATTGAATTTAAAAAACCTGTCATGCAATACAAATTATGTATGGAAGATCAGAACAATTTGTGATACTGCCGGCGTTGATCTGATGTCGGGTTTTTCATCTGATCAATTCTTCACCACACTTACCTGCCGTGAAGAAAATGATGCACCGGAAGATAACAGGCCGGATGCAATCACAGTTTATCCGAATCCGGCTGTTGATCAATTTACAATTCTGATTCCCGAAATGGATCAGGTACATCTACAAATATCCGACATGAATGGAAAGATCATGTATCAATCGGATATTCAAACAAACGGCATTTCTAGAGAAACTATTTCAACAACAAACTGGCCTGTGGGAATTTATACTGTGATTATTTCCAATGCTGATATATTTTGTTCGGAAAAAATTATGATCATTAAATGATCTATTAAAAAATGTTTACTTAAATGGGGATACGAAAGTGTTCCCATTTATTTTTTGAGAAATCCGAGAACGGCATCAAATAATTTTGCGGGCTCATCTGCATGCACCCAATGACCTGCCTGTTCGATCGTAAACAGTTTTGCGTTGGGGAATACATCCTGAATCGCTTCCCAGTCTGCATCCAAAATATATTCTGACCTTGCGCCACGAATAAACAATGTGGGTTTATCAAACTTTCCTGAAACATATACAGGTGCAAGAATTTCCGATTCAAAATTATTGGTAAGGGCATCAGGATTGAATTTCCAGTGATACGTTCCGTCGGGTTCACGGGTTAAATTTTTTAAAATGAATAATCGTGTTCCTTCGGTTTCGATAAACTCCATCAGCATTTTTTCCGCATCATTTCTTGAATGCACTTTTCCAAGATCAACCGTATGGATCGCATCGAACACATGATCGTGGCCGCTTGGATATCTTTTAATACCCATATCCACAACAATTAATTTCTCCACCATTTCAGGATAATTCAATGCGAATTGCATAGCTGTTTTGCCGCCCATCGAATGACCCAGTAAAAAGGCGCTGGAAATATTCTGCTGTTCCATGAATTCTTTCAGATCATCAGCCATTAACTGATACGAATGTTCCGCGGTATGCGGTGATTTACCATGATTGCGCTGATCTACAAGGTATACCGTAAAATATGCCTCTAATTGCCTACCCAGTGTTTTCCAATTATCGAGCATACCGAATAAACCGTGGAGTACTATTAATGATGGTCCGGAACCGGATTTGAGGTAGTTGAGATGCATAAATCAAATTCTTTAAAGTAAGAAGGCAGAAGTTAGAAGTTAGAAATCGTCAACGCTTAGCTTTTGCCGGTCATAATTTAATTTAATATTCCAGTTTGTTTAAAGTGGTTACAAAAATGGAAATTAATTCGTGGCCTTCCTGCTTCAATTGCAAAATTTTTTCATTTTCTATAATTCTCAGATCAATCAGACAGTTTAACCAAAAAAAGGACTCATCAGTTTCCTCCAGTGTAATTTTAATCTTGTTTGCAAAATCTCTTGTACTTTTTGCCCTTTGAGATGCCCGGTAATTAGCCGCCACACTAAAAGCACTTCGGATGAGTTGAGAAATAAATTCTTTGTTTAAAGGGTCTGGTTTAATTTCCTTCAATAAAGAATAAACTCCATAAGCAAATCGCTTCGTACGATCTAACAGATCATTTTCTCTTTTCATATATTAAGGGGTTAAATAGTTTTATTAAAAAATATTCACCCTAAATATAGAATAAAGCTTTATCATTATTGCTAAGCGTCCTATATCTCGTGACGCTTTCTCACTTCTACCTTCTCACTTCTGCCTTCTCACTTCATCTTCATCCTCTTCACCAAATATGGCAACAACACCTGTGAGAATTCCCGATTAATATCTGCTTCTATAAAATCAATCTGATATTGTGCGCAGCGGAGTTTTAATTCTTTATTGAATTTATTTATTTGTTCTGTATAATGCTGCTTTACTTCATTGCTGCGGACTTTTACTTTCTCACCGGATTCCATATCAACGAAAATATACGGCTTATTATCGTATGCAAAATCCACTTCATGCTTTTTATCCACCACATGAAATAAAATCACTTCATGTTTATTATGCTTCAAATGCTGTAATGCGGAAAACAAATCCTCGGTATTTTCATTTCCTTCAAACATATCGCTGAACAACACCACGAGTGAGCGCCGATGCATATTTTCCGCGATCACATGTAAACATTTTGCTGCCCGGGTTGGCAAATTGCGGGAAGATTTCCCGATGAAATTTTCAAGTTGTGTCTGCAATAATTTATGATGTGTATTATTGGATGCTGCTTTTGTATGCAACAAAATTTCATCTGCAAAAAGCGAAAGCCCTGCTGCATCTCTTTGCATTTTGAGTAAGTGAATCAGGGAAGAAGCACAAATTGCAGAAAAGATCAATTTATTTATATGCAGCCCTTTTGCATTTTTATCGGGCTCCGGAAAATACATGCTTGATGATGCATCGATCACGATCTGGCAGCGCAAATTTGTTTCTTCTTCATATTTTTTGGAATACAGCCTGTCGGTCCTGCCGAAAACTTTCCAATCGATATGCCTGGTTGCTTCTCCCGGATTATATATTCTGTGTTCTGCAAATTCAACAGAAAAACCGTGAAATGGTGATTTATGCAATCCGAGAATAAATCCTTCCACCACCTGTTTTGCAAGCAGTTCCAGATTTTCCACCTGGCGAAGGTCTTTAATGGATAAAAGCTGAGATGTCATGCAGGAATATAATGTTGTGGATGCGGTGAAATTAAAGCTACAAATTAAAATGAAAAAAGCCTCTGATCAAACGAAAAGAGGCTTTTAAAAATTATTGATTTAACAAATCTTATAAATACTGTTTCACTTTTGCATCCAAAACACTTTTTGGAACGGCACCTACCTGCTTGTCTACCACCTGGCCATTTTTAATAAATAAAATGGTCGGGATATTGCGAATACCATACATCATGGATATTTCTGCATTATGGTCAACATTCACTTTGCCGACATTCACTTTACCATCGTAATCTTTGGCAAGTTCTTCTATGATCGGACCCACGATACGGCAAGGACCGCACCATTCTGCCCAGAAATCAATTACCGACAATTTGTTGCTGTCAAGCACTGTTTGCTTGAAGTTCGCATCTGTAAATTCTAATGCCATAGTTGTACTGAATTATTGTTTTTAGTTTTAAAATTTCAATTGTAATAATCCTAACAAAGGGAACAATTTTAAGTTCCAATATTCCTTTCCAAACCCCTGAAAAGGCCGTCCACAAATCTAATTATTCACTTTCAAACTTACCTCACCAAGTTTCCCCAGTTTTGCCAACACTGTCTTGTCCAGTGCAATACAACCGTTTACCGATCTGAAATTCACATCATAGTTTTCGCTGTCCTCATACACTTTAAGCTGGATCTGGTCTTTGCCGGGATGCGATTTCAGGACTTCATTCATAGACTTCATAAATTCCTCACTCAGCGAGGAGAGCTGGATCTGCATCAAAACCTTCATCGATTTTTTGGACCGCATTTCGCTCAAAAGTTCCACATCACTCACCCAAAACCTTTTCCGCTCGGGATCGTTTCTGTCTGTTTGGTAATTGCCCTTGATGTAGAGCACATATCCGGGCTGCTCCACATAATTCCTGAACTTGAGATAATTATTTTTATATAAACCCAATTCGATAGTTCCGGTGAAATCTTCGAAATTAAAAATGCAATATTTATCTCCCGCTTTGCTGATCTTCGTATCGGAGGTTGATACATAGCCCACAATTATAACATCCCCTTTGTCTGTAAATTTTTCGAGATCAGAAATGTTTGCAGTTTTAAATGCATCAGCTTCAATTTTATAATCATCCAGCGGGTGGCCGCTTAAATAAATACCGATCACTTCAAATTCCTTTTTCAGTTTTTCAACCGTGTTCCATTCAGGCCATTCAGGGATTTTTGGTTCTGCAACTTCGTTATCTGCCGTATCACCGAATAATGAATTCTGCGATTGCATTACATTATCCGTAAAATTATTTCCGTATTTAATTGCACTTTCAATTACATTTTGTGTTTCATTTTTACCAAGTGCAAAATATTGCGAGCGGTTAAATCCGAAGCTGTCGAATGCACCTGCACAAACCAATGCTTCCAGTGTTTTTTTATTTACGCTGCGCAGATTTACTCTTCTTGTTAATTCATGAATTGATTTAAATGGCCCGTTCTTTTTTCTTTCTGCTATCAATTCCACCACCGCTGCTTCACCCACGCCTTTAATTGCGCTTAAACCGAATCGGATCTCTCCGTTTTTATTTACCGCGAATGTGAGCTCTGATTCATTTACATCGGGCGGTAAAACGGAAATTCCCATGCGGCGGCATTCATCCATGAAGAAACTCACTTTATCAATATTTCCCTGGTTATGCGTAAGCACCGCACTCATATATTCCGCCGGATAATGTGCTTTTAAATAGGCAGTCTGGTAGGCAACAAATGCATAACAGGTTGAATGTGATTTATTAAATGCATATTGCGCAAATGCTTCCCAGTCGGTCCATATTTTCTCTACAACTTTAATATTGAATGCATTTTTTTCACAGCCTTCGAGGAATTTCGACTTCATTTTATCAAGAACATCTTTCTGCTTTTTACCCATTGCTTTGCGCAATACATCAGCCTCGCCTTTTGTAAATGCCCCGAGTTTTTGAGAAAGGAGCATCACCTGTTCCTGATACACGGTAACGCCGTAAGTTTCTTTTAAATATTCTTCCATTTCAGGAAGGTCATAATTGATTTTTTCCCTGCCGTGTTTGCGTTTGATATAAGTAGGAATATATTCAAGCGGACCGGGGCGATACAATGCATTCATCGCAATCAGGTCTTCGAATTTATCCGGTTTTAATTCCTTGAGATATTTCTGCATGCCGGGGCTTTCAAACTGGAATGTCCCGTTTGTTTCACCACGCTGATAGAGTTCAAATGTTTTCTTATCATCCAATGGAATTGTATCAATATCAATTTCCAGGTTGTGATTTTGTTTAATAAGAAATAATGCAGTTTTAATTATTGACAAGGTGCGCAATCCAAGAAAGTCCATTTTTATTACGCCTGAACTTTCAATCACTTCACCTTCATATTGCGTTACATATAATTGCGAGTCTTTCGCAGTAGCGATCGGAATTAATTCGGTAAGATCCTGCGGTGCAATAATTAATCCTGCCGCATGTACGCCTGTATTTCGCACTGATCCTTCCAGCACCAATGCTTCTTTTAAAATTTTACTGCGCACATCTTTTTCATCCGACATGATCTTGCGCAATGTTTTGGCATTTTCCATTTCATCGGCAGAAAGATTTTCTTTATCTGTCAAACTATTTTCACCTGTAAGCGGTGCGAGCACAAGTCGGTTCAATGAAATACCCGGACGTTCAGGAACCAGTTTCGACAATGCATTGCTGTCGTTGATTGCAAGGTCCATTACACGGGCAACATCTTTGATACTTGTTTTTGCCGCCATGGTGCCGTAGGTAATTAATTGCGCAACCTGGTTCTTGCCGTATTTTTCAACAACATAATCAATTACTTTTTGGCGGCCTTCATCATCAAAATCCGTATCAATATCCGGCATTGATTTCCTGTCGGGATTTAAAAAGCGCTCGAAAAGCAAATTGTATTTGATCGGATCGATATTCGTAATTGCAATACAGTAAGCTACAACGGAGCCGGCCGCAGAGCCGCGTCCGGGGCCTACAAAAACATTCAATTTTCTTCCCGCGGCAATGAAATCCATCACAATTAAAAAATAGCCGGCGAAGCCCATTGTCTTAATTGTGAAGAGTTCAAAATTCAATCGCTCTTCAATTTCAATGGTGATTTCGGAATAGCGCTTTTTCGCACCTTCAAAAGTGAGGTGTTTTAAATACTCCCATTGATTTAATGTATCGTCTTTATGAATTTTGAATTCTTCAGGCACAGGGAAATTCGGCAATAAAATATCACGCTTTAAATCAAGCAGTTGAATTTTATCTACAATTTCATTTGTATTGTCGATTGATTCAGGAACATCCTGAAATAAACCAGCCATTTCTTTTTGGGACTTGAAATAAAACTGATCGTTGTAAAAAGCAAATCGTTTTCCTTTTACGATCATATCATCATCGCCGAAATCTTTCATTTTCGGGGTTGCCTGCTTTTCACCGGTATTGATGCAAAGCAAAATATCATGTGCATTGGCATCTGTTTGATCCACATAATGTGCATCATTCGTTGCAATTACTTTTACATTATATTTTTTTGCGAATTGCAGCAATATATCATTCACATAAATCTGATCAGGAATATCGTGACGCTGTAATTCGATATAATAATCTTCACCAAATAAATTATGCCACCACTGAAAAACTTTTTCCGCTTCTTCTTTTCCCTTTTTCATAATTGCCCGCGGTACTTCAGCAGCAAGACAACAGGTTGTTGCAATTAATCCTTCGTGATATTTCTCAATTAATTTTTTATCGATCCGCGGATATTTTCCATACATGCCCTCCATATATCCGAGCGAACACATTTTCACGAGGTTTTTATAGCCCGTTTCATTTTTTGCAAGCAATACCTGGTGGTAGCGGATATCTTTTTCCTCCCTTGTAAATGTTTTGCGCTCCATATTCTCCACCACATAAAATTCACAGCCAACGATCGGTTTCACTTTCGGCTTGCCGTCCTCCCCCTTATGCTTATACGCTTCGGCAACAAACTGAAATACACCAAACATGTTTCCATGATCGGTGATGGCGATGGCGGGCATTTCATCAGCAACGGCTTTTTTATACAACCGGCTGATATCGCTCGCCCCATCGAGCAGGGAAAACATGGTATGATTATGTAAATGGCTGAATTTCATGTTGAATGAAGATCTCCGCTAATAATTTTGACGGGATGCTAAATTAGAAATAACTCACCCTTAAGATAACTAAACCCGCTTTTTGTTTTCTACAAGATGTGAACAAATTCTCTGTTTGTTTTCCAACGACGGCATGTTGAGCGAATTTGAAGTGCGGGCTTGAACACCGGGCAGATATATGCGCCGGATCTAGTTACCCGGAAGATCTTCGGTTTCAGTATTTTTAATCGGACTGATCCCGCAAATGGATGCAATTCTCTATCTTAACGCAAATTTTAAACAAACACGAAATGGAATTATTAATTCATGTACATGCGGCATTTACAATTCACAACCGTTTGAATTCAAATTATTATGTCCGCTTATACGACCGTGATTTTCTGACGGATGATTTTTTAGCGGAAGAAAAATTAAATGAAGATGGAATTGTGCATTTTACAATTAACCCGACATCTTACAGAACAATGGATTCATTCAGAGAAAAACGCCCGGATTTTTATTTCACAATTATGAATGAAGGCAAAGAAATTTTCCGCACACCGGTTGCAGATAATATTGATTTAAAAACAGAAACTGATTTTAATACAGAGGAAGGAATGGTGATTGATTTGGGGAGCTTTGTTGTTTGAAATTCATTCGATAGATAAACGGTTGAAACCGTTGATTCACGTTCGATTCTTTTTCCCACGGTTGAAACCGTGGGCTTAACGGACCAGTACAACATTCCCCTGCAAATTTCCGCTCTCGCCTGTGAGCCTTGTGTAGCTGATCGTATAAACATAGGTGCCAAGATCACATTCTTTTCCATTTAAAGTACCATCCCATGCACCCGCATGATTATTTGTCTGAAAAACAATTTCACCCCAGCGGTTATAAATGGTTAATAAATAAGATGAGAGATATTCGCAATCCAATTGTTTGAATTCATCATTTATGCCGTCATGATTTGGGGAAAATGCATCAGGAACAACAACCTGACAAATGCAAGGATCGGGGGTGATCGTTAATGAATCCCTAGCGGTGCATCCGTTGATTGTTACATCTACCCAATAAATTCCTTCTTCTGTTGCAGTAAAAGTTGCATTGGTTGATCCGTCCTGCCATTCATAAATAAATCCGGTAGTGCCTGAACTGATCACAATTTGTGTACTCGGACAAATAGTAAGATCCGGACCGATATCTACCGATGGCGCATTCGAATAACTCACCAATACAGAATCTTTATCATTACAACCTCCGATATAAACGGTCACATAATATAATCCGTCGTCTGTAATTGTATATGTTGCTTCGTGTGATCCGTCCTGCCATGTATATGTTGCACCCGCAGTTGTAACATCAATTGTATATTCCGTTCCGATACCACATATAATTGTATCCTCAGGTAAAGTAATATCCGGAGCGGGAACATAGGTCGCAACAACCGTATCACCATCTACACATGCGCCATCGGTAACAGTTACCCAATAGGTACCGCTTTCATCAATCGTTAATGTAGGTAATGTTGATCCGTCATTCCAAATATATGAGCCACCCGGCACCATTGCATTAAATGTCCATAATTGTCCTTCACAAATTGTTACATCCGGACCGAGATCAACAAATTCAATCGCACCAACATTTACGATAACCGTATCATAAATTGTTGCACCGCAATCATCGGTTAATATCACGGTATATGTTGTTGTTTCATCGGGAAAAACATAAGGATCATTAATTGTATTATCCGTAATATTTATATTCGGCAACCATTCATAAGAAGCAAATCCTTCCGGAACAGTCAGTTGAATACTGTCGCCCGGACAAATAGTTACATCTTCCAATGCATCAATTTCGGTTGTGTATTCAAAACAAACTACCTGGTAATTAAATAAGGAACCTGTTCCGCCGGTAAATCCAAAATATACTTCCGGGTCGCCGCCAAAAATATCATTGATAATATCTCCCGTATAACTCACTCTTAAATTACAATCAACATAAGCATACAATGTTTGCGCAATATGATCCCAGACAATACGCACAGCATGATCATCACCGTCTTCTGCATTTGGTGTGCCCATGATAATTTGCGTTGGCCCGTCGAGATTTGTTATTGCAGTATGATTTAAACTGCCATTACTCGTAATTGCAATATGATCATAACCCGGATCACTGTATTCACCATTTTGATAGGTATCAAATTCAACACCGACAGAAGGCGTGATGCCATCGTAACCCATGCCGCCGCCGGCTGCGCCAAGATCAGTTGCAAGAGGTTGCAAAACAAAATAAACTCCATCGGCACCACTTGCATCCAGATCGCCTAAATTAATTGTGAAATTCACATCAAAATTATTTTCAAGTGATATGAGTGTTTCATACCAGACGGAGCCTGCTGAAAAAGTTGTTTCTTCCGTTAACTGATAACAATCACCACCCAGTGAAATTGCATCGCCGTTAAGAACAAATTGTGCATGTAATGTTCCAATAAATAAGAAAGGCAGGAGGAGAAGAATTTTTTTCATTGGCCGACAGATCAAATTGATGAGCAAAAATACATAAAGGCATAGGGATTTAATATGGCCATTCAATAATGTCGTCCTGAATTCGTTTACCTTTAAATATGAAATTTTTGTTTCTGCCGGCAATATGTTTCATCTTCTCGTATAGTTATGCGCAAACCGGACAATGGTTTCTGTTCGGAATTGAAGATACGGTGACGGGTATTTCGGGACACAACAATCAGGTTTGGGCATCCACACAAAATGCAGGTGTAAAAATGCTGGATAAATCCACCGGAGAAATTAATGTATTCGATATAAACACTGCGCATTTTGCAACAAACCGTTTCAGGTCCGTTAAATATATCGGCCAGTCTGTTTATGCGGGTACATTTACGCAGGGATTTTATGTATTTGAGAACAATGAATGGTCGCATTTTGATACGATTAATTCAGATCTGCCCGGAAATAATATTACCGATTTTATTTTTGATTCGATCAACGAGGCTGTGTGGATTGCAACTGATAAAGGGCTTGCAAAATTGATTGATAATAACTGGGAAGTATTTGACAGCATAAATTCAGAAATTGCAGGTAATGTTCTCACATCGCTCTTTCTCGATAAAAATAATGCGTTGTGGATCGGTACCCGCTTTGCCGGTGCATCAAAACTTGAAGACGGCGTGTTTACAACATTTAATTACGATAATGCCGGATTAAATGATAATTGGGTTCGTACAATTTATGCCGACACTTCGGGAATGATGTATTTTGCAGATTATTTTGGTGTAGATAAATATGATCCTGTAAATGATGCATGGCTTTATGTATTTAATCTTATGACATCCGGATTAAGCAATGAGCGGGTAAATAAAATGGCACAGGATAATAATTATCATTTGTGGTTTGCTTCGCATGAAGGGGTAACCAAATGGGATATGAACGAAAACTGGGAACAATTTTACACTTCAAATTCGTTATTGCCGCACAATACAATTGATGCCTTATTTATTGATGCTGATAACCTGGTATGGGTGGGTACGCAGGGCGGACTTGCTGCATACAACGAAAACGGTTTTCAGTTTCCAGCATTTGAAAATGACGTAACCGTTTATCCAAACCCTTTTGTAAATATTTTTCACATAGATTTAAAAGGTTCCGATCAAATTTCAATTTATGATTTATCAGGGAACCTGGTTTTTGAATCTGCAACAGATCATGCAATTACAGGTGAATTTTCACTTGAAATAGATTTAAGTGAATGTGCAAATGGAATTTATTTAATTGAAGCAGATTATGGTGTTCATTTTAAAATTCTAAAAGTTGTAAAATTTTAATTCCTCAGTTTTTGCGGAGTGATGCCCGTCATCATCTTTCATCTTCCTGTAAAGTAATTTTGATTTGATCATCCTTTTTGCGGAAACCGGTTAAATCTGTACTTGTTTCCGATTTCGGAACAGATCAATTTTGTTTCATCAATCCCGTGCACACGATGGAAAATGAAACGTAAAATTATCATCGGTTTATTTATATTTTTTTGCGCAACACAAATAATATTTGCGCAAAATCTTGTTCCAAATGCAAGTTTTGATACAAGTACTCTTTCGCCAAATTATTACGGACAAATTTGTTATCCCAACGGCTGGTCATCACCCAGCGGTTATTGCACGGTTGTAGTCGGACATGGCAGCCCCGATTATTATAAAACCGGAGGAACGGGCGGTGCCGGTGTTCCAACTACGTTTTGGGCAACCGTAAGCCCGCATACGGGAGCTGGTATGGCTGGTTTTGGTACTTATTTACCGAGTTATACAAATTTCAGGGAATATGTGCAGACGACTTTAACGAGTCCGCTTGTTGCGGGACAATCGTATGAAGTATCATTCTGGGTTACAAATGGAATTACCTGGCTGAATGGCCATGCAACAAATAATTTAGCTGTTGCTTTTACCACCTCACCACTAACACAACCTGCGGCAGCTGTCATCATTGAAACTCCGGACGTAGAATATACAAGTGTATTATGGGATTCGCTCTGGCATCAGCTTTCATTTACCTATACGGCAACTGATGCTTCACAATATATGACCATCGGTAATTTCAGAACTGATGCATCAAATATTATTGTGAATGTAAAAACAGTTTGCTGTCCGACATCATCAGCTGCGTATTATTATATCGACGATGTTGTAGTGCAGCCCATACCGCTGCTTCCAATTGAGCTACTTTCATTTGATGCAAAAAAAATAAATGGTGTATCTGCGCTTTCATGGACCACAGTGAATGAATTAAACTCCGATTATTTTTCTGTGGAAAGATCAGACAACGGATATTTATTTGAATCGATCGGGATCGTGCAGGCTAAAGGCTACAGCAACGAGACGGTGAACTATAAATTTGATGACGATGCTCCTTTGCCCGGGTTAAATTATTATCGTTTGAAATTAACCGATGAAAACGGTGCTTATAAATTCAGTAAGGTTGTTCTACTGGAATATGAAATTGAACAGGAAATTTCAATCAGCCCGAATCCGGCGAATGCAGAGATTCTGATTTCCATCGGATCTGAATTAAACGGAATCGTTCATTTATATAACCAAAGCGGGCAAAAAGTAAAAAGCATCACTTGTTCGGGAGAACCATCGATATCTGTACCCGTGCAAGATCTGCCGCCCGGTGTTTATTTTGTTCAATATTTTTCAGCAAATGGGGTAATCTACAACCGGTTTGTCAAGCAATAATCTTTAAATTCCAAATAGCTTTATATTTGTTTTTCCAAAAACATGATCGAATATTCTGACTTTGAAAAAATAGATATCCGTACCGGAACGATTACTGCAGTCTGTGATTTTCCCGGTGCAAAAAAACCGGCTTATCAGCTCACGATTGATTTTGGAGCATCAGGTATAAAAAAATCGAGTGCGCAAATCACAAAATATTATACAAAAGAAGAACTGACCGGGAGACAGATTTTAGCAATTGTAAATTTTCCTGTTAAACAAATTGCAAATTTTTTTTCAGAATGCCTTGTTCTGGGAGCTGTTGAACCGGATGGATCTGTTCGATTATTGCATCCCGAAGAAAACGTGATGAATGGAATACAGGTTTTATAAAAATGACAAAAATCATAACAACAATAATTTCAAATAAAGCGTTTAGCAGAAAAAGTTAAACAAATAATTTATGAAGACGGGAAAAATCCTACTTTCCCTCCTGATCAGCACACTTCTTATTTCATTCTATGCATGTTCCAAATCTGCAGTGAATTGCGGCGCCTCTCCCGATTGTACTACTGTTACCTATGCAGGTACTATTAAACCGCTGGTCGCATCAAAATGCGGATTGAGCGGTTGCCATGGTTCTTCTTTTTCAACCTATGCAGGTATTCAATCAATTGCAAACAGCGGAGCATTGTATAATGTCGTTGTTGCTAATGAAAGTATGCCTGCAGGAAATGTTTCAATGTCGTGCGAAGAGCGTGCGCAAATAGAATGCTGGGTAAATGCAGGTGCACCAAATAATTAAAATTGTGAAATGCGGATTGTTGATTGCGGATTTATGCGAATACTGTGATCAAGGAATATTATTCAGATAAGGCATCAATTCAAAATTGGAATTTCGCATTTCGCAATTCTTTTCAGCCTCCCGCCATTTTAAATTTATATCCGAGTTTCGTCAAAATCTCCCCAATTTTCTTTCTCTGATCACCCTGAATTATAATTTCACCGGTTTTCACACTGCCGCCTGTGCCGCATTTGGTTTTTAATTCTTTGCACAGTTTTTCCATTTCTTCCTCAGGTCCGATAAAATCGCGGATCACTGAAACTTCTTTACCTCCTCTGTGATTTTTCTCGAGCCAGATCCGCAGATTTTGTTTACCCGGTTCGGGAGCAGCAGTGTTCTCGTTTTCCTGATCCGGCAATTTATAATCAGGGTTAGTTGAATACACGAGGCCTGAATTATTTTTCTGTTTTTTCGACATGATGCATTGTAATTAAAACTCTTAAAATTAATTGAAGAGATTAATAAAATTTATTTTTATTGACCAGCACAGTTAATGCAGCCGGCAACATCGATATTTTAAAATCCTTATCCTTTGGTACGGTTTCACCATCGATCTGTAAATAAGAATAATTAGGTGATTCAATAAATAATTCATTTGTCTGGAAGGAAGAAATATGTCTGCTCTTTAAATGTATTTTCATCAGCAGCTGGCAAACAATCATGGGTAATTTCCATTTCGGCACATTGTCAAGAATAATAATATCCATCAATCCGTCACTTAAACTGGCATGCGGCGCAATCTTCACATTATAACCGTATTGATTGGAATTACACACATTGATCATAAATGTTTTACCTGTAATTTCCTTTTCTTTTGAGTGCAGCTTAAAATCAAATGCATCGAATGCTGAAATGCTTTTAATTGCACTCCATGCATAGGTAAAAAATCCGCGGGTTTCTTCCCTGCTGAAAACTTTTGCAGCAAATGCATCAAAACCGATTCCGATCAGGCTGAAAAAAAAATTATCATTGACCCTGCAGACATCAATTTTTTTCACAGAATAATCATTGATGATCTCCAATGTAGATCTGATATTGATCGAATATCCGAGATGTCTCGCAAGGCCGTTACCTGACCCGCTCGGAATAATTGCAAGAGCAACATCGCTGCCGATCAATCCCGAAGCAACTTCATTGACGGAACCGTCGCCGCCGGCTACTGCAACCACATCAAATTTTCGTTGCACGGCATCAGCGGCAATTTCAGTTGCATGCCCGCGGCTCTCCGTATAAATAACATCGTAATCGAAACGATCATGATCGAGATATGTATTGATATACCGGGGGATTTTATCCTTGCGCCTGATCCCGGCAACAGGATTAATAATAAATAAGATCCGCTTTTTCACTCTGCAGTCAGTTTGTTATTGATCATTGCATGATGATGGATCTGAATAATCGCCTTTAATTTATCTTCAAGCCGGTCAGCGATTTGCGGATATTCATTTATAAGATTATTGTTGAGAGTACTATCCAGTTTATATTCATAGAGCCCAATTGAATTATCCATATTCATTTGGAGTGCAAAATCATTATCGATTATCATATAATCAGCCGCATGAAAATTAAATGCATAGCGCTCGGCTGTTGTATCAAACACCGAATTACCGAATGCAATATATTTTCCTTTATATCCGGTATAATCCAAAACAGTTGGCATAATATCCGTTTGCTGTACTACCTTATCGTTTGTTCCTTTAAATTGTCCGTTTGGTTTATAAACCAATAACCAGGTTGCGTGTGAACCTACCTGTTCCTGATAAAATTCATCTTCCGGCAGCGGTGGCCCGGGATGATCGGCAGTGAGAATAAATAGTGTGTTATTATACCACGGTTGTTTTTTCGCTTCTTCAAAAAATTGTTCTAATGCATAATCAGCATAACCAACAACTTCGAGCATCGGAATCACACCTTTTTTAAATTTTCCTGTGTATTGAGTCGGAACAGTAAAAGGATGATGCGAAGAGATCGTAAATATTTCAGAATAAAATGGGGCAGGTAATGTGCTCATTTTATTTGCAGTCCATTTTAAAAACGGTTCATCAAAAATTCCCCAGTTGCCATCAAAATCTGCATCGTTGCCGTATTCATTTCTTCCAAAATAACCGTCGAAACCTGATCTGGCCATAAACTTATCGAAGCCCATGGATCCGTTGTTTGCACCATGGAAGAAATACGATGTATATCCGATTTCTTTCAGCAAGGTGCCAACGCCATTGAAATTATTGTTTTGATAAATGGAGGAAATAAATGGTTCTTCCATCAAAACAGGAATACCTGCTGTAACAGCAATAATTCCCTGATTGGATGATTTACCGCTTGAATATGCATTTGTAAAACATAATCCGTTTGCAAGCAACGAATCTAAAAACGGTGTATATCCTTTTCCGTTGTTAAAATAACCGATATATTCTTTTGAAAAACTTTCGAGAACGATCACACAAACATTTTCCGGACCGGCAGGTTTTGCTATGGAATCGGGCCAGGTATAATAATTTGCCGCCGTATGTTCTGCAGAATATAATTTGTGCAATTCGTCCGAATCAAAATATTGAGGCGCCTGCAATTGTCTGTGCCCGAAAGCATAAATAACAGAAAAAGGTGTATTTATTATCAAAGAAGTTAATCGTGCATCTTCCACATATTCCGAAGCGCTGTCGGGCGATAAAGATTTCGGTTGAATTCCACCCCTAGCACCGATAAACGAACAGGTACAAATTGCGAGCATGATCAACAGCTGATATGGATAATGGATATTCCCCTTCCAGTTAAATGCATATCCGCGGCGGCGATGAAATTCGGTTTTGCGGTAGAGATATTCCACACCTGCAACTAGTAAAAATGCAATCAGAAATACGATCCAGTAATCTTTAATTACCTGCGGGAGAATATTTGTGTCGCCGGTTAATCCGAGTTCGTGGGTGGATGTGCGTTTTAATCCGTATCTGTAATAAATAAAATCGCCGCTTTCGAGCAGGAGTGCAAAGCAATTGAAAACATAAAAAAATATTTTCAGAGAACGCTGATACCAAGTTGCGTCAAACCAAGGATTTGGAACGACATGTAAAAGGATGAAAACAATATTTACAAGGATAATGGAAGAAATATCAAAGCGCAAACCGTAGAACATGATCTGCAGAAATTCTCCCGGTGGTATGTAGGGAAAAAGGTCACGGTTAAAAATGAAAAAAAGAATGCGGCAGGCTGAATAAAGTAAAAGAAGAATTCCTAAACGTTTGAGCAGAATCTGGATATGGAATAGTTGCTCTTTCAACCCTTTGAACTTTGTGCGACAAAGGTAATAAATAAATAATCCTGAATTTACAAATGGTTTAACAGGAAATCAGAGATAGAAAGAGATTCAGATCACAACAGCCTTGAAGCTGAGGTCGAGGCTGGTAACCGAATGTGTGAGCTCACCGACCGAGATAAAATCAACGCCTGTTTCAGCGATAGCCTGCACTGTTTCAAGATTCACTCCGCCGGATGCTTCGGTTTCAAATTGTCTCGCAATCACATCCACCGCTTCCTTTAATGCATCGAGTTTAAAATTATCGAGCATGATCCTGTTCACTTTTCCGGTTTTCAAAACCTGCCAAACTTCATCAAGGTTCCTGGTTTCAATTTCAATTTTGAGGTCAAGTTCATTTTCTTCAAGATATTTCAGCACTTTCCCGATTGCCGGTTCGATTCCCCCGCAAAAATCAACATGGTTGTCTTTGATCAGAATCATATCATATAAACCCATCCTGTGATTGTGCCCACCACCGATGCGCACAGCCCACTTTTCGAAAAACCGCAGGCCGGGTGTTGTTTTTCGTGTATCGAGTATTTTGGCATTGGTATGCCGCACTTTCTGAATATATTTATTTGTGTTGGTGGCTATGCCGCTCATTCTTTGCATAAAGTTGAGCATGGTGCGCTCGGCGACAAGCAAAGCCTGCACCCTGCCGGATGCAGTAAAGGCAATATCTCCCGGTTCAACACGGGCACCATCCGGAATTAAAATGTCAACCTCGAGTTCCGGGTTGACATGTTTTAGAATTTGTTCGGCCAATTCAACACCGGCAATAATACCGGGTTGTTTTACCAGCAGTTTTGCAGTTCCTGCCGCTTCATGATCTATTGTTGCAAGGGTCGTATGGTCCCCTTCCTGTATATCTTCAATCAGGGCCTCATCGATAATATCGAGTACTTCCCATATTTCAACACTACTCATTTTCGAAGCTCAGTTCCTGTATATAAAATTTATCTGCTTTCTTTTTCATATAAACATATGTACGGAACTTACCTGCATCTGTTGTGAGTGTTCCGATGGCATAGTGTGCACCATTTCCGCCGGAAGGGCCATCGAATTTAAATGCGAAGTTTTTAGGCGGATTTTTGGTGAAGAAATCTTTTACGATCGCTTCTGCCTGACTTTTACTGTAAGCACCTTCTTTATTGAGTACTTTCAGCTCAACTGTATTGTCAAAATACTCTGCGAGTGTTTTTGAATTACCTGCTTTAATTGCAGCAGCGATACCGGTCAGATCATCTACATACGTAGCCATTATCATTACCGGCACAACAAGCATTAAAAGCAGAATTTTTTTATTGGAATTTTTTATCATGGCTGTTTATTGTTTGGTCAACGCCTGAGGTTGAACTAAAACTATACCAAAGTTAAATAGTTTTAACAATTCCAGAATCAGGCTCGCTAACTTTACAGTATGAAAGTAAATAAAAGAGTTGTATTAATTATCATGGACGGATGGGGACATGGAAAAAATGCAGCTGCAAGCGCAATCGCTCAGGCACTTACACCGCATGTGGACAGTTATTATAAACTTTACCCGCATGCTGAATTGCGGACAGATGGTGAATTTGTCGGTTTACCGGAAGGGCAAATGGGAAACAGCGAAGTCGGACATCTGAATCTGGGTGCCGGTAGAATCGTATATCAGGAATTACAACGAATTTTTCTGGCTATCAAGCAGGGTGAGCTCGCTGCAAATCCCGTTTTGCAAAATGCGTTGGATCTTGCAAAAACCACAGGAAAGAAAATACATTTTATCGGGCTCGTAAGTGACGGTGGCGTACATTCACATATAAAGCATTTAATTGCATTGTGTGATATTGCAAAAGAGAAAGGATTGAATGCAAATCAGATAAATATTCATGCATTTACCGACGGCCGGGATTGTGATCCGAAAAGCGGATTGGGTTTTTTAAAAGAGCTGCAGGATCATTTAAAAATAACGGGTGGAAATATTGCAAGTGTGATCGGGAGATATTATGCGATGGATCGCGATCAGCGCTGGGAAAGAATTCAGCTTGCTTACGATTTATTAACTGCAGGAAAAGGGAAAGCATCAAATGATATTTTAAAATCGATTGAAGAAAGCTATACAGAAAATATTACGGATGAATTTATTTTACCCATTGTTCATGTGGATGCATCCGGAAAACCCATTGCCACAATTCAACCGGATGATATTGTGATCTGTTTTAATTTCAGAACCGATCGCTGCAGGCAAATTACACGAGTTTTAACGCAGGAAGATTTCCCCTCATTCAATATGCATAAAATGAATCTGCATTACGTAACGATGACTCGCTATGATCATACATTTAAAAATGTAGAAGTCATATTTGAAAACGATGATTTGAAAATGACGCTGGGCGAAGTACTTGAAAAAAATCAATTGAAACAAATCCGGATTGCAGAAACTGAAAAATACCCGCACGTAACATTTTTCTTTTCGGGGGGACGTGAAAAAGAATTTGAAGGGGAGAAAAGAATTATGATCCCATCACCAAAAGTTGCGACGTATGATTTACAACCTGAGATGTCGGCCTATCCCGTAAAAGATGCAATTGTTGCAGAATTAAAAAAGCAGGAAACGGATTTTGTCTGCCTCAATTTTGCAAATGCAGATATGGTCGGGCATACCGGAATATTTAAAGCTGCCGTTGCAGCATGTGAAGCGGTAGATACCTGTGTGGGTGAAGTTGTAAAAACGGCGCTGGAAAATAATTATGCGGTGATATTAACTGCAGATCACGGAAATTCGGATAATGAAATTAATCCGGATGGATCACCGAATACACAACATTCAACAAATCCGGTTCCGGTTTTTTATATTGATGGAGATAAAAAATTCTCTGCAATTAAAAATGGAAAACTGGGAGATGTGGCACCTACGATTTTAACGATAATGGGAATTGAGATTCCGGTAGAGATGAGTGGGGAAGTGTTGGTAAATTGATTCACGCAAAAATATTTTGTATTCCCCAAAGGCACAAAGAATTTTTATATCATTGTTTTCTTTGTGCACTTTGTGCCTTTGTGGGAAATGCTCACTCCATCTCCGCATAATATTTAAAAAACCACGGCAGCGTTTCAATTCCTTTATAATAATTAAACAACCCGTATTTTTCATTTGGAGAATGAATATTATCGCTGTTTAAACCAAAACCCATTAATATACTTTTTGCACCCAATACTTTTTCGAATAAAGCAACGATCGGTATACTGCCTCCTTCGCGAGTTGGGATTGGTTTCTTGCCAAATGTTTTTTCCATCGCTTTCGCACTTGCCTGTAATGCCGGAAAATCCATTGGTACCACAACAGGTTCGCCGCCGTGATGATGCATCACTTTTACCTTTACATATGGCGGTGCAATTTTATTAAAATGCGCTTCAAATAAATTTGCAATTTTAACGGAGTCCTGATGCGGAACAAGACGCATCGAAATTTTTGCATGTGCCTTTGAAGGCAAAACAGTTTTTGTTCCTTCTCCCATATAACCGCCCCAGATTCCATTTACATCGAGTGTCGGCCTGATGGATGTCCGCTCATTTGTTGAATACCCTTTTTCACCCTTCACTTCATTAATTTCCAGATCAGTTTTATATGCTTCCAGATCAAAAGGTGTTTTTGCCATTTCATTTCTTTCATCCTGCGAAACAATATCCACATCATCATAAAACCCCTCAATCGTAATATGTCCGTCTTTATCAATCATGGAAGAAATCATATCGCATAAAGTATTTATCGGATTTGCAACAGCGCCGCCATACACACCACTGTGCAGGTCACGGTTCGGACCCGTAACCTCCACTTCCATATAAGCTAAACCACGTAAACCGACTGTGATGCTCGGTACATCATTCGCAATAATAGATGTATCGGAAATTAAGATCACATCACATTTTAATTTTTCCTTATTTGCTTCGATAAATGTTCCGAGATTTGCAGAGCCGACTTCCTCTTCACCTTCAATAATAAATTTCACATTGCATGGCAATGCATTATTTTGCATCATGGCTTCAAATGCTTTTACATGCATATACACTTGACCCTTATCATCACATGAACCACGAGCATAAATATTTCCGTCTTTTACAACCGGTTCGAATGGTGGTGATGTCCAAAGGTCAACCGGATCTGCAGGTTGCACATCATAATGACCGTAACAAAGTACCGTTGGTTTCGACGGGTCAATTATTTTTTCTGCAGTTACAATCGGATGTCCTGCTGTAGGATTTACCATCACATTATCCGCTCCGGCTTCTCTTAAACTTTCAGCCATTGCTTCCGCCATACGTGCAACATCGCCTTTGTATTTCGGATCAGCACTCACACTTGGAATGCGCAACAAATCAAGTAATTCATTTAATAACCTGTCTTTGTTTGTTTCGATGTATTTATTTATGAAGTCCATAGCTTTTGTTTGTGATGTTGTGTTCGCGTGTTCACGTGTTCAAGTGTTCAAGTGGCTGTCGCAAACACTCTTGCACTAGTATCCTTTATAATTCAATATTCCTTGTTTGCTATTCGAATTCCTCATTTTCCTATAGCTGCTCTTTGGATAATTTGCGCAGTCCTGATTTTTGACTCTTGATTCCTGATTCTAATCCCGGCTAAATTAATTAATTCATATCATTCACGAAATGATTTTTCCAAACCGGTATTCCCAGCCCGCGATTCCCTGAGTGCCTCCTGTATGAATTGCAAGAATTTTTGAGGATGCACTTATTTTTTTGTTCCGAATCAGATCCATAACCGCATACATCATTTTTCCGGTATAAACAGGATCGAGCATGATTTGATGATCGGAATAAAACTGCCTGATAAATTCAATGAGCCTCGCATCATTTTTTGCATATCCGCCGAAATGATAATCAAAATTTATTTCCCAGTTTTTATTTTCTGATGTGATCAGTTTTGAAATTGATGGCGTCAGCTGATCATCTCCTTTCAAAACAGAAATTCCGATTATTCCTGATTTTATATGTGGTGTTGAAATTATTCCCGCAATTGTCCCGCCTGTGCCGACGGGTAAGAAAATAAAATCATAATTTTCTTCCATTCCCTTTAAAATCTCCACACAACCTTTCACAGCCAAATCATTTGTGCCGCCTTCCGGGATCAGATAAAAATCACCGAATTTATTTTTTAATTTTTGGAGAAATTCTTTTGTTTCTTTTAAACGGTATGCTGAGCGTGAAATAAAATGAAGCAACATTCCATTTTCCTTTGCTTTAATTAAAGTCGGGTTTTGAGGGTCATCTTCTCCCCTGATGATGCCGATCGTTTGAAAGCCCGCATTTTTCCCCGCTGCCGACAGAGCATAGATATGATTTGAAAACGCACCGCCAAAACTCAGCAAAGCCTGTTTTTGCAGTTTGCCTGCTTCGTCGAGATTATATTTCAGTTTAAAATATTTATTCCCGCAAACCGGTGGATTGGCAGTATCGAGCCTCAACAAATCGATAACATGATCTACGTAGTTTATTTTCGAAATCGGAATGCGCTGCATTTGATAAAAATCGTCCCAATACTAATATATTTGCACCACAATCAGATGTTCTTTACAAGGGGGTATAGCTCAGTTGGCTAGAGCGCTTGCATGGCATGCAAGAGGTCGTGAGTTCGAGTCTCACTATCTCCACCCAATTATTTTTTCTCCATATTTGAAATTTCCTTAAATGAAAAAAATACACCTCTGCCTTTATTTTATTTTACTGATCTGCGTTTCAACAAATTTGCATGGCCAGGAACCAAAATTTATTGAAATAACAACAGCTGATACCATTGTTTTAAATCCCGTAAAAATCATTTATGAAATAAATCTTGGTATGCAGGATAACTGGATGGGGCTGGCCATTGATGGCACTGATGCATCTGATATTGAGCAACCTGAAAAAAAAGACATCGAAGATATTCTGCAAAATAAAAGATTCAAATACACAATTTCGGAGGGCAATGGTTTTATGCTGTCGGCGGGTGATCAAAACGTTTCGTATTTAATTGAACTCGAAAATGTTTCGGAATTAAAAAACTTGCTTTCCATTATGAACGGACTTTATGGGCTCACCGGCGGAATTAAAGAAGTACTTTACGAGCCGTCGGATGCATATTACAAAACCGTATATACATCTCTCTATACTAAAGCAAAAGAACAGGCATCCATCCTGGCAGAAATTTCAGGCACAACATTAGGCGGATTGATCAGCGCTACTGATATCCCGGATTCTACCGACAGTTATTTAAAAATGATGGAGACATTGTATGAGCAAGCGCCATTTTCTTTTTTTCAATATAAATCTGATGTTACCAGCGAGATTGTATATCAGATGCGTTTCAGATTCGAAATAAAATAATCAAATTGTATAGTATCAGCAATACAAAATCATGTTCATTTTAATTTTGTATTTTGAACTTCGGAAAATTTGGATTTAATTGCATTATGCCTTACCCGTATCAGATAAAATCCTACGATCAATACAAATCCGATTACCAAAAAAGTATTGATGCTCCGGAAGAGTTCTGGAATTCCATCGCCGAAAATTTTTACTGGAGAAAAAAATGGGATACGACTCTTGAATGGAATTTTTCCGAACCATCCGTAAAATGGTTTGCGGGCGGGAAATTAAATATCACTGAAAATTGTTTGGATCGCCATCTTGAAAATCAGGGTGATCAGCCTGCAATTATCTGGGAACCGAATGATCCTAAAGATCAAAACAGAATCCTGACGTATAAAGAATTATCGGAGCAGGTAAATTTATTTGCACATGTATTAAAAAATAACGGCGTTCAAAAAGGAGATCGGGTTTGTATTTATATGGGCATGATCCCGGAACTGGTAATTGCTGTTCTTGCATGTGCACGTATCGGTGCAATACATTCGGTTATTTTCGGCGGATTTTCCGCACGTTCAATTGCCGACCGCCTGCAGGATGCACAGGCCACAATGGTGATAACATGCGATGGCGCATTTCGCGGAGGAAAAGATATTCCGCTTAAAAATGTAGTTGATGATGCATTAATGGAATGTGCATTTGTAAAAAAAGTAATTGTTTACGAACGCACAAAATCTCCCATGAGCATGATGAAAGGCAGGGATGTATTTTGGAATGAAGAAATGCATAAAGCAAAAAAAGATGGAAATATTTTTTACGCTGCAGAAGAAATGGATGCGGAGGAAATGTTATTCATTTTATATACTTCGGGTTCAACGGGAAAACCCAAAGGTGTGGTGCATACCTGCGGCGGTTATATGGTTTGGGCGAATTATACATTTGTAAATGTTTTTCAATACCAGCCAAAACAAATTCATTTCTGCACTGCAGATATCGGCTGGATTACCGGACATAGTTATATTATTTACGGGCCATTAAGTGCAGGTGCTACATCGCTGATGTATGAAGGGGTTCCTACCTGGCCTGATGCAGGAAGATTTTGGGACATCGTTGATAAATATAAAGTTGATATTTTATATACAGCACCGACTGCCATACGCAGTTTAATGAGTTATGGAACAGAAATTATTTCAAATAAAAATTTATCGTCGTTAAAAGTTTTAGGGACTGTTGGTGAACCCATTAATGAAGAAGCGTGGCATTGGTATCATAAAAATATCGGAAAAGAAAAATGCCCGGTGGTGGATACCTGGTGGCAGACAGAAAACGGAGGTATCTTAATTTCAAATCTTGCGGGTGTTACGCCGCAAAAACCATCGTATGCAACCTTGCCATTACCGGGCGTGCAACCTGTTTTGGTAGATGAGCAGGGCAATGTAATTGAAGGAAATAATGTGAGCGGGAATTTATGTATCAAATTTCCATGGCCTGGAATTTTGCGCACCACGTACGGTGATCATGAAAGATGCAGATTAAATTATTTCGCTACTTATAAAAATTTATATTTTACGGGAGATGGCTGCCTGCGTGATGAAAATGGTTTTTACAGAATCACTGGTCGTGTGGATGATGTATTAAATGTGAGTGGACACAGATTAGGAACTGCAGAAATTGAAAATGCAATTAATATGCATACCGATGTAATTGAAAGTGCAGTTGTCGGCTTTCCGCATGATATAAAAGGTCAGGGTATTTATGCATTTGTAATTTATTCGGGAGAAATGGAAAACCCTGATTTGATTCGTGGAGATATTATGCAGACTGTTGCAAGGGTAATCGGTGGATTGGCAAGGCCTGATAAGATTCAATTTGTAACCGGCTTACCAAAAACAAGAAGCGGAAAAATCATGCGCCGCATATTGCGAAAGATCGCAGAAAATGAATTAAATAATCTGGGAGATACAAGTACGCTGCTTGACCCCGGTGTGGTGGAAGAAATTAAAAACGGGCGGGTGTGATTGCCTGCGGTAAAATAAATACAGGGAACCTGCCTGCCGACGTAAGGCACATGTGCTTCAAGAAAAATAGAACTGATCTAATGAGGTACCTAAAACGGAATTTCTTTTCAACCTACCTTGTTTGTCATGTTCGAAATGCGCAATTATAAAACTATTTTAAACCCAGATGATTCATAATTGATGCCGCTACTCTTCCCGAAGCGCCATCCTCTCCTAATTTTTCTTTTAGCAAAGTATAATCATCCTTTATTGCAGTGCGATACGAGTCGTTGAATAATAATCGTTCGAGTGCAGCTTTCAGATTTTCTTCATTGAAATCAAACTGAATTAATTCGGGCACCACTTCTTTATTCATAATTAAATTCACGAGAGAAATATATTTCACTTTAATTAATCGCCGTGCGATGAGGTATGAAATTGCACTCCCTTTATAACAAACAATTTGCGGCACATGAAATAATGCTGTTTCAAGCGTTGCCGTTCCCGATGTTACCATTGCCGCCGAGCTGTGCTGTAAAATATCATACGTTTGACCCGAGAGATAAAATATATTTTGTGCTGTTTCAAATCTGTCGTAAAAATTTCGCTCTATTCCCGGCGCACATCCAACTACAAATTGAAATCCGGGAAATTGTTTTGCCATTTTCAGCATCACCGGAAGTTTAACAGAAATTTCCTGTTTGCGGCTGCCCGGTAATATCCCGACGATAGGATCGGCATTGAGATGATTGCGTTTAAGAAATTCAGGATCTTTTTCTTTATGCCTGATCTCATCAAATAAAGGATGGCCGTGATATTCAACTTCGTAATTGTATTTCTGATAAAATTCCTTTTCGAAAGGAAGGATCACATACATATGATCAACATATTTTTTTATGATCTCTACCCTTGAACTTTTCCAGGCCCAGAGTTGGGGAGAGATATAATATATTACATCAATCCCGAGTTGTTTTGCAAATGGTGCAATACGCAAATTAAATCCGGGATAATCAACGAGTATAACTGCGTCAGTTCTCCACGACTCAATATCCTTTTTACAATTTTCAATATTTTTTAAAATTGCCCGGAGATGAACAATCACTTCCGTAAATCCCATATACGCGGTTTCACTATAATGTTTCAACAGTGAAACACCTTCTGCTTTCATTTTATCTCCACCCAAACCACGGAATTCCGCATCCGGATCACGTTGCTTAATTTCAGCAACAAGATGTGATGCATGTAAATCACCTGAAGCTTCACCGGCAATAATGTAGTAGCGCAAAGTATGATGTATTTATTGAATCAAATTTATATTGCCGAGAATATAATAATAGACAAGCATAAATAAAGCGAGCAATACAGTTAAAATTCCGACACCGCGAAGGCAATTATCTTTTTTAACCTTCATATAAATAATAAAGGGAATTATATTAAAAAAAACTGCGAGCGTTGCAACAAACCGCTCACGCACTCCGCCGAATTCTTTCCCGAGTATGAATTTTCCCGTCAGGTTTACATTCAGTGTATAAAAAATATAAAACATGGTAATTGTGATCACCACAGATACCACCATACCTACCCACACTTTATCCTGTTGCAGTTCATTCATAATTTATCCGAGGTCATTAAATTGTTCATTTGTATTGATGATAACGTCATTTTGATCCTGCTTGTTATCGGACAGCACCCAGGTTTTATTAAAAAATCCGATCGCATGATGCGCAGTAAGATCGTATTGCACCGGCACAACAGATACATAACCATGTGAGAGCGCCCATTCATCCGTATCATCGCCTTTATCGTAATTCACAAATTTCCCGGTGAGCCAGTAATATTTTTTTCCATGCGGGTCAAACCGCTCATCATATTCTTCCTCCCATTTTGCAACTGCCTGCCTGCAGATTTTAATACCTCTGATCTCATTTTCTTTTACAGCCGGAATATTTACATTTAATAAAGTGCCTTGAGGCAAACCAAATTTCAGCACCTGTTCGGCAACAGTCCGTGCAATTGTTTTTGCTCCGTTGAAATCAGCATTCAAACTGAAATCGAGCAATGAAAATCCCACCGCAGGAATTCCTTCAATGGATGCTTCCACAGCAGCACTCATTGTTCCGGAATAAATAATATTAATGGAAGAATTTGATCCGTGATTAATTCCCGATACGCAGAGTTCAGGTTTTTTATGCAGGATTTTATCTTTTGCAAGTTTCACACAATCTACCGGCGTGCCGGTACAGGCATAAGCTTCAATATCACCAAACGCATCCGATTTTTTTAAACGCAAAGGATCATTAATTGTAATTGCATGTCCCATTCCGGATTGCGGTTTATCGGGCGCAACAATTACAATATCACCCAATCCCCGCATCGCATCTACAAGTGCACGCAATCCGGGTGCAGTAATTCCATCATCGTTTGTAATAAGTATCGTAGGCTTCTTGTCAGCTTGCATTTCTTACAGAATTAAATAAAAAGCGGAAACAGGTTTTTGAAATCAATTCGTACCGCTGTTCAATGGATTTAATGCAGGTGTTTCAATTTGAATACCGGGAATTGATTCATTGCTGCCGATTAATGGTTGCAATTCTACCGGATAAATACCGCTGTTTGTTTTGATTGTATTCAGATTTTTTGTGGTATTGTCGAGGTATCCGTCATGTGTAATTTTTAAGATCAGGTCAGCGCCTGTTTTTCCGGATAAATTACAATAGCCATATGCATCTGTTACACATAATAAGGTTTGCTGTAATCCATCCGAATAATAAATTTTTGCACCACTGATGCCTTTCATATCCGGGTCATGCACAAATATTCCGGAAACAGCATTTAATTGCGTCACTGTATAAATATCGTCATCTCCTTTTCCGCCTTCACGATTGGAAGAAACAAATCCTTTTCCGTTTTTAATAATAAATCCGAAATCATCTCTTGATGAATTTACGGGGAGGCCCAGGTTAACAGGTTCGGACCAATGATCATATTCACGATAACAAACAAATACATCCATGCCGCCGAAACCGAGATGATGATTACTTGAAAAATACAGTTTACCATCATCGCTGATAAAGGGGAACATTTCATTTCCTGCTGTATTTACAACCTGCCCTAAATTTCGCGGAGCACTCCATTCAGTTCCGGATTTAACGGAATAATATAAATCAGTGCCACCGAAACCGCCGGGTTTGTCACTGGCGAAAACCATAATACTTCCGTCAGGTGATAATGCGGGTTGTCCGGATGAAAAGGACCGGTTATTTATTTCCATCGGCTTTGCAACAGTGAAATATCCGTCGCTGTAATTTGAATAAAACAACTGGAGTTTTATTTCACCGTCTTTTGCCTGGTTTGATCTGTTCCTGTAAAAACTATTACGCGTAAAATATAATGTTTTTGATACCGGGTCATAACATGGCGCAGCATCATGTGCCTTTGAATTTACATATCCTTCAACCGGTGATTTTTTGGTTACACGGTTCTGGTCAATTTCTGCAAAATACAAATCATAGTAAGGCATTCCCGTCCACTGGTAATATGCTTCATCGGGTTTGCCGTTCCCATTGCTTGAATAGATGATCCCTTTCTTGAAAAATGTACTTGCAATATCAGATCCTTTTGTATTAATGCCGATCGTATCAATTAAATATGCCGATCTGTTATGCAGATTTGCCATTGCCCAATCGCACATACCTGCATAATAATAACCTGCTTCATCATATACCGCATATTTTAAATAATTATCTTTTGCGAGTGCATATTTTCCGTTTGAGCGCAATACTTCAGCATATCTGAAATATAATTGGGGATCTTCAACAGGCTGCATAACAAGTACGTCGTACCAGAATTCCGCCTGTTTCAAATCGTTCATCTGCCGGTAACATTCGGCGAGCTGATAATTTACATGATAATCGTATTGTTGCTGCAACCATGATAAATAAATAACAGATGCCTCGTAGTAGGCATAATTATTAAACAGCCTGTCGGCATTTTTTAAATATGGATTCTGAGCTGATAATCCTGTTGCAGCAGAAAAAAATAAAATGAGTATACTGGTTTTTAATTTCTTCATGTCAGAAAAACCGCGGGCTCCTTACCCTTGTATTATGTTTATTAAACCGGTAGCCTAAAAATATTTCATGCGTTGGCCCCAGATAAGGTGCAAGATCATCCAGTAAAAAATTATAGGCGTAGCCAAAACTAAATTCATTCCCGGAAAGTGTTTTGTTGTAATCGAGCACATATTCGGCCATCACAGACATACTGTTATTTGTTTTATATCCGAGCCCTACCCAAAAAGCGTCATCCAGAATAAAGTGCAGGTTCAGGTCTATTTGTGCAGGCCCGCCGAATGTATATTTCACTAATGCGGTTGGTTTTAATGTGAGCAGGTTACCTGCGCCTATCAATCCGCCAAGATGAAAATTATAATGACGAGTTTGTTCGTAACTCTGCAATGAAGTTAATTCCTGCGTTGTATCATTTTGATCTTCCACAATATTCAGGGAGGAAAATCCCATAAAAAAATTTTTGTTCCGGTAATAAATACCAAGGCCTGCATTCGGTGTAATAATATTCACAGGCTCGTTCGTAAATGTCGGATCGCCGTTTTGATAACCATCGAGTTTTGAAAAATTCACCGAATAATTTGAAAGTGATAATTCAAGTCCTGCAGATAATATTCCTTCACCTAAATACATTTGATAAGCGAAATCAAATCCGAATAAATATTTATCCGTCACACCGATATGATCGTGATAAAATTTCACGCCGAGTCCGAGTTTCTGACTTGCAACCGGTGCATGAAAAGTAAATGATTCGGTTGAAGGAGATCCCGGAATTTTAATATCCTGCCTGTGCAGGAAAAAATTTGTTTCAAAACTGTTTTTGCTACCCGCATATGCCGGGTTTAAAACGAGCTGATTAAACTGATATTGTTCGTATGCAGGTTCGGTTTGTGCGGCAACACGTGAGCAGAAAGCCGCTATAAATAATGCCGGTAGAAGTAGGTAATGGTTTTTTTTCATGCTCATCTTTTCAAAACAATAAATCCGCGAACAGGATCTGCTTCACCCTGCAATTGCAAAATATAGAAATAAGTCCCGTCGGGCAATTCACCATCATTTGCGAGTAAACCTTTATTTGACCTGCCGTTCCATAATTTTTCCGCATCGTTTGATTCATAAACGATATCATTCCATCTGTTATAGATCCGCAATGTAAATGATGCATATGTTTCGAGGCCCACAATTTCAAGCTCATCGTTAATTCCATCGTTATTCGGTGAAATGGAATTCGGTACATGTATTTCAGGTAAAACAACAGGTGCTTCGTTTACCGTCACTTTTACCATCGCCGTATCGCATTTCGGTGGTGCATTTAAATCGCAAACCGCATAAAAAAACGAGTCAATTCCGGTTTCTGAAGAAATATAACTGATGGTGTTGGTATCCGTAATGGATAATACGCCAAATGCATCTCCGGGAATTAATCCTTCAATAAACATATCATCTCCATCACCGTCAAAATCATTTGCCAGCACATCAATGGAAATTTCAACTTCTGCATAAACCGTTGCAAAATCATTTGCGGCATTCGGTTTATTAAAATTATTTGTGTTTACGGTAATTGTAATTGTACCCTCATCGCAAAATACATCCGAACCGGAATTACAAATCTGATATGTTACAACGTCCGTTCCCAGAAATCCGAAATCAGGCGTGTATTTTAAAATTGAATCTCCTAAATATTCAGAAATACCATTTGCGCCATCGTCGAGAATTGTTACATCCAAACCTCCTTCATCTATATCAATATCTCCTTTTAATATATTTATGAGAACAGGAGTAACATGATAAGTTGATGTATCTTCATCATCCGCAACCGGAAAATCCGGAACGGGATTAATTGTAATTACGATCGGGCCATCATCGCATTGCGTTCCTGAATTCGCACAGGCTGTATATGTAAAATCATCCGAGCCATTGTAATCCGGATCGGGAAAATATTGAATTGTTGTTGCATCGAAGGAAATGCTGCCGTGTGCAGGTAATGTAACACCGGTTATTTCTGCGTCTAAAAATCCCGTTTCATTATTATCATTTTCCAGTACAAATAAAATGGTGGTACCATCTTCATTAATTGTATCCAGATCGGGAATTACTTCATATACACCCAACAGTCCCTGACCGCTGGAAATTAACGGAAGGCAAACTGCTGCAATAAGTATTAAAATAAATTTTAAAATCTTTCCCTTCATCTTCCAAAAATAATTATTTATTCCTCATTTAAAAACGGATAACGGTAATCGGTTGGTGGATTAAAGGTTTCTTTGATTGCACGTGGCGATACCCAGCGCAATAAATTCAGAATACTTCCGGCCTTATCATTTGTGCCGGATGCACGTGCACCGCCAAATGGCTGTTGCCCCACTACTGCACCCGTGGGCTTATCGTTGATATAAAAATTACCCGCAGCATGTCGCAGTTTATTGGTTGCTGTAATTATTTCATACCTGTTTTGCGAGAAAATTGCACCGGTTAATGCATAGGGAGATGTTGTGTTTACAATATCCAGTGTTTCTTCCCATTTATTTTCATCGTAGACATAAACCGACAGAACCGGCCCGAAAATCTCTTCGCACATGGTTCGGTAAGTTGGATCTTTCGCAACGATCACCGTCGGTTCGATAAAATAGCCTTTTGATTTATCGAAATTTCCGCCTGCAATAATTTCCTGCCCATCGGCTTTTGCTTTTGCGATATACCCCGAAATCGAATCAAATGCTTTTTCATCGATCACGGCATTGATGAAATTGGAGAAATCATCGATCGGCCCCATTTTCATGCTTGCCAGATCTTCCTGCAAATATTTTTTCACATCCGGCCAGAGGTTCGAAGGCACATAAGCCCGAGAAGCAGCCGAACATTTTTGTCCCTGGAACTCAAATGCGCCGCGGCTCAATGCCGTTGCCAATGCCTTTGCATTTGCGCTTTTATGTGCGATCACAAAATCCTTTCCGCCCGTTTCACCCACAATGCGTGGGTAGGTTTTGTAGATGGAGATATTGTCGCCGATGGTTTTCCAGATGGTTCTGAACACTGCTGTGGACCCGGTAAAATGAATTCCTGCAAAATCGGGATGGGAGAAGATCACATTGCCCGCTTCCGTTCCGCTCACATGCACGAGGTTGATCACGCCATCAGGCAAACCCGCTTCACGCAAAATTTCCATGATCACCCAGGCGGAATAAATTTGCGTGTTGGATGTTTTCCAGACAACGGTATTTCCCATCATTGCAGGCGCCGTTGGCAAATTGCCGCCGATTGAAGTGAAATTAAATGGCGTAAGTGCGAATACAAATCCTTCCAATGCCCGGTGTTCCATGCGGTTCCACATACCCGGCAAACTTTCCGGTTGGTCGGAGTATACTTTCGTCATGAACTCCACATTAAATCTCCAGAAATCAATTAACTCGCAGGCCGCATCAATTTCCGCCTGAAAAGGATTTTTACTTTGACCCAGCATGGTGGCGGCATTCATAATATATCTGTAAGGGCCCGCCAACAGATCGGCAGCTTTTAAGAAGATGGCGGCACGCTGTTCCCAGGGTGTATTCTCCCAATTCTGTTTTGCTTTTAATGCAGCATCAATTGCCATTCGAACATGACTCTCATCTCCTTTATGATATTTCCCGAGCAAATGGCTTAGTTCGTGGGGTGGGTAAATATTAATTGTATTTCCTGAACGCACTTCCTTTCCCCCTATAAACATTGGAATATCCACCTGTTTTGATTTGAGATCGGCAATTGCAGCCTTCAATAATTTCCTTTCCGGGCTTCCGGGTGCATAAGATTTTACCGGTTCGTTAATGGCTTTGGGGACGGTGAAAAAAGCGTTGGACATGTTTGAAATTTATGGGGCAAAGATACATGATGCAGAATTGCGGATTGCGAAGGTTCGGCAAGCACAAAAAAGCGAATTGCCTTCTGCGTGGATCAGCGTAATCTGCAGGAAATTTTAAACCACAAAAGAAACAACAGGGAACAAAAGTGCTCGGAAAATCTGCCGGAGAATTTTTTTCCCGCAGATCGCACACCAGTAAATCCATGAATAATTGCAGATGATTATGTTTGTTTAGTATGGCTGATAGTAGATGTTTTGAAAGTAATTTGAGTGGGGGAGATTACTATCCGTTTGGGATGATCCTAAAAGGACGTAATAATGCTTTGAGTGGGGAGAATTACAGGTTTGGGTTTGATGGGAATGAAAATGATGATGAAGTTCGTGGTGATAATAATTCTATAGAATTTGGTGGAAGAAGTATTTATGACCCACGACTTGGGAAATTTATTTCTGTCGATCCAAATTGGCGAAGCCTAGGTAGCTACAGTCCATATGCATTTGCAATTGATAATCCAGTTTTATTTATAGATATAGATGGAAAAGGGCCTGGTTTGGGCTTATTCACTTATTTTTCACCTTATCTGTTAACACCAATTTGGACAAGTCCTCAAAAAGCCGCAAGTAGTTATCAAAGGACGATCAATATTACTAATGCAGTGATTAGTTACCCGCAATTTTTATGGAATGGTTTTGTTTGTGATGGCATGGGTATCGATAATGCACATATACCCATCACTACTATTAATGGTTCATACGATTTTAATATTCCATCAGAAGAAATGGCATGGTGGAATACTGTGGGTGAACCTTTTGGAAAGCAAACTGGATATGATATTTTGTTTGCTGGTGCAACAGAAGTTGGTGGCGTGCTTATTAGTGAAACTGCAATAGCTATTAAGTATATTTTTAATACGTCTCAAGTCCAAATTGCAATGTATGCAGCAGGTGATTTTTTAAATATAACTGCAAGAAATGCTAATTTGTGGGGTGGAAATTTCATAAAATTAAATTGGGGAAAAACAACTACCATAATTGGGAGATTTGAAAAAGATGTTAGATTTATCCATGCTTCTGGCGAATTTAGAGAAGGCGTAAATAACGGAGGGATAAATCTACTAAATAAATCGAAGGCGCTCTATGATAAAACAATTGCTGAAGGAGGAGATAAATTATTTTTTGATACATATAATGCACCTTGGTTAGATGACGCAATTGAGAGGGGCGATGTTATTCGAGTTGTTTCGGATCCTTATGACCCTAAAAATTTGTATAAAAATGGAGTTGATGGAGAAAGAACTATGTTTGGGAGAGAAATTGAATATTTAGAAAACAAAGGATTTGAATTTATCGATGGGGAGGCAATACAAAAGAGTTACTAATGAAAACAAATGAATTAATCGAATTTGAAATGCAGGATTTTCTGAAAAAATTTAATTTCGAAGAAATCCGACATTCCGATAACAAGATACTTGTATCGAATAAGAATTGTAATTTATTCTTTTATGAAGAGTATGGTGATATATATTTAGAATTATCTGATCCAAGGGATAAAGAAATTGTATATAATTTTGGAATAATAGTTAAATCTCTGTTAAATGAATCATTAAATATGTTCAGTGATATTAATGATTTGAAACTTAGAAATCATTGGCAGCTGCAAAATTATGCCCGAATCCTGCAAGAGAAATTGCCATATATTTTGAATGGAGATTTCTCGTGGGTAATAAAATATAAAGCATTTGAAGAATTAAGCAAGAGAATGTTTAAAAAATTAAAATCCCTTGAAAAGAATAACCCAATATATGTCAAATATTTAGCAAATGATCAATCTTGGAAAATGGATATATTAAGTATACTCGATTAGAAAAAAAGCAAGATTCTTGGTTAATCATATAGCTGCTCAATCTTTTTGTTAATAAAATGGCTCGTCCCAATATAAGGATAGTAAGAGCTTCAAAAGCAGATGTCTCTGAATTTGATGAAAGATTTCCTTTCTCTTTATCTTAACAGTTGGTTATAAAAAAGGGCATGCAAACACTCCATTGAGATTTATTGAATATTGCCCATATTGTGGAGAAAAACTTAAAAAAAAATATTTTAGAAAAGACGATTATATGTATGAAAGCAATTTAAGTTTTTTGCACTCTAAATAATGATTTTTTATTCGCCAGGGTTCCCCCTTCCAAAATTTCGCACCCGCAAAATCCTTTAGAGGCGCAATATGATAAGCCTTTTACCGCGGAGATCTGGTTTACCATGTTTGAAACATTAAATCAAGAATTAAAACTGATGGTTTCTAATCATTTGCAGAATCTTCTGTGGGCGAATAATTAGAGTCAGGTCTCTTTAACGAATTAATAGAATCCGTAAATGTAAACTCAGTATTAAATTTATATCCTGCAATTTGATGTGGGTTATTTACCTGTTCGGGCCCAAAATCAATATCGAGCGTTACTTTTGTTATTCTTCTATTTCCAATGGTATCTATTCCATCAAAGAGGGGAACAACAACTTTAAATGGCACTACAAGATCTGCCTTATTTTCGACATATGAATATTTCAAATTACTATAATTATCAGTAATATGAAGACTGTTAAAAAATAAGCAGTCATTCATAATCTGATTTTTATCAGATCGAGAAGTTCGATTTGTCGTAATTAAATTGTTAATAGAATCAATATTTGAATTATCAAAATAAAGAATCAATTTATTCGCAGTTAAAAGCCTAATATTTTTATTTTCGTCGCAAGAGATAAATAAAATTAAAATGCAAAAAATGAAATAACTAAATTTTTTCATATAATTATTAAGTTTTAATTCCCCTCATATAAATTAATATCTGCATTATATTTATCCTGTGACTCTTTTTTCCATTGGCTTCCAAGTATCTGCGCACCATAATATTGAGTCCAGATATTCCACCATAGTTGATTAGAATTTATTTTATCTGTATCATCAGTGATTTTTGGCAGTGTCCCGTCCATAACATAATTTATCAATGTGGCTCGAAATGAACCTGGAATATTACTGATATTTAGTGATTCTAAAATATCCGTACCGTTAGCTAAAATGTAATTATCCACCATATTAATTGCTGTATTAAAATTACGCCTGTTTTCACCTAAATCATAATTTGCATTCCAAATTGGAATTGATTGAAACATATTAATCCAGCTGTTTATCTCTTGTGGTGCATTAGCTAATCCACCGCTATTATAAACACCACTGAAAGATTTAGATGAAGTTGTATATTTCAAATCTGCTTCAATGTCAGCATTAACACTCATATAAAAACCTGAGTTCGGGTAATTTTTAGGTTGATTATAATGCGGATATACTCCTTGGTCACTTATACTTAATGCATTCTCAGCATTGTATTGGTTCCATGCCCAATCCGGAGAATTCAAATCAGTTTTTGAAGTTATTATTCCAAAAGGATTTTCAGCGGCCAAGCTTCCGCCAGTCGGCGTCATATCTAAGCTGCCAATAGTAAATCTTAGAGTTCCATCGGAATATTTTAATGGTTCCGGAACATTTCTATTTACTATCATAATTTCATAAGCTGTAGGTTTACATAATACTGGTCCACTAACGCCATACCCAAGACCTGTAAATCCACCTGTTCCTTTCATTTTGAACATCGAACTGTTAAGTTCCTGCAATTCAGCGCCTTCTAATTCGATTCCTAATCCAACTTTATTTTCACAAAAGGCATAAGGACTGTTCCATGGATAAGAATTTGAAAGTGGATCCACTGCGAAAAACCTCCCAAGTCTTGCATCTTCAACTCTGTATTCAAATGAAACCGCTCCACCCCAATATTCTTTATCTGCTTCTTGGTTCTGAAATCCAAACCTATAATTCTCACCGCTCAAAGCATTACTCCTGCCTTTTAGGATCATCCCAAACGGATAGTAATCTAAACCATCCGAAACTCCAATTTTAAGCATCGGTTTCATCTATTAAAAATAAGGCAAAAAAAGTGATGGCACAATCCAGGTTTGTCTTTACAAGGATGATATTTCCGACCGACGTAGCAGGTTTTTTTAGCTGTATAATGCAGGAAATAACTCAAATGCTTGGTTGACAAAAATCAATACAACTGCTGATAAAAATTATAAGCACCTTCCTGCATGAAAATTAATTTTATGCATATTGGAGGAGGTGGTTTACGATGAAAAGATTCGGGCAGCATTGGATTATTTTTTCTTTTCTTGTTTCATTCTATTTAATTAATGAGGCACAGGTGCCAACTTATTTTTGGGCAGAGGCACTTTCGGGCAATGTGGAAGAAATTCAAAGAGGAACTGTTGTTGATAATCTTGGAAATGTATATATCACCGGCGTTTTTTTTGGTACTGTGGATTTTGATCCGGGTGCAGGTGTTGCATCCATCACACCCTCGCCTTATGGATCAAATGCATATATCGCGAAATATGATATTAATGGAAATTATCAATGGGCGATAAATATTCCGATTGCAACTTCGTATGGAAATAACAGCATTGCAATTGATGCATCGGCAAATATTTATATCACGGGATATTTTGCGGGTGCTTCTGTAGATTTTAATCCCGCGGCAGGTGTCACTGCATTGGCATCTGCATCCGGAAGCAATGATATTTATATTGCGAAATACGATATCAACGGAAATTTAATCTGGGCAAAAGGAATCGGTTCGACCGGGGATGACCGCGGTAATGAAATTATAATTGCAGCAGGAGATATTTTACTCACCGGAAATTTTAACGGGACAGTTGATTTTGATCCCGGTGCAGGAACAAGTAATCTGACATCTTTAGGTTCGGGTGATATTTACATTGCAAAATATAATGCATCGGGAAATTTTATCTGGGCAAATCAAATTGGCGGATCGGGAACGGATGATGTGCGTGATATTGCAACTGATAATTCGGGAAATATTTTTATCACCGGGAATTTTGAATCCACTGCCGATTTTGATCCGGGAGCAGGAACAGCAGATTTAATTTCAGCAGGATGGGGAGATATTTTTATTGCGAAATATAATTCGTCCGGAAATTATCAATGGGCAAAAAATATCGGCGCTTCGGGTTATGATTGCGGCACTGCAATTTCAATTGATACGGCAAATAATTTAATGATCACCGGCACCTATAACAGCACGGTTGATTTTGATCCGGGAGCGGGTGTTGTAAATTATACTGCTGCATTGGGCGCAGGTTCTTATATCGGAAAATTTGATACTAATGGAAATTATGTTTGGGTAAAACCGCTGCCATTGAACACAAGCAATATTGATATCATCGCCGATGATTGCAATAATATTTTTATTTCAGGAAGTTATTCAAACATTTATGCCGTTTCCATAGATATGGATCCAGGTGCGGGAACAGCATCTCTTTCTGTTCCGGGCAGTTTGCCACCTCCTTATTACAATATATTCGCAAAATATGACGGCGATGGAAATTATTTATGGGCAAATGTATTTGGAAGAACATGTTATTGCAGTGTTGCCGGATATAAATCGTCACTCACAATTGATACATCAGGATTTATTTATTACTCAGGAATTTTTAATGCTCCGTTTTTTGGAACTTCAACAGTTGATTTTGATCCCGGTGCCGGTACTGCAAATCTTGTTGCAACTTCCGGTGTAGACAATACATTTTTTGCAAAATATGATATCGGTTGTCCTTTGATTCCGTTACCGGTGACGTGGATTTCATTTTATGGTGAAAATAAAAACAACAATAATTATTTATACTGGATAACCGCATCTGAATTAAACAATGACTATTTTGAAATTGAACGCAGCGAAAATGGAAATGAATTCATAGCCATCGGCAGAATGCAGGGTGCGGGAACAACGGTAGAAAGACATAATTACGAATTTATTGATGATGATCCGACAGATGGAATAAATTATTACCGCTTAAAACAAGTAGACGGAAATGGTGATTTCAGTTTAAGCAGTACAATAGAAATTCAGGCGGGGAATCCGGATTTTATTCTCTATCCGAATCCTGCAAAAAATTCATTTTATATAAATTTCAGCAGTGATAAAATGATTGCTGAAGAAATTACAATTGATTTTTTTAATACGGCCGGCAAATATCTGTTTTCAAAATTTTCAAACAGCAATTCAGTAATTGATATTTCAGGCCTGCAAGCGGGTGTTTATTTTGTGATGATCAGCAATCAGGATCACAGCCTGACAGCCAAGGTCAAATTGATTAAACTTTGAAATTCTCAGTTCCGGGAATGTGTAGGGCATGCAGAGGTGATGCACAGAAAAATTGGCGGGGACATCCGTTTCCTTTTAAATTTCCCCCGATAAAATGCTTCCGGTTATTTCCTTTAATTTTGAAGAACGAAAAAAATTATGAAAAACCTCTGTTTTTTTATTGCATTGATTTCAACTTTTAGTGCAAAATCACAACTAACTGTTTTTGATACAATTACCAGCGGTGGCCTGGAAAGAGATTTCCGCATGTATATTCCTGCAAGTTACGATGGCAGCGAAGCAGTTCCTTTAGTATTGAATTTGCATGGATACTCATCCGATAATTTCGGTCAGGCATTGTATGCGAATTTTAATCCGGTGGCAGATACGGCAGGATTTATTACGGTATTGCCGAATGGAACCATAGATGGTTTCGGGTTCAGATATTGGAATTGTTTTATTTCTGACGGAATCGGCGTGGATGATGTTCAATTTATCAGTGATCTCATAGACAGTATTTCTGCTACCTATCATATTGATCCGAACAGAATTTATTCAACCGGTATGAGCAACGGCGGATTTATGAGCCATACGCTCGCCTGTGAGTTGAGCGATAAAATTGCGGCTATCGCAAGTGTGGCGGGTGTGATGTCGAAAGCGAGATTATCCACCTGCAATGCAGAACACAATATGCCCGTAATGCAAATTCACGGTACTGCCGATCCGACCGTTCCTTATGATGGAAATGCAGACTGGGTTTCTGCAGATTCAATTGTAAAATATTGGGCGGGTCACAATCATTGCAATGCAGAGCCAACATTTTCGGAGGTGCCCGATGTGATCACAACGGATTTATGCACTGCAGAACATTATATATACGGCGGTTGCTATAAAGGCATCACAACCGAATTATATAAAATTATCGGCGGCGAACATACATGGCCGGGCACTGCAATTATTTTTCTCGGCGTAACGAATCAGGATATCAACGCATGTGCGGAGATCTGGAAATTTTTCAGCAGATATCGTCTGGATGAATTAACTGCGATTGATGAAAATAACGGAAATGAAATTCATGATATGTATTTCCAACCCAATCCTTTTGCAAATGCATTTACGTTACAGATCGATCCGGAAATGAAAATTCACCAGGTTTCCGTTTATGATTATACAGGCAGAATTATTTTTTCCACTACGGATCTCGATCAAACAAATCTGATTTTAAATACGGAAAGCTGGATGAAAGGAATTTATATTGTTTCCCTGCAATCGGAAAACGGTACGGTTAATAAGCAGGTTGTGAAGATGTGATTTTTTCAACACATAGGCACATAGGCCGCAATAAATCAACCATGTTTTCTATGATTCTATGTGTTTAAATTATTTTGAAAATAAAAAGGCCATGCAGAAAATATATGCATGGCCTTTTATTTAAATTATTTACTTATTCCACTTTCCGGATGCAAACCAGATTATATGAATCCACTTTTGCAACATTCCACCAACTACCGTCATAAGTGTATAGAGAAACTGCCTGAGTTCCTGATGCTTCGGTAGACGTCCATAATGTCATTTTATCATCTGTCCAGTCAAATGATTTTATATTTAAATAAATTATTGCCGCTTCATTTTTTGCAGGCAGATACCAGTCGTCCATACCTTTCGCAGTTATCGTATCACATACTTTAGCTGCATAGGCACGGCCGTCGAATCCGCTGTTTTTCCCGACAGCCGTTACAATTGATTTTGTATTTAATTCACCGTTTTTTTCGCTTTTTGCAGGAATGCCGATTTGCTCGTTGCCACCCCATTGAATCTTATCCATACCGGTAAGATCCAGCACTTCATATTTTTTATCATCCCCTGCAATCGGGACAATTGTTTGTGCATGTAATTGTGCAATGCTGTAAACAGCTATTGCAAGCAGACTGATTTTCATTTTCATTTTGATGTGTTTGAAAAACAAATCTACTGTTTTTATAATAGTTTTACCAAATGGAAAATCAGGATTATCTCGAACAGAATAAGCAATTGTGGAATCAGCGCACCATCGCTCATTTTACAAGTGCTTTTTATAATGTGGAAGGATTTTTAAAAAGCCGCAATTCACTGAATGAAATTGAAACTGATCTGTTGGGTGACCTCAACAATAAATCGCTCCTGCATTTACAATGTCATTTTGGAATGGATACACTCAGTTACGCAAACCTGGGTGCACAGGTAACTGGTATCGACCTGAGCGACAAAGCAATTGAAAAAGCAAATCATTTAAAAGAAAAATTGAATCTCGAGGCTGAATTTATTTGCTGCAATGTATATGCAGTTCCCGAAATCGTAAATAAACAGTTCGATATTGTTTTTACAAGTTACGGCACTATCGGCTGGTTGCCCGATTTAAATAAATGGGCCGCCGTTATTTCCAAATGCCTGAAACCCGGAGGTATGTTTTTACTTGTTGAATTTCATCCCGTCCTTTGGATGTTTGATGATAAAGTGAAAGAAATAAAATATTCCTATTTTAAAAAAGACGCAATCATTGAAGAAGAAACAGGTACTTACGCAGATAAAAATGCGGAAATAGAAAACAATATATCCGTTACATGGAATCACAGCCTCGGGGAAGTGATCTCTGCATTACTGCATGCAGGACTGAAGATTGAGTTGTTTAAAGAATATGATTATTCTCCCTACAATATATTTTCCAACGGCATTGAACCTGTAAAGGGAAAATTCATGATCAGCGGATTGGAAGAAAAATTCCCGCTCGTATATGCAGTGAGGGCAAGAAAATAAATGTGAGATCCATTCTCCTTTAATGATAACCAAGTCTGAGTTTAAGATCCGAACCCAGTTCAGGTAATTTATTCGATTGAATTAAAAAACTTGAAAGCATTGCAAAATCCTTGAAGATATAATGTTTATTCAGCGCCCCCTGTAAATATTCTTTACCCGAACTGCCACCTGTTCCCACCCGGCTCCCGATCATGCGGTGCACCATATTGATATGTCTGAACCGCCATGTGGCCATTTGCTCGTCGATATCCAGCAAATTCTGCATCAGCTGAAACGGCATTTGCAAAAGCGGAAATCCGCGGTATAAAGAAATGAATAATGCATTGCGCATAGCTCCGGATGATAAATTGGTATGTGCGCTTTTTTCGTCCTTCAAAAATATTTCTTCGAATAAAAATTTATTTTGCTTTTCTCCTTCCACCAAACTGTTTTCATAAATATGCAGAAAATCATTCCAGAAAACATGATAATTTGTTTCCTGCGGAAAATGCGGTTTATAATTTTTCCAGAGGTCGGCATCGTTAAAAAACGGCATGCGCTGCAGCCAGGTATCTATTAATTCGAGTAATGTTTTTTCGGATTCCACTTTTTTTACTTCTTCCACATATTCCGGTTTCAGCATGGATGTATAATATTCTTTTCCATGACGGTGATCGAATTTCAATCCGAGTTTTGCTTCGAGCATTTTAAATTGCCAGGATTGAAAGCCGGATGCCGGCCTTAAAAAATCGCGGAACTCGAGAAAATCGAGCGGTGTCATTGTTTCAAGAATATCGATCTGATGCACCAATACTTTCAAAATCGTAACAATTCTGCCGGTGCGGTGCACGATTGTCTGCAATTCCGGAGAATTATCATTTACCGATTCCTTCCGCAGAATTCCAACAGCCGAATCCACTTCAAAATGAATTTGCTTAAACCATAATTCATATGCCTGGTGAATGATGATGAACAGCATTTCATCATGTGCATGTGCATTTTCTTTATCACTTTCGAGCGACTGTGCATCCAGAATTTTTTTCAGCTGCAGGTACTCGGTATATTCCACATCTTTCCTTGGCATATAATTTTTTTTCAAAAATAATCCCGTCTGCATGGATTTGAAAGCAATCAGACAAAAAACATCCATACTATCCACAATCTTGGACAACTACATACCGTTGTTGGTTATTTTACCGTTAAACGCAGATTGATTTACCTAATTTTACCCCCTAGCTTCAGCGATGGCAGAATCCAAAAAGGCAAAAAAAAAGAGTAAAAAATTCTTCTCGTTTCTGAGCGATGAGCGCTTCGGAAAAATTACGGGTTTAGTCTTCATCCTGCTCAGTTGTTTTTTATTGGTAGCCTTCGGCAGTTATTTACTTACATGGAAGCAGGATCAGAGCCTGATCTGGGAGCGCCCGTGGCACCAGATATTTAACAGACAGATCGCAGTAAAAAATCATTTGGGAAATCTGGGTGCAGTTTTAAGCCACCAGTTTTTTTATCGCTGGTTCGGTATTGCAAGTTTCTTTTTTGTTGCTGCATTCTTCACTTTGGGAATCAATATATTTTTTAAAAGAGCGGTATTCAACAATACAAAAATTATCGGACAGGGCGTGATGATCATGTTATGGCTCAGCACGATGCTCGGCTTTTTTTTAAATAATGCGCAGTTTCCCTGGGGCGGTGCATTCGGTACCGGAACAAGCGATCTGCTCGAAAATTTTTTCGGCAAAGCGGGTGCAATATTAATTCTCACCGTATTGCTGATCATTTACCTGATCATTTTCACGAAAATTAATTTCAATACATTATTTGCCGCATTTAAAAAGAAACCAGCAGAGCAAACGGAAACTGCAACGTCAATTGAAACGGAACAAAATCCTGATGCAATAAAAAAGGAAGAACAAATCAACGTAGCACCGGTTTATGTTTCGAGTGAAGAAATTGCACCAACATTTTCAATGGAATTAAAAAAAGTGGAAAATGCGGTGGTTGAAAAAAACCCTGAAGTGGATTTTGAAATGGAAGAACCGCAGGTTGAACCGGTGGATGCAATTGAACCAGATCCGATTGATGATCTTGAACTGGAAGTGGAAGAACTGCATGAAGAATCCATCGCACTGGAAAATCTGAATTATAATTTTGATCCGGTAGCCGATCTGCCAAATTACCAATATCCGCCGCTTGAATTATTGGAAGAATATGCAAATGAAATTGTTTCCATCAACACCGAAGAACTTGAGCGCAACAAAGATCAGATCATCGGCACTTTGAATAATTATAATATCCAGATCTCAAAAATAAAAGCGACCATCGGGCCCACTGTTACATTATATGAAATTATTCCGGCTGCAGGTGTGCGCATTTCAAAAATTAAAAATCTGGAAGATGATATTGCATTAAGCCTCGCCGCATTGGGTATCCGTATCATTGCACCGATCCCCGGGAAAGGTACCATCGGTATTGAAGTGCCGAATGTAAATAAAGAAACGGTGAGCATGCGCAGCCAGATCGCATCTGATAAATTCCAGCATGCAAAAATGGATCTGCCGATTTGTTTGGGAAAAACAATTTCAAGTGAAAATTATATCGCCGACCTCACACGCATGCCGCATTTATTAATGGCAGGTGCAACCGGCCAGGGGAAATCAGTGGGTATTAATGCGATTTTAATTTCTCTGCTTTATAAAAAACATCCCTCGCATTTAAAATTTGTAATGGTGGATCCGAAAAAAGTGGAATTAAGTTTATTCTCCACCATTGAAAAACATTTTCTTGCTAAATTACCGGGAGAAGAAGATCCCATCATTACCGATACCAGAAAAGTAGTTGCAACATTAAATGCATTATGTATTGAAATGGATACCCGGTACGAATTATTAAAAAATGCACAGGTCAGAAATATAAAAGAATACAATACAAAATTTTTAAAGAAGAAATTAAATCCGAAAGAAGGGCATCAGTATCTTCCATATATCGTTTTGGTGATAGACGAATTTGCCGATCTCATTATGACCGCCGGAAAAGAAATTGAAATGCCGATTGCCCGTATCGCACAATTGGCAAGGGCGGTAGGATTGCATTGCGTGATCGCAACGCAGCGTCCATCGGTAAATATTATTACAGGTACCATCAAAGCAAATTTCCCCGCACGAATTGCCTTTAAAGTGGCGAGCAAGGTGGATTCAAGAACCATTCTGGATGCAAGCGGTGCCGAACAATTGATCGGGCGGGGTGATATGCTGCTATCCATCGGCAGTGATGTTGTGCGGCTCCAATGCCCTTTTGTGGATACACCGGAAGTAGATAAAGTAGTTGATTTTATTTCCACCCAGACAGGCTATGAGCATGCATTTTTATTGCCTGAATATGTCGACGAAAAAGAACAAAAAGATAAGGAAGAGTTTCTGACCGGCGAGCGTGATCCGCTTTTTGCAGAAGCCGCGAAAATAATTGTGCAACACCAGCAGGGATCCACTTCACTTATTCAGCGCCGCCTGAAACTTGGCTACAACAGGGCGGGAAGGCTGATGGATCAAATGGAAGCAGCAGGAATCGTAGGGCCGAATGTTGGCAGCAAGGCAAGAGAAGTTCTTTTCAGCGATATCGCTGAGTTGGAACGGTTCTTGCAAAACCTCGATTGACTTAATTAATTTTGCACGACTTTATTTCTAAATCATGAACAAACTATTTTCAGCCATTATCGTGTCCGTTTTATTTACGGCCACAGCATTCAGTCAAACCTCGGATGCAACCGCCGTAAAAATATTAAAGGCCGTAAGCCAGAAATACAGCGGATATAAAACAATGACGATGGATCTTACCCTCACCATCGAAAATATGGAAAGCAAATCGAAAGAAACAAGATCGGGGAAAGTGATGAGCAAGGGGAATATGTTTAATTTAAATCTGGGAAACCAGCAGATATTTTGTGATGGAAAAGTAATGTGGACCTACCTGAAAGATGTGAATGAAGTGCAGATCAATAATTTTGAACAAGGTGCAGATATCATGACACCAAATGACATTTTCAAAGTTGCAGAAAAAGATTATCTCGCCTATCTCGGCGAAAAACTTACGGAAGCCGGTAAAACAATTCAGGTAATTGAGCTGACACCAAAAAATAAAGACCTAAGCTTCAGCAAAATAAAAATGTATATCAATACTGCAGATAATTCGGTTGTGCGTGGAGTGGTTTACGATAAAGGTGCAGTACATTATACGTATACGATCTCCAATTTCAAATCAAATGTGGAGATTGCAGAAAGCAATTTCAAATTCGATAAAACAAAATATGCAGGTGTGGAAGTAATTGACCTGAGAGAATAACCGAAAACTTTATACAAAAAAAAGACCCGCTTTTATGGCGGGTTTTTTATTTGCCGGAATTATTTATAATACAGCATCAATGCAGTTCCGGTAATTGAACCATCTGCTTTATGCCCGAAAATCGCTCCTTCGGTATAAAAACTTCCTGTCACCAGGTTTTCATTTCGCTTCACGATTAAAACAATTTTAGACCGCCTGATTTCCTGACATTCAATTAAATTGCCTTTTAGTTTTATTGTAATGATATAGGAAGTATCTCCATTTATTAAATCACGTTCCGTATAACCGTTTAAAATAATTGCATCTCCGATCCGGCCTGTAATCTCGTCATCAGTTGATATGGTAAAATCAAAATGCAGGGTATCCTGTTCGCACCAGGCCGTGGTTATTTTTCCATTGCCGTGCCAGTTACCTGCCAGTTCCAAAGCCGACTGCCCGAATAAACTTCGGGCAGACAGCATAACAATCATGAATACAATTTTCGAAAAGGTCATTTGATCAGAACATTTCTTTTTTCAACTGCTTTGATTTCTTTTTTAGGAACAACAAGATATAAAATTCCGTTTTTATATTCCGCTTCAATATTTCCATCTTTTACATCGTCGGGCAGGCTGAACATACGGCTGAAAGATTCGCAGCTGAATTCCCTGCGGGTATAATTTTTTTCTTTTTCTTCTTTTTCCAATTTCTTTTCAGCAGAAACAGACAGCATACCATTTACAATTTCAACATGAAAATCTTCTTTTTTCATTCCCGGAACAGCAATTTCCATATTGTAAGATTTTTCTGTTTCGATGACATTTACTGCAGGCATCCTTTCGAAAACAGCAAGGTCGTTATTGAGCAATGTATCGGTGTTAAAGAATTCAGATAAAAATGAATTCGTAAATGGGGAGAGCCAGTTAGATCTTTTTACGAGTGACATATCTGCAAATTTTAAGTGAACTGAATCTTTTTATCAGTACAAAATAAAATATGCCCTGCACAGAAAGCGATGACATGCGTTATAGGACACGGAAATTCATATCAATTTTCAGAAAGTGTGCAAATGAGTTGCAGAATTTTTAAAACCCTTCAGCGAACCACTTCAATGATCTTAGAAATTTCTGTGCCTTCAGTAAGCAGGGTAACAAGATATGAACCCGCTACAAAGCCGGAAACATTGAAAACAGACCCTGAAGAAATAATCTGATCTGCAGTATAGCTTGCAATGCGTTTACCCTGCATATCGGTAATAAATACAGCCGTTACTTTATCGATAGCGCAATCCAGAATAAAATAATCTGAAACCGGAGAAGGATAAATTTCAAATTGCTGTTGCTGTATTTCGCCGGTTTTCAAAACAGGTTGTGTGTAACGTGCAACGAATCCGGTATGATCATATCCTGCTTCCGTTATTATATTTACGCCTGCTGTTGGATCAACATCCAGTGTTCCATCGTAAATGCCGGTTAATAAAAGCTGATCGCTGTTTGTAACAGAAAGATTCATTCCGGCACCACGACCGGTAAATTCGGCAAATACAGGGCTTAATTGAAATGCATATTTGAAATTTCCCTTTTTATCCATTTTGGTTACGAAGAGATTTGTATGATATGAATCGACATCAGGCCCTGTGAGATTGAAAATCGTATTTCCAAAATCAAAATCGAAAGTACCTGAAAATTGGCCGGTTGAATAAATATTACCGGCTGCATCTGCATGTATCTGGCTGATCACAAAATCCCCTGATCCGGATGGATTCTTCACCCATTTATAATTTCCGTCGGGATCATATTTTGCGATATAAAAATCCGCACCGGATGGTTTTCTGTTTTTTATACCGGCCGAAATATCAAAATCACATTTACGGGCAAATACGCCTTCAATAATAATATTATCTGCCGCATCTGTTGTGATATTCTGAACAGAGCCATACGAATCGGATTCTTTCAAACCACCTGCCCATAAATAATTTCCGTCGGAATTATATTTTGCAAAAAATCCGTCGATTACATCAAGTGCTGATATATTATTTGTTACAAATGGATCGGGATTAAAATCTACGGTGTAATAAAAATATCCAGCAATAAGAATATTTCCTTCACTGTCGCTCGTCATATCCGAAATTGTAAGTTGATTCGATCCTGCACCAAGTTTGTTCACCCACAATAAATTTCCGGCAGCATTGTATTTTGCCATAAAACCATAGGGGTCATATATTGATCCCGACAAAATATTTGTTGCACCGGAAGGATCAAAATCCACATTGCCGGTATAATAACCTGCAATTGTGATATTATCTGATGCATCCGTAAATATCCCTTCAATATATGCCGCACTGGAGCCGTTCGGCCCTCCGATTGCATTTGCTGAAACAAGAGCGCCATCGGGATCGAAACGCACATAATAAGCCGCTGTTCCATTCGGAACAATTAAGGTATCCGTTAGATCTGTACCATAAATTACGGGATCCGAAGTTGTGGAACCGCTTATCAGGATTCCGCCATCCGCAGTTAAAAATGTGGCATCTGCATTCAGTAATGTTGCATGTTCGATATGTGCAAGCCAGAGAATTTCAAATGCAGCATTATATTTTACAATAAATACCTGATTATCAGGCGGGCCTGCTTCAACAATTGCCGGGCCCGGATCAAAATCAAGCGGATAATAGGAACGGCCAACCAGATAGGTGTTACCCGCAGCATCTGCATATGCATAGCAAGAACTGTTAAAATTCATGATGCCCAGATTGATTACGGCATCCGGAACCTGTGCAGAGATATTTCCTGAAAAGTAAATCAATAAGAAAAACAGGAAGGAGATTTTATGATATTGCATAAAGCAGAAATTTTATTATGCTAATATAACACTATTAAAAAATGCCGCCCCTTAAACCCCCGGAATAATTTCACCCAAAAATGGAATAATTCAGAATCTGGAAATTTATTGCATATAGCCTTGTTGTTTCCACACTTCCATACCTTTTTTCAGGAGGGCGTCAATTTCCTTTTTAATTACCTGTTCCGGTTTTTTAAAATTAAAACAGGTTTTCCCTTTCAGGCATTTCATTGCAACAGGAGCAAGTGATTGATAGAGTTCGGGTTTCCCGTAAATTGCAAAGAGGTAAAAACTGATCATGTCTTTCCGCACAACAAAAGAAGAGAAATACATACCCGGAATAATTTCCTTTTTATATCCGTATGGCACAGGTTTGTTGCCGATAATTTCCATTCCTTTTTCACTTTCCCTTGTAATCACCATCGGCGGGCAACAGGCGTGCAGTGCGGTCCGCAATACCGAACTGATCTCTTGAATTGTTTCTGCAGATAAAGGCATATTCTTTTTCTTTCAAAAATAAAACACATAGCTTTTAAATAAAATAAAGCCGGCAACATGTTCGCTGCCGGCTTTATAAAAATTGTTTCTGATCATTGAATAACCACCTGTGCAGTTGTGATTCCTGCATCCTGCCGCAATTCTACATAGTAAATTCCCTTTGGATATGCGGTAAAATCAAAATATTCCGATAACGCATTTTCCGCCTGATATTTTTCAGACTGAAAAATGATTCGCCCGAGCTGGTCACGAATAATTATGGATGCTTCAATTGATCCCGGTTGTTTATATAAAACCTGGAATGTACCAAATGTAGGATTCGGGTAAACAAGCAGTGAATTTTGCGGAAGATCATTCAGCGGACCTTCTTTCATACCATCAATGGTACAATCATCAATTTGTCCACGGAATTCACAATTTTGTGTTGCTTTGAATCCGACATTTAATTTCACATAATTTTCCGCCTGATATAAAACATCATTCGTACTCAGGCCAGAAATGGTTGCGGTGGAAACAATATTGTCACCATTCAAATAACCTTTTACTCCCGTATGCGAGCCGGATAACGTAATTGCAGCCGGGCAATTAACGGTGAAAAAATGATTATAAATTTTTCCTTCGTGCGTTACTCTGATACGGTAGGTACCGGTTGAATAACCCGTGAGTGATGTTGTGAAGAAAAATAATTCCCTGTAATAATTGGATGTCGCTACCCAATCCATACTTTCCAATACAGTGCCTGCACTATTCATAATGTCGACATCAATTACATCACCTACAAAAAAATCACGCATTGCAACAGAGATCATCAACACTTCCGCCGTGCTGAAATGATTTGACATATTTATTGTCTCGTTGCCTCCGCTTTCATATTCTGCACAATCTTTAAATACGGGGATATTGTTGTGTGTTGCAACACGCAGCACTTCAGGTTCATAATAAGGTATCTGATCGAGCCACCTGCTTTCGGTGAGGTCGTCGTTACACCCTTCGGGATCGTACCAGGGTTCATCGTACTGACAATCTTCACACGGCCTGAATTCAAAATGCAAATGCGGAGCGGATGAATTTCCGGAGCTCCCTATTTTACCGAGGTATTGTCCGGCAACAACCATATCATCTACTTCAAGATCTGCCATCGTACCCGATTTCATATGCGCATACACGGTGATGGAATTATCATCGTGTAATAAGGCGATGAAATTTCCGTAATAGCCTGCATTAAAAGGTTCATAATTAAATACATGCGGTGTATCACAATTTCTGTCGATGGTATTTCCATTATACATATGAATTACCTGACCGTCGGCAGCGGCAACAATATCCACATTTTCATCATCCATCATTTGCCATGGAAAAGGATAGGGAACAATATCGGCACCGTTATGCTGGTCATAATTTTTTGCACCGCCGAAATAATAAGTATCACCAACAGCTGTATGACATTCCCAATCGAGGCGGTAATTTTCATCGTGATCGATATCGGCAAAATTGCTGATATAGAAATAAGAATTCACACCGTCTATTTCTTTATAATTATCCGCCATGCGCAAAGGCCAGCCGAATTTTACTGCACCGCCCATTTTAGCGAAATTATCCGCATGCAGTTTTCCTTCCTGGCGCAATCTTGCAATATTATTTTGGATTGCCGGCTGCAAAAACTGCTGATAATTATCTTCCGTTACACATTCAATTTGTTCTTTGTCGCCGGATAATACCTGCTTCGTTTGTGAAAATGAAGGAGATGATCCGGTTATTAAAAGGAAGCCGAGCATCCATTTTAATAAATATTTATTTCGTTTCATTTTCCTTTATTTAGTATTCGTGAGCAAATAATTTTGCAATGCATCCAGTTCTGTATTCAATGCATCATTTTCTTTTTGCAGTTCAATCAGATATAATGTGAGTTCTTCAATTTTTTCCATCATGAGTTTTTGCATCTCACCCACATTTAATCCTTCCGTTTCAACTTCTTCCGCTTTTGGAATGCCGGGTAAATGATTATTCGTTTGAATAAATTCTTCAACTTCAGAAAGCGGTTTTAATTTATAATCGGGATGGAATACATAATCCGGCCACGGGCTTAATTGTACGAGTAATTCTTCGCATACCACTTTTCCATCCACATTTAATTTATATCCGGATTTAGGAACGACAGCAGTACTTCCCATAACAATATTTCCATTTTGATCGATATACATACTGTTGATACCATTTGCACGCAGAATTAATTTTCCGGTCACGCCCGAATTTGTGGCAACCATCATATCAGAACCGTTTGCTCTTACATACCCGATATTACTTCCTGCATTTGCCATTTGTATATAAGGATTTGTTCCTGAAACCGTGAGTGTCTGGTCAGTGCCTGTCACTTCCACATCACCATCAAAATATCCTGCATAATTCGTTGTTGCACCACTTGCCTTTGCCCAGATACCATAATTTGTTGTGCCGACGCCTGAGCTTTTTGCAACTACGCCATAATTACTTGTTCCGGTTGATGTTGTATTTGCGTAAACAGAAGCAGTATTTGTTGAGCCTGTTGCATTACCCCACACTCCAACATGACTTACGGGTGCATCAATAAATGCGAGGCCTGTAGAATTATACCCAAGATTCGCATATGCCAGCACCGTTGCCACGCCTCCTGCAGATACTGTTTGATCAACTGCTTTTAACGCAATATCTTCTTCCAGAAATAATCCTTCGTTATTGTAAAATGCTGCAGAAACATTTGAATTAATTCCGCTATTCCAGCCAACAGAAATATTATCGCCATCATCGGCAATTCCACCACTGCTCAATGCAGTTCCATCCCATCTTGGAATGCGATCTGTTGCAATTGTACCAACCTGCGGGTCTGTTTCAGCACCGGCAGCCGGTGTTGTTGCAACCCATGCGGTGCCATTCCATTGCATCACCTGACCGGTTGTTGCGCCCATTGAATTTAAATCTGCAGCTGCAATTGTTCCGTTTAAAATATCTGTTGATGAAATTGTTCCGTCTGCAATATCTGTTGACGATACTGTCCCGTCAGTAATATCTGTCGACGATACTGTTCCGTCTGCGATATCTGTTGTTGAAACTGCTCCGTCTGCAATTTCAGTTGAACCAACGGCACCGGAAGCAATTTGTAAATTATTGTAAAGGCCTGTGATGTCACCGGCATGATTTGTTGCAGTTGTAACATCATCTCCCCCGTTTGTATCTCCTGTATTTGAAATAACAGAACCGGCGATACTGATACCGGTTCCGGCTGTATATGTTGCACCGCCACCTGCTGTTGATTGTGTTGTGCCGTCCATAAATTTAATTGCATTTACATAGATCTCATTCCAGTTTAAAATGGATGAACCAAGATCTGTTGTATTATTTGTTGCCGGTAATAAACTCGAATTAATTGCAGTTGTAGCGCCTAAATTCGACAAGGTTGTATTTGCACCTTTGGAAGAAATTGCTGTCCATCCCGAACCGTTGAAATAATAAAAACCGGGTGTTGAATTTGTTTGGTAGATCAACAAACCGGTTGCCGGTGTTGGAATTGCATCACGCTGTGTTTTTGTCATGCGAGGTACCAGCATTCCAAGCGAAGTGGATTGCATATCCAGAATAGCCGATGCGGCAGGCGTGGTGGTTCCGATACCTGCACTTCCCGAAGTGGGGAAGGTATTTGTTTGCGCCGTTAATTTTATCTGCGATAATATCAACAGGATAAAAGTTGTAGAGATCAGTTTTTTCATATCAGTAAATTTTAATGGCAAAACTGATCATTGATTGAAAGAGATGAAATACCACAATTGGGGGTGACTATAAACAGGTATGATCAAAAAGATCAAAAGGGGTGGCTTAACCAAGCCACCCCGGTAAAATTTTACTGGATGATAACAGGTGCAGAAACGGAGCCATCGCCATGTGTGATTTCGATATAATAAACACCTGCCGGGAAATCGTTTAATTTAATTGTATTCCGAAACACATTATTTTCACTATTCATTTTATCGTAATAAATAATCTGACCAAGATTATTCTTGATTGAAACCTCTATTTTGTTTACCCCCGGTTCCGAATATTCAAATTCAAAACTTCCGTTATTTGGATTTGGTGTAACGGTAATGAATTGCAATTCAGAAATTCCGTCTTTCATTGGCAATGTATTAAAACTGCGCACTTTGGTATAAGCAGAATTTCCACCGGCATAATTTGCACGCACTTTCCAGTTATAAGCTGTTGCCGCTGTTAATCCTGTGAGATTATAAGTGAGCGTTGTAATTCCGGAAATTGTGATCCAGGTTGGAGATGTGCTTTGTTTATATTGAATCTGATAAGAAACCGGGATGCTGCCGCAGGAAGGTGCAGTCCATTTCAGCGTAACAGAAGTCGCAGCGATACTTTGTTCCGTTGTATTGTTCGGAATATCAAAAGCATATGTAACAGTGTTTGTTTTTGTTGCCCAGGCACCTGCGCAACTGCTTGCATTTACGGCACGAACACGCACATCATAAGATGTATTTGATAACAAACCGGAAATTGTTTTTGTAGTTGTTGCAACAGAACCTGCGCTGATCCAGATAGCAGATGCAGAATTTTTATATTCTACAGCATACGATGTTGCAGTTGCGACTGCATTCCATTTATATTTTATGTTGCATGAAGTAACAAGATTTGCTTTTAAACCTGTAACATTTCCAGGTGCCGGATTTACTGTAACGTTATAACTTGCACAAGACCCCGGGGTAACGCAACCACCTTCGCCGCGGACATAAACGGTAAACGAAACGCCACCGCCTGTTAATGCAATTGAATTTCCTGTTCCAGCCAAACCGGTTCCACATGATGCAGTATACCAGTACCAATTTGCAGCAGAATTTAAATTTCCTGAACCGATACTTAAAATTGTTGTGTCGCCAAAACAAATAATATTATCTCCTGCAATTACTGGAACATCGGGAGCAATACATCCGGGAACTTCATAAGCGCCCATATCATAAAAATCATCTTGTGGCCGCAGCAAACCTTTTATATCAAGCGAAGACGCGATTACGGCTCCGCTGTTTACAGCCGGGGATCCCAACTGAATTGCAAACCCGTCATCATCAGTTGCAAAATCATCATCTGCACCGTCATAATCTGCATCATCAATAAATAAAGGATTTGAAAATAAATTTGCCCCGGCATCCGTATAGCCGGCAGGAATTGCATCCTGAATAATTGAATTATTGATCGAGCCGGTTGCGCCACCGGAAATATATGCCTGCTTTTTATTTAATGTCACTGCAACATCGGTGTTGTTCCAAAGTATTGAATTGACAATGTCAACGTCAACCGGAGGTGTACTTGTGCGGGTTATATAGATACCACCCGTTTCGATTGTTGCATTATTATTTGCAATGGTGGAGCTTGTAATTGGAACCGAAATATTTGCACCCGAATTTGTTGCGGAAATATAAAATGCTCCGCCGCGGTCTGCTTCATTATTTGTGAGCACACAATTTTCAAATGCTGAACTAAAAATTCCGGATACATCAGTGGAGATATATACGCCTCCTCCATTATCGGATGAAGTATTATTTTCAAATAAACAATTTTTAAAATCGAAATCATTTGTTTTGCCTGCATAGGCATATAATCGTGCGCCTCCGCCCATTGTTGTTGCGGTATTATTGATAAACCGGCAATTTAATGCTGCCCCTGTGATTTTGCCGTTGGCACCGAGATATAATCCTCCGGAATTTCCGGCAGTTATATTATTTTCAAGAATGCAATTTTGCATATCAAGTGTAAAAATATCTGTGGTATGATCATGATGGCAATAAATACCACCGGCTGCAAGTGCTGCATCATTTCCGAAGATCAGGCTGTTCCAGATTGAAATATCCATCGGGCCGTTTGTTCCGCCTTCATTAAATGCGATTGCACCACCGGTATTATCCGATTCGTTTGAAGTAAAATCACAACTATTGATATTCATCTGCAAACGCTGTCCCGTGAATCCGGATTCTGCATAAATTCCACCGCCCCTGCCAAATGCATAATTATTATCGAAATTGCAATTACTCACCGAAACATTCATTGTATCAGCAGATGAAGTTGTAAGTAAATAAAAACCACCACCTTTAGACGAACTGGAATTATTCATAAAATCCGTATTGGAAATAGTCATGTCATTATCCCCCGTATTTGTAAAATAAATACCACCTCCTTCCTGTGTTGCAATGTTGCTTTCAAAATGACAGGAATCGATCGTTGTTTTTAATTCAGCAACGCCGTCGCTTGTAAGATATAAACCTGCGCCTTTTTGGGTAGATGTGTTATTCGTAAAATCGCAATTCCTGAAATTAAAATAAAAGTTTTTATTGTAGGCGCTGGCATTCGCATAAATTGCACCTGCGCTCGTGCAGAAATTTCCGTTAAACGTTGAATTCAAAATATCATTATTCACCATTTGCATTGTGTAGATCGCACCGCCTGTTGTTGCACAATGATTATTTACAAAATCACATCCGTCAACGGTTAAATAACCAAGTCCATAGCTGCTGCAATAAATTGCACCTCCTTCAAAACCGCTTGCATAATTTCCCGTAAAAACGGAATTCGTAATTGTGCATGTGATGTATCCGTCGTGATTATAAATTGCTCCGCCCTTTGAACCGGCATTATTTGTAAATGTCGAATTACTAACCGAATAAGTTACGTGGTAAGGCCCGATTCCCTGTGAATAATTCGAACAGGCTATTGCATTTGCAGTGCAACCGGTAAAACTGCAGCTGTCTATTTCATAATGTATAAACTTATTATTGAATCCGGTTCCGGATTGCCCTCCATCCAGGTTTATGCCGGTTGAAGAATTGGTAAATGTAGAATTTGATATTTTGCCTGTACTCAGATTATCGGTACCTGCACCCTGATGATAAACACCTCCACCATTTGTGAACGTACAATGATCAACCTGCACATCAATATTATATCCACCTGAATAAATCGCATATCCGCTCGACGAATCAAGCTGACTGTAATTTATTTTGAGATTTATTTCCCCACTGTTTGCTGCGGTATTATATATGCCGCCTCCCGAAACTGCATCGTTATCAATAAATGCACTGTTATTAATTTCCAGATTAATTAACCCAAATTGATTCGCCTGGTTATAAATTCCACCACCTGTTCCAAGGCTTGGTGTATTTTTATTATGGAAAAAATTCGTGTTATTAATTGTATAATTGATATAACCATAATTGCCTGCATCGTTATAAATGGCACCGCCTTCTCCTGATGCATTTGATGTAAAAAAACATGAATCCAAAACAATTCCGACATCTCCATGCGGTAAGCCACTCACGGGGCTTGCATCCACATACAATCCACCACCCCTGCTCCCGTAACCACTGCTGAAAGTTGTATTATTATTAAATGCACATTTAATAAAAGTTGTCTTTAATTCGCTGGAGAAATATTGGGAAATAAAAACACCTGCTCCATTTCCTGCATAATTATTTGAAAAAATACAATTTTTAAATATCGGCCTGCCTGCTAAAGTTGAATCATAGGATAATCTGATACCCGCACCTGTTTGCAACGCAACATCAGATACAAATGCACCATCGGATCTCCCGTCGCGAATTGTAAATCCGTCGATCAGAGAATTTTTTGAACTGTTTATAAACCGCAATACATGATAAGCATTGTCTGTTGCTGTTCCGATCACATTGAGGTCACCACTTAAAATAGTCGGGTTTAAAACCGGATCCCGTTGATTCACATTTGTTTCTGTTCCGTTAAATCCGCCGAGTATTACCGTATTATTATCAATTGCAAATGCATATAATCTCGAAGCGGCACCACCGGTAATAAAATAGCTTGCAGTGGGATAATAAGTCGCAGATGCCACCCATATTGAATCGCCGGGAATTGCTGCATCAATTGCACTTTGCACTTTAGTAAAAGCATTTGCCCAACTCGATCCGTCATTTAATCCGACAGCATCTTTGTCTACATAATATCTTGTAACACGATTAGGCGGTGCGGGTGAAGCTTTCCAGATCCCGCGGCCGTATGTGCTGCAATAAATTCGTTTGCCGAGAATATCTTCCACGATTTCAATTTGTGTAACAGGTACGGTAGGTAAATTTTCAGAATAATAAATCCAGCTTGTATCATCATTGTATAAATAAAACACACCGATATCTGTACCAAGATAAATTCCGAATTCATCAACAGCTGCTGATAAAGCCGGCACATTTGGTAAATTGTATGTCAGATTTTTCCAGGTTGAATCCGGTTGTTGTCTGAAAATTTTATTTGGCGCATCATAGCCAGGAATTGTTACAACCAGATTATTCGGATACGCATCATCTGTAATTTGAATATCCGAAACCGGAGAAGCAGGATCACCCGTCAGATCGGAAATATCTGTAATTTGCCAATTGTAATCACCACCTAAAATACCGAGGTAAAATAAATTTGTTGTAATTATTTTATTGCTTCCGGATTCGGCGTTGAAATAAAATGCAATATTATTTCCGTTTGTTTTACTCCATGCGGTTTCTTTAATAAAACCGGGTTGCAAATTATCATAAATAACCGACCATTCACTTCCTAAATCGTTCGTAAAATATAAATCATCATATCCAGCGATGAGTGATTTAAATTCTGCCGGATTTACATCCAGTGGTGTATCCCAGCTTCCCAGACCATTACCTGTTTCAGGATCCGATTGCGCATCTGGTGTTATATCGGAATACGTCCAGCCTAAAGCAGGATCCTTATAATGCATGTATATTTTCCCATTTTGAATATCGGCAAATCTGTATTCAAAAAAATCACTTTTACCTGAAAGCACATTAAATCCATCACCACCCTGTTGCTGATGGTCGAAATTCAATGGGGCAAATCCTTCACCTGATGTAAGAATTGCTCCAACTGCATTTGAACTCACTCCGTTATCCTGGGCACCACCGATAATTTCAAGTGCGAAATAACTCGAAGCGGTATTCACGTCCATATGATAAAACTGCGTGATGGCTAATCCCTGACATCGTTTTTCCCAGTATGTATCATCGGCGCCATTTGGTGAAGCATATAATCCGCCATCACTCCCACAGGTAATTGTTCCGTTATATGGATTAAAATCAATTGAGTGAATATCGGAATGCACATATGTATCCGGCAAATCGTCTTCACTGCATACATGCGTCCATGTTACACCTCCGGTATAACTCGCCCACATGCCAATTCCTCCAACCGTGATTTTATTCGGGTTCGCCGGATCAACAGCAAATGCAAGATCATATTCACCTTGTCCGTCTTCATAAATATCTTCATCACCATCGTGTGCAAGAATATTTAAATCGTGGCCATCAAGCATTTTTACAAAGGAAACTCCTTTGTTGTAGGAAATATAAACACCATCCAAACCTCTTCCGCTATTTACAGAAATTACATATAAACTATTTGGAGCTGCAGCGGAAACAGCGATATTAATGCGGCTGGTTTCTGTATCCAACCCGGCAGTTGTTAATGCCGCGGTTATATCTGTTACCACGCCATCAACAGATTTGTACACTTTCGAATTTGAACAGAAATAAAAAATATTTGCATTCGTGGGATGAAATTCAAGATCGCGGACAAAATCTGTTGAGAAAATCAATGAGTTTGTTGTCCAACCGTCGGATGTATAATAAATTCCATTTGATGTGGTTGCATACATTTTATTTGCATTGGTCGGATGCATGATTAATTTCGTTGCCGTTACTAATTCATCTCTCCCGAAAACAAGTGATGTTTCAATCCATGTAATACCACCGTCGGTTGATTTTAAAATTCCGACACTTGGAACGGATGGTGTGATACCTTCTTTAATTCTCTGTTGTCCTGCGCCCCAGTCACCGTCGCCGGTTAAAATGTAAATCGTATTTGGTACAGCGGGTTTTACAGCAATTCCGGAAACACTTAACACTGCATTATTATCGGTGAGTGGTTGCCATGGATCATCAAAAGGCGGAACGCCCGGAACATACACCCCGCCCACATCTGTTTTCCATAAACCACCACCTGCCGTTCCAACCAGCCATGTATCCGCATCAATAAACGAAATACAATTCACACGTCCGATCCCTTCGGAATTTGTAAATGCAAAATCTTCATCCGTATCATAAGGCCCAACAAATTCCCAATCTCCTGTTGCGCCCATTCCTGCAATACGCATATCATTTAACGCCTGCGTATTTGCACCGGCATAATTTATTATTTTGCCATCAGCATCGAGATGCATTGAATAAAAATATTCCAGCCTCTTCCATCTTTTATGCGCACCTTTTACGGGTGTGCCGCTAAATGAGGCATTCACCGAATCAGAAAACACGGAAAAATTCTTTAAAGCCGGTTCAAGTAAAATTTCAGTTTGCGAGAAAGCAGAAATAAAATTTAATACAAGAACTGCAGTGAAGAAAATACGTTTCATAAAAATGATTTAGGTACCAAAGTTGAAAATACAAATTCACCCTGGAAATACCGCAATCGAGTTTGCTTAATCAGGAAACAATTTTTTCCCTGAGTGCTTTGCTTACTGCTTCTGTGTTGGAATTTACGTGCAGCTTGAGGTAGATATTTTTCATATGCGTCCGTACGGTTTCATATGAAATTCCTGTAACAGCAGCTATCATTTTAAAACTTTTGCCGAGCACCATTTGCTGGAGAATATCTTTTTCCTTGGGTGTAAGCTGGTAATTATTATCTGGAGCAGGGATGATATTTTTTTGAAACAGTGTGAGTACCCTTCGTGCAATTGAACTGCTCATCGGTGACCCGCCATTGAAAACATCCTGAATTGCATCGATATAACCGGCGGGTGAAGTTGTTTTTAAAATATAACCTGAAGCACCCGCACAAATTGAATTAAAAATATTTTCATCGTCGTGAAAAATTGTTTGCATGAGGATCTGTATTTCCGGATGCTCCTGTTTTACAATTTTTACTGCATCAATGCCTCGCATGCCGGGCATTTCAATATCCATGAGAATTACATCGGGTGCACTCTGCTTAATTTTAAACAGCAGATCGGAACAATCGTGAAATGCGCCGGTGCAAATTAAACCGCCGGTTCCGTTTACGAGATAAAACAAACTTTCGCGGAGATGTTTATTGTCTTCAAATATGGCAACCCTTATATCACTCATCCTATGGAACTGAATAGTTATGTATCAGGAAACAAAATTCGCAAAATAATATTGAAATTGGTTACCACAATCAGGGGATGGGTATTGCAATGCGCACTTGTGTTCCCTCACCCGCTTTTGCATCAATTCTGAAATTTCCTTTATGCATTTCAGTGCGTCGCTGCATATTATCCAAACCATTTCCTTTTTTTACTGTGGCCGCGTCAAATCCTGCTCCGTTGTCTTTAACAACAAGATTGAAAATACTGTTATCCGTTGAAATGCTTACATCAATAATTGTGGCTGTGCTGTATTTCACCGCATTATTCACCGCTTCTTTAAATATCAGATAAATATCGCGACGCAGCTCCATTGGTAAAACAACCGAATCGATCTTCTCATCCTTATAAAAATGCAATTCAATATTTTTTGCGGTGCATACCTCATACGCAAAATTTGTCATCCGGTCTTCAAGATTGCTGAATTTATCGTTTCCCGGCTTGATCATCCAAACAATATCGCTCATGCTGTCTATCATTTCTTTTGAACTCTCATTAATTTTCATGAGCAGCGGTATGGCATCCGGATTTGTTTGTTGTACTTTTTGACCTGCGAGTTCGCTGTACATTTTTATTCCACTGAGTGTTGCACCGATATCATCGTGGAGGTCGGAGGCAATTTTATTACGCAGTTGCACTTCATTTAATTTATGTTTCAGCTGAGAACGGTTCCATAAAATAATTCCCATCACAGCAAGGAATAAAAATCCGCCTGCAAGCAAATAATTCATCAGGTTCTTTCTTGTGATGATTGCCTTCTGCAAAGCAGATTCACTTTTGAGCAGCTGATTTTCCTTTTCTTTCTGCTCGGTTTCATACTGCATTTGCAAGCCCATCAGCTTTTCATTTTGCTTGCGCCTTGTGATCGTATCCAACACACTTATATAGTCGTTTAAATAACCAACCGCCTGTGCATCCCTGTTGGTTTTATGATATAATTCAGCAAGTGTTTTATTGATATTGAGCATCTGCGGATAATACAGGTATTTTTTTGCCTCACTTAATGCGGGTAATAATACAGCTTCCGATTCGGCATATTTTTTTTGCTGCAGATAAATTTCACCGAGTGAATGATTATTATCGATCACCATTTCCTGATCGTCGATCTCTCTTGCAAGGTCAACAGCAAGACGTGCATATTTTTCAGCTTCCGGATAGTTCCTTAACTCAAAATATATATTTGAACTTCCGTTGTAAGCGAGAACAAGCCTTTCATTGTCGTCCGCTTCTTTAAACATACCGATTGCGGGCAAAATATAATTCAACGCCGTATCCGGCCTGCCCATATTTTTATAACTTGTGGCAATATTCATATTACATGTGCCGACCATATTGAGCACATTATTCTCTGCGAATAAGGGAAGACATCTTCTGTAATAATCAATTGATTTTTGCCAATGCTCCTGGTAAAAACTGATGTTACCGAGTGTCATATAAACACGTGCGATCCTGTCGCTGTTTTCCGATGCTTCTGCATAAGGAAGCGCAAGCATTGCATCTTCCATCGCACGGTTCAAATAATTCATATTTATATAAGTAGCCGAGCGATTGATATATACAAGGGCAATCCTGTTGGGGTCACCTGCCTTCAGCGAATAGATCAAAGCCGAGTCAAGCACCATCAATGAAGTATCATACACTGCTAAATTGACATAGGCATTTCCTAAATTCAAATAGCATCCCGCAACACCTTTATCCCACCGCAATTGTTTTCCCAGTTCTGCGCCCTGCCAACCATATATCACCGCTTCCCGCGGATTTGAATAAGAAAGTGTTCCGCAAATCATACGATATGCAATTACTTTATTCGTATCGGCAGGTGCTTTGGCTATTACCTGTTTGAGCGAATCAATATTTACTTTTTGTGCAATTGCCGGTAGTGATAAACTCAGTGCAATGCTTAAATAAAACAATTTGAAAATTTTTCGCTGCATAAAAAGTGGTGGTATGAAGGTAGGATAAAAAAGGGAGAATTGATTTTTTATTACACTTCAAACAAGGTTAAAATTCGCCCGCATGTAATTGCATACAGGCGAATTTTAAATATACCGCATTAATGTTGCACGATAAATTTAGCGCAGGATTGATTTTCATTCAATGTAACCCGCAAGAAATATATGCCATTTGGAAATTCTGAAACATCAAGATGTATTCGTGAATTATGTATTGCAGATTGAGAGAATATTTCTTTTCCATTTATATCGCTTACCGATATAAAAGCATTTTCATTTAATTCGGCGAATTGAATATTTATGAATGTTACAGCTGGATTGGGTTGTATATGAATTGTATTTTCAGTTTCTGCAGATATAATTCCAGCACCGAGATCCAGCGGATGCACTTTATACAATCCCCACACTTCTTCTGCAGTGCTGTCAATTCCCGCGAAATAAATATCACCGTCTAAAAATGCTGTTGAGCGAAAGGGCTGTACTCCCGGAAATACGGCCGTTCCGGCAGTAGTCCCGTTTGTTTGCACCAAACGAATTGACATGCCGCTGTCTGATATTTTTTTCAATGCATGATAAAAAAAATAAGGACTGCTGCCATCGCGGTTAAAATCATGCACATCCGGAATACTTGCCAGCCCTTCAAATTCAGTTATCATGATTGTACCGGCATCTGTGCCATTGCTTTTTGCAAGGCCGACTGAAGTTAAATCAGTTGTGAATGAATAAAAATATAACTGCCCGTTAAAATCATAAAAAGAATGAGCGAGATTGGATGCACTTAAATTGGCTGCATTCGAAACACGGGTTGTTCCTGCAACTGTGCCGTCTGTTTTCCAGAGTGTTGTATGATCATAGTCGCCGTCGAAGGCATAGAAATAACACATGCCATCCACATCACAAAAATTTGCAACATCCATCAAATCATTATTTAAATTGATCGTTCCTGCGTCGGTACCATCGGTGCGGAATAAATAAAAATAAACCGGTAATGTTTCATCAATTCTTCCGGTGAAATATAAATAATCACCGCTCACGGTAAATTGCGGATCAATACTGCCGGCATAACCATCATTCATCGAGCCGTAAATTCCCGGTACAATATCTTTTATTAATTCTGTTCCTGCTTCCGTACCATCGCTTTTATAAATTTCATAACCATACACATCATCTCTTGCAGTAAAAATTAAAGTACCATTGAAATTAATTAAATGTTCAGGATTCGAGCCATAGGTGCCGTCGGCTGAAATATCCTTCACCATTACTGTACCTCCTTCCGTGCCATCCGTTTTCCATAATTCAAAGCCATGCACGCCATCATTTGCGGCAAAAAATAATGCACCATCCAGTTCGGTGAAATAGGGATAATTAAATTGCGGATCAAAATAACCCTGATAACCCGGATGAATATCCTTCAGCATCACCGTGCCTGCAGCGGTGCCATCGGTTTTCCATACTTCAACGCCATGCGGGCCATCCGTTGCGAGAAAATAAATTTCATTGTTAAAAATAACCGGCATGCGGTCAGTATAACCGGGGCCCCAATATGAATTTGAACAAATACTTCCGTCTGCCGTACCGTTTATATCTTTTAACAACGTGGTGCCGGCATCTGTTCCGTCGGAGACCCATACTTCCACATTATAAGGTTCTGCTTCAGTGGAAGCGAAAAAAATAATTTTGCCCTTTAATTCCGCAACAAAATCATATGGGTAAATATGCGGTTTTACAACGGAGACTTGTGTTGACGCAACACAAACAAATAATACACTGCTAAAAAACAAAATAGATTTTTTCATACAAATGATTTTCTGATTCGATGAATACATGAATAAATTATAAAATTGCCTGTGCGCCCGAGTTTAAAAATAAATAAAATTTAATGACCGCTTAATTTATTTGCCATTCGATCGGCTTCATACCATGCTCTGCTAAATATGCATTTGCTTTTGAGAAATGTTTGCAACCGAAAAACCCGCGGTCTGCACTAAAAGGTGACGGGTGCGGCGACATTAATACAAGATGTTTTGTATAATCTATCAATTGTGATTTTTGTTGTGCAAATGCACCCCATAATAAAAATACAAGATGTTCACGATGTGCACTGAGTGCGGAAATTGTTGCATCCGTAAAATATTGCCAGCCGATATGTTGGTGGCTTGCCGGTTTATCTTTTTCAACCGTAAGCATCGCATTTAACAAAAACACACCCTGTTTCGCCCATGATTCAAGATTTCCATGATTGGGCGGAAGCAGGCCGAGATCGTTTTTAATTTCCTTGAAAATATTTACAAGCGATGGCGGCGGCTTTATGCCGGCTGGTACAGAAAAGCTTAAACCATGCGCCTGGCCCGGTCCGTGATATGGGTCCTGACCGAGAATTATTATTTTCACCTGATTGAAAGGCGTGAGATGATATGCGTTGAAAATCAGTGACCCGGGCGGGTAAATGATTTTTCCGCTTTCCTTTTCCTGTTTCAAAAAATAGCGGATCGTTTGAAAATATGCTTTCCTGAATTCACTCTCCAATTGCAGTTTCCAGCCTTCTTCAATCTGAATGTCTCCCTTGCCTGCCATATTCAATTTTATATTTGAGTTTAAAAGTAGCGTAAACTGATATTGCATCATGAGAAATATCACTACTTTTCAGCATTAAAAATAATAAGTTTACAGGCATGGGGTCGCATCAGGAATTAAAAGGCAACAGGAAACAACGGATGCAGTTTATCAGCAATTTGCTGGATGAAGTGGAAGCACTGGATATCATGATCAATGAAAATATGATCAAAAATGATATTCAGCGTATCGGTGCAGAACAGGAAATATGTATTTTAAACGATGAATACGATCCGGGCAATAATGCACTGGAACTGCTTGAACAAATAAAAGAACCGGGTTTTACAACCGAGCTTGCGGTTTATAATCTCGAATTAAATCTCGATCCGCTGGAATTAAAAGCCGGTTGTTTTTATGCGATACATGATACATTATTAAAAAAATTAAATGCAGCCGCAACCGTTGCAGAACAAAATAAATCGCATTTACTTATTTCGGGAATTTTACCCACCATCCGCAACGAACATATCAATCTCGATTACCTCACACCTTTGCCACGGTATCATTTCATGAATGAAATGCTGCGCAAATTGCGTGGTGATGATTTTCGGATTTTTTTGCGTGGGGTAGATGATATTTCATTGCGCAACAATACCGTGATGCTTGAAGCATGCAATACAAGTTTTCAAATGCATCTGCAAATTGATCCGAAGGATTTTCCAAGGATGTACAACTGGGCGTTAATTATTTCTGCACCGGTTCTTGCGGTTTCCACAAATTCTCCCTTATTAATGGGAAAAGAATTATGGAGTGAAACACGCATTGCATTATTTCAGCAAAGTATTGATACAAGACAAAGTTTATATGCCGTGCGTGAACGCAAACCGCGTGTTACATTCGCTTCACGCTGGGTGCGCAATTCAATTACGGAAATATTTAAAGAAGACATTGCACGTCACCGGATATTAATCGGCAATCATGATGAAGAGCAGGCATTGGAAGTTTTAAAAGCAGGTAAAATCCCATCCTTAAAATCGCTGCGTTTACACAACGGAACAGTATACCGATGGAACAGGCCATGTTATGGTCTGGATGAAAATGAACCTCACCTGCGACTCGAAAACCGGTATATCCCCGCCGGCCCATCGGCTTTCGACGAAGTGGCGAATACCGCATTCTGGATCGGATTAATGCTGGGAAATCCGTACGAAAATCCACCTGATCATTTTGATTTCAGAGATATGAAATCAAATTTTTATAAAGCTGCACGCACGGGAGTTGAAAGTGTATTTGTGTGGAAGGGAAAAACAATTGCGGTAAAAGAACTTGTAATGAAAGAATTATTGCCGCTTGCTTATCATGGTTTGCGCAAAGCGCATATTCCGCATGAAGAAATTCAGAAATATCTCGGCGTTATTGAAAAAAGAATTCAATCACATACCGGCAGTCAGTGGCAGATCAATAATTTCAGGATGCTGAAAAAGAATTTCGGTACAAATAAAGCATTGCATTATTTAACGAGGCTTATGCACGAATACCAGGCACACGATGTTCCCGTGCATGCATGGAAAGATATAACGAATGAAATTATTGAATCGGCAAATATTCAGTTTCAAACGGTGGATGAGATCATGTCGACAGATTTATTGACGGTTGAAATGAGCGACTCACTGGAGCTTGTTGCGAAGATCATGTACTGGCGCAATATCAATCATGTACCGGTAGAAGATAATAAAGGAACATTAAAAGGAATTATTACTTCACATGATATCATTGAACTGCATAAACAAAATCCTTCATTCAAAAATATTTCCGTCAAACGTGCGATGCAGGAAAAAGTAATTACAATTCCATCCGGTTCAACCATTGCATCTGCAATTCAATTGATGGACAAACACGATATCAGTTGTTTGCCCGTAACAGACAAGGAGATCGTGATCGGTATCATCACGCGGAATGATCTGGCAAAACACAAGAAGTAATTGCCGCTTATTCGTTAAAAGATGTGAACGAACCGTTATCCTTCCGCATCCCGACATTATCTTTGGTAAAAATTCAATTTATGCGAAAAACCCTTATAGCAGCAATGGTGATCCTGCCACTTTTATCCTGCAAGCAAAAAGAAACCGGTACCGAAGAAGAAGTTCAGGGTCCGGGCAAAGTAACCTATCCTCTTACCAAAACAGTTGATGTAAAGGAAGATCATTTCGGAACTATGGTAGCCGACAACTACCGCTGGCTGGAAAATGACGTGAATGAAGATTCAACCGTGCGCAATTGGGTAACAGATGAAAATAAAGTCACTTTCGATTATCTGGCAAAAATTCCATATCGCGAACAATTGGAACAACGCCTGAACGAACTTGCAAATTTCCCGAAAGAAACAACACCGTTTCGTGAGGGAAAATATTATTTCTATTCAAAGAACGATGGATTGCAAAATCAATATGTCACGTATTATAAAGAAGGATTGAACGGAGCGGAAAAAGTATTTTTCGATCCGAATCAGCTTTCACCCGACGGAACAGTTACATTAAATTTTGCAGGATTTTCAAACGACAGAAAATATGCAGCATTGAATCAGAATAAAGCCGGCAGCGACTGGTCGGAAATTTATGTGAAAGAAATTGCATCCAATACGATGTTACCGGATAAAATCGAATGGTCGAAATTCAGCGGTGCTGCATGGCAGGGTGATGGATTTTATTACAGCGGATACGATGCACCGAAAGGAAAAGAATTTACCGGGTCAAGCGAAAATCAAAAAGTATTTTATCATAAACTCGGCACCAAACAAAGCGATGACAAATTAATTTATTCCGATCCGAAACATCCGAAATATTATTTGAGTGCGCAAACAACTGAAGACGAAAGGTATTTATTTATTTATGTCAATCCAGGGACATCAGGCACTGAAATATTGTGGAAAGACCTGAGAAGTAATTCCCCTTTTACAACATTATTTAAAGGATTTGAAAATGAATACACGATACTCGACAATGATGATGATCAGCTGATCGTGATGACGAATGTGAATGCGCCGAATTACCGTGTTGTAAAAGTTGATCCTAAAAATCCCGGAACCGAAAACTGGAAAGAAATTATTCCTGAACAAAAAGAATTTTTATCAAATGTATCGGTAGCGGGCGGAAAATTATTTGCATTTTATTTAAAAGACGTACGCCCGGTAGTTGTGCAATACACAAGAAGCGGTACTGCCGAACGTCAGATCGCTTTACCGAACAATGGAATCGGCGGCACCGTGAGCGGTTTTGCAGGTGAACGCGATGATGATTTTGTTTTCTTTTCTTTTACAACATTTCTTTCTCCTGCCGATATTTATAAATATGATATCAAAAAAGGAACAATAGAATTGTATAAAAAAGCACAGGTGAAATTTGATGCGTCAAAATATGTGATGCAGCAGGTTTTCTATCCTTCCAAAGACGGAACAAAAATTCCGATGTTCCTCGTATATAAAAAAGGAATAAAAATGGATGGCAGCAATCCATGTTTATTATATGGATACGGCGGATTCCAGATAAATATCACGCCGACTTTCAGCGCATCACGCCTTGCATTACTTGAACAGGGATTTATTTATGCAGTTGCAAATATCCGCGGTGGAAATGAATATGGTGAAGAATGGCACAAAGCAGGTATGCTTGAAAAAAAGCAAACCGTATTTGATGATTTTATTTCAGCAGCAGAATATCTCTCTGCTGAAAAATATACTTCTGCCGATAAACTCGCAATTATGGGAAGAAGCAATGGCGGATTACTTGTAGGGGCATGTATGACACAGCGTCCTGATCTTTTTGCAGTTGCATTGCCGGGTGTTGGCGTACTTGATATGCTGCGTTATCAGAAATTTACCGTTGGCTGGGGATGGGCTGTTGAATACGGAAATGCCGATAGTTCAAAAGAAGAATTTGATTATTTATATAAATATTCACCCTTGCATAATCTGAAGCAGGGAACAAAATATCCTGCAACATTTATTACAACAGCCGATCACGATGATCGTGTTGTGCCGGGACATTCATTTAAATATGCTGCAGCATTGCAGGCCGCACAGGGTGGAGATGATCCGGTGCTGATCAGGATCGACACACAGGCAGGCCATGGCGCCGGAAAACCACTGGCTAAAATTCTCGAAGAAGATGCCGACTGGATGAGTTTTACAATGTGGAATGTAGGTATCAAACATCTTACAGTCAGCGATAAACCATAAAGTATCAACAACTTACTGCAAGGCGGAGACAAATACTCTCCGCCTTTTTTTATTTCATCAGTTTGCCGGCGATATTCGGATTGAAAAACACTGTATATTAGCTTGATAATTCTTTCAATTTTATCCTTATTAACCAGGTATGAAAAATCCAATACTCCTCATTCTGACATTTGGGATTACGATTGTTGCAAACAGCCAGAACAATGGTGATTACCAGCGCTTAAAAAACAACGGCAAATTACCCGAATCCGTTTATATTCCTTCTTCCGAAAAATATGAAGAAAGCCTTTCGAATATAGATGAATCGCTGCGCCGTTCAGAACAAAAAACACAAGAGCAATATTATCTTGAATCGAGTTTCTCGATTGATGATATGATGCGCAGCGGCATCGTACTTTATAACGCAGAATACAATGCTTACCTTGAAAAAATCGCGGACATTCTTTTAAAAGATGATCCGGAACTGCGCAGCAAAGTGCATTTTTATTTATTGCGCTCACCGGTTGTAAATGCATTTGCTGCCGGCGAAGGAAATATTTTCATCAGCATGGGTTTGATAGCAATGCTGGATGACGAATCGCAACTTGCATTTGTGATGGGTCATGAGATCGGGCATATTGCCAAACAACACGGCCTTGATTTTTATATGAAAGCTAAATCAATCGACAAATCAGGAACGGATAACAGGATCATGAAAAATGCATCGTTTAACGAATCGATGATCGCAAAGAATTTATATTCTCAAAAACTCGAATCGGAAGCCGATGAATTTGGTGTAAAAACAATTTTAAAAACCGATTACACGACAAATTCATTAAATGGTGTTCTTGATGTTTTGAAATATGCTTATCTGCCTTACGAAAATGTAAAATTTTCAAAAGAATTTTTCGAAACAAATAATTACGTGATCTCCAATAATTTAATTCTGGATTCTGTTTTGGAAATAACCGGTGAATCAGAAATTCCTGATGAAAAAGAATCGCTCAAAAGCACGCACCCGAGTATTGGTGAAAGACGCAAGGCGATTGGAAAATATCTCGACAGCACCACCACGGATACAAAGGCCTATATGCTGGTTTCCCAAAAAAGCTTTGAATCATTGCGCAATGTTGCCCGTTACGAGCTGCCCATGTTTTATCTGCATAATCAATATTACCAGGATGCGATCTATGCTTCATATTTAAGCCTGCAAAAAGACAGCGGTAATTTCTACCTGAATAAGATCATTTCCAAATCACTGGTATATCTCGCAAAATTCAGAAATGATAAATCGGAAGAAACGTATGCGGAAGCAGCTAAATTTTTAGATTATGAAGGTGAGCAGGAGCAGATCTATTATATGCTGCAAAATATGAGTAATGCCGAATTAAGTGTTCTTGCACTTGAATACACCTATAAAACACATTTGCAAAATCCGAAAGACAAAGAATTAATGCCGCTTTGCAGAACGATGGTAGCGGATCTTTCGGAATATTATTTTGCCGATGACAATGAATTCAAGAAAAATTCAACCATTGCAAGAGACAGTTTACAGGCTCTTGCCGACAAGAATGTTGCCCGGGTTGATCCGAAAAAACCTGCGAAGAAAAAAACAACATCGTCTACAACAAAGAAAGTCATTACAAAAAAATCAACCACTAAAAAGTCTACCGTTAAAACCGACGAAACTTATTCTCATTTATTATATGCCTTTAATGATTATTGGGATGATAAAGAATTTCAGAATTTATGGGATGATCATTTCGATGAAAAGCGCAAGAAGGAAGATGAGTCGTCGGGCCGTTCGGTGCGGGTGAAATATGGCAATCAAAATAAAAACATCGATAAAATTGTTGTGATGAATCCGTTTTATTTACGGGTAGATGCGAGAAAAGAAAACGCTATTGAATATATATCCTCCGAAGAAGGTGAAATAAAATACATCGATATTTTAAAAGAGAATGCGAAACTCGTTGATGTGGATCTTGAGATCATTGAACCGCTGCTGATGGATCAGGCGGATGCAAGTAAATTTAATGATATGACCTCGCTCGACGACTGGTTTTCAGAACAACTCGATTTCGGGTCGTTTCAGTTGCCGGGATTTAATCAAAATGAAATTGACAGTATCGCCGATAAATACGGAACAGATTATTTTTTATGGACGGGTATTCTTTCCCTGCAGGATAAAAACAATATTCTTACACCCATTGTATATATTTTATGTTCACCATTTTTTGCGCCTTTACTCCCCTATGGCGTGTATGAATTATTTTCACCCGAATTTGAATTCTTTTATCTTGCTGTGCTCTACAACGTCAAAACATATGAACCGCGGGTTTTAAAATATTTATTCCTCGAAAACAATGATACGAGGGCCGTATTAAATTCACAAACATATGATATGCTTTACAGCGTCACAGCAAAATAATTCAAACTATCAATTGCATATGAAAACCTTACGCTTCTTATTGTTCCTCGCAATATTTCCCGCTGTTTCATGGTCGCAGGCTGTTGGCTATCAGGGAAAAAAATTAATTGTTGAGCTGGGATATATTCCGGCAAATAATCTCACGGCCATTTTACTGGATTATAATCTCGCAGATGATTATTATTCAAATGATATTGAAAATCCGGGTGCCAGAGATCCGCTCATTTTCAAACATCTTCCGAAAGTGGAAGTTGAATATGTTGTTGCACGCTACGGGGCAATATTCGTGAGATATAATCCATTTAAAATTATTTCAAATGTGGATTATTACGAACAGTCTACGGGTCTTACGGCAGATTATATCGGTGCGCAATCAAAAGGCGGAATGCTTTCGCTCGGTTACCGGAAATATACAAATGGAAATTTAGCACCGCTCGGCAGTTACTGGGGTTTATATGCAACCTCTTATTCATTTGAAAATTCATTTACCGAAAGCAAATTCGCAGAGTCGCCTGCACCTGAAAGTTTTTTAAATTATCCGGCAGAGAAAAAACGCATGCTCGGTTTATTCGGACAAATTGGTGTGAAAAATATTTTTTGGGATAAAGTTGTATTGGATGTGCAAATTGACGGCGGTTATTTTTTCGGCCATCAGTATGATTATATTTCCGTTGATTATGAAGATGCGTTTGACCCGTATGCACTTTCTTCCGATTCGGAGATCATGTATTATACGATCATCAATACCAGGGCATTTTTTTATCTGACACCATCAATTAATATCGGGTATTTGGTTTTTTAATAGAATACTTTTTGCCCGAAAAGGCACAAATTTCTATTAGGCCGACCAAAAGTTTTGTGATGTAAGTCGTCAAAAAAATTATTGCGGCGATACCTCCATTATAATTTATTTACGGAGCGCCCGGTAATCCCTCCCTTTGAGTCCCGCAACCTAAATTGTAAATCCTAAATTGTAAATCTAAAATTAAAAAGTGACCCCGACACGACTCGAACGTGTGACCCTCTGCTTAGAAGGCAGATGCTCTATCCACTGAGCTACGGGGCCAATTTTGAAGAAAGATCAAAAGTCTGAACCTTCTGATGGATTGCAAAGATAAGGAAGTGGCTAAATTTTTTCTGTAGCCTGTATTTAGCCGGGCAGAAACGGTTCAAAGGGCATCCAACGTTCGCAGTGCCTGCAGAATGTTTTGCTCAATCGTTGGAAGATCAGAATCCATTCGCCCGAAAGTGCTGCCGGTTACAAGCTCATATAATTCGATATACCTTTCTGAAATGGTATTTACCCAGGCATCGCTCATTTCCGGAACCAACTGCCCCTCTTTGCCCATAAATCCGTTTTTAATCAGCCATTCACGCACAAATTCTTTTGATAATTGCTTTTGGTGTTCATTATTTTTCTGACGTTCTTCATAACCCTCCAGATAAAAATACCGCGATGAATCCGGTGTATGAATTTCATCCATCAGCATCACTTCATTTTTATGCAAACCAAATTCATATTTTGTATCCACTAATATCAATCCCTGTTGCTTCGCCATTTCTGTTCCACGCTGAAATAATTTTCCGGTATACTCTTCCATTTTTACATAATGCTGTTCCGCTACAATTCCGCTTTTCAGAATATCTTCTCTTGAAATATCTTCATCATGCCCGGCATCTGCTTTTGTGGAAGGTGTAATGATCGGTTCGGGGAAACGGTCATTTTCTTTCATTCCATCGGGCATGGGAACCCCGCAAATCAGTCTTTTTCCGGATTTATATTCCCGCCATGCATGCCCGCTGAGATATCCGCGAATCACCATTTCAACTTTTACCGGTTCGCATTTTATTCCAATTGAAACACGCGGATCAGGCACCGACAATAACCAATTGGGTGCGATATCTTTTGTTGCCCGTAAAAAATAAGAAGCGATCTGATTTAAAACCATTCCTTTAAATGGTATGGGCCTCGGCAATACAACATCAAATGCGGAAATCCTGTCGGTTGCTATCATCACAAGTAATTGATCACCGATCGTGTAAACATCTCTCACTTTTCCATGATACACAGCAGTCTGTCCTGGAAAATGAAAATCGGTGCGGGAAATTTGCATATGAAAGATTTAAAGCAAAAATAATTCTTTCATTATTCTATCCTGTAGGCATAAATAAAATTATTATTGCCTGTTATCAGCATCAATTCTTTTCCGACACTGAAATGTCCGGTGATAAAAGGCAATGATCCGTTTACAGGAAATCCGTTCAGCAAATTTCCGTTGTAGTCAAACAGATATGTTTTTCCGGAGATCATATTTACAACACCTGTTCCGGCAGCATCGGGAATGAGCGTGGAAGAAACAAACGGCCCATCAGAATTTGTTTCAAAGAGTAATGAATCATTCTGACCAATTGCATGTAAACCCGAATCGTCGATATACAGAATATCGATCATGCCATCTCCTTCCACATCCTGAAATGCAGCCGAAATAATTTGATCTGATAAAAAGCGTGATGCGGCAGGCGTACCATCCGGAGAAAATATTTTTAGCATGCCTTTGCTGTCGACAAACATGAAATGATTCTGATCAAAACCGGGTGCGGTTATCAATTCATTTTCCGGAGAAATTGTTTTTATGCGTTTTCCGGCCTGATCGAATAAAATAATTTTATTTTCAGTCTGAACAAGGAGATAATTTTTTGCATTTGCATTATAATAAGAGATGGATTTTAAATTACCCACCGCTTTCATCGGATTCCAGTTTATGATGGGATTTCCGTTTTTATTAAATCCATAAATATTCTGATTGGCACATCCGATAAACATATTATATGCATTCGCACCTGCGGGTATGATCACAACCGGGCTCACTGCAGCTGATGTAAGCCGGATCGGAAATCCTTCCACATCATTTCCATTCATATCAAATAAATAAATTCCGTCGGCTGTATTAAATAATAACTGTGTATTCCGGTTTCCGTAAAAATCCACAACCGATATATTTCCTGCTAATTTGTCCTGTAATTGTTTTTTCCAGATCAGGTTTCCGCCGCCCGACAATAAATAAAGCTGATGCAGCGTATCCTGCACAATTATTTTATTTTGATTTGCCTGTTTGTCGAATACGGCAAACGGGCCTGCTTCAACCGGTGCATCCAGTTGCGTTTGCCAGAGCAGGCCTGTCCGGCGTGACGGCCCGGTGCTTTTTCCAATAAATCCATGGACAAGAAAATCGTCACCCGCTTCACTGAATTGCATTTCCATTTGCGGGAAATGATCTGTAATTGCGAATACTGAATCGAAATCTGATGTATGTTCATCTGCCAGAAACCCTTTTATGATTTCTGCCGCATTATTGAAATTTAAATAAGCAGATGCATTGAAACCTGAAGAGAGGTGATCAGAAAATTTCATATAATCCGGTTGCAGGGAAAGTGTTTGCTGAAATTCAATTGCATCAATCAGATATTTTAATTGCGTGATCGTATTTGCAAATACATAATTGTTTTTAAATAAGGTTGTAAAATTTACAGGTTCAAATTTCAAAGATGTAAATCCGGATAATACATCACCCGATTCAATTTCGAGGATCCTGTGTCCTTTATAGATCAGAGAATCGGAAAGGAGAAGTGGTTTCAATTTATTTTTTGCAAGCACCGTATCATTTGCAGGAATGATCAGAAAATATTTTCCGGACAAATCATTGTCGAATGATTGTGTAGCACCAACACAGTAATAATTACCCATCCAGGGTGCCCAGTGATCGAAAAAAGAAAGATTTATTTTTTGATCTTCAATATTTTCACCCGCGGTTTCAATTAATTTTTCAGCATGCACCTGAAATAAAAATGCAGTGGATGCGGGTACAAATTCAATTGGTGCGGCATCAAATACGCCGCTGAGATTATGCAAGCCCAGACTGGATGAATCGGATTTTGCAGATGCATATCCATCCAGTGCAATACCGCTGTCATCCACCGTAAAATGCAGATCAAGCCAGTTTGTAAAATGGCTCATGCGCATAATTGTCTGAAATTTTGAATTATCGGTAAACATGGTAAAATAAGCAGCAAGCTGACGCATGTTTACAAAAAGTCGGAACGGGCTTTCATCCTGATCAGCCGCATATACATTTGAAAACCCTGCGTCGTTGCGGATCGTATTTCCCCGTTTCAACTGGAGCACTGCATTTTCGACTAAAATGGAAGACGTGCTGAAAAAAAATATTCCCTCAACTATTGCGCAGGAAAAAATAATATTGCTTGCAGCGTATTTCAGTTCAAAAATTGTTTCCTTTTGAAATACATGCTGATGTATTTCTGCACTTTGGCCATCAATTACAGGTGCAAATTCAGGAATCCTGAGGCGTTTTGCTTCGTCGAGGCTTATTAAAAATAAATAATCAACAGATTGTGATTTTGCAACGCCCACCGCTGCGAGTACCGAACCATTCGTAAAATCGTATAACAGGTTTTTGTCGGTTGCGCAAATATTTTTTACAAGCTGATAATCCAGTTCCAGTTCATTAAAAATCTGTAACCCGTTTAATTCCTGCCAGACAGGGTGATGCAATGTATTTTCAAAACCAGCCGGATCAATAATATCAAAAAAGCCGATCATATCCCGCGGCACGGCATGTAACACAGGTGTTGATTTTTTTTGGAAAAAGAGAAAGTAAACAACTGCCAGCAGGAGAAGAACGGATACGATTACAACTGAAATGATTTTACGTTTATTCATGCGCCTGCGATTACCTTTGCAAAATTAGTTTGTATACTCGTTTAGCAATACACAAGTTAGATATTAAATGTATAACGTATGAATCAGATCAACATAGTGCGTATCGCTGCAATTGCCGGAGGCAGTGCAGTTGCGCTTGGCGCTTTTGGTGCGCATGGTTTGCAGCAGCTTGCAACTGACGGGAAAATATCTGCTGATCAGATCAAAACATTTGAAACAGCAGTACGTTACCAAATGTATCACGCACTTGCACTTTTGATATTGCCCGCACTCGCCGGTTTATCAGATAAAAAATACAGCAGGTATGCAGCGAATTGTTTTATTTGGGGCATACTTTTATTTTCCGGTTCACTGTATATCTATTCCTTATCGTCGTGGCTATTCGGTTCGGAAATAAAATGGCTCGGTGCAATCACGCCTTTTGGCGGACTTTCCTTTATAGCCGGATGGATTTTCATTTTCATTTCAGTTTTGAAAAAGCAGAAATAAAAAAAGCTCCCCGTTTTGCGGAGAGCTTTCAGTATTATTTTTAATTCTTATTTACATTTCAGCTTCACTTTATTTGTATCGAATGAGCAGCCGTTTTTCTCAACAGCTTTCACCGGTACGATCAAAGCCTGTGTACTTGTCATACTCAGTTTCACATCAACATTATTTAATGTGATATCGCCGAGTTGAATTGTTTTTAAAACAAATACATCACCTTTCACGGTTGTGCCGTTTCCAAGATCTGTCGGTTTATCATTTTTAATATCAGCATCGGTAATCAACCCTGCGTTCCATAATTTGATGAAGAAATCTTTATTCACCATTGTTACTGTAACAGACGGGCTGAGATTCAAAATATATTTTGTTTGTTCTTTACCATTTACCATTGCATTTCCTTCATACATATTTCCTTTTTTCGTTAAGGTTGCATCTAAGGCAGCAGCGGTGGTTGTGGTAGTTGTAGTTGTTGTTTTGGTATTTGTATTAGTTGATTTTGTATCCGATTTTGTGTCGGTATTTTCGATCACATCGCTTTCATCAACCTGTTGCAGATCCTGCAATTGTTTGTTGCGTTTTTGTTCTTCTTCACGCAAACGTGCTTTTTCCGCTTCAATTGCTGCTTCATCATATTTAACAACAGCGCCCGGGATTTCACCAAGAATTTTAAATTCAGTGCGGCGGTTGATCTGATGCAGGAATTCATAATCTGCATTATTGCTTTGATATTTATTGATGAATGCTTCTTCGAGCACTGTGCCTTTCGGTACGATTTTACCGCTTGGCAGTGTAACATCAGATGAAAGAGTTTTAGGAACAGATTCTCCGTATCCCTTCGGCTTCATACGTGTTGTATCGATTCCTTTTGCAGTTAGGAAATCTACAACAGCCTGTGCACGTCGCTGTGATAAATCGATATTTCTCTCGTATGTATCGCGGCTGTCTGTATGTGATCCGAATTCCACAATGATCTGCGGATTGTTTTTCATGATCGTATATAATGAATCAAGTGCATCTTTCGATTCAGGACGTAAATCCGCTTTTGCTAATTCGTAATAAATATTTTTCACTTCGATCGGAATAATGATTGGAATCGGTTCCATCATAATATCCACGTAAAATGTATCATTGTCTTTACCACCGGTTGTAATGGTTGATTCACCCTGATAAAATCCTTCTTTGGATCCTGTTAAAGAGAATTTATCCATTGCAGTGCCGACAAAGAAATCGGTATATGCGGCAGGTTTACTTACGCCATAATTCATTTTTGCACCGGCTCTGTTTAAATCAATTGCAACTTCACCGATCTGTTCATTTGTTTTAGAATTAATGGTGCGTGCCATGATCATGAATTCAGGCGGATATTTAAATGCATAAATATCATCGCAGCATGTTTCGCTTTTTACATTGAAACCACCTTTGCGGTTTGAAACGAAAAATCCTTTTTTACCTGAAGGGTCAGTAGAAAAATAAACATCATCTACAGAACTGTTGAAAGGCAAACCAAGATTTGATGGTGATTCGAATGTTTTCATTCCGCCTTTAGCAGAGAATACATCGAGTCCGCCGATATTGATCTGACCATTTGAACTGAAATATAATGTTCCCAATGTTTCATTATAAAACGGAGTTACTTCATCACCTGCGGTATTAATTTTTGTTCCGCAGTTTTGCGGGTTTGAATAACCTGAACCTTTGCCCTGAATTTCGCAGAACCAGATATCCATTCCACCGCGTCCACCCGGGCGGTTTGAAGAGAAATATAAAATTTCCTTTCCTTTATACTCGCCCACTGCAGGCGTGGTAGCTGTTGCATTTGCGGCATTTACCTGGCTCACTTCTTTCGGATTTCCCCAGTCGCCGTTTTTATATTCGCTTACAAATATTTTGCAGATCATCACGAGTGAATCGTTCGGACTGCATTCGGTATAATAAAAACGTTTTCCGTCGGCAGAATAAGCACCGTTTCCCGTATGTGCAGAACCTTTATTGAAAGGAGCGGAAATTTCTTTTCCTTTTCCCCAGCTGTCGCCATCATTTGTTGAAGAAAAAATTCTTGCTTTTAAATCTGTTTTTTTCTGTGCATCCAGATTGATCACATCTTCAGAAACAAGTGATGCATACACCAGATTATTATCCGGGTCGAATTTTGGTGAAAAGTCTGTATAATTATTATTGATATTATTACCGAGATGTTCAACATTTACAGTTGCAGGAGATTGAGCCAGCAATATGGCGAGATCACAACCTTTATCTTCATTTTTAGACTGGCGTTTTAATGTGGTGGCCATTGCACCTTTTACTTTTCCGTTTTTCTGAAATGCTTTGAACGCTTCTTTTGCTTCTGTATATTTTGCATTGTATTTCAGCGACATGGCGTAATAAAATCCGGCTTCAGGAAATTCATCTTTTGATTTACCCGCCTCCATGGCTTTTTTATACCATATCTCAGCATCTTTATAATTGCGTGCGAGATAATATGCACGTGCAAGTTTGTATGCCGCTTCCTGCGTTGCATCATCATCATATGCCATCTTGTATACATCCTGCGCATTGTAATAACTGCCGGCAGACATAAGTGCATCGCCGTACATCATTTTGCGTGTGTAGTTCATTTTATTAAGATCCTCATCCGGTGTTTGTGCAAACACGGTTGAACCTAACATGAACAGCGGGAGAATAATCGAAAATAATTTTTTCATACTGATATCTTTTTCAGTTGTGTAGTAAGTTTCAAAAATTAATAATATTTAGGACAAGGCATTACATAATGTTTCGGAATAACAGGAAGTATACAACCAGTATACACCAGTGTGAATTCCATACCGCCTTTACCGCTGCTGGCTATATCCAATGATGAATTATTAATATCATAGCTCGCACCGAAACGGAAATTTTTGTAATCGAGGCCGATGCTTGCGATAATAGCATCATCAAGCCTGTCGTGCACACCCAAAAATATTGTTGCAGGAAAACTTGCATTATTAATGAAATATCCGAAATCGCTTCCAACTACAATTTCTGTTGCTTTTGATTGCGACTGATATAATAAGGAAGGCATGATACCAAAACTTTTTCCGATCGTAATTCCAGCCTTTAAATGTCCTGCTATGCGCATACCTAATTTATTTTCCGTATCACCGAGGAATGATTCCTGCGGTGCTACCAAATGGAATGCTGCACCACCAACAGTTAAATTAAAATTCGGAGAAAATTTTCCATAAAATGCAAGACCTGTATTAAAATCGAATTTACTCATGCTGCCTTCACCGATCGGTTCCAGCGGATTAATTGTCGGATCGAATTCATCTCCATCCCACATGGTTCCCCAGTTTAATTGTGTCCAGTCGATGCTTTTGTTCATCAAACCACCCTGAATACCAAGTGAGAGCACTTTATCTTTTGTTCCGTCGAGTGAAAGATTATAAGCAACGGAAGCCATTGCCTGGAGGTTTGTTAAATTACCATCACCGGAAACATCATTGAATAATAATAAGCCGGCTGATAATTGACTTGCGCCGCCAATATTTTTAATGATAGGTGCATCACCAAATAATTCATATGTTACATAAGGAGTTGTAACAGATGCCCACTGGTTGCGATAGCCGAGACCTACACGATAATCACAGGAATTCACGCCTGTTAACGCAGGATTTAATGCAAGTGGCGAAGCATTATACTGCGAAAAGTGAATGTCCTGCGCATGTATTACTCCGGCAGTCATCAACATTGCTATACACGTAGCTTTGTAAAACTTCATCATTGGTTTTAGTTTATAGTTTATCTGAGTAAATTAATTGTTCCTGTGAACTTAACTTCTTCCTGGTCCTCATTCGTACCAACAAATATATACATGTACGACCCAATTTCCTGATCTATTCCATTAAATGTTCCGTCCCACCCCGCTAAAATATCATTTGTTTCAAATATTTTTCCTCCCCAGCGGTTGAAAATTACAAAAGAATTTAATTCTATGTTTTGCAGTACGACAATATGCAACACATCGTTGATTCCGTCGCCGTTTGGAGTGAATGCATTTGGAATCTCAACAGACCGCGGGCGCACAACAACAACATTCATATCATCGGTAAATACACAACCCTCTTCAGTTGTTACGGTAACCATATAATTGGTGGTGAATTCAGGTTCTGCAAACGGGTTTTCAGCCAGGCTGTCGGATAATGTTGCGCCGGGTGTCCAGACATATGATACACCTCCATCAGCATCTAAATAAGCCCGTTCTCCAAAATAAATCAATGTATCATTTCCCGCATTTGCTGTTGAAGGATAAATACTCACAGTTACAGGCAATGTATTGATACAAGTGTATTTGATCCCGGTAACAATATAGGTTGTTGTTTCAGTTGGAAATGCGAAAACCGTATCGCCTAAAGGTGAGCTCAGGGTTTCAGGCGGGTTCCACGAATAGGTATCGGCACCACCTGCAAAAAGGGTTGCGGTATCTCCCGGACATATAGTTGTATCGGGTGAAACTGTAACCGGTAATTTATCATCGATATAAACAATCAGGCTGTCGTCGGATGATGTATAACATGCGAGGTCAACAGACATAACTACTGTTTCAATACCTTCAGTAATAGCATCGTCATATGCCGCAACAGTCAATACGATCATAGTGTCGCCCGGATAGAATATAAGTGAATCCGGCAAGAGAGGATAATCAACACCATTGATAGCAGTTCCGCCGATATTTAATCCGACGCTGAATGTATCGGTTGGTGCAAATGATAATTCAAATGTTACTTCTCCGTTATTGCAGCCTTCAATTACATCATCATAACCGCTGATATGTGTTTCATACGAGATTGTTACACCGGGGCTGGAAAGTGAACCTGCTTCGATAAAAACGCCCGAATCAAATGCCCAGTCGAGGTCATCGGCAATCACCATTTTCAAATGATAAGTTTCGCAGGGAATAACACTGTGTTTTGCTTCGAGCACAGTTGTGATACCATCATACTGCACATAGTAATTATCGGTGGAATATGGCGGATCGAAACCGGTTCCGTTAACGATATAATATTCCGGATTGGACCCGGTATTTACATTGTTGATGGAGACAGGAGTTACAGTTCCAGGCACAAGTGCCATATTTGCTGATCCCACAATTCCGGGGCCGCTGATATAAAATGCGAAGGCATCATTAAAGGAGCCGACATATTCGAGATATTCTTCCGAACCGAAAACATAATTAAAACGAACCGTATCGGATACAACCGTAATATCAAATTCAAGGGCGCATGCATCGTTGGTTCCGAGTATTCCGGGAATTGCATCGAGATCGGGATCGCCTGGTGCACTATTATCACCGGTCATAGACCCGGAATTATTCGGTCCTTCGGCATTTGTGGCATAACCACTCGTAAGAATAATGCCGTCGGTAATTCCGACATTGCAGTCAACACAATCAAAAAATCCATATGCACCATCTGGGCAATCCATCGTAACACCTGAAACCGTTACACCGGCCCCTACCAGAGAAGCTACCAGAGAATCGGGAACTGCAGTATCATCAACAACTAATTGTCCGAAGCCATTTGCTGTTACTGATACCAAACATCCCGCAATGAAAGCAGTTTTGAGGAGATTGCGTTTGATTGGTTTCATAATTGAAATTTGTCTATAAGGTGTGCATCATCATGATCTGGCCTTAAAGATTTTCAAATATTATCGCACGAGGATAAAATTCCCTTTATCGAAAAAGTCTTCACCGTTCATATCCGTGTAATTCAGCACATAAATAAATGAGCCCATCGGTTGCTCTTCATTTTCAAATTTGCCATCCCAGCCTTTTGAAAAGTCGGATGATTCATACACCAATGTTCCCCACCGATTGTAGATCTGCAAATTGAAAAATGAAACCTGTCCGCGGATAATTACTCCGAAAACATCATTGATATTATCACTGTTCGGTGAAAAAGCATTGGGTACATCTACAAGCGCATCCGAGCTTACAAACACAGTAACCTGGTCTGTAAATACGCATCCGATTGCGGTAGTTACCGTTACTGTATAAGTTGTTGTAACAAATGGTGTCGCTATCGGATTTTCGCTGTTCGGGTCATTCAAACCTGTTGAAGGCGACCAGGAATATTCAACGCCGCCGCTTGCATCCAGAAATGCAGATTCTCCGAAATAAATCGTTGTATCTTCTCCGGCATCTGCAGTTGGTGATTGTATATCAACATACACATCAGCAGTATTGACGCAGGAAGCGAGTGTTCCCGTTACGGTATACAATGTCGGTTCGGTCGGGTTTGCTTCGGTGGAAGCTTCATCAGGCGTACTTAATGTTGCGCTTGGTTCCCAGGAATAAGTTTCGGCGCCTGAAGCCGTTAAGAATGCCGGATCATCAGGGCAGATCAGCGTATCGTTAGAAATTTCAAGTGGCAAAGCATCATATACATACAGCACAAGGGTATCATCGAGGCCGATGGTGCAACCGATATCAACCGAAATTACAATGGTTTCCATTCCTTCATCAAGGCCATCGGATATTGTAGTGAAATCGATAGTATAAGCTGTATCTCCCGGATAAAAATAAATTGTGTCGGGAACAAGGGTAAAATCTGTTCCGTTTGTTGCCGTTCCCTCAATTGTAACTGCAACTGCAAATGTATCGATCGGAGGAAACGAAAGGTCGAAGCTCAGGTGGCCTTCATTACAACCTTCAATGATATTGTCATAACCTTCAATATCGGATTCATAAGTGAGTGTTACGCCGGGGCTGGTGAGTGATCCGGCCTCGATAAATACACCTGAATCAAATGCCCAGTCGAGATCGTCGGCGATTGCCATTTTAAGATGGTATGTTTCGCATGGAATTACATTTCTTTTTGCTTCAAGCACGGTTGTGAAACCATCGTATTGAATATAATAATCGTCGATGCTGTAGGGAGGATTTGCACCTGTTCCATTTACAACATAATATTCTTCGTTCGTTGTATTGTTGACATTATTGATGGAAACCGGTGTTGCTGTTCCGGGAATTAATGCCATGTTTTCAGTCCCTACGATTCCCGGCCCGCTGATATAAAATGCAAATACATCATTGAATGATCCGACATATTCGAGATATTCTTCCGACCCGAATACATAATTAAACCGGACGGTATCAGAAGTAACAGTGAGATCAAATTCCAGAACACATGCATCATTTGTTCCCAATACACCTGGAATAGCATCGAGATCTGGATCGCCGCCGGCGCCATTATCTGTAGTTGTACCTCCGTTATTGTTCGGACCGACTGCATTTCCGGGGCTACCACTTGTAAGCAGGATACCGGATGAAATACCGACATTACAATCGATGCAATCAAAAAAACCGGCAGCTCCACTCGGGCAATCCATAGAAACAGCGCCAATGATGATACCTTCTCCAACCAGCGAAGAAACAAGTGCTTCCGCATCATCTGATTCTGATGTTTCGAGTTGTGCAAAGACTGAATTGCACGTAAATAATATGCAAGCAGTAATGAACGCAGATTTGAGGAGGTTGCGTAAAGTTGATCTCATTAAAAATCTTTTAGGTTTTTTAAATCCCTTATGAACATTCAAACTTACAAAATATTCGTGTCAAAAAGGGTAACAGATGTCAATTATTAAAACGGAATTTTACTGAACAATGACGTAAATATAACAAACGCCTGCTGCAGCTGAAGGCTTTCAGGCTGGTTTTTTACTGCGCCGCCAGAAGAGATACATCAGAAGCAAACCGAAGAGCATAAATCCGACGGAAATAAATGTTGCCTGTGTTGCATGGATGCCCATAAAATTGAGAACATTATTTACCCTGATCTTTTCAATAAAATAGCGCTCGGCACCATTCAGAAAAACATAAAATGCGAGCAGCATTCCCGGAATGGTAATGCGTTTTCTGATCATCCACAAAAAGCCGAAAATGATGAGCGACATAATTGTTTCATAAACCGGCGTCGGGAAAACCGCAACAGGCAATTGACCGCACCAACCGGTTTCGCATCCTTCGATTGCTGCACCTTCGTTATTTACATTGTATGCATAATTCTGCGCAACAAGCCGCTGCGGAAGAAAATCCGGTGCTTTGAAATTTACATGCGGCACGTTTTCAATACTGCCGAATTGCTGGATATAATAATTTTGATTTGCAAATAATGCTTTTTGAAAATCACCTTCCTGCGCTAATTCAACTTTCGCATCAGGCGTGGAAATATAGGCACTGTTTAAAATGCCCCAGTCGCCATCGCCGGCAACCTGACAACCGATACGGCCGATACCGTAAGCAAGTATTAAAGCAGGTGCAAATGCATCACCTAGATGCAGCACATTTATTTTTTTGCGCCATGCAAAATAAATAATTGCGGCTGCTGCTAAAATTAATCCGCCGTAAATGGTAAGTCCGCTGAAAAAATTTTCAACCGGGTTTTTGATAAAATCCCGCCAGCCGTTTTCTTCTTCAAAATTGGAAAATATTTTTGCGCCCAATAATCCGAAAACAGCAGCAATAACAATAAAATCACCCACGCGATGATGTGGCCAGATATCAATTGTTTTTTCTTTCGGCTGATCGAGTTTCTCTTTGTTTTTTTCACGCCATTTCAAATAAATTAAAACACCGGCAATGAGCAAACCGCCGAGAATACTTCCCTGTGATGATAAAATATACGCCTGCGGGTTTTCTGAAAATATTTTATTTTCCGTTACAATGCCGATTATTTTCCATCCGATAATAAAACCGACAAGCCCGTTGAAAAATAATTCGGCCGGTGTGGCAGGATTGCCTACAATTATTTTTGCCTTTGTAGGATGAAATAATCCTTTTCTTTCTTTTCGTTTTAATTCAAGATTGAGTATCCATCCGCCGATCAGAAAAGACATGGCGACAAAAAAACCAAATGAATAAACCGGAACATTGCTGTGTGTTCCGAAAACATGGTTGAAATATTCTGATAAGGTGGCGAATGAGCGAAGTAAGATCATTATTGCTTAGAGTTTATCTTTTTTAGTGTTTAAAATTGCGGATCGCTGATTTTGAATTGGGGATTGAGGATCAGCATTTGCTTTTATCTTTTTCTGTTAATTTATTTTTAAATTCAGTTAGTAGCTAGTATCTAGTAGCTAGTAGCTAGTAGCTAGCAGCTAGCGGCCAGCATCTAGCAGCTCACCTCCACCTCCCTGCAATGCATTAATTCTCCTGATGCATCGGTTTGCATTAATTCAACATCAACAATTTCATTTACAAGCAAGGGATCATATTGCGTTTGCACCCGGATATAATTATCTGTGAAACCAAACATTTTATCGCCTTCTGTTTCTGCTTCAAATAATACCGGGCGCATCGTATGTTCAAATTGCTGATAAAAAAATCGTTTCTTTTTTTCTGATAAATTTCTCAGCTGTGTGGTGCGTTCGTCACGGTTTTTTTGCGGCACGATATCCTGCATTTCAATTGCAAGTGTATTCGGACGTTCGGAATAGGTAAAAACATGGAGATAAGAAATATCCAGTTCGTTCAGAAATTGATATGTTTCCAGAAAATCAGCATGCGTTTCTCCCGGGAATCCGGTAATTACATCCACACCAATACAACAATGCGGCATTGCTTTTTTTATTGCCGCAACACGCTGCGTATATAATTCACGCAGGTAGCGTCTGCGCATTAATTTTAATATTTTATTGCTGCCGCTTTGCAGAGGAATATGAAAATGCGGAACAAATTTTTGCGAGGATGCAACAAAGGAAATAATTTCTTCAGAAAGTAAATTGGGTTCGATTGATGAAATTCTGAATCGTCGTATCCCGTTTACCTGATCGAGTGCTTTTATTAATTCTAAAAAAGTTGCGTTTTCATTTTTTCCGAAATCACCGATATTTACTCCGGTTAAAACAATTTCTGAAATTCCTTTTGATGCAATTTCATTTGCGGTTTCAACAACATGCGCAATTGTATCGCTGCGGCTGCTTCCACGGGCAAGCGGGATCGTACAAAATGCGCAGGAATAATCGCAACCATCCTGCACTTTTAAAAATGTGCGTGTGCGTTCACCGAGTGAATAGGCGGATTTGAAAATATTAATTTCCTCAATAGCAGTTGCAATATATTTTCCCTTTGATTTTTTTGTAAGATCATTTAAATGTGCGGCAAGATTAAATTTTTCTGCAGCACCCAGCACGAGGTCGACACCGGGGATTTCTGATATCTCCTTCGGTTTTAATTGCGCATAACAACCAACAATCACAATATAGGCAGAAGGCGAATGTCTGAGTGCCTGCTTCACGATTTTTCTGCATTTTTTATCCGCATGGTCCGTTACCGAGCAGGTGTTTATGACATATACATCTGCTTTTTCATGAAAAGGCACAAGCTGAAAACCATTTTCTGCCATCGACCGCGAAAGCGTTGACGATTCAGAATAGTTCAGTTTACAACCGAGCGTATAAAATGCAGCTGATTTCATTATCATCCCGGCGCTAAATTACAAAATACGCTGTTCTCCGCTCCTTTTAACTATGCTCAACCGTAACCCGTCTGCGGTTTTTCGGATCATATTTTACGGTGATCATTTCACCCGGTTGAAATTTTGGAACCGACTGCTCGGCGATCACTCCTTTCACGTCGGCATAAAATGGTTCCTGTAATCCGGAACGCACTTCAACAAATAACATAACAAACGGATTATTTCCATTCACTTTTACATTCAAATCATAATAGCTGATCACTTTTGCTTCTGCCGAAATTCCTGTGAGCATGATCTCCTTATTTTCAGTATCAAATACTTCAATCATTTTCTGCATTGATTTCTCATAATCAGCCATTGAAGCACTGCCGGCACCACCCTGCTCCATCGAACCAAATGATTCGATTGCAATTCTTTGTTCGTTTTTCGGATCAACTTTTACAATCACATTTAAACCCGGACGTATATCGGCAACCTGTAACCTGGAAACAACCAGTTTTGTTTTTGTCTGATAGGTTTTGCCGTATTTATCTTTTACTTCCACAAGCATTCCAACCTGCGGATTATTATTTATCGTAACACCGGTATCCCAGACCTCTAAAATTTTTCCGTTGCGTTGTTCTCCGGTTTTAATAATTCTGCTTCTTGCTATCATCGGCCGGAAAAACACCCAGTAGATCAATGTAAATACTCCGACGATGATCATTGTTACGAATGTTCCCTGGACAGGGGATACGCTGATTGCGGCAATAATTCCGATCAATGCACCGATACCTCCGCCGATGATTCCGATCCAGGCGCCTGCGTTCATTTTCATAAAAATTAATTTTGCGAAAAATATTAAATATTCATGTATTTTTCTTTTTAAAATTATACGTATGCTCGTAACCTATCGCAATACATCATTTGATCTCACAAAGCCGCTTGATATTTCAACGCCGCTGCATGCAGGTGAGCCACAAATCAATTGTTATTTTGCGCCGCCGTTTCAAATCAGTCCGGTTATTATGGGAGATTTTACCGGTGATATGAAATTAGGCGGATTATTAAATTATAAAAATGTTTCTTTAAATCCGCACGGCAACGGAACACATACGGAATGTGTTGCGCATATTGCGGATCTTCCGCTCACCGTAAATAAAGCATTAAAGCAATTTCATTTTCTTGCGCAATTAATTTCCGTATCACCGCAAAAAATTGAAAATGGCGATCATGTTATTTTTAAAGAACAACTTGATGAATTGCTGCAACCGCACACAGAAGCTATCATCATCCGCACGCTGCCAAATACATCTGAAAAACTGCATAAAAACTACAACAAAACAAATCCGCCTTATTTGCATTTTGAAACAGCCGCTTTTTTATGCGAAAAAAAAATACAACACCTGCTCATCGATCTCCCCTCGGTTGACAGGGAAGAAGACGAGGGAAAATTACTTGCCCATCGGGCCTTTTGGAATTACCCTGCAAATCCGCGGCTGGATGCCACCATCACAGAACTGATCTTTGTGCCGGATGCTGTTGCCGACGGAACCTATCTGCTCAACCTGCAAATTGCTTCTTTCGAAATGGATGCCGCACCCTCCAAACCGGTGCTCTTCCCTCCCGCCTGAAAGTGAATTGTCATTTTCTTCCGAATAAATGCTGCAGACCTGCAAAACATTATCTTTGCTGCTCAGCTTATTTTTATGAAAAAAATCTTACTTACACTTAGCATCATTGCAGCAACTTGTATTCAATTATCTGCACAAATTACAATCGCCGAAGCAAGGGTTTTACCGGCAGGAACAACGGTTACAGTTCGCGGAATCGTTTTGAACGGGCCTGAACTCGGAGATATCCGTTATCTGCAGGACAATACCGGAAATATCCCGGCATATGCGCCAGCAATATTGGATGGTGTGCAGAGAGGTGATTCAATTGAAGTAACAGGCCCGCTTTATAATTATAATTCTTTACTCGAAATTTCAACTGCTACATCAGTAACTGTGATCAATACAGGCAATACGCTTCCTGCGCCAACAGTTGTGAGTTGCCTTGCCGGTTTTGCAGAAATATATGAAGCGAAACTTGTAACGGTTAATGCGGCATTATTTACTGCAACCGGAACATTTTCAACAGCCGGTTCAGGAACAAATTATGATATCACCGATGCAACGGGTGCAGGAGAAGCACGTGTGCTTACTTCAACAAATATTGACGGCACACCGATCCCCACAGATGAAGTGAATATTACGGGAATCATGAGTCAATATGCGCCGGGTGGTACAGGCGGTTATCAATTATTGCCCCGTGATCTTGCAGATATTTCAACAGGCGGAAATCCACCTGTTATTTCAACCGGTTTGACACAAACAAATATTACCACAACATCTTTCACGGTTAATTTCACAACACTTAATCCGGGGAATACAATTATTTATTACGGGCTTACAACTGCACTCGGTGCAACTGCAAGTGATCCTGCAATGGTAACAACACATGCATTTAATTTAACGGGTCTTACATCAGGAACAATTTATTATGTGAAAGCTGCGAGTGTGAGTGCAACAAACGATACATCCTGGTCGGCGATCGCCGCCATGGCAACTGCATCGAATTCAAGCGGGCAAATTAAAGTATGGTTTAATAATTCGGTAGACAACAGTGTGTCGACCGGTGTGAATGCAATTTTTGTAAATGGCACAATGGCTGATACGATCATTCAATTTTTAGATCATGCAAAATATTCGGTTGACATTTGCATATATAATATCGACAATGTAAATAATATTATTTCTGCAATTAATGATGCATATGCAAGAGGCCTGACGGTTCGCGTAATTTGCGACAGCGGTGTGGATGATGCGAATTATAATGCGATTAACGTGGGTGCGGGCAATAAGAAAAAATCACCGCCGGATGGCAGCACAAATGTGGATGGAGCGCTGTATGGAATTTGTCATAATAAATTTATTGTGATCGACGCAATTTCGGTTGACCCGGATGATGCATGGCTCATTACAGGGTCCATGAATTTCACGGATGACCAGGTGCGTCTGGACAAACAAAATGTGATCGCTTTTCAGGATCAGAGTATTGCACGTGGTTATAAAATTGAGTTTGAAGAAATGTTCGGCGGCAAATTCGGCCCCGACAAATCAAATAATACACCGCATGAATATATGATCGGCGGCAAACGTGTTGAAAGTTATTTCTCGCCAAGCGATGAAACCGAAACACATATGATCGAAAAAATAAATTCAGCAGATTACGACATGTATTTTGCAGTGTATTCATTTACACGATTCGGAATATCGTATGCAATTCAGGATGCAGTGGAAGACAGAGGTGTGTTTGCAGGCGGCATTTACGACCAAACAGATTCGGGCGACTCCACTGCTGTAAATATTTGTGAAGATGCAATGGGGGATCAGTTTTTTAATTATTCAGGAAGCAATTTACTGCATCATAAATATTTGATTATAGATCCGAATTGCAAACAATCTGATCCGCTTGTATGGACGGGTTCGCATAACTGGAGCACCAGTGCAAATTCACGCAATGATGAAAATACAGTTGTTGTACACGACTCGACAGTTGCGAATTTATATTACCAGGAATTCAATCAGCGCTATAAAGATGAAGGTGCGACTAGTTTCATGACGGAGAAATGTGATTTTGTTGCGGTAGATGAAATCATTTCTGAAAATGAGATCAAACTATATCCGAATCCTGCAAATAATTTTGTGTATGCAGAAATACCCGCTGATATGCAATTTGAAAATGTTTCTGTGTATTCACTGAATGGCGCATTGGTTTTAAATCAGCAAATTACCGGACAAGACGTTTTATTAAATATCGCGGGATTGAACACAGGCATGTATATGATTATGTTTACCGGTGATGCCGGAAGTGTTGTGAAGAAGTTTATGGTAAATGAATAAAATAATTCCTGATGAAAGGCTGGTTTTTTATTTTTTTATACGTTTTAATTATTTCAAATATCAGTCAGGTGCATGCGCAGGAATGCACACCGGTTGTTTCATATTTATTTAACGGTGAAACGGAAGATTATTCCGGCAGCGGATATAACGCCGAATTAATGGGTGGTGCCTCAGTCGCAGTAGATTATCTCGCCTGCGGATATAACACAACCGATTATGCCGTTTTACCAAATGAAGTTTTGGACGGTGCGACAGATTTTACGATTTCCTTTGATTTTTATCTCAACTCATTTAATGTAACCGGCTCTTCGCCAACAAATACTTTAATTGCCGGAGCGAGCGCAACAGAAGAAGCGGAATTTGCAATTTCGTACGAAGAATCAATTCAATCAATTGTAGTTGCATTAAATGGTGTGGGAGAAACATTTACTATTGAAACAATAAATGCTGCAACGTGGTATTGCCTCACTGTAAAACGTGAGGGAGGAGATGTAACTGTTTATATTGATGGCATATCAATCGGCACACAAAATATCAGCAGTGGTGTTGTGGATATTTCATTTCTTGAGATCGGTCAGGAATTAGATTGCCCCGGAGGATGTTTTGCAACAAATCAATCTTTAAACGGAAGAATTGATGATTTCAGAATTTATAATTGCATCACCTCCGGAAATAATTGTGAACCTTATATCGCACCATGTGATACAATGGCGAGATATCGTTTTGAAGGAAATGCAAATGATCTTTCTGGAAATGGACAGAATGGAATTTTACAAGGCGGTGCTGATGCATCGGATGGATTTATTTCGATTGGATATAATGCAACTGATTATGTTGAATTGCCCGATTCGGTATTAACCGGTGCCGGTGATTTAGTGATCTCATTCAATTTCATGTTAAATGATTTTAATACAAGTGGTGCTTCACCAACAAATACTTTTATTGCCGGAATTAATGCAGCCAATGAAGCCGAATTTGCAATCTCCTACGAAAAATCATCTAACGGATTTGAGATTGCATTTCACGATGCGGGCGGTGTAATTCCCGCAACAATTGAAACGGGGAAATGGTATTGTCTCGCCGTTTACAGACAGGGAGAAAATGTTTGGGCCACATTAGATGGCGATTCATTGCCTGGCCTGTTGATATTACCTCTTGGTGAAATGGATCCTGAATTTTTAGAGATCGGACAGGAATTGGATTGTGTTGCAGGTTGCTTTGCCGAAAATCAGTGTTTAAATGGAGCAATCGACGAACTTATAATTTCTGAGTGTCTGGATGATATTAAGTGCAGCAATTTCCCGCAGGCGATTCATAATTATTATGTAAAGGAGATTTCTGTTTTCCCTAATCCGGCTTCAAACGTAATTCAAATCTCCGCAGGTGAAAATAAACCCATTCAATTAGCGACCATCAGAAATGCTGCCGGGCAAATTATATATCGGATATCAAATTTTTCAAGTCAGCAACTCTCAGTTGATATTCAAAATTGGCCTGATGGAATTTATTTTATCAGGTTGGAGGGGGATGATTTTTGGGGGTTGCAGAAATTTGTAATTGAGAAGTAAGAATGAAAAGAATATTATTTTAAACCATGGTAATTGGCAACGGCTTACTTGCAAACACATTTAGGGAATTTCAAAGCGATAATAATATAATCCTTTTTGCATCAGGAATATCTAACTCTTCAGAAACCAGCACAAATTCATTTAAACGGGAGAAAGAATTATTATTAACCTATAAAGGATCACCACAGCAATTAATTTACTTCAGCACCATTGGTATTCATGATCCTGATTTATCATCTTCGAAATATATTTTGCATAAACAAGAATTAGAATTATTAATTCAGGAATATTTTAATAGCTTTCTGATTTTCCGGCTTCCTATTGTTGTTAGCGACAGTCTTAACCCATATACACTCACTAATTTCATTTACAATAAAATTAAAAGAGATGAACCCGTTCCTGTTTATAAAAATGCAATCCGTTACCTTATCGATATTCAGGACACAAAAATTTTAGTAGCGGAAATGATCAAATCAAAAAGATTTCAAAATGAAATTATTGATCTGAATTTTGATAATCCAATTTCTATGGAAGAGCTGGTTAAAATTTTTAAATCGGTGTTGAATTCAGAAGTCACAACTCAATATTTGAACAGGGGTAGTAATTATATAACAAATAATACCAAATTTATTGAGTTTGTCAATTCAATGGGTTTTAAACTGCCGATGGATTATGTAAGGTTGTTGATAATAAAATATTATTTAAATCGAAATCCTGATTTTCATGATTCATGAAACCTATTTAATCTTCTTTAAATAACCATTTGGATTAAAAGTCATATAAAATTTTTCTTTTGATTTATCAATTTCAAATTGCTTATTAGATTTCAGGAATTCATCAATTGCTTCAAACGGGCCTGGTCCGAACTCCGGATTTACCGGGTGGCCGTTTACATTTGAATCTTCCACCAGCAAATAACTTCCGGTGGTAACAAATTTTGAATAAATATTCATTTCTTTCAGTACATGATCCTTCGTGTGATCATCATCTAAAATCACAAGCACTGTCCTGGAATCCTTAACTTCATCTTCAACTGCCTTAATAATTGCATCATCCACAGCAGATCCGGTTAAATATTTAATTCGCGGATGCACAGGACGTCCTGAAAATTCTTCGATATCAATTGTAACAATTCTTCCTTTTTGCATCAGGTCGCAAAGAGTTGCAAGGAAATAGGCACTTCCGCCCCTAAAGGTTCCGCATTCTATAATGATATCCGGTTTAACTGCAAATAAAATCTCCTGATACATCCAAGTATCAAAAGGGCATTTCTTAATATGCACCCCGAGCCAGGTGGATTCACCCCAGGTTTTATCAAATAAAAATGAATCGTAAAACAGTGAATGAAATTCATCGGTTACCGTTCTTGATTTTTTTCTACTCATATACAATCTCCGGTAAATCAGGCTTCGGATACTAATTAATTCAGACTTTAAAGACATACTCAGGATTTTGTTTTAATGGCCAATAATTGAAATGCATTTTCGGGTTTATTTTTCACAAACGGTTCTGTCAGGTCGGATATGAAATTCCACAAAAATGCAGGCTTGTATTTCACTTTCGCATATTCTCCACGAAGTGATTGGATGCCATTGATGCCGTAGACTTTATATCCCCGAGCTGTAAATTCATCTGCACTCCAACCAGATAAATGGACCTGCCATGGATTTTTTTCACGATCACCCTGAGGCACAAATCCGTTTGGTGTATATATGATTATTTTATGCTTTGCTATTGCCTCCATTTTATCCATCAACAGAATACCATCTTCCTTTTTCAAATGTTCAATAAGATCCAAAGCCGCCACAACATCAAAACTTGCTGCATTAAATTCATTATCTATGTCCAACACATTGAGATGATGATACTCCTTGTGAATACCTTTTGCTTTGCTCAGTTCAATACTTGGAAGAAACGCATCCACACCCGTGCATTCCAATTTGTTATTAAATGATTGCACGGGAGAATTCGTACCGCATCCTACGTCAAGAAGTGTTTTATAACCGCGGACTTCTTTTTCAATTAGAAGATCATACTTGGAGAAAATCGCTTTGTAGGTATATCTGTATATTTTTCTTAATAATTTTATCATAAAAATTGTTAGCTGTCTTGAACTACGTATTTACCGTTATCAAATATTCCAAGTTCGCCTTCCTTTATGGCAGTCAGCAGGAATTTGAATTGTTTCCCTTTACGGCGCACTATCGAAATAAAAAATAAATAAGTCAGGTAAATTGATTTATTCATTTTAAAAATAAATTTGTCGGTTACGCGGTAATGTGATTGAAAATGTGTTGCATTTCTTGCTGCCAGCAGCGACTTATACCCATCCTGATCTAATATCCTTGATCTTAAAAAGTTTTGTTTTTGAACGATCCATGATTTTTCAAGGTCTTCAACTTTTGCTTCAGATATTAAATAAATACAACCGCCATTTGCTGTAATCCTGTTTGTAAATTCAAAATCATCTGAGTATAAATAATATCTTTCATCAGGCAGTCCGATTTTATTTAAAATTATTGCCTGGAAAAATAAACCACCATAAGGAGCGAACGGAATTTTTATTAATTTATCCTGCCGCACCTGTTTGATGAATTTAAGTTTTCGCATCATCTTTCCGGGTAATTTGAACAAATGGAACCCAAAGAAACTATTTTTTACCGGCAATACCATATCAACCGATTTGCCGTTTGCAATTGCCTGCAAATATCCCCGGTCCGGTCTCAGACATTGCAAAGCAAAAAAGTTATCATTTGTCAAAGTTTGAATATTCCTGAATTGACCTAAGAGCATCTCAAGAGCTTTTGTCTCAGGTAAATTATCATCATCGAGTAACCATATGAATTGATCAATGTAATTTTCATGGAGATAACGTAAACCCAAATTATAACCTCCCGCGGATCCAAGATTTTTACCCGGTTGCATTAAAATTATTTTGTCGGGGAATTGAGAAAGCTTTGACCTGATATCATAGGAAGAATTGTTATCTATTAAAACTATTTTGTTGATATAAGGCTGCGCAGTCAAATAATCAACTACGCGTGTCAAATAATTCCATCGATTTCCGTAAGTAACAACCAACGCATTTACCATTACCGACAATGAATTTGGATATCTTCTAAATGTATCATTACAGGCTTGAAATATAAATCATTATCCGGCAAATCTAAACAGGAACTTTCAGATAAACTACAACCGGATATGGACTCTTATGTGCATCTGCTGTCAAATAAAATTCTCTGGGAATAATAATTACAGTTCAAACATTTGTGTTGTAATTCTCTTCGACTGAATATTTCTTTGGTTTATTGCCTTTTTATTATAAATTTTGCAAAAACTGATTTATGAAATACTTCTGCTCCTTCATCATGCTTGTTTTCTCTGCCCATCTTTCTTTTAACCAAACCACAGTTTCGATCGAACCGGCCAAAGATGTTAGTGTTGGTTTTCATGACGGGTATCCAAGTGCAGATGAAAATTTCTGGAATGCCTCACATTTTTCTGCATTTTCACAACCTGCTGCAGGTGGCGGAGGTGGAGAAAATGCGGGTTGGGGCCTGATTGCGTTTGACCTGGGCTTGATTCCTGATGGAGCAACAATTACTGAAGCAACATTAGATTTATTTGCATTCGGAACAGGGTTTTCCGGACCTTTGCCTTACGGACATGATGGAGATAATGCGAGCTGGTTGTGCAGGATAACAGAGGATTGGGATGAAATGGAGGTAACCTGGAACACTAAGCCTGAAATTACAGATGTAGATCAGGTAATCCTTCCGGCAAGCACAGACCCGAATGAAGATTATTTGGGAATTGATGTTAAAACTTTGATACAATATTTTACGAGTCATCCGGCAGAAAATTTCGGATTGGCGATCCGGCTTCAGGATGAAAGCCCTACGGCAGGATTAATGTTCCATTCTTCAGATTATGCAGATGAATCCAAATGGCCAACACTTCATGTGACCTACACCGAACAAACTCAGGAAATAATTACAGCTGGAGAAATGAATTCAATTATTATTTCGCCAAATCCTACCAGTGAATTCATAAACATAAAATATCAACTGAATTTGCAAAATAACTCTCTTACCATAAAATTATTTAATTCCACAGGGCAGGAAATTTATACGATTGCGGGTGTAAACGGGAATAATCAAATAAATATTCAGAAATTACCTGCAGGAATTTACACTGTTGTAATTCAGGATAAAGAAACAGAGCAAATATTCAGCTCAACTTTTGTGAAAAACTAGTTTTATTGCTTTTACAGGGCCCTGATAAATTATTTTATCAGGGCTTTCTTTTCAGCATCCCCGGCACTTCTTTTATTTCATTCCGGTAAACGATGAAGATGAGCAGAACGGCAAAAACCATTTGTGCTATATTTTTTATGAGCAACGAGTAGGATGTGAATTGAAAAAGAAAAATAACCGCAATACAATATAGCAGCGGCATAACTATAATCTTGATACTGTTAAAGCGGAACGTAAAATATTTTCTGCTTTCCATCCATACAAAGATCAACTGGATGGGTTTCACCAGGAAATAACTCCACACAGCGCCCCATATTCCAAAATAATTTACAAGAAGAATACCTGATCCGATTTGAATGAGTGCGGAGATGGAGAAGATGCGTGGAAGCACATTCGTTTTTTTAAAATAATAAATCGGGTTCATCAATAAATTGAATGTCCCCCTGAAAATAAAACTTACAAGTAATACAGGCAGGTATTTTATACTTTCATAAAATCCTTCATTTTTTACGAAAAGATGTATAACAAACGGAAGCAATAATATATTCAATGCAATGATGAGCATATTTGCCATACTGAAAACATGATGATATCTGTTTTCTTCTTTACTGCTTTCTTTTAATTTTTTATTTTTCCATATCTGATATACCTGCGGATTTACCGAACTTAATAATCCAAGTGCGGCAAATTCAACAATGGTTGTACATTTCAATGCAAAATCATAAACACCAACATCAGCAGTGGAAGCAAAATGATTGAGTATGAAATTGTTGATATACCCAAGCACCCATGTGAGCAGACTGAAAATAAAAACAGGCAGGCAATAATTCCGCAATGCAGGAAAAACAGATGTGTTGAACTGCACACCGAATTCTTTCATCACATAATAAAAGGATAAGGCAAATATCAAAACTCCGGATAAAAATCTTCCCCACATCGGGCCGATCAATGTTTGTGGGTAAACATAAATACCGATCACGGAAATCAGCACGGTTACCACAAAATTGAAAACGGCAAACCAGAAATATTTGATTGCTTTATCTCCAAATACCTGCAGATTTACATAGGTGCGGTAAAACGCATTGAAGAATGCAGTAACAACGCTCATCAATCCATACGGAAAAAAGGAAATATGCGATGATCCGCTTTCATTTTGAAAAACAAGCGAAAATAAAAAGTCGCCGGCGATCAGAAACAGCAGTGTTAAAACAATGCCGATGATAAAAATTGCACCGGTAATTTCTGCAAGAAATTTTTTTAATTGCGCCGGGTCGTCTTTATGATCGTAATAATGCACCGACAAATACGTGTCGATCCCAAAATTCATCAGGATCTGAACGAGCAGGGCGAAAGAAATATATATTGCAAATTCACCGTAAAGCGAGACAGATAAATTCTCTGTATAGGGTATCAGCAATACGACACTTGCCATAAGTGGCAGTGCGGCACCAACTGAAATCAGAAATGCAGATTTGAGGAATTTCTTCAAAAACTTTCGGTTGGGGCAAATTTAAGGAAGTATGATGTCTTTGGGTTTCGATGGCTGTTATGGCGGCTTGCGGGTAAGATCCCGGAGTGAATTGAAAGCTTATAGGGTTCATTGCAGGTCTTTATTGGAGATTGTATCCTACGAAGAGAACAAAGGACTTAAATAACTTCTCCGCCAATCTGCGAAATTTGCGTGCGATTTTATCGGCTTGTCCCACAAAGAGCTCTAAGCACATAAATGACTT
>CAYXBK010000005.1:187965-235452 GCA_964463165.1 uncultured Chitinophagales bacterium
CGGCTTGTCCCACAAAGAGCTCTAAGCACATAAATGACTTCTGCGCCAATCTGCGAAATCTGTTGCGGCTTGTCCCACAAAGGGCTCAAGGACACAAAAACTTCTGCGTCAATCTGCGAAATCTACGTGCGATTTATTCCGCAAAGAACTCAAAGGACACCGCGGCAATCTTCGAACTTGTTGTGGCTTGTCCCACAAAGGGCTCAAGGACACAAAAACTTCTGCGTCAATCTGCGAAATCTGCGTGCGATTTATTCCGCAAAGAACTCAAAGGACACAAATAGCATCTGCGCCGATCTACGAAATCTTCGTGCGTTTTTATCCCGCGAAGTGCACAAAGGACAAGGCGCCAATCTGCTGTTCTGTTGCGGCTTACGGGCATATTGCTGCTCTTAGCTGCGAAATCTTCTTGAAAGTGTTTCTAAAACCTGGCTACAATCCACCTCAAAAAATTCGGCCGCCCCGCTAGCACACGGAACGGCCTACCTACAACTTAATCACAGCTTATTTTGTTTGGAAAGAATAACCATATCACTTACCTGCACCTCGGTATTATACCTTTTCACGCCTGCTTTGTCGGTGTAGTTATTATTGATGAGTTTACCCTCAATTGCTACTTCCGAACCTTTATTTAGATACTTCACAATCGTATCTGCCATTTTCCCCCAGGCGATCACATGATGCCATTGTGTTTCTTTTACAAGTTCTCCGTGGGCATTCTTGTAATTCTCATTTGTAGCCAGACTGAATTTTACAAGTTTCTTGTTGTTGCCCAGATCTTTAATTTCCGGGTCCATCCCTAAATTGCCGATTAATTGTACCTTGTTTCGTAACGTACTCATAGATTTGAATTTTTCGATTAACAATTAATTTCCTGTCAGCCTTATTTTCAACTGACGAAACAAAGATGAATCAAGCTGACTATACGAGTCGAATGATAACCGCTTAAATTCGGATATAACCATTTGTACATGTTTATAGGGATTTGCAAATTTTAAAAACTGTTTTTACCTTGGCATTTCAAACCCTTAAATATTACGTATGGAGAAATCACGTAAATGCATTGAATGCGGCAAGGGATTTTTCGGCCGGTCCGATAAAAAATTCTGCACTGAGCTTTGCCGCAATGCACACAACAACCGATATCGCAGTAAAACTGCAGGCCATGTGCGCAACATCAACAATATCCTGAATAAAAACCGCCGTATTCTCGAGCAGTATTTTCCCAACGGATCGCAAACTGCAAATGCTTCAAAATTTAAATTGCTCGAAAAAGGATTCAATTTTAATTATATCACTTCGGTAACAGGCAGTAAAAAAGGCACGTGTTATTTCTGCTATGAATTCGGTTATCAGCCTACAGATGAAGAAAACCTTATCCTGATCAAAAAATCGGATAATTAAAATTGCACCGCAGAACAGCGGGCTGGTTTTAATTCATAAACGGTTTCATCTACCTTTGCCCACCGGCAGGCTATGAAATTATTAAAACGCTTTTATGTATCTGTTTTCGGTTTGAAGAATTATTTTCTCACCGTGAGCCGCATGTTTTTTATTTTTTACCGAACGGGTTTATTGCGCTCAAACAAAAATTTCGATTGCCATTATTATATCCGGAATTTAATTCATGATGGCGATCAAGTGATTGATATCGGCGCCAATTTCGGCTATTATACGGTTTTGTTTTCCGATCTGGTTAAAGCCGGAAAAGTGTATGCCGTTGAACCCGTTCAATTATATCGTGAAGTATTGCAAAAAAATATCGGCAGCAGAAAAAATGTACAGATATTTCCTTACGCACTCGGCGCCGAAAATAAAGAAAGCATTGAAATGGGAATTCCGGGAAATGATATTTCGAGGCATGGATTAACCCGCATCATTTCAGGTGAAAATCAGACGCAGGCCAAAACATTTTCCGTTGCCATGCGCAATCCGCTCGAATTATTTTCCGGCATCGAAAAAATAAATTATATCAAATGCGATGTGGAAGGATATGAAATGCATATTATTCCCATCATTCTTCCTTTAATTCTAAAACATCATCCAATTATTCAAATCGAAACCGCCGGAGAAAATAAAATCAAAATAATTTCGCTGCTCGAAAATATCGGATATAAAACATTTTATGTTGCGGGAAAAGATTTAATTCCGCTCAAAACTTCAGCTCAGGAGCATTTCGGCGATCTGCTATTTAAAATCTAAATTAGGCCGGCCGATTCCATTCCTGCAAACGAACATGTGGAAGGTGATGTATATCGGGTTTTAACGGATACCTTTTGTATTGAAACCAAAGCGGAGTTATCGGAACTGCATTCTCCGTTTAATGCTGTGAACAATTCTTGTTTTGTGTTGCTGCACAACCGATGTTTGATACAGGCATATGTGAATTATACAAATCATTTAAGGAATTGTATAAATGAAACGAAGGCGAACTGCTCAACTTTGTTCTCCTATGAACTATTGCATAGTCTGTTATTAAACCAAATAAATTATGAAAAATATATACCTGTTTACAATTATTTCAATTTTAATGCTTTTTAATCCTCTTTTATCGAAGGGGCAAAACTACCTGGGAATTGTGAACAGCAATTATGCAGGTGCAACAGGCATGGGCCTGCAGCCTGCTTCCATTGCCGACAGCAGATATAAATTTGATATGACGCTCATCGGGGTGAGTGCAACACTGGCTAATAATTATTTCGGCCTGCAGAGAGACGGAATTTTGAAAGTAATCAGAAATCCGAATCTCAATTTTACGCAGGAGAGCCTCATTATCCGTGACCTTTCACCCGGCGAGAAAGTAAATGCAACGGTAAATGCAAAAGTTGATTTATTTTCATTTATGATTTCATTCGGCGAATCATCTGCCATCGGATTTAATCTTGGTTTTCGAAATTATCTGAATATCGACGGCGTTTCGCAGGATCTCGCAAAAGCTACATTTGGCGATATACAAAATATAACGGTACCGCCGGGTACAACTTCCGATAATGGAATGAGCGTGGATTATTTAAGCTGGATCCAATACGGCCTTAATTACGGAACAACACTGGTGAACAACGATAAAAATTATTTAAAAGGCGGCCTTACATTAAAATTGGTGAGCGGCGTTGGTTCGGGATATTTATATGCAAATGAATTAGACTATGGTTTAAATGATTCAATTTTAAATGTAAGTTCTTCAGATATCAGTTACGGCCACTCTGATAATATTGACAATCTCCGGTTTGATTCTCTCATCAATCAATCCTTATCATCACTTTCATTTGCCGGTATAGCACCTGCATTTGATCTTGGATTTGTTTATGAATATCGTCCGGATATTGATGCGTTCAGACGCAAATTGCCTGATGGCACATATGAATATGAGGATCAGTCAAACAAATATAAATTCAGAATTGGCGTCAGCTTATTAAATGTTGGAAGGATCAAATTTGAAAAAGGAAATAATACAGGTGATTTTACAGGCGCAACAGATAATTTTAATCTAAACAATTTTGACCTGAGTTCTATAGAAGCACTCGATGATTCAATCAAATCAAGATTTATAGCATCACCGGATGATGACGGCAAATATTCTGTTTCCTTGCCAACGGTACTCAGTATGCAATTTGATTATCATCTTTCAAAAGGATTTTATCTGAACCTCACGCCATATATTGCGCTGAATAATAAACGTGATCCCGATCAACCGCGTGTTTCGGAAATTTCAACTTATAGTTTAACACCGCGGTGGGAATCTAAATGGGTTGATGTTGGCGTGCCGATTTCTTACAATGAATATAATAATACAAATGTTGGATTATCGCTTCGGTTGGGTCCAATTATCGTCGGCACAAATGATGTTCTTCCATTTGTTGGAAAAAAAGAAATTTACGGAACAGATTTTCATATTGCAGTTAAAATTCCAATCCCTTATGGTACACAAAAAGATACGGATGAAGATGGTGTACCTGATGTTGCGGATGCTTGCCCCGATGCACCCGGAACACCTGAACTGGATGGTTGTCCGGATACAGATAAAGACGGATTTGCCGACATAAAAGACAGTTGCCCGTTAATTGCAGGTGTTGCCAAATTCGGCGGTTGTCCGGATACGGATAATGATGATGTGCAGGATTCTGAAGATGGATGCCCAAACCTCGCGGGTTCAATTTTACATAATGGTTGTCCCGATTCAGACAGTGATGGTTTATTTGATAATGAAGATGATTGCCCGGCAATCGCAGGGCCGGCAGATAACAAAGGTTGCCCTTATGCAGATGCAGATAAAGATGGTGTGAGAGATATTGATGATAAATGTCCGAATGTTTCCGGCCCGATTTCAAACAATGGTTGCCCGATTACCGATAAAGATGGTGACGGTATACCTGATAAAGATGATAAATGTCCAAACACATTTGGTTTAGCTGAATTAAATGGTTGTCCGAAACTGGAAGAAAAAGAAGAGCAAATTCTGAAACTTGCATTCAGTAATCTGGAATTTGAAACGGGTAAAGATATTATTCGTTCAACTTCGTATGCATCATTAAATGATCTTGCGAATTTGTTGATCTCAAAACCATCGTACGGTTTACGCATTGCAGGACATACTGATAATGTTGGAACAGATGAAGCGAATATGATTCTTTCCAACAAGCGTGCAACAGCTGTGAAAAACTATTTGATCAGTAAAGGAGTTCTTGCAACAAAACTTGTTACCGAATATTATGGTGAGACAAAACCAATTGCAGATAACAATACCAAAGAAGGAAAACAATTAAACAGAAGAGTTGAAATGACAGTGATTTTTGAATAAAGTAAAGTGTGTATGCATTACTGGCCCGCTCACAAAAGCGGGCCTTTTTTTTATTTGCTGCTATCGGAATTTTCTTTCCTTGTTTGTTTGAAAAATGAAATGGTGTTGCGGGAAATTAAAAAGATATTTTTCATCTTTTAATCTCCTTCCGTTGCAATAATTTTTTCATTGCCGTTCACCTGTTTGGTAATTACGGTTTGTTTTTCACCGTCGATAATCATTTCATCCACATCAATTGTATTTGTGCTGATGATATTTTTATTCGGCGTGTATTCGTAGTTGTTGTTTGAAGTGCTTTCGGTGGTTATCTGATGCGGTTCTGTAATTTCTTTCGCGGCATAGGTGTCGGTGAAACTATAGCGGTCTGCCGATAATGCACGTGCATAATCGTATTGGCCGGGGTCATAAATAACGGCGTCGGCACTTAAATGATCGGGATAATCGCCGATGCACCAACCCATACTTGTGGTTTCGATATAATAATAATTCTGATTGTTTTTTGTAAAGGAAGAAGCGGCAATTTCTTCTTCGAGTGCAATGCCGACACCCATATGTTTATCGGGAGAAATCAGCACGCAATTAAATCCCATCTGCCGTAAAATCGCTTCGAGTAAAATTGCAGTGTCTTCACAATCACCGCCCTGTTCAACCAAAGTTTCAACCGGAAATTTCGGATACTCGTAAGTGCCGTCGCTCACATATTGAAAACTCTGAATAAAACTGATGATACATTCCACAGTTTGCCAGTCGCTGAAATGATTTTTTGCAGCAAGTTCTTCAAATTCATTTGAAAATGATTCGATCACTGGGAAATATGACGATTCATCAAGATACGTCAGAAAATTTGAATAGGTGCGGCGTAATTTTTTATAGTAATCGTAGGTGGGCTCGGTAAAGGCATGGTCGATACGGTAAATCTTTTTATCGTACACCCAGGTATAGGTGCGGTTGATTGTTCCGGCTGAGAGAGAAGCTGATTGAAGAAACAGGCCTGCTGCAAAAACAGCTGTGGCCAGGCTGACCTTTCTAAATACCATACAGTTGATTTATCGTATACCTTTCACATATCTCTCAGGTTTGCAATAAACTTGCCATTTCAGGATTTTATTGTACCTCCTTCAAACGCACCGGTAATTTTTCAAATTTATTCACAGTTTATGAAGAAGATGCGCAGCTTATTCACCCTTAATTACTTTTTGTTGGCGGGATTAGACAATAAGGAAAAAATGATACATTCATGTGGTCAGTATATGATGATATGAATTTCCACTCTTCTGAAAAAATTATATTCCATTTCGATATTCGTTATTTGCTCAGGAAGGTAAGTGTGAATAATATGTATACGGTTTTGCGATATACCCATATCCGCTAAATATTATTAAACACTTTGGGATCTTTCGTCTGTAATCTCCGGAGGTTCCTGCATATTACCTATATCTATGCGATGTCCTGAAAGTTCGATCAAAACGTTTGAATAGGCATTCATAATCTCTGCAATATAATCCAATTCAATTTTGGAATAATTTCTTATAGCGGAGCTCTTATAATCAAAAAAAATCATTGGCAAATACCATTGATTTCTTGACAGGTTATTATATTCTTTAATGCGGCATATTTCAACATATTTTTTAATACTGTCCGGACTTAATATTACATTTTCACATCCCTTCATTTGCTTTTTCAAATCTGAAACCGGTTCGGGATCTTCAGCATCCATGCATCCATCCATATCTGAGTCAATTGAAATTCCATTTAGATCAACAACTGCATTCATCGGAGATTTTTTTTCTTTATCTGTTTTGTCCGGTACACCATCATGATCAGAATCAAAAGGTTCCGGATTCATTATTCGCAAAGGGGCACTGGTTGTGTAGATAAGCGGATTATTTTTTTCTATGCTGCAGGAAGAAAATAGCGTTTGAATTAAGATCAGGAGACAAATTTGTTTCATCGGAATTCTGCTTTAAGAATTGATCCTAAATTAAAAATACAAATAAATGTCCCGGTAAAAAAGCAATTTGCTTTACGGTCTCTTATTTCAGACTTGTAAAAAAATTATTAAAAAACAGAATGTTGCCATGCATGCATTGCCCTGTTAACTGCGACTGCATGCTGCTAATCTTTATTCACCCTGCCCAATTTTCACGATCAAGACTTCGGTATTGAATTGCTTCCGCAAGGTGTTCAACTTTTATATCCAAACTATTTGAAAGATCTGCTATTGTCCTGCTCACTTTTATAATGCGATCGTATGCACGTGCACTTAAACCAAGTTTTGTCATGGCTTTATTCAATAAATTCTGACCTGCTGCAGTAATGATGCAAATATCTTTCACCTGCTTCGAACTCATTTGCGCATTACAATAAATTCCAGAACCATTAAATCTATCCTGCTGAATTATTCTTGCTTTCATTACACGTTCGCGGATCTGATCACTGCGTTCACCTTCAACAGGTGATGATAATTCATTAACGCTTACCGGAACAACTTCAACATGCAGGTCGATTCGGTCGAGCAGCGGGCCCGAAATTTTATTTAAATATTTCTGCACTACACCCGGCCCGCACACACATTCCTTATCCGGATGATTATAATATCCGCAGGGGCATACCTGCGTTGGGAATCTGCGTTGAATTTAAAGAAAATGGCGTGTAGGTGAATTTGATTTTGATCTCGTCTTTCGAGAGGGTGATGCGGTCAGTGATCTGTTCGACAATGGTGCGTTTAGCTTCATTGTCGAATGTATTCCATCGATCAAAGAGACTTTGAGATTCACTCAGGAAGACATCGCTATTGAAGTGATCAATGGTTAGGAAGTCGATTTCTGCCTCCAGTTCGGGTATGGAATCCTCTATCTGTTTGTACTGCTCATTGATGGGATTGTAATAAGTGCTGAACCCTTCTTTTGGAATTTCTCCCGACATGTGGAGAGCAATGAGCTTGTCCATTTCTTGGCGGAGTTTCAACTTTTCTAGTTTGAGAACCTCGATCTCTTTCTTTTTAAGCTCGATCTTTTCATTTGAATTTTGAATAAAAGTTTCGAGATGTCGATCATTCAAAACGAAAGATTTGAGATTCTCATAAAAGATTTCTTCCAAATCCTGCATGTCGATTCTGTTCTTCCGGCAAGTCAGGCAGACATACTTCTTGCTGTTTGACGGGACGTGCATTTTTGAGCCGCAATCACAAAAGAGGATACCTGTAAAAATATGAACAGGCCGTTTGCTCGGCTTGTTATACTTCTTTTCCTGCGAATCAAGGATTTTGTTGCACTCGTCCCACAACTCCTCAGAAACGATTGCCGGACAGGTGACAATGATCCATTCCTCTTTGGGTTTCAATATCCATGATTTCTTGCTGTCAAAGCTTTTGCTGTAGTTAGCAATCCGTTGACCCTTAGCTGCCGGATCACGAAGAAGCCTCCCAATAGTTGTATCGGTGAATTTTACACCCTTCCGGGTTCGATACCCACGTTCATTGAGAATCTTCGAAACCACCATTTTCCGTTTATGTTCTTTGAATAGCTCATAAATAAGTTTCCTTATCGGGGCTTCCTGTTCGACAATGACAAGCTCCTTCCCATTCCATCGGTAACCGAATGACCCCTGACCTCCCAATGGTTTTCCCATTTTAGCTCGGATTGGAACCGAGGCGGCCACCCGTGCGGATATTTCTTCCCTCTCCCACGTTGCCATTGCCGCGATCATGGTGTAGAACAAGCGGCCTGCAGGGCTGCTTGTGTCGATGCTCTCGCCTAAAGAAATCAGATCGGCATTACTTTCTCTGAAGATTTCTGCAAACTCAATTAATTCCTTCGTATTTCGAGCAAGTCTCGCAAGCTTTGAGAAAATGAGACCGGTGATATGGCCTGAGCGGATGTGTTTCAACATGAGTTTTGCTTGTGGCAAATCGATTATCTCTTTACCGCTGATCGCATCTAATTGGTATACCTCCCTTACCTCCCAACCTTTGGCTTCGGCATATAGCCGGGCTCTTTTTTCATGATGCTCTTGTGATTCATCTTTTACTTGAAAGTCAGTAGACACCCGGAGCCAAATGCCGACAGATTTTTTACTTTCCATATAGACAAATTTAGTTGTGAAAGAACATTTAAGAGACTATTTGTAGTTTCGATATTTGATGAGTGATGAATTGTGACCATCTATTTTGTCACCATTTATGGTGATTTTAATTGCAGAGTTTTACAAATTAAAAATAAACTAGTAATTATGTGTCGTTTTTTACGATGCAAATAATCTCAATAATACAGGCTATTCAAATACCTTTTGTGGCGATAATTTGTCTTTTATCCTACAAAGTTAGTTCTGCTACTGAAATTACTGGCAGATTTAAAGATATAAATTTTAATTTATTTAAAAAGTCTACTTTCACTTGGATATCCTTAGGTGCATTTTCCAATTTTATTTATTTGTCTTTACATATTTTTTCTAGTTTAAACCAAGATCTCACGTTGGCTATCAGAATTTTTGATTGGTCTACATCTACATTTTTTTTTATTGCTGCTTCGGTAAATTTTTTAACAGTAAAAAATCAAAAGGCGAATAAAAGAAAAAATAATTTTCTTTTATTTCTATGGGGGATCATATTTCTTATTATGTTATCAACTCTTATTATAAACATAAATTTTTGGGGACAATTTGGATATATTGTTTACTCCTATAACTTTCTTAGTTATTTGCTATTATCATTTACGCTTTTTTTCGACGTAAAGATTGCGCTGATCAAACCAAATAAAATTGCATCATTTTTACTACCAATTGGGTTCTTTATTTGGGCATGGTTACAATGGCTTCAACCAATTGAGGAATATTTCAGTTTAGATCAAACCAAAGTAAGTATAATTGGCTTTACAAGTTCAACCTTCAGCAAACTGCTTATTTTGTATGGTCTCTCCTGGCAAATAATTGAGAGTGTTAGAATAGGGTTACATAGGCTTTCTAAATCTAATACTATTAATAAAGAATTGCAACGATTAAATAAGGAGATTTCACTATCAACTGATAAATCTCAGTTTATCACAATTATTACTAACCATTTTGTTGGTTCATTGTTGTTTTCATTTGATTATTGCATTTTTTATGATATTGATAGGGAAGAAGAGTCTATTAAATGTCATGCTTTACAAGTAGCAAAAAAGTGGGATATTGATAAATTTAAAATAATAGATTTTACATCAATTCCCCTTCTTAGTAATGATATTTTAGCATATTCAGCTAGGACCGGAAGTCTAATTAAGTTTTTTAATAAAAATATATACATTGGAAATGAAATTACTTCTGAATTTTTACCTTCGATAATTGATAGTTCACAATTTAATAAAGATGGCTTAATTCGTTATTACATACCATTAAAGCATTTGCAACAAAATGATGTAAATTGTAGCATAAATAGTATCGCATTAATAGAAGTAGGGCAAATAAGTTCAAAAAATATAGATAATTTTATTACATCTGAAACTGAAGCGATATTAAAAATATATTTAGATAGTTGCTATCAAGTTTTTAATAAGCAAAAATTCGAAGAACTTGAAGATTTGCTTGAGGGTGAGTTAGAAAAGTATGAAACTGATACTAAAGACGACTATAAACAGTATCTTCAGCATGTTATAAGTTTAGTTTGCAAAAAAACAAATGCAACGAGCGGATTGGCAGTTTTGGCGCCTTATGGTACATTAAACACTAACATAGATTCTCCAATTGTTTTTCATAATATTGGCTTGAGGGAGCAAAAGGAATATTCAAATTTTTTTAATACTTGCCACTATGATTTGAGAAGTGATTATAATAACAAGTTTTTAAATGAGTTTTTAAAAATCTATTCGTTACGTTTTTATAAGCTGCAATCTATTCCAATTAAAGATGGTGAAATGATTGGGTTTATTTGTATTTACAGCGATACTTTTAACTTTTTTTCGGAATCCGTATTATTTACACTAGAAAAGATTTCTACTACAATAGGACATATTTTTAATGAAAAAAGATTTCACAGCTCAGTCGCGGATTTAGCAATTCATGATAATGCAATTACAGATTATGAACTTAATATTCAACCGATTATTAATTCATTAATTAAGTATTTTAATACTAGCTATATTAGTATCTGGTTGCTAGATTCGATAGGAACAGAAGGGATTGAATATCGTCAGTTCTATGGTTCAGAAGCTATTAAAAAATGTAAAACCTATGGTAAGAAGGAATTATCTAAAATAATTGTTGATTCAATTCCTCAATTCGAAGTCATCACCCTAAACACATCTTCACCAACTATTGAAAACTCAAGTTTTTGGGAATTCGCCAAAAATAATAATCTTAAAGCAATGGTAAACATACCCCTGCAAATCCATGTTCAAAAATTGGGGTTTATCAATGTTTACTTCCAAAATGAAATTAAATATTTATATGCTGAGGATTCAAAATTTATGCAACTCATCGCCGGTAAGAGTATAACTACCTTGCAAATTCATAATATAGTTACAGCATTTAAGGAAATTTCATCGTCGTATATTAAAAATGAATTGCAAAGTACTCTATCAGTTATTGCTGAGAAAGCAGCTTGGTTATTGAATGCTGATCCTGTCATCCTGTATAAATGTGAAAATGGTAAAGATATATATTCTCGAGATGCGATTATTTCTTCTAAGCAGGATAAATATTTAAAACTTATTGAAACGAGCTTTTCTTCAGAGTCAGAACATTTAATACTTGCTGAATTAATTATCTCTGAAAAAAGTCAGTATTTTAATAACTCATTGGAATTTAAAGCCTACTTACAAAGAAATCCTGATTTACATAAGAGAAATACATTAAAAATAGACTTTTGGAATAAGGGCAATATAAGCTCAATGGCTGCAATTCGACTCAGTAATAATGTCAAAGAAAAAGGTATAGCCTTAGGGATTATGTTTATTAATTTTCAGTATGTCGTAAACTTTACCGATGATATAAAAAAAATAATTCAAACATTTGCTGATTTCGCTTCTGCAGCATTGGAGAGTTCATTGATATTTGAAAAGAATAGAAGATATTTAATAAATAACCTTAAAATGTCCGAACCTATTATTGGTGAAATGATAGCTGCAGGGACTTTGCATGACGCACATAAAACATTCATAGGAATTCGCGATAAATACCTAGACATAATTAATCAACTAGATGGCGAAATCGGTTCACGGAAAATGGATGTTTGGTCTATGAGGGCTGAATTACAGAAATTAAAAGAACCTATAAATGAATTATATAAGGAATTTAGAAAATTAAAACTTTACTATAAACCTGATGAATCTTTACAATTTAAATTAGTGAATCTAGCGAGCCTTACGATAAAACAATTGGAAGCTGTAGAACTGGCTAATAAAGATAAACTAATACAAATAAATACAACCCAAATTGATAAAAGCATTTTCGTGGAGTGTGATGAAGTCCTTATAGGCCACTCTATTATGAATATTATTAACAATGCATTTTATGCGATGAAAAAAAGAGGGCTGTTGGAAATTAAAATATTCATGGATAAAAATTCTAAAGTAAAGCTTGAAATTATCGATAATGGTAAAGGTATTAATCCTAAAATTTATCATAGCATAAAAAAAATGTATGTCAGCGACAAAATTGATGGGTCAGGTCTTGGACTTGCGATATCAAATTACTATGTTGAATTGCATGGTGGAAAGTTGAATTATGAATCGCGAAATCATAAAACTAAGTTTACAATTATATTGCCCTTAAATCAGCCTACTAATGAATAATAACAATTATGACATCTTATATATTGAAGATGAAGCGTTAAACCGAGAAAACAATATTGCCATATTGCAAAAGTATGGAAAAGTTTTACCTCCTACTACTGGTGAAGAGTGCAAATCTGCTTTGGATGTTGATGGATTTAAAGTTGCAATTATAGATTATAAATTAACCAAATGGGTGGGCAAGAATAATGAAAAACCAATTAAGATTGATGATAGAGAAATTGCGAATGGAATTGAAATTGCCGAATATTTGATTGAGAAAAATCCTGAAATCAATATTGGTCTATTTAGTTCATTTGAAGATGCTTTAAGGAGAGATGTAAGAGCCGCAAAACTTACTGAGAATGTTGAAATAATTGAATCTGAGTTTGAACCTGAGAAAAGTAGTTCGCAATTGCCTAATTATTTAAAGAAATTCAACAATTTTATATTATCATTGGAAAATATAAGTACAAACGAAACGAATTATCCCTTCTGGGTGAGGCGATATTTTACGAATCGGTTATTTCATCCAATAAAATTAGGTGCACAAATTTTAAAAACAGGTCCTTTTGGATTAAAAGAAGTATTTAGTCGTCAAGATATAAAAAATGAAAAGCAATTCATTTCAGCGGAGGAGAAATTTGCAAACAGAAATAGTTTATCAATTAAAACAAAATCAATTCGATCCAATATCATAGAAATAAAAAATAATGAAAATAACCACCTGCTTTCAGTAAATACAATTTATGAAATGATAATGTCAAATAATCTATCAAAGATTAGTTTAAATACTGCTTTAAGTCCTGACTTAATTGCTGCAGAAATGCTTTGCGAATTTTATTTTGAAGACTCAATAAATTATACAGATTTTGCTCTGGCTGCAAAATTACTGCCCTTAAATGCCCAACTAGAATGTCAAAAGTATATGTATAGAAAAATATTAAATAAATATATGAACGAATTTCACGCTAAGGAGCAAGTTTATGAAATGACGAATAAATTTAGTGATTTAGGTCTGCCAAAAATACTTGATATTTTTCTAGCAAGGATAGATAAAATGGAAGATAAAATATCTTATGTTAAATTAACGAGCTTATCCCCAGAGCGAGTAGTGAGAGCTGAAAAGTTTGACAATCTACATATCCAGAAATACCATCTTACGGAAGATAGCCAATTTGAATATACAATCTATGAACCTTGTGAAGGCAGCATAGCATTTCAAATCCAACCTGTATAAATTTATGAAGACTATTAATGTTTTAGATATACACAATAGTACAAACAAACTGATTGTATATTTATTCAATGTTGGCCAAGGGGATCATATTCTAATGAAATTCCCATCAGGTGAATATGGGTTGATTGATTTTTATTATGATATAAAAAATAATACGCCAGAACCGCCCGCACTTAGTTTTTTCAAAATGTTAAAGGTCATTTTAAATAAGGATGAATTTGATAAAATTACTATTTCTTTTTTGTGTATTTCACATACTGATAAGGATCATTGTAAAGGTATTGGTGAGGCATTAAAATGGTTCATTGATGAAGGTGTATTTATAAAAGAATTTTGGCTTGGGGGCGCAAAGGATCAAATTCAATTTGAACAATATTTTAAAGAGAAAATACCTGCGCTACTTAAAAATATGGAAGACAAAAATTTAGAAATTAGCTCGGAGAAAATTAAATTGTTCAATACTGGTTTAAATGAGTTCTTTCAATATTTAAAAAAATGGAAACGTGTTAAAAAAGTTAACCTAAGATATAAAAATGAAGAAAGTGGCGATATAGAGTATCTTGCTGAAATCCGGGCTTTGAGATCCCCCAGCAAAGGCGTGACGGTAACTAACATGGGTCCGTTGGCAAAGCACTTAGATGACTACAATAATAAGGTAAATTTGGCGACATTAAAAAAATTACTGAATTTGAATATCGATTCAAAAGATTTCAACAAAAATGCAATGTCACATATTTTAAAACTTCAGTATGGCGATAATGTTTTGTTATTTGGCGGGGACACTAATAAAAAAGTTTGGAAAGATTGTTTGAAAAAGTACACTGATTTAAAACTCGACATTATTCATGGATCTTACAAATCTAATTTTATTAAAGTTAGTCATCATGGATCAAAAAACTCATCAGATAAGGCAATATATCAGGAAATTTTGCATGCTACTTTACCTATAAATATTGGTGTTTCTGCGGGCCAACATTCTGGATATAAACATCCAGATCCCAAAACTATTAGGGATATTAAATCAGTCAGAAGTGATGCAGAAATATTTTGCACAAATGTCTGTTGCGCCTGTCTTAAAAATGATATTTATAGAAAAGAAATGCATTCCTGGTATGATGAATTTTTGGACTTAAATAAAAATTACAAAAAACATGTTCCGAACGATATTGATAAATCTATAAATTTTATTTTTAACAACATGAGCAGGGGTATTTATGACGATGCTCTTGAAAATATCGGATTATTTGGATATGTATTTATATATGGTGAAGTAGCAACTGAATCACATATAAGTGTTGCTATGAGTTCTTCAATTCACCAATCCCAATGTTTTTATAATACTTACGATACTTATTTGTGCAATAATTGCAACGGTAGCTAAATTAGTGTACAAAGAAAAAAGCACGGAAATTATCCGTGCAAAGTATGCTCCTGTCTACTTTATTTTCTTCACTTTAAAAAGTAAAGTACAAAAAAAAATAATTACCATCAAAAAATTTAACATTAAGCAAAATAGCTCAAAATTTAATTTGAGGTCAATGCTTGTTAATATGGCAGTATTCAGTAATGGGAACATATTAATCAATTTGAACAATGAATTGAACATAAAACGAGATTTGGTGAAAAGGGTCTTTCAAATCAAGTTCAAAAAACCTTTTCACCAAACCTTAATTCAAAATATATATTACCCGATATACGATAAAATATCAACATGCCTTAAGGAATTAATGCCTTAACCCTTCAATTGTCAATCCTTCAATCAAAAAAGTTCAATGGAACGCACGAGGTATGAGATTTCCTATAGTCTCGATCTTATTTTAGTATATTCTTTGCTAAGAACTTCTAAGCCTTTAGCAAGGTGAATAAAGGACCTTCGATATGAGCAAGTTATGCATTAGCTCAACTCAATTCAGCTCAAAAGATCTATATGAATAATCATAACTGAAGGGGATTTAAATGTTTTGTATTAGAGGCATTCACGGCCATTAGATAGCCTTTTAACCGATTTGTTTTGAATAATTGTCTTTCTCAAAAGATCGGATGTTAAGAACATTTTTTTGTTGATAAATTATTATATTCCAAATCTCATGTCAACTAATTTTATTTTCCGGTTTTTTGAGAAGTTATATTTTGATAATACATCGCTGTTTACAGAGCATCACTAACCTACACGGTTTATAACTCTTACCCTTGTTCGCCAAAATAGATTTACCCATTTTAAGTCATAGTAGAATTATAAAATTAAAAATTATGAAAGCTAAAATTACTTTTTTCCCATTGGGGAACGCGGATACAACGTTAATCCAGTTGACTTATTCAGGCAAAACTATTATTTGGGATTACGCCAATATGAAGACTGACAATGATGACGATAAAAGGTGTGACCTACCTGTTGAGCTTGATAAGCTAGTGTCTAGTGATTATGATGTTGCATGCTTTACACATTTCGATGAAGACCATATTCACCGTATGTCAGAATACTTTTACTTACAACATGACAAGAAATATCAGAGTGGAGATAGGAAGAAAATTAAGGAGCTTTGGGTTCCGGCTGCAGTAATTATTGATAAAAAATCAAGGAATGAAGATGATAAAGCATTAAGAGATGAAGCTGTGTTTAGACTTAAATCGAAAAAAGATATCAAAATTTTTTCCAAACCAGATAAATTAAAGGATTGGCTAAATGATGAAGGAATAAGCTATGAAGAGGTTAAACACCTGATAATAGATGCCGGCACATTAGTTCCTGGCTGGAATAAACTTTCAGATGATATCGAATTTTTTGTTCACTCTCCCTTTGTAGGTCATGTTGATGATTATACTGAAATTAATAGAAATGAATGTGCAATTGTGGTTCAGGCAACTTTTAATGACAGTCATGAAACTAAATTGATATTAGGTGCAGATGAGGATTCTGATAAATGGCGAGATATTGTAAAAATAACAAGACGTAAAAAAAATGATATTAGATTAAACTGGGATATTTTTCATATTTCTCATCATTGCAGTTATAAAGCAATTAATGTTAGTGATAAAGGCAAAAAGAAAACAACTCCAACAACCGAAACCAAATGGCTATTTGAAGATCAGGGAAATGATGGATGCATACTCATCTCGCCAAGTGATTCAATTGATTTTAATGAAACAGATCAGCCACCACATTTTCACGCATATAATTATTACAAAGAAGATGTTTCGGATAAAAAGAATGGGGAAATCGAAGTGACAATGGAACATCCTGATAAAACGAACCCTGAACCACTTACAATAATAATAAATGATAACACCGGCGCAGAAATTGAAAGAGTAATTGCTCCAATGTCATTTGTAATTAACAAAACTTCACCTAGGGCAGGATAATTATGCAATATGAGTATTATGATTTACCAATTTCAAAAGGAGAAATTGGAAACTTAGAGTTAAGTCGGGCAATTGGTGTATATAACGCCATTTTAAATTCACCGTATTGTACCCTTATTGGTATATATAGGGCTGGCGCTGGTGCAGAATTTATTTATTTTGAAACTAAAATTCAGGTCGGACAATACCCTGTAAATGATATACGCAGAAGAGAAAAAATAGCGATTGGATTTGATAAAAGTGATAATCAACTTCCTTGGGTTTATGTACTGAGAAAAGATTTTCCAATTGTGCCTCATTTGAATTTAATGCCTGATGGGTTTCCCAAATGTCTGTGTATTTACGATCGACCATTTGAAGAACTCAAAATCACTTGGTCCCCAATGAGGTTTATTGAGGATATACGAACTTGGTTAAGCAAAACATCAAACGGTATATTACATCAATCAGATCAACCCTTAGAACCTTTCTTAATTGAAGATTCGGGAAATATCATATTGCCTAAAGCAATGCAAGACCGTGAAGAGATTCATATATATGAAGTTCCCTCAATTGGAAATTTCAAATCGAATTTTATAGCTCGACGAAATCCAATAAAAGGTAATACAAGTCCATTCTCCGCAATTATCATCAAGGGAGCTCCTCAGGAATCAGGAATTATTTCATACTCGCCTAAATCATTTGAGGATTTGGATAAATTTCTTGTAAAAGTGAGCATCGATTTTTTTGCAATCATATTTCAAAGGCTGAAAGAATTAAAAAGTTTAAATCTAAAATCAATTCAAAGCCGATTAATTGTAATATTAATTCTTCCGAAGCATGGAAACAATAACCCGGAAGTGGTCTCGAATGATTTTTATACTTTTTTATCTAATGACAATCTTGGATCCATAGGTATTAAATTAAAACTATGGGAAGTCTTTGAGAATAACTACATAGATTTATTAGCTCCCCCTTCAAAGGAAAAATTTCCCGAAATCGTTGTTAGTAATTTAAAGCCACACTTTTCTTTCGAACCAAAAATGGCTAATATTTTAAATGGTATCGATCTGGAATCTGTAAAAAAGAACTTTGTAATGATTGGGGTGGGAGCTCTTGGATCGCAGATATTTATGAATATGTCAAGACAAGGATACGGGAAGTGGACTTTGATTGATGATGATATTTTACTACCACATAATTTAGCGAAACATGCTTTAACGTACCAAGGCATTGGATTTTCCAAAGCAGTTGTATTATCAAGCTTATCAAATGAATTGCTCAATGACGACTCTTTTTCATATGCAATAGCAAGTAACATTTTAAGTGTAAACAGTGAAAATAATTTAGCCCACATAAATGATAAATTTTCTGAAGCTGATATTGTAATAGATGTAGCAGCTTCAATTGCAGTAGAAAGAAGTTTGGCTAATGATTCAAGATTGTCTCAAAAAAGGCTTATTTCTGCCTTTCTCAATCCAAATGGATCGCAACTGGTTGTTTTGGCCGAGGACTCGAAAAAGGACCACAAAATTGATTACCTTGAAATTTGTTTTTATCGAGAACTTATAATTAATAATGCATTGACAGACCATTTTTTAGCTAAGAGTGGTATAAGGTATTCAGCTTCATGTAGGGATGTTACTAATACAATATCTCAAGATAATATTGGTGTGTTTAGTGCAATCTCTTCAAAGGTCATCAAACAAATTGCTGAAGACCCAACTCAAGTTGTTAAAGTTTGGAAATTTACTGATGGGAACAATTCATTAAAAACATTTAATATTTCTACGTATCAAGTGTTTGAAAGGGTTAGTGAAGAATGGCGGATTATCTACGATCAACACTTTTTAGACAAAATTGCTGAATTGAGAATTATGAAATTACCAAATGAAACAGGTGGGATTATTATTGGATCATTTGACATGGAGTATAAAAAAGTATTTTTGGTTGACACTATAATTCCTTTGGACAACCTTGAATACCCAACAATGTTTTACCGAGGTAAAGCTGGATTGAATAGTGAATTGGAACGAATTAGAGAAACAACATCCAATATGCTTACCTATGTGGGTGAATGGCATTCACATTCCAAAGGTTATTCGACATTCCCTAATAAGGATGATTTATCGTTATTGGCCTGGTTAAATGAAAATATGAGTATTGAAGGATTTCCTTCTCTAATGCTAATAATTGGCGATGCTTCAGAACATTCTATTTATTTATCTGAATGATTATTTAATATCTGAATTTACTTTCAACGCAAATAAATGACAGTTTAATTTATGATTCGAAATTGATGTTGAATAGTCAAATGCTCGTAAAAATAAAAGAATATTTATTTAGGGAAATAAATTAATTAATTATCACAACCAGATAAGTAACGATGGCTAAAAAGATACCAGAACACCATGGTGTAATTAATTTTAAAGAAATACCAGCTGCAAATAAAGGTGGCGATGGTCAAGATCGATTTGAGCAATTTGCATGCGAGTTTTTAAAAACAAAAGGCTTAAAAATAGTTTCTCGTCCTGATCGGGGAGCAGATGGAGGTAAGGATATTATTGTTAGCCATACTGGCAAGACTGGGGATATAGAAATTAATTACTTGGTTAGTTGTAAACATTCAACACAAGGAAAAGCAGTTGGAGTTAATGATGAACTAGATGTGCCTGGTCGTTTGGCACATCACAAATGTGACGGATTTATTGGTATATATTCAACGATTGCATCATCTGCTTTGCAAAACAGACTTTCAGCATCTGGTATAAAACACTCTATTTATGATGGTGTTCGCATTGAACAAGAAATTTTAGAATGTAATGATAAAGTCATAAATAGATTGTTGCATTCTTTCTTTCCAAACTCATATGAAAAATATAAGGAAACAAAATCAATCATCTCGCATCAAAAGGAAGGAAAGTCGTCACGTAAAAAACAACTTACCGAAGATGAGATATTTAGGATCACGACAACAGCAATAATTTTACTTGAGATAGAAAAAATACAGGAAGAATTCTCAGGTTCAGGTGATGAAAATAAATTGATTTCTAAGCTAGATAAATATTCTCGTTATAACAACGAAATAGTTGCTAATAGAGTACTAGAAATTTTAGATAGAATGGCAGATGGAACAAGAAGCGGGATGCCTGACGAGGTGGCAGCGTCAATTTTTTTCTCAATTTTATCGTTTTATCCATCTTCTTATGGAGCGTCATTAAAAGTGCTTACTGAATTGGGTAAAAGATGTATTAATATGGGGTTCAGCATGGCGTATGATGCTTTTATTTATTTAAATGATATTAAAGTTGCAGAGTGGGGATTAAATATCCTTAAGTTTATTTATAGAGAAACAAAACGAAAAAAAATGTTTGAATTGAAAAAAGAAGTCCATCGTCAGTATGCAGAACTTGAAAATATTCTTGGGAGACCTGAACGGAATGATCTTCAATATGCCAAAGATTTAGTCAAAGTATTCAAAGATGATTTGGACTCTAATGATTTAAGTTTTCCTGTGTTGCCCCCTCATCTCCACAAATTAAAATGGGGTGAAGATATTTAAGTCTAAAGTGTTCTTGAGCTAAAAGGCTGACTTGAGATACCATCAATCATTAATTTTAAATACATTTCAAATTTCGGCAGCGAAATCAGATCATTTTTATTAAATATCGGTTCAAATTCATTTTCCAATAGTTCTGCATCAGTAATTCCAACCCTAAAACAAATAATTGTTCCTACATTTCCGAAAATGGAAGATTTAATATCATCGTGAAGTTGTTCGATGTACTGGTGTGCAAGAAAAAGGGATAATCCGTATTTTCTTGCCTCCGCTAAAATATCTGCAAAAGCAAGAGATAAAAACGAATGCGCCTCATCGACATATAAATAAAATGGTATTCTCTTATCCTTTTCCATTTTCCCGCGGTATAACGCACTTAGTTGAATTGCTGTAACTAAAATACTACCAATTATTGTTGATGCATCTTCACCAATTTGTCCTTTCGAAAGATTTGCAATAAGGATTTTGCTCTCATCCATTACTTGCGACATTCTGAAGCTTGATGTCTGTTGACCCAGTATTTTTTTTATTGGCGCACTGGAAATAAATACGCCGACTTTATTTAAAATAGGCGAGATAACTTCACTCCTAAATGGTGTCGTATATTTATCATATTCTTTTCGCCAAAACGAAATAATAAAATCATCAGTTATTTTTTCTAAAATAGTTTCTCGAAAATCTTTGTCTGTGAGAAGAGGTTGAATATCTAGCAAGGTTGCTCTCGGATATTGCAATAAAGTTAAAATAGAAAAGCGTAAAATATATTCTAGACGCGGACCCCAGGAATCTGACCATATCTTTTTAAATGTTGAAATTAATCCGGAAGTAACGAGATGATGAAAATTGGGGTGAACAGCATGTAGTGGATTAAAGGCAATAGAATTTTTCGTGTCAGCCGGATTTATATAAACCAAATCTTTTTTCCGAGATTCAGGAATTTGCTCTAAAAGGTATTTAGCAACATCACCATGTGGGTCAACTATTCCGCATCCTTTTCCTTTAGTTATATCGGATAAAGCCATTTGTTGGAGTAAAGTAGATTTGCCCATGCCAGTTTTACCTAAGCAATAAATATGGCCTAACCGATCTTGATCCTTTATTCCAAAAGGTATATTTTGATTTCTCCAATTTGTTACGCCGATAGGTGTAATTTCAAAATCTTCCATGCTCATTCATAGAGCATATTTTAAAACGTTATTTATAAGTATCATCGACATTCCACCGAAGTAGGTTAAAAGTCGATTATACAAAAGGGTAAAACATTAATCCACAATAGGGGTACTCACAAATCGATTTGAGTACGTTATGGTAGAAATATCAGGAAAAAAACAGATTATAAAGGAAGAGCCCTTTTCAGAGGAAACTTTGAAGTCCCTCTACCAATTAGGGGAGATTCTCAGGCAAATTCATACAAGAGTTATTTCTGAAGGATATGTTTTCAAAGACGATAAATTTATCTTACTCCATGACCAATCAGAAAGCAAAAATAAATGAGAATTGTAAAGACATCATTTTACAGAAAATAAAATCTGGTGAATACCGGCAGTGTTATTTAATTTATAACAGAAAAAGCACTGATGAACCAGAAAATCAAAAAAATTCAATTAAATATCAAAAAGCAGAGAATACTCGGTTTGCTTTTAAAGAGCATTTAAACATTGCTCCTATTTCAATTCAGGGATTTTGTTTGGATGGGATTATTTCAGAAAAACATTCTGGTTTCAAAGAGGATTCGGAATTAGTTTTTAGCGAAGAAGGAATGGTAAAATACCGAATTGAGCGTCCCAAATTCTATCAACTAGTTCGATATTTAAATGCAGGATATTTCAAAGGTGTAATTATCCTCTGCTGGGATCGTGCAAGTCGCAATAAGGGTGATGATACAATAATCCATAAATTAATAAAGCAAGGAGTAGATTTTAGATTTACCCTTGCTATTTATGATAAAACAAGCTCTGGTGCCTTACATATGGACATTGACGGTGCGTTTGCTGAACACCATTCCAGAGTCACCAGTGAAAAGGTCAAAATCAACCTACGGAATAAGCGAGAGCAGGGCTATTGCACCTTTAAAGCCCCTGTTGGGTATCTTAACCCAGGTTCAATGGAAAACAAGCCTGTAGACCCCATCAGAGCCCCCATAATAGCCCGCTTGTATGAAAGGTATGCGACTGGTGAATGGAGCCTTGCTGATCTTGCCCGTTGGGCTACAGAGCAGGGCTTTACCATGCAGCCGGCAAGACGAAGGCGAACTGAAGAAGAAAAGTTGGAAGCCGATGAAGGTGATGATGAAAATAAAATTGAACCTATTGCAAGACCTCCGACATTTAACAGAATTCATAAAATTCTCACAAATCGATTTTATATAGGTGAAGTGAAAAATAATGAAGGTCAATATATAAAAAGCAAAAGTCATGATGCAATCGTTTCACCTGAGCAATTTATTCGAGTTCAGAATATACTTAATAAAAAAAAGGTTAGTGCTCACTATGCTCAACGTTTGCAATATCCTTTAAGAGGAATGGTACGTTGCCGTGGTTGTGAAAGAACATATACTCCATATCTTCAAAAAGGCATTACCTATTATGGTTGCCGATGCGCAAAAGGATGTGAGAATACCTTTAGAAATTCAAACTTAAATGAGATTTTTAAATTAACTGGTGATTTAATTCAAAGTCTCTCACTTACTGATGCTGAACTTGAGTTTATTGATAAAAATACAAAGGAGGATATTGCTGAAATAGAAGCAAAGCAGAAAAATCAATTTGAGGAAAATACGAGAAGAAAAAAGCGATTAATCGAAGATCTTACTTACCTACAAGAAAATAAACTTATTTTATTAAAATCTGGTGCATATTCACCAGAAGGCATTGCGTTGGAGGAAGAGCGAATAAATAATCAAATAACTTTTATTCAAGGTTCAGAGATTAATTCAAGTGCTTCGATAAAAGAAACGGTGGAGAATTTTGTAAAACTTTCCGAACTTCTAAAAACCCTTTATTTACATTATGAATTTGCAAATCCCTATGAAAAAGAACAAATGATCAAAACCATCTTTTCCGAACTTTATCTTTTTGGAAAAGACTTGAAATATAAATGTAAAAACGGTTTCCAGGCACTTGAAAACCGTTTTATCCCTGTATGTGCCCAAACAACTTGGCTTTCCGAACTTTCTAAAAATTCAAGCTATATACGTGAGAGTATACATGAATTAGAACAATTCACAAACCAAGTTGAGAATTAAAAGATAAAACCATGATACTTGATCATGGCTTTATCCTATAAAAACATCATTTCGTTTAAGGAAACGGGTAGCTTTGCAAACCGCCTTATTAAGAATATCAATTAAACTTTTAATGTCAAGTCCGCGGGTTTATGATTTTTGAGTTTCAAAAAAGTTATTCACAGATTTCACCTACTTAGGTGAAAGTACCACCCTTACTTGGTTTTAAACTATTTGATATTTTTTATTTCATGAGCGAAGAAAAAAATGTATTGAAAAATAATTTATTAAGGTATCGTTTATTGTTTGGCTACTCTCAGCGTGAAATTGCGTATATGTTGGGATTAAATTCAACGAGTGTTATAGGTCGATGGGAGCAAGGTCTTGCTGCTCCCGATTTAGAAAATGCAATGAGACTGTCAGTTATTTATAAGACCTTAACTGAGGAACTATATTTTGATCTAAGAAAGTCAATTATAAACGAATTCACCATAAAGGACAAGAAAGATCTAAGGGACACCAATCCGCCATAATTGCAATGTCGGTTAGAAATATTATTAGAACATTATTAGTTAATTGGGAAAATAAATTTTAACAGAAAAAAGTATATCGAACGAACGATATATAAATATAAACGTACGACGGTAAGTGAGGTTTTCCACAAAATCCACCTACTTCGGTTAAATTACCATGAGTACAAAACAAACAGCCTTAGCATATGAACTCGCCGATGCCTTGAATGATAAAAAATCAATAGAGTTTTATTTAGCACTTGTGCAAAAGTACAGCGAAGAATTTCTTAGAGAGAAATTACAAATCGTAATGGCAACTGCTGAAGATAAAATCACACGAAGCAGAGCTGCTTACTTTAATTATCTTGTTACTAAAAATGGTAAACGCCACAATTTTGGGAATTAGCGTTGGAACATGGCAGTGTGGTGTAGCCGTACTGAGAAACGGAACACTTGTTGATTGGAAGGCAAAATCTTACAAAGGAGTATGGTCAGAAAACAAACTTAATCGCATTGTCCGTTCCCTTGAAAAAATGATCGACAGATATGGTGTGAAAAAGATCGGATGTAAAGTAGCGCTTCAAATAAGAACCTACAAAATAGATTCAATTGTTGCTGCTCTAAAAGAGGTCGCAAAACAAAGGGATATTTCATTTTGCATCACCTATATCGAAGAACTGAAGGCAATTGAGCATGTTCAAATTCCGAACAAGGAGATATACGCAGAGCATTTGTCCAGATTATATCCAGAACTTACTCCAATGCTACGGAGGCATAGGAAAGTTAAAACAGTGTATTACCATAGAGTTTTTGAAGCTGTAGGTGCAGCACTTAATTGCTACAAAGAACAGCAAACTGCAGACAATCGAGGTTGATTGTCTGTTATGCTTTTATATGCTCCCTAGAAGATTTCCGAAACAAGATCCTTTCGCCATGTCAAATTCAATTTCGCAAAATATACGACTTGATATTTTTCGAACTGAAACCATTTTCATCCGTGCACGAATAGGTAGATTTTTTTTATAAATCACCTTTTTCATTTTAATGACAATATTCCCAAAAAATATATTCCGCTCAAGCATTCGCTTCTCATATTCATCGTAATGTATCAATTTTGTAACCATAGGAAAATTTTTATCGGCAGCGCATTTGGACATAAGGACATATGCAAGTTGGGACAGATACAAATTGATTTGGGTATTATTGACATATCCAGAATCTTGTTTTACAAATGGGTAAATGAATGGTATTAATTCCGCTTCAATTTCGCCCGCTACGTATTTTACATCTTTAATTAGCTTGTATTCGTCTAAATACGTGGCTAAAAATCGATCTATTTCTTGGTTGGAAAGTTCCTCCATATTGTCAGTTTGCTTTTAATTGCTAATACGTACTGAAAGATACGGAAATCAACCTTTTTTGTCAATGGTATCTTATAAAAGCTGCGAAATCCACAGGTACCCACCTTATGCAATCTTTTCCTTCCTGTTACCCTTTGATTGTACAATAGGGTCGATATTATTTAGTATAGCCATTATGGATCTCAAGCACCTTAATTACAAAATCTGTATTTTGTAATATTTCACTTCAATAGTGCTTCTGTTTCCTTTAAAATCTATGAAGGGAGTCACCATTCTTGGAATAAGCCCAGGGTCGCGGTATGTCGGTCTTGCCATGATTCGCAACGGTGAGCTTCATCAATGGAAAATAAAGTCGTATAAAGGAATTTATGCCCCGGATAAAGTAGATCGTACTCTTGTATACATTGAAAATTTAATTATTATGCAAATAGCAAATTCAATTGCTTGCAAGGTTCCGCATCCGAAGCGGACTTCAGCAGTCCTAAATCGAATTATTCAAAGAATTCAGGAAATGGCTGAGGAGTATAAAATAGATTGCAAAATTTATACTATTGAAGATTTGAAGTCATTATTTAAAATGAAATTTTCAAACAAATATTTATTGGCAGAGTATGTTGTAAAGAAATTCCCGCAATTAAATGAAATGCTGATTAGAGAAAGAAAAAATAAACACAGGTATCATATCCGAACATTCGAAGCCATTGCCGCCGGTTTGTGTTACCACAGAGATTGTATTGCAATTTAACAGTTTCCACTGCTTAAAAGTCATCAACGGAGTTGATGACTTTTAATAAAGGTTTTATAAATTTACACTTACAAGATATGTGGACCCGAAAAGGTTAATCAAGCAGAGGGCGGTCAAAGGATCGCCCTTTTAGTTTTCCACAAAATTCACCTACTTCGGTGAATAGTACACTCCTTACGCTTCATAACTATTTCGCATAGACTATTTAAAGAATTATTCTTTCACAATTAAATCTATGTAGTTATGACAACTCAATCGAGTCAATCAAACATCAAACAAGATGTATTCACCATCGTCAGTAATCGCATCATCGAACAACTTGAAAAAGGAACTGTTCCCTGGCGACAACCTTGGAAGAGCGCAGGGCCTCCAAGAAATCTTATTACCCTAAGACCATACAGAGGGTTAAATATCCTTCTTCTGGCAACACTTGGTTACACCAACAATATCTTTCTCACACTAAAACAAATCAATGATTTAGGTGGCAAAGTGAAGAAAGGTGAACATGCATGTCCAGTTGTCTTTTGGTCTCAAAAAGAAGAACCTGGAAAGGAAGGAGGAGAAAAGGAAGTTAAACGAATACTCAGATACTATTCAGTATTCAACATTGAACAATGTATTGGAATACCAGAAGAGAGGATTCCTGAATATCGTTTGAATAACAATGATCCAATTTCAGTATGTGAAGAAATGCTTGTTGCTATGCCCCTGAAGCCAAAGATTCAACACAAAAAAAATGAAGCATATTATGATCCTTCGGGAGATATCATAAATATGCCAAAGCTCAAATCCTTTGATGACAGTGAGGCATATTACACAACCCTCTTTCATGAACTCATTCACTCAACTGGACATGAAAGCCGGTTAAAGCGTGAAGCAATCATGAACCTTGAGAAATATGGATCTGAATCATATTCAGAAGAAGAATTAGTGGCACAAATCGGAGCATGTTTTCTGGCTTCTCACACTGGTTGCTCTATGAATCATTTTGAAAATGATGTAGCATATATTGATGGTTGGTTGAAGAGATTAAAAGCTGACAAGCGATTCATTCTATTTGCAAGTTCGAAGGCTCAACGTGCAGTTGATTATATTTTAAATCAACCAATTGCTGAAAACCAAACAGAATCTGAAGCGATTGAAACGCAAGCGAATTAAAGAGTTTACCTCTTAGTATTACAAACCGGTCGAAACTTAGCTGTGGGGGTTAAACAGATCGGAAAGTGAAGCCTGAACATAAAAGTTCGGGCTTTTTAATTTCAATTAGTTGACAGCCTAAATCAAAAGAAAAAGAAAATCAAAAAAAGAAAAAGAAGAAAGCCACACAAATCTAACGATAGCTTGTAAAACAAGGTAGGAACGGAATAAATCGCCGGCATTGTGCTGAAGGTTTTGTGTTTATGCCGTAGTTCCTTGTTTTACAAATGGTAAGCAGGAAGCAGTCAGATTAACTTTGCGATTGTTTGTAATTTTAAATGCATTGACAGTTCTAAAATTAGAATCTAATATTGCTTCCCTCACTCAAACAGGCATTTCACATTAAATTCAGTTGTGTTTAATAATTTGTGGTTGTTTTTAGATTATTTACCAATTATGTTTACTCTCGGTCGTTATTAATAAATAATGGAAATGAATAATATCAGCTATTCAGCAATGAAAAAGTACCATAAATGGGTATGGCATGGCAATTTATAGCTAGTTAATTTTTTCATTTAATTTGTGACTTAACTTAAAAAAATAAATTTGGAAATAATAATTTTCTAAATTAATCTTGGCATCTCATTCATATTACCCTTTAATTATTTACGATGAAACCCAATCCTAAATTAAAGTTTGAGCCACACGCAGCGGTGGCCACAAAGTGATAGAGTAACACACGTCTTTTTTTCTTCCCTTTTTTCTAACAAACTATTCTGTATTTATTGATTCATTGGAGTATTGTTCCATGGATTGATTTAAATTTTATCATTTAACTCATTCATTTGAAATTGAGAACGGATAATTATATATATTATTTAAATCAAATTTTGCATTTCTTTCTGGGTGCAATGCTGTTTACGTGTTTAAATGTTCAAAATATTTCAGCGCAGGTAAATGTTGATGCAATTTCTTCGAAGGATATTCACAAAATGGACGACCTCTGGAACTTTTCAATTGCATCACTTTCATCTCAAATCCAGCTTTTGGATTTACAACTGATTATTTATGACGACGATGACGAAGATATTCAATACAAAGCAACATTGCCTGAAATCACATTGTATGGCAGTCAGAAACTACAAATAAATGAAAGTTATTTGTCAAAAATTCGCGAGGAGGTTCAACTAAAAATCTATGATGATATAAAAACAAATAAAAAGGAAAAAGGTGAAATTCCGAACGGCAGCTACGTTCTCTGCATAAGTGTGTATACCCACGATCCGAATATTGAAATCAACAGAGTATGTAATTATTTCACTGTAAAACCAACTCTTGCAGATTCTCTGCTCCAGACTAAAAAGGAAAACTTAAATTTTTCAATACACAGTTCAACAGAATTCTTCTCTTACATTGATATCTTTCCGGGCGAAAGTCCATTTCTTCAGCATCGCAATTCAGGTATATTTTTCAACCCTACAGTTCAGTTATTCAGCTATCCGGTAAATGCATCCATTTATTATGACACTGACAGTGATTTTTACTATCAGAATATTCCAACCTTCCAGTTCAATTTCGATACCCACCAATATCAGTCTATCCTTGAGGAGAGACTGAAAGAAAAGCTTGAGGAAAAATCGGGAATAGATGCAGCAAAATTCCAGGAAGCAGTTGCATTGATTGAAGAACATGAAAATCTTGTAAATATTACAAACAATCCGCATTTCTATGAAGAGATAAAACTATTGGACAGCCTGAAGGTGTATGAAAATTATTTATCCGACTCGGCTGCAATTAATTTAATTAGTGAAAAGATTGCACAGTTTGATTCATTCGATTTTGAACAACTGCTTTTGGACTCAATCAATCTAGATTCATCACAATCCTATTTAGAGATACAATCTAATAAAGATTCGCTGATGCAAATGAAAGATTCAATTGAAAATAAAATTGAAGAGGGAAAAGAATTGATTGAAAAAGCAAAAAGCTATAAAAATATTCTGGATAAGCGTGAAGAGGTTGAGAAAAAAATTGCGGAAGATTCAACGGTCGCCAGGGTTAAAAATTATTATGAACAGGCAGCGAATTTTGATTCGGATGCATATGCAAACCCTGATGCGGTAAAAGAGAAATTACAAAACCTCGACCAGATCAAAAAGCTCGAATCATTTATATCCGGATTTAATGCATTACAATTCGGTGCCACGGTTCCCAATTATTCAGAATTTTCCATTACGGGTGTTTTACTCAACGGGCTCAATATTAATTATGGAATCGGTGCATTCAATTTTATCGGAGCTGCCGGCAGAATAAATGACAATTCCTCCTTTTTTAAAATCGACCGGGAGCAGCAAAATTTCAGTAAACTGTATGTTACCGGATTTGAACAGAAAGTTTCAGATAAGATAACTTATGGAATGTATTTATTGAACTCTGATTTTGTCAATGATGATTCCCTTTCTTATTTCAATTTCCTCGAACGCAATAATGCAGTTACCGGTAAACTGCAATTAGATATTCTAAAAAATAAAATTAAGGCAGAAGGTGAATTAGCAGTTTCATTTGCACAAAATAAAGATGCACTTGCTTTTACCGATGCTACTGGAGAAACCAGTCAGGGTTCTCCTTTCTGGTTATTGCAGGCGATTTCTCAGAAAGACAATTTCGATAACGGGACATTTACGGATAAGGCCGCAAAATTGATGCTCTCAACAGATTTGTTCAAAAAAAATACAACAATTTCTGCAACATCCAGGTATATCGGATCCGGATTTTATACCCCCGGAAATCCATTCCTGTTGAATGATTTATTCAATGTTGAATTGGGCATTGATCAATCACTCCTTAAAAGAAAAATTTCAGTTTCCGCTCATATTATAAAAAACCGGGATAACCTGGAAGGCTTAAAAGAAACAACTACTTCTTACTACAATATGAAAGGCGGATTAAGAATAATGCTTCCAAAATTTCCAACATTATCAGTTGATTATTTACCGAATGTTATCATAAATAATTATGATCAAATTCAGGTGAACACTTTATCCGCCACATCAGCCTATTCTTACAGCATCGGAAGAATTCCATGTAATGCATCAGTGAGTTATATGCGTTTGAACACGTTAAGTGTTGAGAATGATTCAAGTAATTATCACAGCAGATTTTACAATGTGCTTAATAATTTCAATTTCAGAAAATTCGATATCCAAACCGGCTGGAATTTTAATGAAGCTTATAGCATGGAAGAAGAAATTAATTTCCAGGTATATAGTGCGGGCACACGCTTCACGGCATTTAAATGGCTCGGAGTTTTTGCCAATTTTCAATTGACGGGAAATGCCAATGGAGTTCTTGATCCCGGGGGCCAATTTGAATTAAGCCTGAATGCATTTAAATCGCTTAGTTTCAAAACAGCCTTATACATATATCCCGAATCAAGTATTGATTACATCACCAATATTCAAGATATCTCTAACACATCAGCATATATTTCAGCAACCTATAATTTTTGAAAATGAAAAAAATATTCAGCCTCATTCCCTTATTTTTTGCAGTTGCAATATTGCATGCACAAATAACCGTCACTGCTGTTCCACCCGGCCCGCGATTTATGCTTGATGATCTTTGGCAATTGACATTGGTAAAGGGAAACACTTCTGTTTCTGATGAATGGCTCAACATCAGTTTAACGGTATATGATGAAGGCTTGAGTAAAATATTAACTGCATCTACGAAAAGATTTCAGTTTGGTAAAAGAACCTTGATAAATATCAATCAGGCGAATCTGAATTCTTATGAGCCGATTGATGTCCAGTATTTTCAGAAAAATTTTAAATCAAAACTCGCTTCAAACGGCGGAACATTTCCTGCAGGTATTTATAAAGTTGAAGTATCATGCAATTTGGCCGGTGAAGGGTTTACCGAACCTTTGGGAAAATACATTTACAATATCACTTCTGAATTAATGATGCCGATACAATTAATAAGTGTTTACAATAATGATACGATTGAAGAGGAAAATCCGATGTTCAACTGGATTCCACCTTATCCACTACCGGCTGGCAATATAAGTTATGAATTTGAGCTGACCGAAATAAAGCCAAATGAAACTCCTATTAGTGCTATTGGGAGAAATCAACCCTTACTAAAAACAAATGTTTTAAATCAAAATTCACTTTTTTATTCAACAAATACGCCTCAATTAATACCAGGAAAGGAATATGCATGGCATGTGAATGCATATTTAAATGGCAATTATCTATCAGGAAGCGAAACATGGCGATTTGTATATGATTTTGAAGAAGACACAATGAATTATGAACCAGAACAATATTTTGCAATGCTTCCTGAAATAAATAATTCTTATGTAATTATAGACAGCAATCTGCTTCCTATAAGTTTCATTGAGGATTATAGCGTAATAGATAGCATAGCTTCAATAAACCTTTTTAATAAATCCTTCGACACTGTTGCTACCGAAACTGAACTTCCCATTTATATTAAATCCGGCACCAATTATTGTTATTTAAATTTCTGTCCTGAAGTTTTCGAATTAGAAAATGGGTTGTACATTCTTGAAGTGGCTCTAATGAATGGAAGAAAATTCTATTTGAAATTTAAAAACATCAGTGCACCTGATGTTTGCTTTGAATAATTAAATATATACCGTAAAAAAAATAGTTATGATACTTCAAACGATCAGAAACAGTCGAATTGCCAAATGCATAATGGTATTTATGAGTTTACATATCTGTATGAATGTGTTTTGGACATATAACTTATTCGCTTTAACAAGTGGACCTTCACAGCCAGAGATGCAAGGTCCAAGTGCGATAGGAAACACTGATTTTGTTGACTCGTTCACTGGTGACTTTAATTATTCAATTCCACTATTTGATGAATTGGGAATACCTCTTACAATGAATTATAACTCAGGGGTAACTATGGATCAGGAATCCAGCTGGGTCGGACTAGGCTGGAGTTTAAATCCCGGAGCAATAACTAGAAATGTGCGGGGTTTACCAGATGACTTTAAGGGTGATCAGGTTGTTGACAAATTAAATATAAAAGAGAATAAAACAATTGGAGCATCTGTCGGTGCAAGTCTCGAGGTTTTTGGAATTAGCGATCCAGGAATCGGAGGTAATTTAAGTATTAATGTTTTCCATAATAACTACACTGGATTTGGACTCGAAACTTCATTATCCGCCTCTATTTCTGCAGGTGATAAAGCTACTATTGGACTTGATTTGACATCTGAGAGTGCGACTAGTTTTGGAGATATTGGTATATCACCAAAATTCGACATCGGGGCAATAACCAAGAAGCTTCGTAAAAATAATGGATATGATATCCCATTAGCCGTAGGAATGGATTTTTCATCTTCTGATGGACTTAAAGCCCTTTCAATTAACAGTACAACAAATAATTGGTATGGTAAATTAGGAATGTCGACTGGACAAATTTCCGGAAACCAGACTTACACTCCTACAGTTGATCATTCATTTTTAAATGAGGCATTTACATTTAATGGAAAAATCGGGTTAACAGCAATTGGCGCAGATGCAAACATAACTTTATCGGGCTATGGGTCCAGTCAAAAGTTGAGAGAATCAGACAAAGAACTTGAAAGCAGAGCTTATGGATATTTGTATTATACAAATCAGGATGATGGAAACATTTTACTTGATTTTAATCGAGAAAAAGACGGAACTATTGATGAAAATTCTCCGAATTTACCTTTAGCAGAATTGACATATGATATTTTCTCAATCAGTTCTCCTGGAATGTCAGGGTCATTTAGAGCTTATCGAAATGATGTTGGATACATTGAAGAGCGATCTGCAACAGTTACTTCAATTTCAGGTTCTGGTGGATTAGAATTTGCCGGGGGATTATTTGTAAGTCCTGGTGTAGATGTTTCCGTAACCAATACAAATTCTACTTCAACAACTTGGACAAAAGAAAATGAAAATGACAATTATTTACCATTTATTTCAAATCGTCCGGTAAATAGCCTTGATGAAAATGTTTACTTCGAAATGATGGGAGAAAGTACAATGGAGCCAGATCCTACATTTATAGATCAATTTGGGGGAGTTGATGCCACTGCATTTGGAATAGAAGATTTTGTAATGACCTCTTCATTGAACAATGAATTAATTAAAAAAGACGGTTCATCAATCGATTTGGTTGATCAAATAAAACGAACTGACAGACAACCAAGAGTTCAAAATATATCCTACCTGACAATCGAAGAATTAGAACATTATTATGATTATGCAAATTGGCATCACATTTATGAGGGAGCCCAACCCCATCATATCGGAGCCATTATTGTTACATCGGAAGATGGAACACGATATCTATACGGATTACCAGCATACAATACTTCGCAAGATGAAATAAATTTCAGTGTTGGGGTAACTGGTGAAGCCGAAAGTCCTGATGTGGATGAAGAAAATAATTTGGTTACTTATAACTATGAACAAATTAGTACAAACAATCATTCTGGAATTGATAATTATTACAGCGACGTTCATACACCTGCATTTGCTCATTCATTTCTCCTGACAGAAATTTTATCTGCAGATTATGTTGATGTTACAGGAAATGGACCATCAGATGATGATTTGGGGACATACATTAAATATACCTATGGAGACGATGAAGATTTAGACGGGGTTTATGAACCCAATAGCACTTTTGCATGGAGAACTCCAACCGTAGATTATATAAATAAAGCTAATTATTGGGAAGGTTTAACCCACAACAAAACAGATGACAAAGCAAGTATCGTTTGTGGTTACAAGGAGCTATGGTATTTGAATAAAATTGAAACAAAAAACTATGTCTTAAAATTTTATCTCGAAAATCGAAGCGATGGCCTGGGGCAATATTTAACAGGATTAACAGATGAAGATGCAAGTCGAAGGCAACAACGTCTTTCTAAAATTTCTCTATTCTCAAAATCAGATTTAGCAAAGGAAATGTATGATGATGAAACAGAATTTGTATCGTCAATTCCTATTAAGACAGTCAATTTTGAATACGATTATAGTTTATGTCCCGATGTTCCAAATAAAGTAACTGATCCTGATTTAGATGGTACAGGAAAATTGACATTAACAAAAGTATTCTTTACTTATTATGATTCGCGGAAGGGTGAGTATAACCCATATATTTTTAGTTATAATGAGGGATACGATAATTCTTATCCGGATGAAATTGGGGTTAATACGCATTTATACGAATATGATCCAACTAATTACGATCGCTGGGGCAACTTTAAAAAAGAGAGTGCGACTTTAAGAAACAAAGATTTTCCTTATACAAATCAATCCATCAATCTGATTCAAGATGATTATGCATCAGCATGGTGCCTTGATAAAATAGTTCTACCAAGTGGAGGCACAATTACAGTCGACTATGAAAGGGATGATTATTCTTACGTTCAGAATAGCCAAGCCACTCAAATGTATTTCGTTACTGGCGCAAGTGAAAATTTTGATGAAACTGGAGTAGGCGACAATAAACTTTACGATGGAACAACAAATAATTTATATCTCTATTTTCAATTATTTAATCCCTTGCTTGATGAAGATTTTGATGATGCTTCTGCTGATGCATATATCAAATCTAATTTTATAGTTGGAGAAAATGCTAATCCTAATGATCCTGATGGTGTTGCTCAGAATTTATATTTCAGGTTTAAATTAAATACTGATGATTATATTGATATAGATGAAGACGAAGATTATGAAGATGAAGAAATAAAAAATGAATATATTTCCGGGTATGCAACTGTTGATGTAAGTAATTGTGGGGCAATTAAAAATCCATTAACCGGTGATTATGAAAAAGGCTATATTAAATTAAATCCCGGCCATACAAGTATGGCTGCTGAATTGGGGTTTAGTGATTTGTTTAACCCTGAATTGGATGAACTTTTTATTGATGATGTTGCGGTAAATCCAATATCAAAAGCTGGTTGGCAATTTGTAATGTCAAATACCCGATATAATGTTACCGATTGGCCGGCGCCAGGTGAAGAACTTTCAACTGAAGACATAATTCCGATGCTTGCAGATGTGAGCTTGTTTACATCTCTTTTTGATATGTTTTTTAATCCCAATTGGAGAATGCGCCACAAAGAAATCGCCAGAACATTTGTTGAAGACGAGTCTTGGATCAGATTGTATAATCCTAATGGACATAAATATGGTGGCGGATGTCGTGTTAAAGAAGTTCAAGTGGACGATAATTGGAATAATATGACCGCAGATGAATCCAATATGATTTTAGGTAAATCTTATTCATATGTTTTGGAAGATGGAAGAAGTTCTGGCGTGGCGGCGTACGAACCTGCAATTGGAGGAGATGAAAATCCATTGAGAATTCCAGCTTCCTATAATCATAAAGATGGTTCTTATAAATATGAAAAATATTTGGAAAAACCTTTTGGTGAATCCTTTTACCCAAGCCCTGTTGTTGGATATTCAAGAGTAACTATTCAAGATTTAAATACAGCCACTCCACGTAGAACCGGTACTGGTAAAATTGTGAATGAATTTTATACGGCAAAAGATTTCCCTGTAATTGTAGAATACACAGAATTAAGCCCTGTAATTCACGAACCGGGCTCAATTCTTCAATCCTTTTTCAATATTTCAATGTCAAGCATTTACACCGGATCTCAAGGATATTCAATTCATGTAAATGATATGCACGGAAAACCGAAAAAAACAACTGTATTTGCTCAGAATTCCGATACTCCGCTATCAAGTGTTGAGTATAAATATAATTTAACTGAAGACGGGGCGTTGAACAATACAGTTGATTGTATGAATGAGTTATCGCAAGTGGAGGAAAAAATAATTGGCGTTAAATATGACATCGCAGTTGATTTTAGAAAATCATCAAATAAAACAACGGGGGTTAGTGCTAAATTCAATACTGATGGATTTCCCGTGACAATTTTTCCAGCGTTTGTTTTAACAGTTTGGCCTTCAGTTAATTTTAGTTCAAGTTCTACCCGCACCGCTGTTATGACAAAAGTCATTACTCAAAATGGAATATTATCCGAAGTAATTAAATCTGAAGACGGTTCATTTATTTATGAAAAAAATCTTGTTTATGATGAGACGACCGGTTCTCCGCTTTTAGTTACGACCCAAAATGAATATGAAGAGCCATATTTTACATTCACTTATCCTGCACATTGGGTGTATGAAGGTATGGGGTCAGCTTCTTACAATGCAATGTTTTCTTTTGTTGTAACAGATGAAGACATTGATAAAGAAACATCAGAAATAATCGATGAAGATTTAATAAGCAAATTAATTCCAGGTGATCAGTTATATATACATGCACATTATATCGATTTTTTGCCGGGAATTTCGAATGACGCAGACGATAAATATTTTATTGCTTGGGTGTATAGAGATGATACTGGTGCATATTTCTTGATTGATGCAAATGGAGAAAAATTAGATTTAGAGGATGCAATTAACGATCCGGATATTCCAGATGGAGCTGGTGCAACTGACGAAGGTTCAGATCTATCCAAGATTTCAGGAACAGTTCTCAGGTCGGGTAAAAGAAATCTTCAAACAACACCGATCGGTTCAATTGTTACAAAAACTAACCCAATAGGCACACATGGTGATGGTGATTTAGTGGAATTGGGCGAAATGTTGATGCCTGAACTTGGAACAGATGAATTTGGAACTTCAATTATCGCGGCTAACTACAATGAGTTTTCAAACACATGGCAGAACTTTTGTACTGAAAATTCGGAACCATTAGAGGATTGTTTTTATACGGATGATTATACTGAAGCTTCTTCTGATTTCTTTTTATTTATGAGAACTATTATTGATGAAGGGCTGATGGTACCAAATGATTATGAGGATGGTGATGCGGATGCCTTCGCACCTATGATTGTAGATTTAAATGATCCTTATGACCTTTCTGATAATGTTTATTACCACAATATGACGGCGGAGGTTATTAGTGTATTTGATGGATTTGCCGAAGGGGCAAGTGTATATAATTTTTTGAAATTTTGGCAATATATATCTGAATCTGATAATTATATTCAAATTGTTTCGATGTATAATTCCTATAATCAGGATAATGTTTGTAATGTGCACGTCGGCGGAGAGGGGGTTGGTTTTCCTTCATTTATTATTGAATATGGCATTGATGAGGGAGAAGATTTTTTATATGACGTAGAATCAACATTTGATCTTACTAGTGAAGAAGCTACTTGGGTCTTTAGTCATCCAGAAGAACTTACATATGAATTTATTGTGCCGACTGAACCAACTCCTCCTGCCACTGAAATACAGAACTTCAAAATAGTTTATCATTATAATTATGATTCTGAAGATCGAATATTAGTTGCTGATTGTGGTCCTTTTACATGCCTTCCTTTGAGATCGTGTGTAATGAAATCATTACCATACGATTATTGCATGGGTGCACCAGGTCAAAATGTTAACCCTTATTTATACGGTTTACTAGGAGTATGGAAACCCAAAGTAGGTTATATGTACAAAACCGAGCGTGATTATTCATCAGAAGATGGATTGCGAGACTATGGTGTCTTTAAAGAGTTTTCCCCATTTTGGAAAGTGGTTGAAGACGATGGCAATTTCTATTGGTCTAAAGATGATGAAGGGTGGCAATGGACAGCTCAGGCGAACTTGAAGGATCCCTTTATTGACGAGGTTGAAAATATAAACCCATTATTTATTTCTTCTTCCGCAACTTTTGGCAATAACCATACTCTACCGGAAATGATATCGAATAATGCAACTTATAAACAAATCGGGTTTGAAAATTTTGAAGATGACAATTATATTGATTTATACTTAGACAATAGTTGCATTACGCAACATTTTGATTTTGATGGAACAATTGATCCTGTTGTTAGTCACACAGGTAATTTTAGTTTAAAATTAGAACCTGAAGAAAATACATCGTACACTTATCCTCTAACGGATCATGCCGAAATAAGAAGTGTATATGAAGAGCCCCCATTTATATTGGAAGAAGTTGATTGTCTTCCTCCTTTTTCTCCGGATCTAGAAGATGGTGTCAAATACATTTTGACTTTTTGGGTCAAACAATTAGAAGTTGACGATCCGTTATTCGACTTTGATGATATAGGTTTAGCTGTTGATGTGACTGATGGTGTTATTACAACAAGTTGTTTACTTGATGACCCAATTAAGAGTCAAATAATCGAGGGATGGCAAAGGTTTGAATATATTGTAACAATTCCTGCATTAGGAAGTTTTGACGTGCCGGAAATTTCAATTGAATTTGAAAATGAAGGTGAAACAAATATTTACCTGGATGATATCCGAATTCAACCAATTGACGCTCTTGCCAAATGTTATGTTTATGACTTCAGTACGCAAAGACTGATGGCCGAATTGGATGAAAATCATTTCGCTACGTTCTATGAATATGATGAAGATGGAAAATTGGTCAGGGTTAAGAAAGAAACAGAACGTGGAATTATGACTATTCAGGAAGGAAAATATTTCACTGTTAAAAACGATAATTAATGAGAACGTATCTATTCCTATTAGTTTGTGTAACTGCATCATGTGTGGCGCAAACCCCTGAGTTAGATTTTATGAAAATGAACTCAGCGTATAATGATTTGAATTCATTTTCTTGTACAGTTGAATATCAATATTTTGAAAATTACGATAGCCCGAAAGAAACAGAAAAATTGACTGGTATTTACTTGATTAAAAAGGAAAAATATCGATTAGAAATAGGCAATACAATTCTTGTATTTGACGGAAATTTATTGTTAAGTATTGATGAAAAATTGCATCAAATTGTAATCAAACAATCCAATACTGATCAACTGAACATTGGAGAAATAAATCCGAAACAATTAAATAAAGAATCAAAGAAATTTAAATCTCAGGGCCTAACAAATCATTCCATTGTCTATCGATACAATAATTCGGAAACATCAAATTCCGGACTCTGTTATACCGATGTGGAATTAAACAATGTCAAATGGTTTATAGAAAGTATCTCAACCTATTACAAAAATATGTCAATTATTAAAGACGGGAAATATGTAATGGCAGATCCTAAAATCAAAATCAGTTATACAAATCAGAAAACCGATATTGAACTAAATGATTCATTATTCCGAGTAAACAGATGGGTAACCAAACAAAATAATTTGTTTGTGCTTACGGAAGAATTTCAGGACTATGAATTAATGGTAATATAATTAAACTCACAACAAAATATATTTTATGCGCAACCTATATCGAATTTTGTGCATTGTACTTTTGACAGGATTTACGATCGAATCAAAAGCTCAAACATATCCTGCAATTACTTCAGGGATGTATCTCTGGCAATGTGTGCCCAATCAAACAATTAGTGCAAATGATGCAACGGGCAATATCACTGCGATAACAGGTGGCACGGCTGACTTCGGTGATGTGAGCGTTAAGAATAAAATTAAGTTGCTGTTTGATGAATCCATGGATACATATTTGACAGGAACTCATTATTATCAGGTTCTTATTGAATATACATGGGTAACGATTTCAGGCGCATCAACTGTAAATCACGGTCCGGCAGTTTGCACACTTTATGTGAAATTTGATGCGACAAATGGGGTTGTGTATGATGATATGGATGAGTTTACTCTAGTTGATGCATACAGATTGCAGGCTAAAATAAAATCCACTTCAGTTAAAGTGGATGGATCAAGTCTATCTTCAGGTTCATGGAATACCTTACCTAAAAATTTAAAATTAGAAGTTTGGACAGAGATTGATCGATATTATGATTTTGATCCAGATGTTCCAACCACTGCATTAACTGTCGCTTACAATACTGGTGACAATCATTTAATAATAGATGATTTTTTTATCGAAGGAGCAACTGCATATGATATTGAGTGGACTTATGCAAATGATTACGACATGGGGGGGTTAACAGAAGCAAAACCAATAACCGATATTCCATATTGGTTTAAAAATAATTCAACTAGAATCCGGGTGTATTCAGATGATCTTGTAGAGGTGCCGGCAATATTTGACAGGGGGTATATAATTGTCCGAGTTCGTGGGATTGGAAGATGGGTTGATGATATTACCAAAGAAATTACTGGAGATTGGAGTATCCCAGACAATTATGATGATGGTGACGAAGAGAAAAAGGTAATCGATGATATCACACTGACTGATTCTTATATTTATATAGGCGACACATATGATATACACGAGGGTAATAAAAATTGGATGTTGCAAACAACATTTGCTGAAGAAGGTAAAATGAAAAATGTTGTTGCATATTTTGATGGACTATACAGAAGCAGACAAACGGTTACTCAAGTTTCAATTACCGACTATAGCCCAGCAACAGGTCAAAAAGAAACGGTTGTCGGAGAAACATTTTATGATCAACAAGGAAGAGCAGCAGTGCAGAGTTTGCCAGTCCCGATTGATCGTATTGAAACAAATGAGGCTGATAAAACGATGAAGTATTATGAGAATTTTAATTTAACAAATGATGATGATGCATCAAAATACAGCTATCTTGATTTCGATACAGATGATGGAGATATGTGCGATCCGGTTGTAAACGGATTTAGTGATTTAAGTGGTGCGGGTAAGTATTATTCTGATGAAAATGAATTACAGTCAAGAATGTATTCATACATTCCGGATGCGCAGGGGTTTCCATTTACTTTAGTTGAATATACGCCTGATAATACAGGTAGGATTAGTCGACAAACTGGTGTTGGAATAGATCACAATTTGATTTCTGATCATACTACAACATATTTATATTCTAAACCAACTCAGGAAGAATTAGATCGGATGTTTGGTAATGATGCTGGAATAGCAGAGCATTATAAAAAGAATGCGATTATAGATCCAAATGGCCAGGTTAGTGTTTCATATATTGATTTAAAAGGCAACGTGATTGCAACTGCACTTGCTGGTGAAGTTGCACCTAATACTACATCATTAAAGAATGATGGTGGAACTGCTTTATATACAGCAGATCGGTCTACAATCGAAGTTGATATTTTAAATATTTCCGAGTTTTATCCATATGGTGCTGAAAATCCAATTTCTATAGATGGGAAAAGTCGCTCTGTAAGCACTACACTTTTAGTGACTGAACCAACAGATTATGATTTTATTTACACTCTAGAAGAATTGCGTTATGAAGAATTGTGTCTCGATGAGATTTGTTTCAATTGTGTTTATGATTTAGAAATAACAATATTAGATAAATGCGGAAATCAGGTTTTGGAGACAGGCACAGATGAGCCATTTAGCATTCAAATTGGGAATCAATTTACAAAAGAAGAATTAAGTACAGGTGATGGATGCGATATTATTGGGAATTATTCAACGAGTGATGAATCACTGACTGTATTTACCATTGAAGATTTACCGGTTGGAGTTTATACAATAGAAAAAACATTGAAAATAAACGAAGATGCTTTGGCAGATTATACAAACGATTATATTTCTTTGCTTGAGGATTTAGTTGAACCTGGCGAATGTTATAAACCGATTGAATCCTTTGTTGAAGATTATACAGACGAAATTGATGCTCTTGATTGCGAAATTGACTGTGCATATTGCAGCACCTTGGCCGATGATGTAGAAACATTTATTTCAGATAATACTCCAATTGGTGTTACTTTAACTGAAATTGAACTCGCTACATACGAGGAAGTTTATAGTGAATTAATTTCTCTTTGTGATGGGATGTGCAATGATATGGGAAATGACATGTGTTATGCAGCCTATCAAATGATGCTTCAAGATGTGAGCCCTGGAGGACAATATGCTGAGTATTTAAATGATGCAGGAGCGACTGATGCTTCTTTGTATCCACTTTCTGTACTAAATTCAGGAAATATTTTTCAAGATCGACATATTACAGTTGATGTTCTTGGAGCAATTACAGTTGAAAATGCTTCTTGGGAAAAACCATATCGATTTTTTGCAAGCGAGTGGCACGAAGGGTACTATGTCAAATTAGATGAAGTAACATTCGATCGGACACATATTGAATTAACCGATATAGGCACTGGATACGATCCTGAAATTCTGCCTGCTGCTCCTGTTTTTCCAAACCCGGATGGAACCTATTTTACGTTCCCTGAATATTTGGCTGACATAAATGACTTTGTCTATTATTTTTCATTATATCCGGATTGGGCTAATTCCTTAATTCTTTATCATCCTGAATATTATTATTACGAATACTGCGCTAAACAGTATGATTGCATCGGAAGCGTCCTTGTTGATGATTCACCACTCACATATGAAGACATGAATAATTTTCAATATGATGATTTTCTATTAAATCTAACAGAAGACGAAGCAAAGGATTTGGGTTTGCAAGCCGATGAAGATGCCATAGTAGAAATGGATCCATTTTTTAGCGAAGAGTGTACCGGAGCTGATCCGGTGGATTTTAAAAATATGCTTGATGCTTATTATGTATGTGATGACGGCACAACTGTTGAGTTAAACATATTTGAATTTAATTGGCTAATGAATCATTCTCCTATTGACTATTCAGGCGATTGTTCAGATATTCCTGTGGGTTCCATCCCTTCATCAGTGGATGATCAAATAGAAGATGGTATTGACAATGACTGGACTTCATTAATTACACTTTATATTGCAGCAAAACAAAAATTTATACTTCAACTAGCTGATGAATATGCGGTAACTAATTATTCGTACAACGGATGTATCGGTGATGCAGACTACAGCCCTACTGAAGAGGATGTTTACGAATTTCCAATGGATTTTGGAGACTATGAAGATTTGTTATTCGATTTCGATATTTTATGTAGTTATGGTCGATGCTATTTACTTGGTGATAAAATCAAACGATTTAATTCATCTTTTAATATTTATGATTTAGAGGATGATGCTGATATAGCAGAAACGGAAGAAGAAATGGAAGATTTACTGGCAGAAAGCGACTATGGATATTATGTAACAACCGGCAATATGCCGCTCGCTGGAGATATAGAATTGATGCTGAAAGGCATGTTGGAAATTGACGGTGTAAATTTTATAACTGATAATATTCCATGGGAAGATAATACATCAATTACGGAAAGACTTTATGAAGCACTGAATGGAATTCCGTCAATGAGTTGGGAGCCAAGCACTAGCGGAGACGTTTTAACTACAGAGGATGATCCTTTTACATTAACTCTTCAAGATCCTTTTGAATGGGATGATATATTAACTTTTAATTCTTTCGGTAAATTAACAACTACAGATGCTTTAACAGGTGAATTCGATATCGAAGCTAATATAACTACCATTGATGGCATATTTGATATTGTTATCAGCGGAACTACTCTTGTTAATATTGCAAACGATGAATTTTTGACAACAGCAATTGATTGTGAATTAACACCGGAGGCCAATGCATTACTCTCGATTATGAATTTTGTCATTGCAAAAGGACTTTCTTATTTTAATGATGTATCTAGCCCATACGATGCTCTGGATAATGCTCATAGTATAATATTTGATCCATTACTTGCAGGTTATATCGGTCATTTAGGTTATGGTGCTCACTATGATTGGAAACATATTACCGCAACAGATAAATACCAGATTTATAATCCGACAACTGGATTATATATTGAAATCGAATTTTCATCAGCTCCAGGCTCTGTTTTGTACTTTGATGATTTTAATGGTGATGAATCAACTGGAACATATCCTGGCGATGCACAAAATTTTGTGATTACTGCGCACTATTCAGGACCATCGACAAGCGAGATGGATGGAGTGATAGGTTTTGGTTTAGGTGGTTTTTCTATGGTTGGATTTCCGGTCGCACAATGTAATTATCCAGAAGTTCCAGGTGATTATGGTGACGATTGTTCAGATTTTGAAGCAATTATAGGTAATGAATTTGCGGGCCTTCTAGATAAAATTGCGGATAATGAATGGTTGATTGACGATGATTTTCATATCTTAAATGGTTATCCCTATACAGGTATTGAAGAATGGACTTCATATATTGAAGAAGGCATGGGTGTGGCTGGCATATCGAACAATGTTAATTACAGTACTATTGGAATATATGATGGCGAAACCACCTTAAATGCAAGATTTAGTTATCTATCAGGCGATCCTTCAATTGAAACCATAATTTGTAATCTTTCACTTACTATTGATGATCCATCCGAAACAGAAAATTTTGCAGATGTGATTGGATTTAGTGATATCATTGCAGACTTTACTTATGCCGGGGAATCAGATGTAACCTATGATTTCATAATTACTGCAATTACAGGAACAGGTTCATTTAAGGTTAAAGGTCATAGTTGTATTGCTTTAAAAAATTGTATCTGCGGAATCAGGTTTGATGCTTTAGACGAGACATATGATCCCTTTATTATTTGTGATCCGGAATTTGAGCCGTTCCCAACCGTACCTGATCAGGACGACTGCGTTGATCAATTGCTGGCAATTGCAACACAAAACGCTACAGATGCCTATTGGGATTATATTGAAGAAAAGCGTGCAGATTTTCAGAAAAATTATATTACACAATGTATGTCTGCAATGGAATCATTTACATATGAATATGAAAGCAGTGAATATCATTATACACTTTATTATTATGATCAGGCCGGTAATTTAATTCAAACCGTACCTCCTAAGGGAATTGATTTGCTTACTTCAATGCAAATGGAGATTCAAAAAAATTATAGGAAAGGAGTTCCAGATAATGCCCCTCAATATCCATCTCCTACCTATGTCACTTCATACCAATATAATTCACTAAATGAACTCATTTCGCAAAATACTCCAGATGCAGGAGAAAGTCATTTTTGGTATGACAAGCTCGGACGATTGGTATTAAGTCAAAATGCAAAGCAAAATCAAATTTACGAAGATGTTGAAGAAACTGAATTCGAAAAATATAGTTACACCAGTTATGATAACTTAGGAAGAATTACCCAAGTCGGTGAAATATGGACAGCTATTGATCTCGAAGAAACAGAAACGTTTGATGAGGACATCAACGACCCGACATTTCCTGATCCTGTTGATGCATACAGAAATGAAGTAACTATCACAAAGTATGACGCAACTGTTACTATCCCTGACATGCCTCCTTTTGGAGCGGATGGACAAGAAAACTTAAGAAAACGTGTTGCAAGTATATTTTATCAGGATGTTTATGATTCTGATTTAAGTACGTATAATCACGCAACACATTATAGTTATGACATTCATGGAAATGTGAAATGTATTATTCAAGATAATAAAACATTGGGAGATGATGCGGATATGAGTGCACAGCAATTTAAGAAAACAGAATATGCATATGATTTGATTAGCGGAAATGTAAATTCTGTCAGTTATCAGTCAGGAGAATTGGACCAATTTTACCACGAGTATACATACGATGGTGATAATCGATTGTATGAAGTTCATACTAGCCGGGACGGTCAAATTTGGGAAAAAGAAGCTCGATACTGGTACTACAGACATGGCCCTTTGGCACGAGTTGAAATTGGTGATCAGATTGTTCAGGGAGTTGATTATGCATACACAATTCATGGATGGTTGAAAGGCGTAAATTCCAGTGCCTTGAATGAAAATAAAGATATTGGAAGAGATGGAAAAGATGGTGTAACACCAAGTCAATATATCGCAAAAGACGCATTTGGCTTCATATTAGAATATTTTCAAGGAGATTATCTACCAATTAATACTGGGGTTTCTAATTTTGTTGCAGATCCAGGAACAGGTGGAACCTCCGAATATCCTGCTTATGGCGGAGGTGCTGGAGAACAAGGTTTATTCAATGGCAATATCCATGCAATGAGTACTCAGTTTATGATAACAACTTTCACAGGAACTAATCACAATATTAGCGAGACTCTCGGAAAAGTATATTCATATGATCAGTTAAATCGATTGATTACAAGTGTTGGCTTTACAAAATCCAATTTGCATACAACCGGTAACTTTACATGGGATGCCGGTGCAAGTTCAACTTATGATTGGAATACGGGATATAAATATGATCCGAATGGCAATCTTCTAGAAATGGGAAGATCTGGTGAATCTGCTAGTTCAGCCTCATATGATATGGATAATTTTGAATATAATTATGACGCTGGAACCAACCAATTGCTATCAGTTGATGATGCCACAACAGAAAGCTATTCTGTAGATATTGATGGAGGGCAAGATGCTGATAATTATGATTATGACGCAATAGGCAATTTAATTAAGGACGAATCAGAAGATATAACTAAAATTACCTGGACCGTTTACGGAAAAATCAAGATGATTTTTAAGGATAACTCTGACTATGATGACGAGCCATATCTGGAATTTGCATACGATGCAACAGGAAACCGAATTATGAAGAAATTATTTCATCCAAACGCCGGGGGCCCGGATATTTATACCTATTATGTGAGAGATGCCCAGGGAAATGTAATGACGACCTATGAACGTCAGGTTACCGGTTCGGATGTTATCGCTATTAAAGAACAACACATATACGGTTCTTCACGTTTAGGATACGTGATTTATACTAATCATAATACGAGCCCAACTAATTTAACTGATCATTTTTACCGATTTTTGGGCGATAAAAGATATGAGTTAACTAACCACCTTGGTAACGTGTTAAGTGTTATTACAGATAGAAGATTCAGTTATGAGGATGCCGGAAATACCGGTCACGTGAAATATTTTGAACCGGATATAATGGCGGCCCAAGATTATGATCCCTTCGGGATGTT
>CAYXBK010000006.1:0-192233 GCA_964463165.1 uncultured Chitinophagales bacterium
GCTTCTATTGATTCTTTAAAATGTGCAATATCATCCTTGTGAATAAACTGCATCCAGCCATGCCCTGTTAAATCCTCCATTGATGAACCCGTAAAATCTGCGAGCAATTGATTTGTAAATTCAAGTTTACCGTCTCTCGATGTCATAGCAACGATCAACGGAATCGTATTGATAAGCAATCGGGTGTGATCATCGGCCAATTGTTGCCGGGCGTTTTGCAGGTCCAGATTTGCTGCCTGTAATTCCTGGTTTTTAATTTCCAGTTGCTGCGCATATTTTTTTAAATTATCCTCCGCTTTTTTTCTTTCGGTTAAATCGCGGGATATTTTTGAAAAACCAAGTAATTCTTTATTGTCGTTGAAAAGCGGTGTGATCACAATACTGCCCCAGAATAATTCACCGTTTTTCTTTACACGCCAGCCTTCAAATTCTGCTTTGCCGCAGTTTAATGCGGCAGCTAATGTTTTTTCAGGAAGGTTCATTTTCCTGTCTTCTTCAGTATAAAAAATACTGAAATGTTTTCCGATTATTTCAGATGCCTTATAGCCCTTGATCTTTTCGGCACCTTTATTCCAGTTTTCGATCCGCCCGGCAGGGTCGAGCAAAACAAACACATAATCTTCTATCTCCGAAACCATTTTATGATAGAGCTCTTCTCTTTTTTTCAATTCATTATTTGTATGCTCCAGTTCCTTTTTCGCATTTTTAAGTTCATCCGTGAATTGCACGATTTCAGTCACATCACGGCAAACAATAAGTGCAGCATATATTTCCTGATTTTCATCCGTTAAAGGGCTTAAAACAGTTTGTAAAAAAGCATCACCCGAATTGGTTGCACTTATCAATTCATTGCCGTCGTAATTGCCATTCAGGCAATCAGTGATTTTTTGAATGATACGTGAATCGAATTTCTGCAAAAAAATCTGTTCTGCTTTTAAACCGGATGAAGATTTTGACGGCATTTTTAAAAATGCAGCACCATTGGTATTCAGCAAAATGAATTTAAAATCTTTATCAACCACAAAAATAAAATCCGGAGAAGAATCAATTAATGTCTGCAAAAAATTTCCGGATTTTGCCAGATCACTGTTTTTAATTTGTAATTCGCGATTTTTTTCTTCCAGTTTTATGGAAGCTTCAACAATTGGGGTGATATTATTCGTAATGCAAAGCACACCGATGATTTCTTCTTTTGCATCCCGCAAGGGAGAAACAAAACATTCTCCGTAACCTGATTGACGTAAAAATTTGACTTTTGGAAAATGAACAAATTCACCTTCAAACACTTTATTCATTTTTGAAAGCCAGTCCTCATTTTTATATTCCGGGAATAATTCGAAAATATTGTTTCCCAATACGTCCTGTTTTTTCAAACCGGTAGACAATTCCGCTTTTTTATTCCAGGCAGTGACAATATAATTTTTATCATAGCTCAGGATCATATACGGTGAACTTTCAACGAGCAGATCCGCAAACACTTTCTCATCTGCAAATTTGTTTTTTAATTCATATTCGTCTGTCACATCAACACTCACGTTGATCACCTGCTCTACATTGCCTTTCTCATCTCTGTCGAATACAGTACCGTATGTATGCAACCAGCGATAATTGCCGTTGGTATCTTTCAGTCTGTAAATAAATTCCTGAATCCTTTCTTCCGTTTGCATACCGGAATTATTTGCTGTTTTGATTGCTTCCGCATTTTGATTGACGATTACATCCAGATCATCCGGATGCATCAGGTTCATAAAAAACGCAACCCCTTTTTCCAGTATCATTTCCGGTTCGTAGCCAAGCATTTGTTTTACAGTCTGATTTACAAATGAATATTTACCGGTATTTATATTATACACAGCCACAAGTGAAGGTGAAATTCTTGCGATTTTCTGAACAAAATGCTGATTTTTCAGAAGTGCTTCTTCAGTTGCTTTTTGAACTGTAATATCCTGCGCTGTCCCAATCATTTCAGACACAACTCCGGATTGGTCAGTTACAATTTTACCTTTCAGGTGCATGAATTTTTCTGCTCCCTCACGTGTAATAATGCGGTAAGAAATTTCTTCAATTGCTTTGTTCATAATTGCATTCTGAAGATGTTCGATCACCATATCCTTGTCTTCCGGATGCAACATACTGGTAAATACTTCAATTGTAATTGTTTCGTTTTGTGGTTCCATACCGTAGATGCGGTACATTTCATCACTCCAGTAAACTTTGCCGGTCTGTAAATCCCAGATCCAGTTGCCGATATGCGTAAGTGCTTCTGCCTGATTGGATAGCTCGGTACTTTGTTTTAACTGATGATTTATTTTTTCAATCTCCTGAACATGCTTATTTAGTTTTTCATTCTGAATATCGATATATACTTTGAATGCAACCAGTTCGGTATAATAAATATATTGATCCAGTTCATCACTGATTTTTAACAGCAGCACATGATCGGTTGTGTATTCCGGTAAATATTTGAGTAGTAATTTTTTCCTGATATACGTTGCCATTTTAATGTCTTCGGCAACCAGTTTGTCTTTTTCAATTATTTCCAGTTGATTGGATTCCCATTTTTTTATGTTTTCCAGCAACTGCTCATAAATTTGATTTTCTGCAAAACCTTTAAAAAATATCAGTGCATTTTGATGTGATTGTTTAATGAGCTGGTCTTCGGGGATGCTACTCAGGTATTTTAACATGGGGAGTTTCATTTCCCGCGACATTGCCAGTGCATCTGTAACATATTGCTCCACCTTATGCGCTATAAGAAAACGGGCATATTCAGGCAGGCAGGTAAATTGTAATGACTCTTTCAGACTTGCAGGAATTTCCATATCGTATTGCTGCAAAAGTTTATAGTATTCACTTAAAGACAGCTAATATATAGAAATATAAATTCAATATTCCAATTTAAAAAATATTCATGTTGATTGATAATTATGGCAGGATTTTTATTGACAGCACAACTGAGAAAATCTTTCCTCAGTTTTTGTTTAGCTGAAAATTAAACAATTAATATATTGTGCTGAATGCTTATTGTTCTTTTAAAACAAGAAGATCAAACAACGCATAATGATCAGGTGTTGGTGCTTCTGTAGAACCGGAAGAAATATGTACCATCAATTTATCACCTGTTGAGAAACTTGTTGTGATACTTAATGTTTTTTGCAGCCAGCTGTTTTCAGATGATGCATCCGTGGCAAGAATCGTTATCGTCCCGTCGTCGGCAACTTTTTTAAGTGTTACTGAACCGGGCCAATCGCCGAATGATTTTATAAATGCGGTGAGTTCAAAACTTTTTGTGCCCGACAGATCTTCAACTGCAAATTCAGCATATCCTTCTGCAGGGGAGCTTGCCGGATCAATTTTCAATGAAAAACTTCCGCCACCGCCCGGCACATCCGTACTGGAAGAAGTATTGTTGTTTGTCCATCCGTCCAAACTGAAATTTCCATTATCCTCAAATGAGCCGTTTGTAATTAAATTGTCTCCGGGTTGAACAGGATTTTCTTTGTTGCAGCCAAACAATATGATGGTTGCAAAAACAAGGAAGGCGAATTTTGATTTCATCGTATGAAAATTGTGTTGCTTTGGTAAATGAATAATTGAGACAGGCATTAAATTACTGCTTATTCATCATATTATTTACATCTGCATGTAAAATTTATTCTTCATAATAACCAACCGTGCCGCCAACCCAGGTTTTATTTTTATTGTAATCCACGCCGATCATTTCTCCTTTACTCAGGCGTACGAGATTAATAACGAGTGTAGGCCTTGATTTATTCTCTTCCCAGATATACATAAGCCGCAATTCGCATTTCGCCGGTTGATCCAGCGTTTGAATTACTGGTTTATAATTTACCTTGCGCTGCAGAATAAAATTTTCACCTTGCGGCAACACTTTTTCAATATCTTCTTTTTTCAAATTGAAAATAACGCCATGGCCTGCAAATGAAAATAATGGTTTAAGCACCCAGTTTTCGAGATCTTCGGGTAATGATTCCAAAGTATTCAAAAAATGTGTTTCCGGAACAAATTTACTTTGCAGAAAAGGCAGTGCATATTTACTGATCCGGAAAAACCAGTTTGGATGACAGACCCATTCAACATCCGTTTCATTGGTAAGATGCCAGTTTACAGCAAGGTCGTTCCGCAATAATAATTCATCAAAAATCAACCGGTTGTAAATTCTTTTTATTTGGATTTTTTCTCCGTTCAGTTCATAATAGATTTTTTTTCCTTCTTTTATGATTTTGGAAATACATACAGGTTCGATACCGATCATTTCTTTCGTGAGATAAAAATCGATCCAGGTTTTTTGTTTGTCGGGTTCAATTTCCAAAAGAACAACATGTTTCGGATCATGTTTTCCGAGAATTGTTTTTTTAAGCAGCGCAACATAATTTGCATTGTGCATTCCATTGAATAAATGATTCACGTAATCCGGAATACCAAAATGATTGCGGTACTGTTTTCCCAATTCGTGCTGCCATGCATATAATGATGCAAATCCCTGCATTTCGATGAGCTGCGGGATCAATTCGCCCTTTTCATTTTCACAAATACCGAAATCAAGTGCTATAAAAACCGGTTTATTTTCATTTCCCGGTACAAACAGATTTTTCGGAATGGCATCAAACGATTTCTCATTAAAATCTTCCCTGCAAATCATATCAATTATTTCATCACCCGCCTGCATCAATAATGCTTTAAAATCTGATGGGATGAACACGGGTGTTTCACATACTTTGAATTCTATTTTTTTATGAAATCTCGCATGGCAACTTTCAAAAAAGCGGAGATAAGTTTCCTCATTGAATTGCGCATTATAACGCTCTCTGATAGATTTGATCATAGATTGCAAACTTACTAAATAGAAAAATGGATAGGAGTGATTTATATGCGATTAATTCATGATCAACGCATTGATGGAGGAGCGGAGAAAACCGGGAAGGAGTGCATGATGCGTAAGCGGGATTTTATCGGGATCACTTAACGAAATGATCATATCGTTTAATTTCCAGTCACCATGACTGTTGATGATATGGTCCCTTTTTTCCGGCAATGCAAAATAACGAAGCATACCCTGTGCATCTGCTTCCGGATGAAACTGCGTCATATACATCTGCTCCGATAATTTCACCGCCATCACCGCCCTTGGCAAAGGAACATGCTCACGTTTTTTTTCCAGTGATAAAATATTTGCACCCAAAGCAGTCATCTTATCCAGGTCAGGTTCAATTAATTGCCAGTCGCGGCTGTCAATCACATAAAACGGATCAGGCAATGCTTTGAAATATTTATCAAGTTTGGCAATTTCTGTTTTATAAATCGGAAATACACCGAATGCAGTTGATTTTCTTCTGCAAATATTCCCCAATTCGAAATGCCTGCTCATTAACTGGAAAGAATGACAAATTCCGAAAAAATATTTCTTTTTCTGATTGCCGTTTTGATTGTGTGCCCAAACGTTATCGAGCAAATTAAAAAATTTTGCCTCCCATGGTTTGCCTTCTCCGTCGTAAGGGCTTCCTGGCCCACCGGAAGAAATGTAAATATCAAATTTTCCATCGGGCACCTCATTTTTCCCCCGCACATCAAATACTTCCCAATCAATAAATTTCTCAGCATTTTCTACAAACGATCTGATACAACGCATCCCTTCATTTGGATGATTGTCATACATATCGAGTATGGCAAGCTTGATCTTTTTTTCAGAAGCCATTTCCGTGTGCGAATTTATGCAATTAAAAACAGGAGCGAAGACTGTTTATCAACGGTAGCAGTTTAACAACCCTGTTTAAAACAAGAATGTTCATAAACAGTAAATTCTAATATTTATTTAATTATATTTGTTTTGAAGCTTAACGCAGACCCAATTATCCCCCATTTTTTATTAATGAGCAGGCGACTCACATTTTACCTGAGTAAGGTAGTTTTATTTTTAATGCTTAGCCTGAAAGCTGAGGCGCAATTACCCGCCATAGACAGTTCTAAACCGAATATTGCTTTCATAATGGTTGATGACGGCCGCTATGATGAATACCGCAACACCGGCGGGCCTGAATGGTTTATTGCACCTGCTATAGAACGAATTGCAAATGAAGGCGTGAATTTTACACGCACCTATGCGCCCACACCGATTTGCGGCCCAAGCCGTGAATCTATTTACACGGGTTTATATGCGCACCAGCACGGCGCTGAAACAAACAGTTCGATCTACGACACTTCATTGCTCACAATTATGGATATTCTGAATAATGAAGGTTATTATACAGGAATTATCGGAAAATATGCTGCAGGAGATAACTATCCCACAGATTTCGATTTTTCATTTATAAATACGCAGGAAAATAATTATTCGAATATAACTTATCAGTTTAACGGGGTTTCAACATTTGTAGGCGGCCACGAAACTGATGTTTACAATGCGTATATCCAGCGCTTTTTGGATTCGGCCCAGGTGCATCCACCTTTTGCATTGTTCTTTTTTCCAAATGCACCTCATCCGCCAAATCTTCCACGGCCCGTTGATGATCATATATACGACGGTATGCCGATTGATCTCCCGCCAAACTTTTCTCCGTTTACAACCCTTTATCCTGATTATTACTACGGCTGGACAACAACCTGGGAAAAGGATTCTGCTGATACAAAACAATTCAGAATCAACAGATATGAATGTCTAATAGGCGTGAATATGAATGTCCAGACTATTTTTAATTATCTGGATGGACACGGAATTACCGACCAGACGATGGTGGTTTATTCAAGCGATAATGGTTACCAGATCGGCGAGCATTTAATGCGGGCAAAAGCTTATCCGCTCGAGACCTCAATACATGTACCGCTGTTTGTCCGGTACCCCCCGTGGTTTGAGGATTCAACTGTAATCGAAAATGAACTCATTGAATTGGTCGATATACCATCCACCTTCCTTGATTTGATAAATGCACACGATACATTTGGTTTTGAAGGTTATTCTTTGCATGAGTTGGCGGGTTCGGATACTCTTCGGAGATATGTGCGTTATGAGATTGCAAGGCTTAATGAAGCTGCATTTGACGTTCCGCAAATCAGGGGGCTTCGGGGATTTAATCATTTATTTGTAAGCTCTGATTGTGATTGTTATTCTGAGGAACTCTATGATTTGGTAAACGACCCTCAGGAAAATACAAATCAGATACTCAATCCGAATTACGATGCAGTTGCTAAACGATTCAGAGCGGTACTGGACAGTATGATGCTGGCCGTAGATGATATAATTGTTCCTGTGCCCAATCATTGCAAGTTGAAAGGCGCTTATGAAATTCCCGATCTGGTGGATAATGATTGTGATGGATTGGTTGATGACAGCCTGTATGCTTTTGTCAAATACCGCGACCAGGATGGTGATGGTTTTGGATGTTCGGACAGCTCGCTGATTGCATTTGTAACTCCTTTCGGGTTTGCCGATAATAATTATGATTGCAACGACCATGACGGTTCACTTTATCCAGGAAAAGAAGAAACCTGCGACGGGATTGACAATGATTGTGATGGATTAACAGACGAAGCGGACCCTGACATTGTTGATGCCCGTATCTGGTATGCCGATAATGACCTCGACGGATATGGCAATGTCTTTTATCCGCTGGCAGCTTGCAATGAACCTGCTGGTTATGTACTCACTTTTGGTGATTGTGATGATGAAAATGCAGTGATACTAACCGGAAGTATTGAAATATGCAACGGTTTTGATGATGACTGCAACGGCTTGACTGATGATGATGATCCTGGTGTTGCAGACCAGACAATATTTTATACAGATGCGGACGGGGATGGGTATGGAAATGCATTTCTGCCGGTATTACTTTGTGAGATCCGGAGCGGATATGTTGCAGACGCAACAGATTGCAACGATGAGAACCCTGTGATATTTGGCGGCAGTGCGGAGATCTGTGATGGAATTGATAATAATTGCAACGGCCTCGTGGATGACGATGATCCTTTGATCACAGGTCAAACACTTTGGTATATTGATGTGGATGCGGATGGATACGGTAATTCGTTTCTTTCTCACTTATCCTGCAATTTACCTTTCGGCTATGTTTCGGTTGGTGGAGACTGCAATGATCTTGTTGCAACTGTGCATCCCGGCAATTACGATTATTGCGATCTGATCGATAACGATTGTGATGGCAGCCTGGATGAAGATATTGTTATTCCGGTATTAACAACTTCCGGCCCGACAACTTTCTGCAACGGTTCATTTATCACATTTACCGCCGCACCGGTTATTGCCGGATTTACCTATCAGTGGTATAAGGATGGTGCATTGATTGGAACTGCCCATAATTCAACTTATTCAACGGCAAAAAGCGGCACATATAAAGTGCGGTTTACAGGTCCGATGGGTTGTGTAACGGAATCAGCAACTATTTCGATTACGGTGTTGAGTTCGCCAGCTCCAACAATCTCAAATACTTCCGCATCAAACGACCTTTGCATCAACACACCTGTAAAACTCTCAACAAAAAACAAGGCCGGCAGTACGTATCAATGGTATAAAGGCAGTTCGTTATTAGCCGGTGAAACAACCAACAAGCTGAATGTTTCAATTGTAGGGAATTTTAAGGTGAAGCAAACAGATGTAAATGGCTGTTTCGGTTATTCAGCCGCTTTCCCTGTAATTTATGGTTGTAAAGATTTTGAACCGGATGATGATGAAATTGAAAACCCGGGAGAATTCAAATTATTCCCGAACCCGACAAGCGGGCTCACTAATATTGTAATTCGTGCCGATGAGGAATTTTCGGCAGCTGCAGTCATAGAAATTAAAAATATGCTGGGAGAAAATGTCTTTTCAGATGATGCAGAATTTATCAATGGAGAAATGATAGCGCAGTTGAATTTGAATTCCGAAATTGCAAAAGGAGTATACCTGATCACTATTAGATCGGGGCAAGTGAAATTTTATAAACAACTGATAATTAATTGATAGAACAACTATCGCTTAGATACCTGCGTAGCTTTCTGCAATCATAAAGTCCACCAGCTTATTAAAATCCCGGCCATTTCCGTAATAATGAGCTAGCTGTCTGTCGGCACCTGTTCCATTATTCAGTATCCACTTAATATTTTCAAGTTCTTCGCGGCTTCCAAGCTCATCTACCACATCATCAACAAAATCCAGAAATTCGAGGCAGAGGTCTTTCGTTTCAAGTTCTTCCTGTTTACCAAAATCAATCAGCTTGCCACCGATGCCATATCGTGCTGCCCGCCATTTATTTTCCTGGATCAGGGCCTTATCATAATTCCGCCAGCCGATATTGCTCTTCATCAATTTGTATAATTTGGCGGTAATGGCCTGCATCAATGCGGCCAGTGCCAGTGTTTCATCTACTCTGAGCGGAATATCACAAATTCGGAATTCAATTGTGTTGAAATAAGGATGAACTCGCAGATCCCACCAGATCTTCTTGCCGTTATCAATACAATTCGTTTTTACAAGCAAAGCAACAAAATTGTCGAAATGGCTGGCGTCATTGAAAACATCCGGAATACCCGTGCGGGGAAATTTATCAAACACTTTGGTTCTGAATGATTTAAAGCCGGTGTCTCTACCTTCCCAGAAGGGAGAATTTGTTGATAATGCAAAAATATGCGGGAGAAAATAACGGAGTGAATTCATCATGAAAACGGCAACATCCCTTGAGGGCATGCCGACATGCACATGCAATCCGAAAATAAGATTGCTGCGGGCAGCCTCCTGCATTTCGTTTATGATTTCCTGATAGCGAGGGTGATTGGTGATCAGCTGATCTTCCCATGCTGCAAATGGATGTGTGCCTGCAGCTGCGATTTTAAGTTTGTCCTTATCCGCAAGGTCGGCGATAATACGGCGGAGTTTAACCGTCTGTTCCCTGGCATCCTTTATGTCGCGGCATATCGTTGTGGCAGCTTCAACAACACTCTGGTGCATTTCCGCTTTCACATCGACACCGAGTTTTGAACCGTGTTCGATAATATGATGCTTTCTGTGTGAAAGGTCCCTTGTTTCAGGATCGATTATCTGGAATTCTTCTTCTATGCCGAGGGTGAAATCTTTAAACAATTGCATTGTATGGTCTTCTCCGTTTTATTTTGAAAGTGCGGGATTAAATACTGGAAGTGATTCGGGCCTGTGTGGTATACCATTAACTGAATTGCGGACATATGCGCCCCATGTCAGATTATCCTGGCCATCCACGTGCTGCATTGCTCTCTCAATCGCCATCAATGCCGCATGCTCTACCACCCATTCAAAATTCACATCTCCCACAGACGACTGATCGGCATCCGGGGCGGGATTGCAGAAGTCGATTGCGTAAGGGATTCCGTCTTTCACCGCCCATTCAACCGTATTGAAATCGTATCCAAGAGCCTGATTCAGGGCAAGTGTATATTTCCGGACTGTTTCAATTAATTCCGGTGGTGCAACCGGCCCGTTCCAGGTATAGCGGAGATGATGCGGGTTGCGTGGTTCGTAGTACATGATGTGCACATATTTACCGCCAAGGCAATAGCATCTGAAATAATAATCGAAGGTGACCTCGCTTTGCAGGATCATAACATCTGTTTCGGAAGCACCATATTTTTCAAAGAATTCTTCCGGGCTTGCGAGCCTCGAAACGCCTCTCCAGCCTCCGCCATCATGCGGTTTCATATAAGCCGGAAAGCCGATATAATTGAAAATACCTTCCCAGTCGAGGGGGTATTTCAAATTGCGGAAAGATGTAGACTTCGTATTTTCAGGCAGATCGTGTGAAGGAAGTAATACGGTATTTGGAACAGGTATACCGAGTTTTAATGCAAGCGCATTATTGAAAAATTTTTCATCGGCACTCCACCAGAATGGGTTGTTCATTACGGCTGTTCCGCTGATCGCAGCATTTTTCATAAAACTCCTGTAAAAAGGGGCATCATGAGAGATCCTGTCGAGCAATACAGCAAAATCAGGCCCTACACCCTGAATCACTTTGTCGAGTACAACTCTTTCGGCTACAATGCCGGGGATATTCTTGCTGTTGATCCGGTCAATAAATGCATTTGGAAAGGAATCTTCCATGCCATGTACGATACCAATTTTTTTCATGTTTGAAATATTAAACGTTAGTCATTTTATCATAATCCAGAATTCCGAGGAACCTCGGTAATTGCTGCCTCCAGCAAGGCCAGTCGTGTTTTTCACCCGGTGCAACTTCCAGTAAATGGGGCACCTGTTTTTCACCGAGCATATGGGCCATTTTGTAATTCGCATCAAGGCACATATCAAATTCGGCAGAAGCGAGGAAAATTTGCATTTTCCAAAGATTTTCATCCGTCATGCCGGGGAGAAAATCAGGCGGGTTGTTGAAATACACATTATCGTCGTAATACCCGTCCAGCTGACCGGTAATATCAAATTTTGCGTGTAGAGAGAACATCGCACCAACAATATCCGGATGACGGAATGCAAAATTGCACGCATGGTAACCACCGAAGCTGCAACCACCCACACCGATACGCCAGTTTCCCGTATCCTGTTTGATGGAAGGATAAATCTCGTCGATGATCATTTTATCATACAAAATATGATTCAGCACACGGTCTTTTGGAGAAGCCTCTTTATTATACCAGCTGTGTTTGTCGATACTGTCGGGGCAATACACTTTGATCATTCCGGTTTCAATAAACCAGCCGATCGATTCGATCAGTTTAAAATCTCTGTTTTCATTATGCATGCCCATCGAGGTGGGAAATAAAATGACCGGAACGCCGGTGGTTCCAAAGGTCAGCATCTGCATTTCAATCCCTAATGTGGATGAAAACCACTTAACTTGTTGCTCGTTCAGTTCCAAATGAAATCTTTATTTAAACTTAATAATCAGGGCTGCAAAGTTATGTTAAAAGACGGCAATGGGCAATTCGATAAGGAGAATCGCAGAGACTTCACAATGAATTTAAAATGAATTTCTCAAAAACAGGTTTTTCACATTCTGCATTGGAAAATATCATCGCATCGCTGACCCGAACAGATTAAATTTGTGGCAGATTGAAATGACGAGAACAGAAACGGCTTATAAACCCGACATACAATTTGCGCATGTCAGCTCTACCTATCTCAACAGGGAAGTTACACTTACAATTATTCTGCCTCCCGGTTATAAGCAGAAACCTTATCCGGTTTTATGGCTGAACGACGGACAGGATATCCCATCCGTGCAGCTCACGGATTCTTTAACTGAATTGTACAAACGGGAATTAATCCGCGACCTGATTGTAGTGGGTGTACATGCCAACGAAGATCGTCTGAACGAATACGGAACAAGTTCAACGGCAGATTTTAAAAACAGGGGAAATAAAGCCGGATTGTATGCGGAATTTTTTATCAATGAATTGCTGCCGTTTGTGCAAAAAAAATTCAGCGTTTCCCGCGATAAAAAAAATAATGTGATTGCCGGATGGTCGCTGGGAGGATTAAGTGCAATTGATATTGCATGGAATTATTCTGAATTTTTCGGCAAGATCGGCGTATTCAGCGGCAGTTTATGGTGGCGGATGAAAGCATATAACCGCGGTTATAAAGATGATAAACACCGTATCATTCATCAGCAAATTAAAAACAGCGAAAAAAGGCCCGGATTAAAATTCTGGTTCGAATGCGGAACAAAAGATGAAACATCCGACAGAAATAAAAACGGACTGATCGATTCAATTGATGATACGATTGACCTGATTAAAATTCTGAAAGACAAAGGTTACGATAAGCAGGACGATATTGAATTCGTGCTTGTAAAAGGAGGGGAGCATAATCAGCAAACATGGGCCGAATTGCTGCCTTATTTTTTGACATGGGGATTTGGAAAGTAGTTCGACAAGCTCACTATAAATTTCGTAGGGAAAGTTCCGTTTTTTCTAAGGAGCGTATCCCCGCACGTATTGTCACCAAGCTCACCATGACAATGACGGTTATTTCAATAAGTAAATCATGATCAGAAAATGGCAACTCATAGAAATCAAAAAACTGCATGTCAATGGAATGACGCTGTTTCCATTTATTCTTATCAGCAATAAAGAATTAAAGAAAGATCCGGTTTTTATGAATCATGAGCATATTCACCTTCGGCAACAACTTGAATTGTTGATCGTATTCTTTTATTTATTTTACTTATTGCATTATTTTTTTAACAGAATTAAATATAAAGACCACGACAAAGCATACCGCAATATTTGTTTTGAACGTGAATCTTATACCAATGAATCAAATCTGAATTATTTAAAAACCCGCAGATTTTTTAATTGGTTAAAGTATATTTGAGTTCATCGAATTTCAATTTGCAATTCACAATTCAAAATTCGCAATTAAAATATGTCAACATCAGGAGTTGGTTAAACGAAACGAATTTGAATTGTTTAAAAACAAGAAAATTTTCCAGCTGGATAAATTACCTTTGAGTTCATCGAATTTCAATTCGCATTTCACAATTCAAAATTCGCAATTAAAATATGTCAACATTAGGAGTAGGTTCCCGCATTAAACACCGCGATCACGGAGATGGCGTTTTAGTGCATGTACACAAACGCATGTATGAGATCAGTTTTATTGAAAAAGGTTTGCGCAGTATCCCGAAAGATGCCGATATGGAAATTATCGAAGCGATCGAACAGGAATATTCCGTGAGCTTCAATGAACTGGAAGATTCATTGATTAAAATTCTCCGCGAATGGAGCGATGTAACCGAAGTAATTCATATCGCCGAAAAATGGGAAGGCGGTAATCTGATTTTACAACCTTTTGATAAATCACTTGCTTCAAAAGAAATTCCGATCGAAACATTTTTTCACAAGATCGTTATGCTCCGCGACAGGCTGCGTGTGATGGAGCAAAAAATAAATGCACATCCGAAATTCACCGATGCAGATAAAATTGAAATGCAGCAATATATCACACGCATTTACGGCAGCCTCACCACTTTTAATGTACTCTTTAAATTAAAAGCAGATTATTTTGAAGGGGAGAAGAGCAAGTAATCAAAGGCTTTATCTCCTAAATTGCATTAATTTTACCCGCATCTATGCTGAGCGAACTGCTTGTTATTCTGATTTTGATTTTCATTAACGGGCTCTTTGCCATGAGTGAAATGGCCATGGTGAGTGTCCGGAAAGCAAGGCTCGAAACTTCCGCAAAACGAGGTGATGTGCGTGCAAAACAGGCGCTTTTACTCCATAACGACCCGTCCCGCTTTCTCAGCACCACCCAGATCGGGATCACGCTGATCAGTATTCTGACGGGTATTTTCTCAGGCCAGACAATTAAAAGTAATGTTGAAGCATGGCTCGTACAATTAGGCATGATCGCCGAATATGCCGACACAGTAGCTTTAATTATCGTGGTGATTTGTATCACCGCGATCTCACTTATTATCGGTGAACTTGTCCCGAAACGCATCGGTATGATCTTCCCCGAACCGATCGCGAAAATTGTAGCTGCACCCATGATCTTCCTGTCCACTGTTGTAAAACCATTTGTCTGGTTCCTTACAAAAAGCAGCGATCTGATCATTAAAATCCTTGGCATAAAAAGAGTGAACGACGATCAGGTAACGGAAGAAGAAATTAAAGCAATTATTCAGGAAGGAACACAAACAGGTGCGATCGAAGAAATTGAACAGGATATTATGGAGCGGGTATTTCACCTCGGCGACAGAAAGATCGGTTCACTCATGACTCACAGGAATGAAATTATCTGGCTCGATGTAAACGAACCGATCGAAAAAATAATGGTGGATATTGAAAGTGAAATTCACAGTATCTATCCGGTTTGCGACGGCGATCTCGAAAAAGTTTTGGGCATTGTGTATATCAAGGATTTATTTCTCGCCTCAGCAAAAAATAATCTCAAAAATATCCGCGATATTATTAAACCGATTCTGCATATTCCGGAAAATAATACGGCTTATTCCGTCCTTGAAAAATTCAAACAATCAAAAATTCATTATACTCTTATCATCAATGAATACGGTTCGGTGGAAGGGCTGGTAACCATTAATGATATTCTCGAAGCATTGGTTGGAGAATTTGATGAATTAAATCTCACAGACTATTCAATTGTTGAACGCGATAACGGTACTTACCTCATCGATGGTGCTTTGCCTTTTTATGATTTCCTGAAATATTTTGAAATGGAAGATGAATTTGCAGGCCTTGATGAACTGGAATACAATACACTGGCCGGATTTATTCTCGATGAATTACAACAGATCCCGAAAGTGGGAGAGAAACTCGACTGGAAAAATGCACGCTTCGAAATTATGGACATGGACGGCAGCCGCATTGATAAAATATTATTTGATCCCAAAAAGCCTTCTTAATTTTTATTGATGATTTTAATTGCAGACAGCGGCTCAACCAAAACAGATTGGATCCTGCTTAATGAGCAATTGGAAATCAGCCGGCAATTTTCAACGAAAGGATTAAACCCGAATGTCATCACAACCGATGCTGTATTTAACCTGCTGATCACAGATCCGGCAATTGAAAAAATAATACCGGATGTTTCGAAATTGTTTTTTTATGGTTCCGGTTGCGGCAGTGAGAAAAATGTGAAGGCAATGCATGAAACATTGCGGTCGGTTTTTAAAAAAGCAGCCGTTGAAGTAAAAAGCGATTTATATGGAGCGGCATATGCCGTAAGCGGAAATAAAGGCGGCATCATTTGTATTTTGGGCACCGGCTCCAATTCCTGTTTTTATAACGGCAAAGAATTATCTGGCGGTAATTTCAGCCTTGGTTATTTATTGGGGGATGAAGGCAGTGGTTTTTATTTCGGTAAAAGATTATTGCGTGATTATTTCTATGGCATTTTACCGGCAGAATTGAAAGAGAAATTTTCTGCAGCCTATCCCTTTTCCCGCGACGAATTGATCCGCAAAGTGTATCAGGAGTCTTATCCCAATCAATTCATTGCTTCCTTTGTACCTTTTTTAAAAGAGAATATCAATCATCCTTACTGCAATTATTTAATTAATTTCGGCTTTGATGAATTCATTAAAATATTCATCACAACCATTCCGAATTATAAATTATGGCCGGTGCATTTTATCGGTTCCGTTGCAGAAGCTTTCAAAGAACAACTTATTTCTGCATGCAATGTAAATCATCTGGTTGAAGGAAATATCATTGCATCACCGGCATTGTCACTTGCGAATTATCATATCATGATGGAGAAAAAATAATATGCTTCCTAAAATTAATTTCAGAGAAACACTTTCTTATCAGTTATTGCAGAAACATTTTGCGGCAATGAGGCAAGTGCATTTAAAGGATTTATTCCATGCGGATCCAAAACGCTTTGAAAAACACAGTATTGAATCCGGTTCATTTTTAATTGATTATTCAAAAAATAAAATAAATGATGAAACCATACAATTGCTTGTGCAACTTGCAGATGAGGTGCAATTAAAATCAGCAGTTGAAGCGATGTTTACCGGTGAGAAAATAAATGAAACCGAAAACCGTTCTGTGCTGCATACGGCGTTGCGCAATTTTTCAAACGCACCTGTTTATGCGGATGGCGAGAATGTAATGCCGGCAATTAAAGAAGTGCTGTCAAAAATGAAAGAATTTTCTGGAAAAATAATTGAGGGCAGCTGGCGCTCTTATGCTGATAAACAATTTACGGATGTGGTGAATATCGGCATCGGCGGTTCAGATCTCGGACCGCATATGGTTGTGGAAGCATTGAAATATTATAAAGTGCCGCATTTGAATCTGCATTTTGTTTCGAATGTGGACGGCACACATATTTCCGAAACGCTAAAAAAATTAAATCCCGAAACCACTTTATTTTTAATTGCATCCAAAACATTCACCACGCAGGAAACCATGCTCAATGCACATACTGCCAGAAAATGGTTTCTTGATCATGCAAAATCAGAATCGCATATTGCAAAAGCATTTGTCGCTTTGTCCACTGCAAAAGAAGAAGTAATTAAATTCGGTATCGACCCTGAAAATATGTTTGCATTCTGGGACTGGGTAGGCGGCAGATATTCATTATGGAGCGCCATTGGTTTATCAATTTGTCTTGCACTCGGATACGATCATTTTGAAAATTTATTAAAAGGCGCACACGAAGCAGATCTGCATTTCAGAAATACTACTTTTGAAAAAAACATTCCTGTCATCATGGGATTACTCGGCTTCTGGTATATTGAATTTTTTAATTACCATACACATGCCGTAATTCCATATGATCAATATCTGCATCGCTTCACCGCCTATTTACAGCAGGCAGATATAGAAAGCAATGGGAAATACATCGACCGCAACGGAAATAAAATTAATTATCCAACCGGCCCTGTCATCTGGGGTGAACCCGGTACCAACGGCCAGCATGCATTTTTTCAACTGATGCACCAAGGCACGCAAATCATTCCCGCAGATTTTATTGCGCCTGCAAATTCATTAAATAAAATCGGTGACCATCACAATGTATTGTTGTCAAATTTCTTTGCACAAACGGAAGCATTCATGATGGGTAAAACACAAGAAGAAGTGGTGGCAGAATTAAAATCAAAAGGAATGACTGATGCAGAAATTCAAAAACAATTTTCTTTCCGTGTATTTGAAGGTAACCGCCCGACCAACACAATTTTAATGGATGAAATGACACCATTTAATCTCGGCAAGCTCATCGCATTTTACGAACATAAAATATTTGTCCAGGGCATTATCTGGAATATCTACAGCTTCGACCAATGGGGTGTTGAACTCGGCAAAAAACTCGCATTAAAAATTCTGCCGGAATTAAAAACGGAATCCTTAATTTCATCTCATGATAGTTCGACGAATGGGTTGTTGAATTGGGCGAAGAAGAGGAGAGAGGAGTGAGGAGAAAGGAATGCTGACGCAAGAACAAGAATTCAACTGGTATGGGCAAACTGTGACCACGGGGACTAAATATGTACCATTTATGGGTATTGCGGAGGTGAAGAGAAGATATTAAAATTGTGGGAGTATTTGCGTAAATCTGAAAGAAAATTGTAGATTGAGGAAGGTGCGTAAATAAAGGAGTTAGCGGCAAGGCTTGACGACATTGTAAACTTGAAACTGACTGCAAACACCAACTGACAAAATACTATTTTTACGATTTAATTTTTAATGAAAATACAGCATGGACAATCTAAAAATGAAATTTAAGCTTCACGGACTTGAATTTGAAATTGAGGGCAATGAGGCGACAGTAAAGGAAGAGTTTGCAAGCTTCAAATCATTCATTACTGCTGACCTTCTGGCAAAGGTTAACATTGTCACACCGCAGGTAACGACCATTCAGACAGCTAAACCAGGTCAACAACTTGGACAATTTGAGGACATTAGTGGAGTTGAAATGACAGATTTCCCTGCAATTAAGGAGGTTGTGAAAAAGGATTTACCGAAAGCAGAGACAGACTGGATTTTGATTTATGCCTTTTATTCTTCTGAGTTTGGAGAAAATACTTTCACAGAGAAAGAAATAAAGGACTTTTACGAATCTACTGGACGAAAAAACGTCAGTAGAATGAATAACCTTTCAAATAACATCAAGTCCCTTCTTAAGCAAGACTATATAAAGGTTCACAATGACACAGAGTATCTATTGAAGGATGCTGGCATTACTTACGCAAAACAAATTCTACAAGGCAATTCAACTACAAAAGCTGTAAAGCGGAATTCTTCAAAGGGTAAACCAAACACGAATGAAGAAAAGAAGGGCACAGAAGAAAAACAGAAAAAATCAAACAAAAACAACTCCGTTGGTTTTGTCGATTTAAAGTTGACTCCTGCCGAGCAGAAAGCGTTGAATGATTTTTTTGCTGAAAAAAAGCCCAAAACCCAAAATGAAAAGGTTCTTGTTGCAATGAAGTGGTTTATTGATGACAAAAAAGTCAATGAAGTTTCACTTGAGGAAGTGAACTATTTGCTAAGTATTGCTGCAGAAACTCCATCTGCTTTGGCTCAAGTTTTTGGCAACATGGTTGGCTCACAGTTTCGTTGGGTTACAAAAGGTTCTGTTGGTAAATATCAACTTAGTTCCATAGGTGAAAATTATGTTGTCAATAAATTACCTAAGACTAAATGAACGAACTGAAAACTTTTGTTTCTAAAGTTCCCGACTTTTTCAAACTTGACTCTGGTAAACAAGTGCAATACTTCGTTTACTATTTACAAGTTGAAAAGCAATTAGAAGCAGTTAAAGCAAAAGACATAAGTGCATGCTATGAAAGTTTACATCTTAATGCATACTCAAATATTCCGGCATATCTTAATAACTATTCACGAAAAGGAAAAACACAACAGTTCCTTAAAAGGAAAAATGGATTTATTCTTTACTCGGCAGTTAGAGAAAGAATTGACACTGAGGTTGACAAACCTATTGAACATAAACCAAGCAACTCGCTTTTTCCGCTTTCAATTTTTGACAACACAAGAGGTTATTTAATTGACTATTCAAAAGAAGCGAGCAGTTGCTACGACTATGGTTTGTATACATCCTGTTTGTTTATGCTTCGCAAAATCACAGAAACTCTGATAATTGAACTCTACGAAAGCAAGAGCATTCAATTAAAAATAAAAAACGCAAAAGGCGATTATTTGCAATTGAGCGACTTAATTTCCGCTGTGACAAATGAGCCGACATGGAAGTTGACTAAGATTGTAAAAGAGAATTTGCCTAAAATTAAACTGCTGGCCGACTCAAGTGTTCACAGCAAAAGATTTAGCGCAAAGCAACCTGACATTGACGGTATAAAAACGAATGTGCGAATTGCATTTGAGGAACTAATATCACACATTGACTATGCTAAATGGAACACTAAGCCTTGACACAAAGAATAGCCCTGCCGCTAACAGCACATTTACAATAGGCGGGGTGACGTGCTTCTATGACATTTTGTGGTTAATGGAAGTTCAGTTCTCCGCATGAACATTTGTGCTGAAAAGCCCGCCCATCGCAAATCTGCAAACCGTTAGGGTAATGCTAATGCGCCCCTCCTAACTTTGAACTGACGGAATTGAATCAAACTTTTTTTATAAAGAGACGACATGGACTGACAGCTCTACCTCACAATCAACGCAATGAAGTTTAGTTTTTGCCTCCGTTCATTTTGTTTTGCAGCTTACGCACAAGCCAGCCTGAAGGCAAAACAAAAAAGGGTCACTTTTGCAAACGTTTGATTTTTGATTCTTATCTTCATCCTACATTAACCTAAGTCTGACGAGTTAACTAATCATCATCTTTATGAAAGTGTATAGTTCTTTTTTCTTGTTACTTTACCTGCACTGTGTTGCATTTACTCAATCAAGTTTGGAATTTAAGAACACAGTTGACGTCAAAGATTTTAATATTAGAAACAATATTATTTTAAAAGTAAAACAACGGGTATTTATTAATAATGATTCTAAACTTCTACCTGAACAATTTGTAAGAAGCCAGCTAAGAGACACATTACTTAAACAAACTTTTGAAGAATTTGCATACATGAAAACAGGTAGCCCAGTGTTTGTTAGTACTAGTTTTATCAGCGACTCTTTAGATGTTGATTATTTTAAAAAATTTGACGACTACAACTTTCCAGTTCAGTCAAACTTAGAAAACACTTTAAGCGCATTAGGTTACATATTGAAACCAAATACGGATTCAATCGGATTTGAAACAAATATAGATGTCAATGTAGATATTCTTATAGGTTGGCAACTAGATGAAAACCGAAGTCGTTCATTAGTAACAGGCGGAGCATATTATTTCTACCCTGGGGCTTATAGATTACAAGTTCAAACAGCTATAGTTATCAAATTAAGGAACGGAGCAGATTCTATTTCTGTAAATTATTTTCCTGATGGGTATATAGAATATTATGATGCCGAATTATTTTCTCCTCTAAAAGCAGGAGTAACATTATATTATTATGGTCATTCCTTATCTGCTCCAAAAGACGAAACCTTAAAGTTTTATTATGAATCAGGACCATTTATTTCTTTTTTTCATTTCCTACTTGAGAAAGCTGGAAAGAACAAGATGATTGGATTATTAAATAGTTCTGATTTTTATGCACGAGGTGTTGCAATCACTTTACTTAAAGATGATCAATCCATTCAAGATAGACTACCTGATTTATCCTCTTTCAACAATTTACAAATCCTTCAACTTTCAGAATATCAATTCCATGAATTGAGAAATTCACTTGCTTTATGCTACCCGGGTAATACTATTATCTGCAATCTCTATTTTGCAAATCAAATGAAATATTTCAATTACATAATTAACAACATTAATACCGACTTTGCAGAACAATTTTATTCATGTCAATTAAATCAAACAAATTCCAATTTTGGCATTGATTCAGTATTAGATACCTATATGAATCTTATCCGACCTTATAAAAGTATAGATTCTATTAACTACTGGATTAACTCTACTACCTTTTCAAAATTAGAATTATTTGAAAAGGAATCTGACACAATTTTATATAGTGCAATTATTAATCGGTTTTGTGATACATCTACTTTATGTGTACTGAACCTAATGACATTCTACTTTGATTTAACATATTCTGCTAACAATTCTAATGTCTGGAAAGAACCTGCTTTTAGTTTGTTAAAACAGAATTTATATTCATCTAATATTTTAGTTTCAATCAGATGTGCTAATCTACTTGCAATGACGAAAAATAAGATAGGATATAGCAGGTTGCTTGAATTATTAAACAATAATGAACACCGCGAAATTGTTATAGGTACATTGAAAGCATCATCAAGACAGGATTTTGGCGATAATTTCAGTGAATGGGAACAGTGGGTTTCAACTGCTGACCTCAAATAATACTCATCTCATCTCAAATGATGAAATGACCTCACAAATAAAATAAACTCTTTGAAGTCTAGCAAAACAGCGCTGAGGCCAAAGCTTGCAAAAGTATCTTTTTTACTGCCCAAATAGAATTTGAAAATTTTTCTCCCGCCCTTCAAAAAAAAAATCACTCAAACGCAACATGCTAACACGAATATCCACCGCCTTGAATGTAAATCGTCTTGATCAAAATATTTACGTATAGGCAGGCAGGAATTTATGGGGATTCGTATAATGCCGTTCGACAAGCCTGCCTGCCGCAGCGCAGGCCTTTAGCGTCGGCAGGCAGGCTCAGGGTGACAATTCTTTAATGGAAAAACTGATTAAATTGAGAACCTCATTTTGAGCTATCCAAATAATAACAAATTTTTATTTCGTTTGCAATTGACGTGAACCCACCTGCCACCGCTCATGATGCATTGCGTCGGCGGGCAGGTACCCGAACACAAGAACACTCGAACACACGTGCTCACTCCACCATCAAATTACATCCCCTCACATCACTATGATCAAATCTGCCCAAAACTTCAAATGAATGATCAGGATTTATTTTGCCAATATCCTGTGTGGAAATAAAACTGCATGATTCGATATTGGCGAGATCGATGATATTAATGAGTCCGGATTTTCCATTCTCTAAAATTTTAAATGGATCTTCGGGATCGCGAATTAACAATTTCATCCAGGGTGGGGGATTAAATTTTCCATTTCCTTTTGAATAGGCCATTGATAATAATTCAGTCATGCCGTATTCGGAATGAATATTTTTCGTGTTGAAACTTTTATTTAACTGATCATGCAGTTCAGCTCTGGTGATTTCTTCACGCCTTCCTTTCATGCCGCCGGTTTCAATAAGAATTGTGTTTTTTAAATCGAGGGAAGTGAAATCTGCAAAATCCAAAAGTGCAAATGAAACGCCCAGTAAAATTGTCGGGATTTGATTGAATTCATTTTCTATCAGTCTTGATTTCAATGCATCAAATTCATTTAAATAAAAACCACTGCCGTGCTTTCCGTATTTTAATAAAGTGTTACACATATAAACCAACGATGCATTTTTTCTTTCGAGGTAGGAGGGAAGAAGAAATAAAAAACAATATTGCTGAGGATCACCATAAAATAGTTTGAATGTATACAAAACAACATCTTCATAAAATTGGAGATCATGTATATAATGATGGCTGGCTTTCTCGGAAGTTGTACCACTGCTTGCAAAATAATTTTCGGGAAAGCGACCGGAACTTGTAATTACTTTGGATTTAAATAATTCAACGGGAAGAAACGGGATGTCTTCAATTTTTGAAATGAGGCCGGCAGAAATGTCAAGATGGTGTAAAAATTCCTTGTAAACGGAATTTGCCTCTGCCTGAAACCTGAATACTGCCAAAGCCTGCGCTTCAAAATCCGCATTTTTGATCCCGAAAAGATCTTTTTTGAACTTTGCAATATCCATCTCAGTTTGCAAGTTATATGGTAACTTTGAATAGTAAAATTATGCTGAGAAAATACAGCTACATAATTGTCCTGTTTGTTTTGGCGTGCCTCGCAGCTTGTGTGCAGGAACCGCAATATTCAGAGGTGCCGCATATTGAGTTTCAAAGTATGAATGCAAATACGTTTGATGAACTGGATGAGGATAGCCTTTCAATCGTGGTTTATTTTGAAGATGGCGACGGCGACCTGGGAAGTGATGACAGCATCAATATGTTTTGGGAAGACAGCCGTGTGCCCGGTTTCCCGCTCGCATTCAAAATTCCTTATATCGAATTGCAAGGCAACAGCAAAGCAATTTCTGGAACGATCACAACATATTACCCGATTTCCTATTGTATTGACAACGACGATCCGGTTGATTCCTTTTACTACAAAATTTATATCGTGGACCGTGCCGGTAATATGAGCAATGTAGACAGCACGGATATGATTTTCCTCAATTGTAATTAGAGCCAGGAGTCAGGAGTCAGGAATCAGGACTGTCAAATTCATGCATCAGCCAAATCTGAACCTGCCGGCCGACGCAATGGGCTTGTGCTGCAGGCAGGCAAGCTCAGAACCCCGAACTCTGAACTCTGAACTCTGAACTCTGAACTCTGAACTCTGAACTCTGAACTCTTAAACCCAATCAATTCCTTTCCTCAATAAATTAATTGTTTTTTCTTCTTCAGTGCCCGGTTCAATCTTATAATTATATTCCCATTTTGCTTCCGGCGGCATGCTCATTAAAATAGATTCTGTTCTGCCATCGGTATCCAATCCGAATTTTGTTCCTTTATCATACACGAGATTAAATTCTGCATAACGCCCTCTCCGTATCAACTGAAATTGTTTTTGCTTTTTGGTATACTGCAGGTCTTTATTCGCAGACATAATTTCCGTATAGATCGGTGCAAATGCATTTCCGACATCTTTTACAAAATGAAAACGGTCTGCGAGGCTGAACGCATCTGTTACAGATAATCTGTCGAAAAAAATACCGCCGACACCTCTGGTTTCATCGCGGTGTTTGATATAAAAATATTCGTCAGCCCAATTTTTAAACGTCGGGTAATACTCAGGATGATGTGTATCGCAAATGCGTTTTAACGTTTGATGAAAATGTTTTGCCTGCGCAGGATCAACATAAATCGGGGTAAGATCTATTCCGCCGCCAAACCATTTTTCACCGCTGCTTACTTCGAAATAGCGGACATTCATATGAATGATGGGCACCATCGGACTAAAAGGATGCATCACGATGGATACACCGGATGCAAAAAAATCGTGGCCGTGAATATTGAGCGCTTTTGCGATTTTATCAGGCAATATACCGTGCACCTCACTGAAATTCACACCGCCCTTTTCAAGAATATTTGCATTGCTGATCACCCTCGTGCGTCCGCCGCCGCCGCCCGGGCGGGTCCAGTGTTCTTCAACAAAAACACCTTTGCCGTCGCATTTTTCTATCTGGCGGCAAATATCATCCTGCAATCCGCGAAACCAGGAAGCAATCTCAAATCTTGTTAATTCTTTCACTTTATTTTTTCTCTCTAAAATTTCCATAAAATTACTGTTTCCGTAAAAGTATTTCGATGTAAAAATCTATCAGATGATTTGCATCATCAGGAATTCACACGAAGACACCAAGTCGCGAAACTGAGGAGGAGGAAAGCAATAATGAATGTACCAATATACCAATGTACCGATGTACCAATGCGAATAAGGCAAATGATTAATAAATACTTTTCTCTGCGCAACTGCGCCTCCCTGTTATTTTTTTTCGCCTTAATTGAATTCTTATAAAACTCACTTCACCCCGAAATCAATCCGTAATTTCCTGTTGCGGTTGATATGATCTTCAAAATCGCAGAATAAACCCTGTGTATAAACCGGTAGCTGAAATACAAGAATATTTCCGGCAGATAAAAAAAGATTTATGGAAGGGTTCCTGTTTATTCCGGTGATTTGAAAGGCAGGGAAATTAGTTGTTTGAAGATTGAGATTGAAAGATGGTATGGCAGTTTGTGAAGCCTGGAACATACCGGCATTTTGCGCATTGGATATGTGAGCAAATCCAAATACAAGCAATATCATCAATGTCCGCTTCATCAGAATTTATATACGTAGGTTAAACCGAATACGTTCAAAATTTCAGGATCGTTTACATGAAATTCCTGGTCGTATAAAAAAAACGGATTGAGTTCATGATGTTTGGTAATTTCCCATGAAAGCCCGGCCTCAAGTCTGTAATCGTCAAATTGATTTATTTGATTTGAGAATGCATAAAATAATTCGGCGCTGAAATATGGTGTGAGTTTTTTTGTTGCCTCGTATTTTATTGTCCCTTTATTCCGCCATGCACTTCCTTCCTGCTGATCAGGAGTAAAACTATATTGGATTTTACTGCGGATGGAAAAATCAAAATCTTTTACGCCTTCTCGCAGGGTCAATGCAAGTCCGACACGGTTTATATCCGTCAGTTCGCGAATGGAATATCTGTAATCAATTCCGATCTTGATTTTTTTTGTGAATTTATAGGACAGTGCAATATCAGAATTGATTTGATACAGACTGGCAACAGAAATATTATAACGCATTTCTTCACTGATATCGAGCGTAAGGTCTTTTGCAATATCGGCACTGATCCCTGCGCTCAACCAGGTTCCTGCATCGCGGTGCTGCGCAAATACGGAATTGCAGGTAAAAAGAAATACTGCAAGAAATCCTGCACATTTAATCGTCATCGTCGTCATCAGCTGCGGAAATTTCCTGCATGCCATCTGTAGTGGCGGCGATCGCAGTAGCTTTATAATAAATTTTCACCCGCACCATATCACGTAAAAAATCGGTGGTGATGATTTCGAAATTGCGAATATCCAAACCGGTTCTTTCTTTCAGGTCGTTCATCATCACCTGGCGCTTTTCAGGTTTTATATTTTCAATTTTTTCGTATTCAATTGTTTGTTCACTCAAACCTTCTTTATACCATAAACGCTCAAGCAACCAGCCGCCGCCAAGCAAGGCGAAATTTGTAAATACCAGTTCAACAATACTTGTTTTCTTAATTGTAAGTGCATTGATCACAGCAATTGCAATGGCAAGAAATAAATAGGTCATCTCTTTCATCGGTATACTGATGGTGCGGTACCGCAAAATGGAGAATACGGCAAACAAACCGAATGCAAAACCCGTATCGAGATTAATTTCCTGCAGCAGATAGCATAAAAAGAAAATCATCATGCTGAATAAATAAAATGAGAATGCGTAGTTTTTATTTTTTTTATCGCTCCGGTATACAAAACGGACGAGTATATAAACGATTAAAAAATTAAATACAGAACGCACTGTAAGATCATAAAAATCGGCATCGAAAAATTTCATGTCGAGAAATTTTCCTGCGTCTCTGTCCTCAGTTACTTGGAGTAGTGTAAACATTTTCAATTCGGTTTATTCGGATTTTCTTGGATTTAAAATTATTTTGTTTGATTTCGGGATACATATATGCAACCCCGACACTGTATTTACTGATGCGCATTTCAGGGCAGAAATTATCACGCATCGCCAGTCTGAATTTCGAACCGGAAAGGGAAGAATCAATTTTTAATTCTGCAATACAAAGCCTGCTGAATTTTTTTTCTTCACCTGTAATTTGTAAAACAAGGTTTGTATCAATTGTCGCCCGCTCGTGCATATTCCGGTTCACCAGTGTAAAGCGTTTGAATTCGTTATACAGGGTCGGGAATAAATCATCCGGATCGAATGGTGTATTTGCACGGATAAAATCCTTCGCCGTATCATTTAAAATATAACTGAATTCTTCAAGTTTGATCCTTGATTTAATTGTGCGGCCGGTATTTGTTTTGAATTTCACTTCGAGAAATACCAGATCGCTTTCAACATATTTTCTGATCCGGATCTTATAGCGGTTTACACGCCGGTTGTGGTGCTGGGTATAGCAGAAAAAATCCTTTGTGTCGAAATAAATATTCTGATAACTGAATAACCTTTCACCGTTTATTTCGAGCAAACGGTAATCGGGTCGCAATTCATAAAGTATACCATTGAGTTTTGATCTGTCGAAAAAATACTTTGTATCCTTCCGGTTCATCAATGTAACCTTATCCATTTCACCGAGTGTAATGGTATCAAATGTGGTTAATATCTCGAGATCTGAATTCAATTGCGTTTGTCGATAACAATGTCGGGTGCAGAAACTGTTTGATGATTTTCATTTACTTCAATATTGATCAATACGGCGACACTGCCACCATCGCAACCAATACAATCCGAGTAGGCAAAAATTGTATAATTTCCTTTCCTTAAAAAATTAAATTCGTAGGTGCCGTCATAACTTGTACGCACATCATCGTCGTAAACCGTTCCGTCACCATAAATCAGATATACATGCTGGTCAGCACCGTAATAATCGGCAAAGAGGGTTCCCGAAGCATTGTATTCCTGAACAAATACTTTCCCTGTGATGGTAGATGTGCCGCCGTCGCCGGGCAAAGAATTACAGGAAGTAAATAATACGAGGAATAAACTGACCGCTGATAAGGGCAATTTAAATCGGGAGGAGCCAAAGAAGGAAGCCATTTCTTGCGATATTATTTTTTTGTTACCGCTGGGTTTATTTTATGTAAAGTTAAACGCTTTCACGGGTATTTAAAATTCCTGATCGCAGGTATCACCAGCTGATCCACCATTTCGGGGCTGATATCCAGATGTGTTACAAACCTGACGGAATTATCTCCGATTGTAAAAGCCAGAACTCCGTTTTGAGCCAGATATTCAATAAATGCATCATCCTGCACCTCCGGTTTCAATTTGAAAATGACAATGTTTGTCTCGGGATCAAGGGTTGATTCCACATAAGGAGCCTTTTTTAATGCATCATGAATTGCATTTGCCAGCGCATGATCATCGGCAAGTCGCGAAAGATGATTATCGAGCGCATACATACAGGCTGATGCAAGTATACCGGCCTGGCGCATCCCGCCACCAAATGCTTTGCGGACACGGCGGGCTTTTGAAATATATTTTTCTTTACCGGTTAAAATTGCGCCAACCGGGCAACCAAGTCCTTTCGAAAAACAAAGTGAGATCGTATCGAATGTGTTACCGAAATTTTTTGGCGACTCACCACTTGCTGTTAAAGCATTGAACAATCTTGAACCATCGAGATGCATTTTTAAATCATGTGTGCGGCAAACAGTTTCGATTTCTTTAATGGCCTGCATCGGGAATATTTTCCCGCCACCGCGGTTCACTGTATTTTCGAGGCATACAAGCGAAGTAACCGGTTTGTGCACATCAGCCGGATTAATATTGGAGATAATATCCTGAGCTGAAAAAACACCTCTGTTACCGTGCACATATCTTACCGAACAACCTGAATGAAATGCGTAACCGCCCACTTCATAAACATAAATATGTGAAATGCGGTCACAGATAATTTCATCCAGCGGATTTGTGAGAATTTTAATTGCGATCTGATTTGCCATCGTTGCGGTCGGGCAAAATAATGCGGCTTCCGTACCGAACATGATTTTTATTTTTTCTTCGAGCGCATTTATCGAAGGATCTTCTCCAAATACATCATCACCAACTTCCGCCTGCATCATCATTGCACGCATTTCTTTTGTTGGTTTGGTTACGGTATCGCTGCGCAGATCGGCTATCATAATTTATCTTGTATCAAATGTATGAGTGATGTAAATAATTCAGGTTTAAATGCAATGGGAAATAAAAATCCGAAAACTGATCCGTAAAAATGCGCATCATGATTAATATTTCCTTTACCGCGTTGTCCCATTACGCCGGAATAAATTAAATATAATGCTCCGAAGATAACAGGAGGTACGGAAAAAGGAAGGAATAAAATTCCGATTCCGCCATCAGCCGGCCAGGGATCGATCAGGATATATGAAAAAACAACAGCTGCAACCGCACCCGAAGCTCCAAGGCCTCTGTAAGTTGCATCATGCCGGTGTTTGAAATAGGATGGAATATCAGAAACGATCAGGGCCAGCACATACATCACAACGTAAGCAAGGCGTGCCTGAGCATGAAATATGGCAGGAAAAAACCAGGTTTCAACAATACTTCCGAATGAATATAAAACATACATATTGATGAGCAGGTGCATGAAATCTGCATGGATAAATCCGCTCGTTAAAAAACGGTACCATTCTTTTCTTTCATTGATTGCAAACGGATAAAATAAAGCCGAACCCATTACAGCCTGATTATTAAATGCCATAAAGGAAGAAATTGCAGTTAAGATGATGATGAGAAAAGTGATATACGGCTGATCCATTTAATGATGATAAGGTTCGTTATGTAAAATTGTGAATGCACGATATAATTGTTCAAGGAAGATCAAACGGATAAGCTGATGCGGAAAAGTCATTTGCGATAAACTTATTTTATCCTGTGCCGCTGTATAAATTTCTTCACCGAATCCATATGCTCCTCCGATCACAAACAGAAGATGTTTTTTACTTGCCAATTGTTTTTTTTGAATGAAGGAGGCGAATTGTTTCGACGTCATTTCGTTTCCCGTTTCATCGAGCACAACAATGCAATCTGCTTTCGCAATTTCTTTTTTCAGAAGTAATGTTTCTTTCTTTTTCGCTTCTGCAGCATTTGATAATTTGACATCGGCAGTTTCGATCACCTGAAACGAACAATAATTACTGATGCGGTTCTGGTACATTTTCATGAGTTCGGATACCTGTTTGCTATTCGTTTTACCGGTACATAAAAATGTGATCTTCATCTTTTGGTAAAGATAAAGGTGGAAATGGATAATGAAAATTCACATTTTCTCATTTATTTCGTGTGTTGAACAAAATGCGGCATTCTATTGTATTGTTGAGATTAAAATAAAAGCATGAGGAATTATTTTCTGATTGGAATAGGAATCCTGATCATCGCCGGTTGCGCACCAAAATTATATGAAGCTGGCCAACAGCAGGTAGACTGGGTTGCGTCGTCGTATCAATACAAGGGTAGTGTAGAGGGATTCAACCACGCCCGCACGATGTACACACAATATTGTCAAACCTGCCATAATCTGCATATGCCCGACGAATACACGATTGCAGAATGGAACACGATTTACCCGAATATGTCGGTAAGAGTTTCTATTCCTGATTCGAATAAACAACAGATCTATTATTATATTATTGCGGGAGCAAAGGATGCCGGTGCTGCAAATAATTAATTGACTTTAAAATTTTATTTGCGCTTGCAGATACATTCTGTCGTCGTGTCCTTTCGGTATATCAATAACATTACCTCTTGCGACATAATTAAATAAGATGCGGAATTTATCTTTCGGTTCTCCGTAATAAGCGCCGAATGTCCACACACTCCATTCGTCCTGAAACACATCATACCGCACAAGCGGACCTGCATTCCATTTTGTTTTAAAAGCGATCAACGCCTGGTAGCCCATCGGATCATCATATAATGTATCACCTGCCATATCTTCACCTGCACCGTATTCAGCCGCCAGAAAAAATAATCTATGATCAATTTCCAGATCGGCACCGATGCGATTAAAATCTGCATACACATCATCTGCAGGATCTACAATATCATCACCCAGATAGCGCAAACCACCCGCTCCGAATGAACCTCCGATTCTGCATTCAAGATCCTCATTTTTATAACGCATTCCTACTCGTCCCCACAATGCTTTTTTCGTATTGAAATCGTACGGGCCGGTTACATTCATTTTTGTTCCATTGGTAAATGTGACCGCATTTTCAAATCTCCAATTCTCATTTAATTTAATATGCCCGATGAGCCCGATGCCGATATCGCGGAGATTTTCACCTCTTGAAACACCATCCGACATTTCGGCCCTGTTTACCGTATATAATTCCGTAACAGATTGCCTGTTCTCCCAACCGAATTGTGTTTTTTGCTGACCAACCCTGATCGATTGATTTTTCAGCAGATGAAATTCCAGATATGCGTCACGTAAAATACCGCCTTGTTCGGGTGCCCGCGGATCGATCATGAGCTGATAGGAAATATATTTATTCAAATCTCCCTTCGCAATCAACCGGGCACGCAATATCCGGAAACCGCCCGGATCGCGGATGGTATCGCCGTTGGTATTTAATTCAGTCATGTAATGAACCTGCAGTACGCCACCTATTTCCAGCTTTTTTTTATCCTTTTTAGTGTTTGCCGTATCTGAAGAAATTATTGATTGCGCTGATGAAAGATTTCCTGTTAGCATCAGGCTGAAGTAAATGAAAAGAAGCTTTTTCATACATCCGGAATTTTTATACAATGTACGGATTTATGAATTCAAATAGGAATTTGAAATCAATTGCAGGAAGGAAAAATATGCTTAATTAAAATTTGCTTTGCCCGAAGAAATACTTTTTGCGATACTGCTCACAATTGCAGCATTTTCTCCGTTCCATTTTTTATCGGCATGGATATAAAATACAATGCGTGTCTGAGGTGTATCGTAATAATAATATGTATCTGAATTCTGGTTGCATTTAATTCCGGGATAACCGTCACTGAATTTAAAAGTTTCGGTGCTCACACAGGTTTTTAATTCCATTTCGGCCATGATTTCATTTCCTTCCAGATTTTCACCGTATATGCGCAGGTCCACTGATTTATTTCCGCAATCAATATAAAATCCGTCGCCGTTATTGCTTTTATCAATTGCTTTCCATTCTTTCGGAATTTCAAATGAAAAATCGTAGCGTTCATTTACCACTTTGAGAAATCCGCTTTCTTCCGTGGCATGATAATTTGCTTCGGTTGATTCATCATCAATAATTTTTTCTAAGGATGAGGTTGAACTTGTGTCAGCGGGGATATTTGTTTTTTCATCAGCCTGATTTGATTTGCAGGAGAGTGCAAACAGGAAAATAAAAATTATGCTGATGCCTTTCATGATCTGTATTTATGTATTATAAAAATCTGAACATACGGCTCCATCTGATCGATCCGAAGCGCTGCAGGAACGGTTTGTTTTTATCCCAGCTGAACCAGATCAATACTGGTTTTCCGACGATATGATCTTCCGGCACAAATCCCCAATACCGCGAATCATACGAACGATGGCGGTTATCACCCATCATCCAGTAATAATTTTGTTTGAATGTATATTCTGTTAATGGTTTTCCATCGATATATAAATTTCCTTTCTTATCTTTTGTTACGGTATTTTTTTCGTATGCTTCGATAATGCGCTGGAAATAACAATAATTTTCTTTTGTGATCTGAACCGTTGCTCCTTTTTTCGGAATCCAGATCGGGCCGAAATCATCAATTGAATTTAATTGTGCATTCGGCGACATATCATGCGGATATAAACTGATACTTGCAGCATTTGGATTTGTTCTGTTGAAGTGCTCAAGTTTTACTTCCGTAACAGAACTGTTGGCTTTTAATTCTTCCGCATTTTTTTTGCTCATATTTGCTTCTACAAATGCAATTTGATTTTGCACGCCAAACGGCATCATATCTGAAGGATTGAGATCCATATCGAGCAAAATATCTTTTGCACTAACCGTGTCGAGGCCTTTTTTGAAAACAACGATATATTGTTTTTGCTGATCTTCCGCAACGAATGCTTTTTCTCCGTTTATATATAATGTACCGTCAACAATTAATAACGAGTCGCCGGGCATACCAACACATCGTTTAATATAATTATCTCTTTTATCAATCGGACGGTAAGCCAGGTCATTCGGATCTACGCCGCTTTTCGAACGCTCGTAATAATATTTAAATGATTTGGGTTTATACTGATCGGCGTTCGGTATATCTTTATTCGTTGCTTCTCTGTAATTACTTTCAGCGTCATCGTGATAATAATCCGCTTCGCCATATAATTTTGAATAATAACTGTTTTGCGTGGATGGTAAATAAACGGTATCGCCTTCAGGAAAATTAAATACCACCATACCGTTGCGATGAATATCTTCCAGTCCCGGAAAACGCATATATGGCAATTGTACGATATCGCTGTATGCTTTTGTTTTTATGACCGGCATGGTATGATGTGCGAATGGAAATGCAATTGGTGTGATGGGAAATCTCGCACCGTAATGAAATTTGCTTACGAAAAGAAAATCGCCGGCTTTCAATGTACTTTCCATTGAAGTGGTGGGAATGGTATATGCTTCGAAAAAAAATGTGCGGATCATGGTTGCGGCAACAACTGCAAATGCAATTGCATCTGCCCATTCGCGACGTGGTGATTTTTTCTTGTCTTTATATATTTCGTGCGGATTACCCAGGTATTTTACATCCTTATCGAGACCGATGAGAGGGAAATAAATATAAGGGATCATCATGGATGCAACGGCAGGCCAGAATTTATCTTTACCAAATGCTTTTGCAAGATCAATTGCAACAAGAAGCCATATCACAACATTTAAAACAGGGATCAATAACATCACAAACCACCAGATACTTTTCCCGATCAGTTTTGTGCAGATATATAAATTGTAGACCGGCACCAGTGCTTTCCATCCGGCCACACCTGCTTTCTGAAAAAGGAGGTATAAGCCGCCCAGTGTTCCAACAATCGTTATGATAAAAAATATCCAATAACCAACCGGTATTAAACTTTCCATTTGAATTTTTTAGTAAAGAAACAGAACTTGAGGGCACAAAACTATAAGATTTCGACGAATAGGCTGTCCCGCAGTACTAACAACCCGATTTGCCGAATTTCAATTGTCCGGGTTTTGGAAGATGATATACTCAACCGGGTATGCGTAATATGTTTCCATCCTAATCCAATGCGTTTTTAATTCAGTTTCCGCTGTTTTTGAAATGCCATTCATAATATTTGAGTAAATCACATACGGGTATTTTGTCATTTCTGATTCCTGGAACACGCCATAGGCCGGTTGCTTTCCATTGCGCAGGTCGGTAAATTGAAAACTTTTATATTCAGGAAATCCGGTAAATACTTTTTCAGGTGGGATGTTTTTTGAAGCAAGAAATGCTGCGCCTTCTTCTCTGAAAATAAAATAGGAGAGATGGGCTAATGATCCTTCACCCCAACTGTATTCAAAAACAGAAGATTTTGTTTGCGGATATGCATAAAAATGTTGCGCAACGAAAAACAAAATACAAAACGCAATACTTGTGGCCCGAAGATTTTGTGAACTGAAAAGTGAAATGATCTTTGCAGACAATACAAGTACAAGCAGCTGAACCGGTAAAATATACCGCACCATAACGGGATTTTTAAAAAAGATAATGAAGAGCGCCATAAACCCAAAACCGCTGATCAGTAAAAACCATAATTTTCGCGATTGTTTTTCTGCTTTGATTTTTTTTATTGAGAATAATAGAATACACCAGGGCAACAGCATACCGAATTCTGCAAACCGAAAATAGTATTCAAAGACAGAGGCCGGAAACACAGGCCAGTCAACGAATTCACGACCAGCAGCCCACGGTGATTGAGGATTTGTCAGAAACCATCCGCTTGCTTCGTAGTGAAACCAATACCAGATTGCAGCAGGAATTGCAGAGAAGAAAAAAATGAAAAAATAATTCTTCAGATGCGTTTTTAATTCAGTTGTATAAAATAAAATTGCAAGGCCTAAAAAACCGCATACCATTATTCCACGTACACTAATTAATAACGCAACTGCAATTGAAAAAATAAGTTGTTTGTTTTTTTTGTTTTGAATTGCATTCAATCCGGATAAAAATAAACCGCACAGCAGAATGTCCGTACTCATTAAACTGAATTGGGCAAGAAGTACCGGCTGGACCAGAAAAAAAAGCAAGGCAATTTTTTGTGCACCTGCAGAAAGCATTTTTTTACAAAAACCGGAAAACTGATGGAACAAAAACAGCATTGCAGCGAGGCTTATTAAATGCGAAACCACTAGATTTTTTCCGAACAATTTCCAGAAACATGCATGGATATATGGATAAAAAGGAGGATGGCCCGTATCAAGTTCTGTTGGTAGGATCAATGTGCCCAAACCTGTATCATAAAAATAATTTGCCGGGGCGCTGATCAGCGAAACATGATCGCCAAAGAAAGGTAAATGGATGGTGGAAAGGGAAAATAAAATGTAAAAAATAATACCTGACCGGAATATCAGGCCGGGTTGCAAATCATTAAGCCTTTTGTTTAAGTCCATGTAAAATATCTGCAAGCATTAACTCGTCTCCTTTTAATATTTCTGACAAGTTGACAGCGCAATTGATTATTTTTGCTTAAAATTCAGGTTCGAATGTACGACAATAACCCGACACTGGAAGGGATCGGATCACATAAGCAATTGGAAGAGCACCGTCAGGGTGAAGCACTTGATTTGCCATTGGCAGCCAAAACCGAAAACGGAAAGAAATTTTATATTGAGAGCTATGGTTGCCAGATGAATTTCAGCGATAGTGAGATCGTGGCTTCCATCCTGCATGCGGAAGGCTTTGGACTTACAAATAATTACGAAGACGCGGATCTTATTTTATTGAATACCTGTGCGATAAGGGATAATGCAGAACAACGGGTGCGCAATCGTTTGAAGGAATTTATTTCGGTTAAGAAAAATAAACCTGAAGCACTCATCGGTATGCTGGGATGCATGGCCGAACGCCTCAAATCCGATCTGCTGGAACAGGAAAAACTTGTGGATATAGTTTGCGGCCCCGATGCTTACCGCGACCTGCCAAAACTGGTTGCTTCAGCTGATGAAGGACAGAAAGCGGTGAATGTATTGTTGAGCCGGGAAGAAACTTACAGCGATATCAGTCCGCTCCGGCTCGATTCAAACGGCATCTCCGCATTTATTTCAATTATGCGTGGATGCGATAATATGTGCTCTTTCTGTGTAGTGCCGTTTACCAGGGGTCGTGAGCGCAGCCGGAATGCCTTTTCCATCGCAGCCGAGGCTAAACAATTGTTTGACCGCGGATTCAGGGAAGTAACGCTTCTCGGCCAGAACGTTGATTCCTATAAATGGGAAAATCCTGAAACAGGAAAGAATATATCCTTTGCCGAATTGCTCATCATGGTTGCAGAAACCGATCCTCTGTTGAGAGTGCGCTTCTCCACTTCCCACCCGAAGGATATGACGGATGAAGTGTTGCATGCAATGGCTGCTTATGAGAATATCTGTAATTATATTCACCTGCCGGTGCAGTCAGGGAATTCAGATATTCTTGAGAAAATGAACCGCACCTACGACCGCGAATGGTATCTGAACAGGATTGATGCAATCCGCAGAATTGTGCCCGATTGCGGAATTTCAACAGATATGATCACCGGATTTTGCACCGAAACAGAAGAACAGCACAAGGATACGCTCAGTATGATGGAAACGGTGAAATATGATATGGCATATATGTTTTTTTATAGCGAGCGGCCGGGAACATTGGCGGCAAGAAAATATACGGATGATGTTCCGCATGATGTGAAGATCAGGAGGCTGAATGAAATTATTTCGCTGCAGACAAAACATTCGCTTGAGAGAAATCAGAACGATATCGGCAAAACATTTAAAGTGCTTGTTGAAAGAAGATCGAAAAAATCGGAATTGGATAATTGCGGAAGAAATGATCAGAATAAAATGATCGTATTCCCTGCAGAAAATTCAAAACCCGGAGATTACGTTTATGTAAAAGTGGAACAGGTAACTTCCGCAACTTTGATCGGAAGGATTATTGATTAATTAAAATTGTACGGATTGAGATATGGCGGATGAAATTTTATCAATCAAACAACGATTCGGTATCATAGGAAATGCACCTGAACTGAATTATGCATTAAGCATTGCAGCAAGGGTGGCGCCTACAGGATTAACCGTTTTAATTACGGGTGAAAGCGGTGTGGGAAAGGAAATATTTTCACAAATCATACATCAGTACTCTGCACGCAAACACGGACCTTTTATTGCGGTAAACTGTGGTGCAATTCCGGAAGGCACAATTGATTCGGAATTATTCGGCCACCTGAAAGGATCTTTCACAAATGCAGTGGACGACAGAAAAGGATATTTTGAAACTGTAAACGGCGGCACCATTTTTTTAGATGAGATAGGAGAATTACCGATCGGTACACAGGCGAGATTATTAAGAGTTTTAGAAGCAGGTGAATTTATTCGTGTGGGTTCTTCCAAAGTGCAAAAAACAGATGTGCGAGTTGTTGCAGCAACGAATGTGGATCTGCATAAATTAATTGATGAGGGAAGATTTCGCGAAGATTTATTTTACCGCTTAAATACAGTTCCGATTCATGTACCGCCTTTGCGTGAAAGGAGAGATGATATTTTTTTATTGTTCCGCAAATTTTCGAGTGATTTCGCAGAAAAATACAGAACAACGCCGGTTGCTTTGGATCAGGATGCAGTGGAAATATTAAAACAATATACCTGGCCGGGAAATATCCGTGAATTAAAAAATATTGCCGAACAGGTTTCGGTTTTATCGAAAGATAAAATCGTAACGGCTGAAGAGCTCGCACAATTTATTCCTGTAAAGCGCCAGCAAACATTACCCGTATTGAGCAGTACGCAAAACGGAAATGATTTTACGGAGCGTGATATTTTATATAAAGTTTTGTTTGACATGAAAAAAGATCTGCATGATCTCAAACAATTCGTATTGCGCATGGCGGAAACAAATCATTTAAAAACAGATCAGCTGCCTGCAGGTTCGGATACACTAACACCGGTATTCCCGGAAACAAGATTCCATTTTGAAAACAGTCAGCCGGAGATCGTAAATAAACAACCGATCGTGATCGATCAACCCGGAAATTATGTGCAGGAACATGTGGAAGAATCATTATCCCTGCTTGAGAAGGAAAAAGAACTGATCATCAAAGCCCTGACAAAGCATAAAGGGAAACGAAAAGATGCCGCTTCAGATCTCGGTATTTCAGAAAGAACTTTATACAGAAAAATAAAAGAATATCAGATTGAAGAATAAATTCTTTTTACAAATCATTCTGCTTGCAGGCATGCTGAGCTTATTATCTGCTACATGCAATGTAACTTTTAATGGTGGTACCATCCCGGATGGTATTGAAACAATTACCATAAATAATTTTCCTAACCAGTCGAATTTTGTTTCTACAACTCTGAGTCAGACATTTACCGAATCATTGAAAGATAAATTTTTAAGAGAAACAAAATTAACTTTGGCGGATGCGGCAGGTGACTGGGAGTTGAAGGGATCGATCACAGGATATCAGAGTTCGCCCATTTCACCAACAGGAAATGAAACAACTGCATTGAACAGATTGACAATAACAGTGAAGGTTGAATTTACGAGTAATAAGGACGCAGAGGATAACTGGACGCAAACCTTCAGCAGATATGAAGATTATGAAAGTACAAAAACCCTGCAGCAGGTGGAAGGAGATTTAAATCAAAAAATTTCGGATCAGCTTGCTGACGATATTTATCAAAAACTGACTCAAAACTGGTAATGTATCAGGAACAAATAAATCAGGCGGTATACGAAATTTCAAATCTGCAGGAAATGCAATCTGCAGATCTGAAATTATTGACAGAGCGCTATCCTTATTGCCAGGTTGCACAGGTATTATATGCAAAAAAATTACACAGTATTCAGAATCCCAATTTTGAAAAGCAATTACAAAAAGCATCAGCAATTGTAATTGACAGAAATGTATTATTTGAAATAATTGAAAACACGCCGTTGCTGAAACCGGTTGCTGCAGGATTTGATCAGGAAGAAGAAATAAAACATGAAATGCCTGTGCAGGAAGAATTGAAAGAAGAAATAAATGTACCTGCGGAGGAAATAAAACTTGAAAATATTGTGCACGAACATATAGAAGATGAGGAAGTAATGATTCATGAAGAAATTTCAGAGGAAGTATTTGACCAGATCATTTCCAGCCCTGAAACGATTGAACATGAAAAGTCGCCTGAAGAAATTATTCATACGGAAACCGAACAACCTGCAATAGAAGAAATTTCTGTAAACCAATCTACCTTCGAAGAGAAAAAAGAAATTTCTGAGACTGAAAGTGAAAATGTTCCGGTTGAAGAGATTACAACAGATGTACCTGTAATGGAGCTCACGGAATTTGTTCAGTCGGAAGAGCCAATTAAAGAAGAAGAACCTGTGCAGGAATCTGTTGAAAATAATCCGGACGAATTTGATGAACCGCTATTTGAAATGCCGGGATATAATATAGAAAGGGAGCTTGGAACTCTGGATGAGAAGGATGCAATAAAAATTGAAATTCAAAAACCGGTTGTCAGTGAGGAGCCCGTTTTGGAAAATTTGACTGAGGAAGAACGGATTCCTGAAATTCCAATTGAGGCACAACAGCATAGTTTTACTGCCTGGTTCCAAACGATCGGGACGACAAACAAAGCGAAAATTATTGAATTACCTTCTGCAAATAAACCGATACAAAAGCAGGAAAATATTCAAACAACGGCCCCAGTTCAAAAAACTGAGGTGTCAGTTGATCTTTCAGAACCGGAACTCATAACTGAACAAATTGCAGGTGAACTTGCGAAAAAAAGCTTGCAGTTTGACGACCGTCTGGCTTCTGAAACTTATGCAAGGATATTGTATATGCAGGGTAAATATGCAAGGGCAATTGAGATGTATGAAAAACTCAGTTTGCTTAAACCCGCAAAAAGCGATTACTTTGCAGCTTTAATAGAACAAATTAAAAAACGGAAATAGAGATGTTATTCACGATTTTGATCATTATAGCTGTAATTGCAGCAGTGTTACTGGGCCTGGTTATTTTAATCCAAAACCCGAAGGGTGGTGGGCTCAGCGGTTCTTTCGGCGGAGCAGCCAACCAGATTTTCGGCGTAAAACGCACGACCGACGATGTAGAACGCATCACATGGGGCCTTGTGATCGTTGTTTTTGTGATCTGCCTTGGTGCAGCAGCAATTAAACCTGCCGGTGCTGAAGAAGAAACCAATAGTGCAACTCAGGCAAAACGCCCGGCTCCGGGTATGACAACTACACCTGCAAATCAGGGAACTGAAGTTCCTCTGGAAGATGGAACAGGAACTACTGATCCGGATACAAAATAATTCAACTGAAAAATATGCAAAGCATCGCAGAAGCGGTGCTTTTTTTATGCCTTGTATTTACTGAGAAAACGGACAAACCTTCTTTTCGCAACCGGTAAAACGGTTTCAGTAAAAGGGAGATCAAGTTTACAATGCAAAACAAAAGTTGCCGGATTAGGTAGAGCAGTATTTTTTTTAATCAGGTCTGTTTTGATAGCTTCATTATAATTAAAAATTGTGTGGGGATAAGTTTCGAAATAAGTGGTTTTTAAAGCCCTGTAGGTTTCATGATTATTTTCGAAAATGGATAATTCGTATAAATACACCAATATATCAGATCTCTTTTCGGTGCGGAATAATAAATATCCTTCATCGTTGTAAACGGGTACGATTCCAACAGTATCGATCAGAATCTGCTGATCCGTTTCATCATAAATATGTTTTGCAATTTGAATCTGGTTGTTAATTTTCGGAATTGCAAAGTCAATGATATTTTCAATTTCTGCCAACGCATCCGGATCGGGTTCTGCAATTTTATAATTGATCTTTTGTTGCTTTATATCAATACCATCGATTGTTTTGGGAAGATGATCCTGAATAAATTGTTTTTGTTCGCGGAAGAAGATCAGGTTTTGCTGATGTGCGATCAGGTCCTGAAAAAAAGGATATAATTTATTTTCACTGAATTTTTTTTGTGTAGATTGCAAATAGGAGAGCAGCACATATTTTTTATATTCAAAATCAATGCGGCCCTCGGTAATCCAGTTTGGATTTAATGCTTCCATTGTGCTTTTAGTATTTTTCAATCAACCATGAAATGCAAATTATTTCTTCTTACCATGCTTCTCTTCATAAGCAACAATAATATTTTCAAGTGTCGGATTATTTTCAGGATGGTATCCGTCTTTTAAATCGTACCCATATGCTTTCCCTAAATTATTCCACCAAAACGCGGTTCCGCCGCTCTTTACATCTTTGAGAATTTCATACATGCTTTGCCCGCTGTTTCGTTCAATGATATCGATCATTACTTCTCCCTGCGATCGCGAAAAATTTTTCAGTTTATCTTCAAATTTATCCCGCAACTGATCTTCAAGTTCTTTCTTGTATTTTTTTTCATCGCGGTGTTTTGACATGCCGGCGGTAACAAGATTTAATTCATTCAGTAATTGCACAGCCGTATCGGCATAAGGATACACTTTCGCAACAATCAATTCATATCTGGTATAATTATAATTATTGAGCGGCCTTGCAGTTACACTGAAGGTATCCAGCTCAACAAAAAATATTGTATCCGTTTGTTCATCGTCACCTTTAAAAATCTGTGCCTTCAGCGAATTTGCTGTTACGAAAATGAAAAGGAGGGCAATTAATTTCTGCATCATATCCTGTAAGTAACAAAGGCTATGCTAAACTAATACGGGTTCACGGGAAAAATGTTCGGTGTCAGTTTGTGCATGGTTTCATTCGTGTGCTGAATTGCAGATTTCATTTCCTGCCGGTACGATTCAGTTAAAAATTCCGGCAACGGGTTGATCGTATCGTTCACCATATAAGCCGGCATCACGAGGTGCAGTTTCTTCGCTTCGTTTTTCCCTTTGTATACCCAGGTAGGAACATACGTCACATCACGTATTTCGATTGCGTTTGAAATTTTATTTTTCTCTATCCTGATATTTAAAATCACGCTTTCATCTGTGTATTCATCCTGCTGGTTGGAAATAAAATTCCCCAGTGAATAGGCAACAAAACCGGTATCGAGTTTTGCATTATTTGTTTTGAAGAATTCAGCAGGTTGTAAAACATGCGGATGGCTTCCGATGATCAGATCGGCGCCACATTCAACAGCGTAGTTCACAAAATCTTTTTGATACTGCGAAGGCAAACGTTGATATTCATTTCCGAAATGATAAAATACCAGCATCAGATCTGCGCCTGCTTTTCTGCCTGCAGCCATATCTTTTTTTATCAGTGCCGAATCGCAATAATTTACAAGCCAGGGTTTCCCTTCAGTCAGCGGCAGATCATTTGTCGAATAGGTATAAGCAATGATGCCGATTTTTACTCCATTTATATTTACAATCCTTATCGAATCGCGGTCGGCTCCGGATGTAAAAGATCCGGTATGTACCAGGCCGGTTTTGTCTAAAACAGAAATTGTGCGGAGAATTCCTTTTTCACCCGTATCGTTTGCATGGTTATTTGCCGTAACAACAAAATCAAATCCGATCTTTTTTATGGATTCAGCATAATCATCCGGCGAATTAAAAAATGGAAATCCTGAATAAGGCAATCCGGTACCACCTAAAGTAGTTTCGAGGTTGCCGATTAAAAAATCCGTATTTGATAAATAAGATTGCACATATTCGAAGCAGGGAACAAAATTAAATGAGTCGGCAGCAACACGTGCGAAATTAAATTGTGTACTATGGCACATTAAATCACCTACCGCAGTTAATGTGAATGAAATAATTGAATCCTCAGGCAGAACATCAGCACGCAATTCAACGACGTTGTTTTGAGAAACATGTGGTTTGTAAATACTTAAAAAAAGGCTGAGAAGACCGATTGAAGCGACCGGGATAATGAATTTCATTCTTGCTTTTACCGACAATTGAATTAGGAGGAGTTCGTTTTTGATTTAGTCGTTGCGCTTTTTCTTTTGAGAAATAAAAAACGAAAGAATTGCTGCCAGAATAATAACAGCAAATACAATTGCCACGATATAAAATTGTGTCATGCTTCCATCACCGGAACTCTGTCCTTTCAGAACCAGGCTCACAGCATAAAGCAGGAGCATGCCAGCATAAGGCTTAAAGTGTTGTTGCGTGGCTTTAAGTTTCATAAATTATGGTTTGACGATAACTAAGGTAATCAGAATATTCCAAAAACGACAGAAATTCAAAATTAATTGTCAACAGTCCTGTCCAATAAAAAAGCCCCGCAATGCGAGGCTATTTTATATTTTGTATGACGATCATTAAACGATCTCAAAAATATTCATCAATCCGGTATCTGTATTTTCCATATTTGTGCAGTAAACTACATATTTACCAGGGTTATTTGAGAATTGGACATTTACGGTCACAACTTCATTCGGCAAACAAAGGATTGTGTCTTTCCAGCCTTTTTCCCATTGTTTAACGGTGTTTCTTCCGTCAACTCTCGATTCAACCCGGAATTGCGCTCCCTGAATGTGCATCGCTCTCGGTTCTTTACCGGTAGAATTGTCGAATACCCATTGTTCGGCAGATCCTGCATTAACTGTAAAATTCACAACGGAAGCATCAAATGGTTCGCCGCTGATGTCGTGAATATGTTCGGAATCATCACAGAGCTGTCCATTATTGATATTACCATTCGAGATATTGAGTGTTCTTGAGCCTGTAGTTACCGGATCAACAAGAGAAGAAAGTGCCGGATCGAGCACGAAAGTTTCCGTTTCATTAGTATCAACAGTAAATTTCAATAAATCGAATCCACCTGAACCTTCCACACCGCCGTTTGAAAACGCAGAACTTCTGAGGAATACTTCAGTTCCCACGCTTAAATCTGAGAAATCAACCAGCACATCAATACGCTCGCCCGGTGCAATCAGCATTGCTTCTGCGGATAATGCAGTTTGCAATAAACCGCCGTCACCTCCAATGATTGTAAATGGAATTGTAACTTCATCAGCCGTCATTCCAAGATTATAGATCCTTGAATTACTTGCATTCACAAAACGCAGCCTGTAGATCCTTGTTTTTACACTGTGGATCGGACCAAGTTTACCATTGATTATTGTTTTATCACCGTGGTAACCGGATAATTTTTCAGAAATATTCGGGCTGTAGGTAAGTGTATCGTCTTCGTTAAAACGTTTATCCGCAATTACAAGATGAATATCGCGGTCGCCGGAAGGAAGGCCGAGACCAGCTTCTTCACCGCCGGTTACCCAAACCAATCCGCCCAATCCTAAATGCAGTTGTTTTCCCGCAAGTCCATGCACGTGTGCATGATACCAGTATAAACCTGCACGATTATTAACAGTGAACGCATAATTGGTGGTTTCACCAACACCGACAACATTTAAAGGGTTTCCTGAATTATCAGAAGGAGCCGAAAGTCCGTGCCATTGAATATTACTTTCTGCATCCAGATTATTTGTATAAGAAACACTTAATGTTTCACCCACCGCTAATTTTAAAGTTGGCCCCCAGATATTGTCACTATTAAATCCGTAACAAGGCGTGTTATTGATACCAATCAGATTAATATTGAGTTTTTCTGCTTTTAATACGGCACCGATTGCAGATCTGGTTTCAAGAATAGGCAGCGGAGTTTCCAGTAGAAAATCAGGATTTAAAACATCAATTCCATTCACAACGCCGAATTGCCAGTCTGCGCAACCTGTCACAGGATCAGGTTTGCAACCAGTTAAAAATGCGGCCGGCGTTAAAACAACAGCTGAAGTGCCGATCAGGGTGTTTTTCAAAAATAATCTTCTTTCCATGTTTGAAGTTTAGTTAATACGTTTTAAAATATAACTGCATTGCAGTGGTTGTAAATAAATACGGTGTGCGACAAGGGCGCTTTGCCAGTTCAGAGTCGTTACATGACAGTTGGAGTGATTCACAAATCTGGGCTAAAGATAATATTTTCCTTAAAAGCAAGAAATTTACGTTGTTAATTGTAAAAATAATTTTATTTCCACTCCCAGGTCGGAGCCATTCCTCTCAAACCCATGTCAACTATGACTTCGGTTAGATCACTGTTGGTTGCATCCACGTCCCATTTTCCATTGGCATTGCTGTCAATCCATTCAAAACTCTCATTAATTGAAAAAGACATATAAATATAGAGGTCGGTAGTTTCGTCACCTGTGATTATTAAAGGCTCATCAAATTTCCCGGTTATCACACAGGAGCCTGCCGGTACAGGTGATGTGGCGGCTATAGGGTTCACTACTGTTGTAGCGCCTTCAGGTGCCTGACCGGTATAAATCGCGTTGTATGCGGCAAGCGGTCCTGTAAAATGTGTCTCAAATCCCCAAAATCCCTGCAGTTTATTTGCATAAATCGGTATTGTAAGCTCCGAAACGGTGAGGTCACGAATATAGGTTCTGAAGCCAATAAATGAAGCAACCGTTCCTGTTTGATCATAGAGATCTCCGTAGCCCGGAATGTTTAAAACATTGTATTGAATGTCGTAATTCTGATAGGTAACAGAGGCACGGATATAATTATAGGTTCCGGGTTTGATACGGTCGAGATCGAGCACTAAAAACTGTTCTCCTTCAGCGGCCACATCCGATGCGTCGAAATCAATTGCAGTTTCGCCGCCGGTTTCGGTTTCAGGCGCATAATATAAAACCTCTCCTTCATTGAACAATGTATTTTCGTTTTGCGATAATTCAATATAATGCACGCTTAAAAGATTCATAACAGGAGTTTGTGCTGCATTTCCGGCCGGGATATCGGCGGGCGCACCAAAATTATCAAGCCTGATTTGCGCCGGATCAAACTGAAATGAAAAATTCATTTCATTAAATGTTTTCACATCTTTATTGCAAGAAATAAATAACATAAAACATCCAAGTATGAAAACCGCATTTGTTTTTTTCATAAATCAAAATTAATAATTCCCTTTCATTGCATCCGTTCATTTTAATGTATCCATTTGCGCAGCATCATTGGCAATAGCAAAAGATCCGGCCAAACTGCGGAAAACAATGTTACACCGGTGAGTAAACCAATATTAAATGTCGCAGCCGTTGAACTCACCATCAGAATTAAAAAGCCAAATAATAAAATCACCGACATATTGATAACAGCTTTTCCCGTTTCCTGAAATGTGAATTGAATTGCATCTTCAACCGAATGGCCTTTGCTGCGTTCAATTTTAAATTTTGATAAAAAATGAATCGTATCATCCACTGCAATACCATATGAAATACCGAAAATAATCGAGGTAGGTGCATCAAGTTCAATCTGCAATAAGCCCATAATACCTGCACAGGCAAATAATGGCAGAATATTGGGAATAATGGAAATAATAACCATCTTCCAGTTTTTAAACATAACCGACATCAAAATACCGATGCATAAAAATGCGAGCAAGACGCCACTGATAATATTTCTTCTTAAATAATCAGTGTTCTTGTCGAAAATAATTCCTGTGCCCGTAATTTCGAATTTTACTTTTGAGGTATCGGTATTCGCTTCAATATAATTTTCAATTTGCTTTTGCACAGCCTGTATACTGTCGGTTCCCGCGTCACTTAAATAACCGGTTATCCTGCCATACTTTTTATCTTCTGAGATCAAAACATTTAATTCATTTAATTTAAATTTCCGCAAATCATTTTTGAACAAAGAATAATACAGTGAATCGTCCGGTAATTTATATGCGTCAGGCTGATCTGCATGATATGCCCTGTTCAGACTTTTATAAATCATCGTTACGCTTTGCAAACCGTTTATTATTTCAAAATCTTTTGCAAACGTTTCAACCTTGTCAATTTCCCTCAGAATTTCCGGGTCATCAATTTCATGATTTCCGTTCGCTACCGCAGCAATTTCAAAAGGCCTGAATCCGTTGAAGTTTTCTTCAAAAAAATGAAAATCTTCCGTCACCTTCGCATGTTTCGGCATACCGGCTTCAAGATGAATATCTGTTGAAATACGGCTGATCCCAAACCCGAACAGGATAAGCAAAACTGTCATACCAATAATAATATTTCGTGGATGCTTTTTACCCGACAGATAAATAAAATTGATAAACCGGTCCCAATTTATTTTATCTGATTTTTTATTCGCCTCCAATTGTTTCAAACTGAACAATTTTAAAAGAGGACTGGTAATAAATAAGACAACAAAATAAGCAATCAAAACACCAAACGCAGAAAAAATCCCGAATTCACGCAGGGGAATTACATTTGAAGTAAGCATTGTTAAAAAACCGATTGCTGATGTAATTGCGGTTAAAAAAGTTGCTGCACCAACATCCTGTAATGTATTTAATAACGCAGTTTTACGGTCGTGATCGTTTCGTAATTCAACGATGTATTTCCCAAGAAAATGCACGGCATCTGAAATCCCGATTATGATGATTACGATCGGATACAAGGTGCTCATGATATTTTGTTCATAGCCAAGCAACCCGAGAAATCCGGTAAATAATATCAATGCAACTGCAACCGTAAACAAACAAATCAAAACGCACCAGACAGACCTGAACATCAAATACGTAACAATTGAAACAAGCAGTAAACTGAGGATTGAATACAGCAGAAATTCTTTCTTTTGCACACCTGCCAGTTCAACACGGAAATTCACTTTGCCGAGAAAATGCGGATCTTTTAATCCGGCATTTTGCACAATCGTTTGCAATTCGGATAAAAATTGTTCTGATTGTGTTTGCGTAAGAGTATCCAGTGTTTTAATATAAATAATCGTCGTTTGAAAATCAGGGGAAATTAATTTTCCGTTGAGTCGCTCATCAAGACGAATGCGTAAACTATCTTCTTTATACCGTGCCGGTTCTGAAACATGCAATGCAGGATAATCAATAAACCCGAAAGGAGATTTTATAAAATACCGGAAATTTGTAATTGAATATGTTCTTTCAGCAAATTCAATTTTGGAAATTTGATTTGTTGCAGTATCAAGTGCAGATAAAAATGTTTGATTGAAAATGCCGCCGTCATTTTTAAAACCGATCAAAAGAAAATTATCATCATGTTCAAATTTCTCCCTGTACTGATAATAAAAGTCAAGATCACTGTCACCTTTTGGAAAAAAATCTTCGTAGTCGTACGAGAATTTCAGCTGGCTGGTAAACCAAGCAGAAATTAAAATAAATATGCTGCAAAGCAGGAGCACATTTTTTGGTTTCAGTGCAGCAACTTTCTTCCAGGTTTCGATTTTCAAGAATAGCGGAATTGAAGCATTAAAAACGCAATATTAAGCCCTGCGGGAAAATTTTCACTGAAATGTATCATAATCCTGTCAAAATCGGCTTTCTGTTTATAACAATCTCTGCAAAATTTGCACTGTAGGAAACGATACATTACCTTTAGCTGATGTTTTATAACCAATAACTAAACAAAACAACAGAACGCTTATGAAGCAAATTTTACGTTCTCTTCTCGTGTCCCTCCTCATTACAGTTTCCTTTCAATTTACAGCCTCAGCTCAAACTGCCGGCTCTGCCACAATAGGGAAGGATCTTGTGATTCATTTAAATACGGATGCGCCTTTGGTTTCTGATTATACGTTTGATATCAGCAATCTCGGATTTACATCAATGGAAGAAGCTGAAATCTTTTTCAGCCGCTGCCGCGACAATCTGATGAATTATACAGTGAATAATGAAACTAAGACGGCTACAGTACATATCAGCCTCCAGTATATGGAGCCCAGAGGCTGGGGACTTTCGGAATACAATGCGTATTTCTCGAAAGTAAGTGAACACTATCGCAGCGTATTTGCAGCGATAAGTGAATAAATAAATTCTTTAACAATTAAATGTGTACGAAATGCAGTCAACATCTTGCAGCAAATTATTTTTTGTAGCATTCCTCCTCTCTTTTTTCATTTTTCATGATGCCTCTGCCCAGATCATCGGTTCAAACTGCTATCTCCAGGGGAATTTTGTGGAAGTTGGTATAAACACATGCGGTGCTTATGGTTCTAACGAATCGCCACCAGCCGAATATCATGAAACATATCCTTTCACAGGACTTGGCTTCGTTGCTGATCCCGGATCTGACGGCTGGGACGTGGGTGACCCAGATCCGTATTGCGGTGATTATTTTGTTCCCGGTTCTCCGGTAGAAGGCTGGCAAATCCAGATCGGCGCTTCAATTTATACAAATACTGATCAAAGCTGCGGTGGTGCAGATATTCCCGGAAGTATTACAGATTACTACTATGCAGCCGGTGAATATGTCGGTATATGGGAAGGTGATATTGCTGCCAGCAATATGCACATTATTCAAAAAACGATTGTTCCTGAAAATAAAGTCTACTTCCTCACCGAGATCACAATGTGTAACGAAGGCGTTACAGATATCAGCAATGTTTATTACAAGAGAAATGTGGATCCGGATCAGGATGTTGCTTTGGCCAGTGATTACAATACAACAAACGTAATTGAAGTAAATCCCCCTGATACATGTACCGCACTGGTAACAGCTACAGGTGGTACGATTGGCTGTTTCCTCGGAATGGGAGCTCTCGATACAATGGCACGTGCATCTTATGGATTATTTAATACGGATGCCGCCTCTCCTCTAAATGCATGGAACGGCACCGGCGGTTATACAAATACCGAAGGAAGCTCAACATTTTGCGATTGTGCAACACAGATCACATTTAAAATACCTACAATTCCGGCAGGCGAATGCCGCACGGTAACATTTGCATATATCCTGAATATTGATGACCTCATTGATGCATTGGAAGCTACTTTACCTGTTGATGTACTTGTAAACGGTGAACCGGCTCCGGCTGATGATACTTTATACGTTTGTAACTTCGATGCTGTAGATATCGATATAGCCGGTGGTTCTTCTTACGACTGGACCTGGACATTTGAAGGCGGAACAGGAATTTCAGCGGATTCATCTGCAGTATTCACACCTTCCGAATCGATCAGTTCAGTAACAATGCAAGGAGTTGGTGGTTTTTGCGGCACGTTATACCGCAAGCTCACAATTGTTTATGAAGGTGATATAACTGCAAATGCCGGGGATGATCAGGCAATCTGTATTGGAAGTTCAACAAATCTTGAAGGTTCGGGTGGATATACATATTTATGGAGTCCTTCAACGGGCCTTGCCGATCCTTCTAATCCAGAAACCGGTGCAGAACCTACAGAAACAACAACTTATACATTAACAGCTATATCACAACACGGTTGTCCAGATACAGATGAGATGACTCTTACCGTGAACCCATTGCCCATTATTGATGCAGGCCCGGATGAAAATTTATGTCCGGAAGGAGATATTCAACTTGAAGCTTCAGGTGCGGTGGACTATTCATGGTCTCCTTCAACAGGTTTGAGCTGCGACGATTGTCCTGATCCTGTTTGTACAGTTGATGATAATACAACTTATACCGTAACCGGGACAGATGAGAACGGTTGCGTAAATACGGCTGAAATAAATATCAGCGTTTTCTCAACACTCGATATCACCGTAACTGCAGATCCGGGAACAATTGATGTTTATCAGGGTCAGACATGTCAGCTTGAAGCTACAGGTGCAGAATCCTATCTCTGGACACCATCCATTGGATTGAGCGCAACTGATATTCCAAATCCGATCGCGAACCCGACTGATACCATGACTTATTACGTGACAGGTATTGATGAAAACGGTTGTATCGATATTGACACGATCACCGTGAATGTAATCGGGGAGCTTGTCATTGGTTTACCTACTGCATTTTCTCCAAACGGAGATGGAATCAACGATTATTGGGCTCCTGAATATTCAGGTAGCGGATTTTTAGATAGTTACCTGATCTATAATCGTTGGGGAGAACTGGTTTATGAAGGAAATGCTACGTCTAAAGGTTGGGACGGAACAGTTAAAAATGAACCTCAAGGAATCGGCACATTTACAGTGGTGATTCAGGCGCATACTACGAAGAACGAAGACAAATTGATACCTGGTAATTTTATATTAGTGAGATAAAAAATAGAACGCATGCGTATATTTCGTCTGGTCATTCCCATCACACTTTTTCTTTGCTGTGCGTTGCACCTCAATGCCCAGTTGGTAGGCGGAACAGCTTTTTTACAAGGTTGTTATATTGAACTCGCAATTTCAGAATGTGGTGTGTATGGATCTGTTGAACCTGTGCCTGCAACTGGTCCGTATGGTGAATACCATGCAAACGTTGCTGTTGGCCTTGGATTCGTTGCCGATCATGAAGAAGACGGATGGGATACAAATACCGGCGCCGGACAGCCGGATTTTTGCGGCGATTATTTTACACCTGGAACACCTGAAGAAGGTTGGGCCATACAGCACGGTTCTGATGTTTGGGCAAATCATATGGTACCCTGCGAAGGTTACGGTGATTTTGTTCCTGCAGATATCGAAGGAGAAATTGTGGATTATGGAGAATTAGGCGGCTTTAAAACCGCAACATGGCAGGGAGAAATAGATGAAGATATCAACGTAACCGTGCAGCAAAAAACAATTTTTCCTGACGGCGCTTTATACTTTCTAACCTCAATAACTCTTTGTAACGAAGGTGCAGATGATATAACTGATCTTTATTATATGCGTAATGTGGATCCGGATCAGGATCAACCAAACTGCGGAACGTTTACGACAATCAATACAGTAGTTTCTCAACCACCGCTTTCCGGAGATACCGCATTTGTTCAGTCAATTGGGGCTTCATGCGGATGTTACCTTGGGATGGGAGCGATTGATTCAAGAGCCCGTGTGAGTTATGGTTTATTCTTTACAGATGATGCCACACCTGAAGATTCATGGAATGGAACGGGTGGTTACTTCAATACGGGTACGCAGGTAAATGATATTGGTAATCAGATAACGTTCAAAGTTGATATTCCTGCCGGCGAGTGTACCGAAATAAAATTCGCACACGTGCTTGACCAAAACGACCTTGACGAAGCTCTTGCAGCCTTAACAGGGGCGGTTGGTGTGTTTGCAAATGGAGTTGATATTTCCGCTACAGGAACCGTTGCTCTTTGCGCCCCCGGCGATACTATTCATCTTGAAATTATAGGTGCTGATGAATATACCTGGACCTGGTCACCTGATTATGCAATTGATCCCTTAGACGGACCATCTGTTTATGTTTATCCCGACACTTCAACAACTTACACTGCTGTTGGTACCGGTGCTGCCTGCGGAGATGTTTACAGAACAGTTACAATTATTATCGATACGCTTGAATATGCAAATGCAGGAATCGATACTGCTATATGTTTGGGAGATATCGCTTTTCTGAATGGTGATGGTGGAGCAGGAGATAGTTTATATGTTTGGGAACCATCCGATTTCCTCGACTGTGATGATTGCGAAAATCCTGAAGCAACACCAACTTCACCAGGCACATATACTTATACCTTAACAACTTATGATATTTATAATTGTCCTGCAACCGACGATGTTTCGGTTCTTGTAAGGCCATTACCTGAAGTGAGTGCCGGTGATGACATGGACCTCTGTCCTGAAGGCGAAATACAGCTTGAAGCGACAGGCGCTGAAACATATACCTGGAGCCCTTCTACCGGTTTAAGTTGCGACGACTGTCCTGATCCGGTTTGTACGGTAAATGAGAATACAACCTATACGGTAACTGGAGTGGATGAATTTGGTTGTATCAATACATCAGATGTTGTGGTAAGTGTATTCTCAACATTAGATATTACGGTAACAGCAACTCCTCCTACAATTGATTCATATCTGGGAGAAACTTGTCAGTTGCTTGCGGAAGGAGCCGAAACGTATGTCTGGACTCCATCCGTCGGATTAAGTGCCACTAATATTCCAAACCCGATTGCGAATCCGGCAGATACAACAACTTATTATGTTACCGGAACGGATGAAAACGGTTGTACGGATATAGATACAATAACAGTTAATGTAATTGGCGAATTAACGATCGGAATACCAACCGCATTTTCGCCTAACGGAGATGGTATCAATGATTACTGGAAACCTGTTTATTCCGGCAGCGGTGAACTTGAAAATTACCTGATCTTTAACAGATGGGGTGAATTGGTTTATGAAGGAATAGCAGATTCAAAGGGATGGGATGGTAAAATTGAAAATGAAGAACAGGGAATCGGAACGTATACGGTTGTGGTAAATGCGCATACTTCCCTGAATGAGAAAAAAATGGTGCCGGGTAATTTTATCCTTGTCAGGTAAAAATTCCTTTTTTTTGAATTATTAACAATGAAAATGATTTTTAGAATCACGGGTAATAAGAATACCATTATATTTATGTTATAATTTTTCAAATTGTCAATAAATTAATGAAGCGCATACACATTCTCCTTATTCTCCTCCCTTTATTCTCTTCATCAGTTATAAGAGGACAAATCGTTGGAGCGAACAGTTATTTGCACGGAACATATGTGGAAGTGGGAGTGAATACCTGCGGAGCTTATGGAACCCCGGTTTTACCACCTGCCGGATATCATCCTACCGAAGGCGGTTTAGGTTTCGTTGCAGACTCGGATATGGATGGATGGACGATCGGAACACCGGATTACTGTGGTGATTATTTTGTTCCCGGTTCACCGGTAGAAGGTTGGGAAATCCAGGTTGGTGCAAACGTATGGACAAATACAGATCAATTTTGTTTTCCTTTTGAAATAGCCGGTTCGGTAACCGGATATTCTTATGCAGGCGGTGTATATTCAACTACCTGGGAAGGCAATATCACAAGCGGAACATATGATATAGATGTAACCCAGGTTACAGAATTGCCTGAAGATAAATTGTATTTCCTCACATTCGTTACGATTTGTAATAATGGAGGAACTGCACTTACAAATGTATACTACAAAAGAAATGTTGACCCTGATCAGGATCAACCCTGGAGCGGGGATTTTACAACATATAATGTGATAGAATCGCAACCACCTGCAGATTGCGAAGCAGTTGTTACCTCAGAAGGCCTTACTTATGAATGTTTTCTCGGAATGGGCGCAATCGATTCGATGGCCCGGGTAAGCCGTGGTAATTTCAGTACTACTGACGGAACACCTGCACAGGCTTGGTCGGGAACAGGCGGTTATTCAACTTCCGGAACTTCAACTGCCGATCTTGCCACTCAAATCACCTTTAAAATACCGGAGATTCTTCCAGGTGACTGTGAGGATATCGTATTTGCTTATATTCTCGATCTCGATGATCTGAGCGAAGCTTTGGCAGCAACAGGAGATTATTCAATTTACGCAGATACAGTTGATATTACAGATTCAACATTTGCTCTGAAATGCAGCAACGATACGATCAAACTTGAAATATTCGGCGGAGATAATTATGAATGGACATGGTCGCCATCTGCTGGCCTTGATGTAGATACCGGTTCGGTTGTATTTGCATTCCCGGATTCGACGACAACCTATATCGCTACCGGATATGCAACCTGCGACACAATTATACAACCAATTACGATCGTTGTTCCTGTTGATCCGGTTGCAAATGCAGGCCCTGATATGTCGGTCTGCCGCGGAGATACCATTCAGCTCGATGGAAGCGGAGGAGCTACATATGCATGGTCGCCACCATCTTATTTAAATGATGTTGTTGCCGAAGACCCGTTGGTTCAGGCACCACTCACGAATATGTTTTATCAGTTGATTGTTTATGACGTAAATGGTTGTTCCGATACCGATGATGTTGCAGTCACCTTATACCCCGATCCCGTAATTGATGCAGGAGAAGATGAAATTATGATGCTCGGTGGATTTACTGTTTTGGGTGCCTCGGGCGGAACAAGTTATGTGTGGACTCCTGATACCTGGTTATCCGATCCGAATGTATATAACCCGACAACATTTGCTGAAGACACCATCATGTATTACGTTACAGGTACCGATGTAAATGGTTGTGAAAATATTGATTCAATGGTTGTGTTTGTTTTGGAGGATATGGATATTTTATCGCCAAATGCATTTACACCAAACGGTGACGGGCTAAATGATTTTTATAAACCCATATTTATTGGAATGGGAGAAATAACCGGGTATACAATTTATAACCGCTGGGGCGCTCTGCTTTACAGTGGCAACGATTTGCTGAAAGGATGGGATGGTACTTTCAACAGTATACCACAGGAAGTTGGTACTTATATCGTTTATATAACCGGTGAGAACACTTACGGTGAACCGATCACCAAAACGCTGACACTCGCATTGCTCCGGTAAATACGATTCAGATATTAAAAGGACCGCACGAAAATTAGTTTTCATGCGGTCCTTTTTAATTACATAAGTTACATTTGAATTCCTCCCTCATCCTGCTTCAATCCATACTTTAAGCGGCGTTTTAATTGTGGAGATAAGTTTGGATTTTAAGATTTCTTTTTTATTATCTTTACATAGCACAGATTTCAATTTAAAAATGAAAGGCGATAATTTATTCATTCGCAATTTTTCGTTTCTAACCCCGTGCCTGACCTCTGCAATATCGTTTTCTGTTTATTCCCTGCGCTATAATTTTTCCTCATTAAATTTATTACGCAATACATCAAACACATTCACCTTATCCCATATTTCATGATATGAAAATCATTCAAAAAATCAGTTTTGTTTTGCTGTTCTTATGGCAAACTTCACTGCACACACAAATTATCGGCGACGATGTTTTCCTGCAGGGTTGCTATATTGAAGTTGGTGTTTCACAATGTGGCGTGTACGGAACAAACAGCACTCCTCCGGCGGCAGGTCCATTCGGTCCATATCACGATAATGTATATTCATGGGCGGCTGGTGGAAATGTACTCGGTTTCGTTGCGGATCATGAAAAAGACGGATGGGATGTTGGTTCGCCCGGTGAACCCGACTATTGCGGTGATTATTTTGTTCCCGGATCACCGGTTGAAGGATGGGCTGTGCAACATGGCGGAAGCAGGTGGGTGAACACGGATGTGGGTTGTAACAGCTACAATATTCCCGGTGGAATAACAGGTTATACGGATTCAGGCGGATATAAATCGGCAACATGGGAAGGAACGATATCCTCAATAGACCTTGACATTACGCAAACAACAATTTTCCCTGATGGTGCTTTGTATTTTCTCACGAATATTGAAATGTGCAATACGGGAGCTACCGATCTGACGGATGTATATTATATGCGCAATGTGGATCCGGATCAGGACCAGCCACAGCCCGGGTGCGGTGTGTTTACAACAACGAATGATATTGTTTTTCCGGGAGGAGCAATTGGTGATACAGCACTTGTAACATCAATCGGCTCTGCTTGCGGATGTTTCCTCGGCATGGGTGCAATCGATCCCAATGCACGTGTAAGCTGGGGTGCATTTTTTACTACCGATGGATATCCGGATGATTCCTGGAACGGAACATTTCCGTATACAGCTGCTGGTTCAACATTCTGCGATTGTGCCACGCAAATTTCATTTAAAGTTGATATTCCTGCCGGCGGGTGTGAAACTGTTTCATTCGCTTATATTCTCGATGAACAGGATCTGGATGAAGCACTACTTGCAACATATTTAGGATCGGTAGGCGTACTTGCAGATTCGGTTTTGGTGGATACAACCGGAACAGTACAATTATGCAAAGGGGATAGTGTTACGCTTGAAATTTTATACGGCGAAGATTATGAATGGACCTGGACACCGTCTGAAGGTTTGAGTACCGATACCGGTGTTATTGTAACAGCATTTCCCGACTCTACTACAACATATATTGTTACAGGCGTCGGAGAATGTGCCGTTATTACCAGAACAATTACTGTTGAAGTTTACAATCTGGCCGGATTTGCAGATGCAGGGCCAGATGTAAGTTTATGCCGCGGTGATACGGCAATTTTATTAGCTGCCGGCGGTGGAACATATTATTCCTGGTCTCCACCGGTTTATCTCAGTGACCCTTTCATTCAGACACCATTGGTGCAGGCACCACTCACCGATATGTTTTATCAGCTCATTGTGAAAAATGATCTGGGATGTTCGGACACCGATGAAGTAAGTGTGTTCTTATATGAAGACCCGATCATCGATGCAGGAGAGGATCAATATATGGCGGAGGGTGGATTTGCAGAATTATCTGCAACAGGGGGAGTTTCTTATTCCTGGACACCTGTTGATTTTCTCACAGATCCTTTAGCACAAACTACAAATGCATTTCCTGAAGATACCACCACATACTATGTTGTCGGAACAGATATAAATGGTTGTGAAAATATTGATTCCGTAGTTGTATTTGTACTTGCACAAACAATTGTTGCTTCACCCACCGCATTTACACCAAATGGCGACGGATTAAATGATACATACCATCCGGTGCTGATCGGTATAGGAGATATTACAGGTTTTGAAATTTACAGCAGATGGGGTGAATTATTATATGAAACAACCGACGATGCAAAAGGATGGGACGGCACATTCAAATCACTCGAACAGGAAATTGGAAATTATGTTGTTGTAATTCATGCGATCGACGGATTCGGTGAGCCGTTTACAAAAACATCTCTTGTTTTGTTGATGCGGTAATAAAAGAAATAATGTATTGAAGTAATTTCGAAAGTTATTATTCTCTCATTTTCTTCAGATAATCGGCAAGCATTTGATTGTGATCAAATGCAAGTTGTATTTCATCTTCCGGTTGAATTAATTTAATTTCTCCTGCGTCCGATCCTGCATGTAATTTTCCGCCAATTGATTTTGCAGCATACAATACAGAGATATATCTTCCTCTTGCATCACGACCGGGTTTGCTGTAAATCCCAATCAGTTCCAGCAGTTCTATTTTTAATCCTGTTTCTTCTTCCGCTTCGCGAATCGCAGTTGTTTCAATAGTTTCGCCCGGATCCATCATACCGCCCGGTAGTGCCCATAATCCCTTGTATGGCGGATTGTTTCTTTTCACAAGAACAATTTTTCCTCCATACGCAATGATGATATCGGATGTAAGTACGATTTTTTCAGATTGCATTTTTGATAGATTTTTATTTTGATTTGATAAAAATGCATGCTAAGGAAAAAGCAAAACCGCATTTTTATAATCAATACAGCAATTATATTTTTTTAAAATATCTCCGCCGATTATTGCTTCTACTTTTCCCAAGCCTGCAAGTGCATATGCATCATTTACAATATTCAGATCAAGTAATGCAAATTGCATTGAACGAATTTTCTTTTCATGTATTTTTATCCGGCGCAACCTGATGAAATTACTGTTCGGAATATTTGTACCAAGCCCGGTGGTTTGATGATCTGTTTTTGTAATAATGGAAGTTGTAAAATATGTTTCCGCAAAATTTTTATCCACCACACTTTTACTGGCTCCCGTGTCAATTAAAAAGCGAATCGGTTTTCCCATAATTTTTCCATCGGTAAAAATATGATACCCTTTCGGCGGAATTTTTTTTATGATAAGCGGAGCGTAAACCATCTGCACAAGAATTAAAAAAAGAACCGCAAAGATCAGCAATTTATTTGCAGGACTTTGCGGTTTTAAAAAATCAATTATGAATCAGGAAACGGCTGCATTCATTTTATCGAGCACTTCCATTACTTCTTTTACAGCTGTAGCCGATGAATTGAGCAATGCTTTTTCAGCATCATTCAATTGCAGTTCAATGATCTGTTCAATTCCGTTTTTCCCGAGTTTAACCGGAACACCGAGATAAATATTATGCAATCCGTATTCTCCATTTAATAAAGCACAACATGGGAAAATCCGGTTTTCATCTTTAATGATCGCTTCAACCATTTGTGCAGCTGCTGCGCCCGGTGCATACCATGCCGAGGTGCCGAGTAAATTCACGATCTCACCACCGCCCACTTTCGTTCTTTGCACAATCGCATTTAATTTCTCCTCACTGATCATTTCTGTTACAGGAATTCCGGCAACAGTTGTATAACGCGGCAGCGGAACCATTGTGTCGCCGTGGCCACCCATTAATATCGCCTGTATATCTTTTGGAGAACAATTGAGTTCATCCGCTAAAAATGCACGGTAACGTGCGGTATCTAAAATCCCCGCCATACCGAATACTTTATGCGCATCTTTTTTAGCAGTCAGGTAAGCACAATAAGTCATTACATCCAGTGGGTTCGAAACGACAATAATGATACAGTTTGGGGAAAATTTAATCACCTGCTCGGTAACTGATTTTACAATACCGGCATTCACACTGATCAGGTCATCGCGGCTCATACCCGGTTTTCTCGGCAGGCCGGATGTAATCACAACCACATCCGATCCCGCGGTTTTTGAATAATCATTCGTTACACCGGTTACTCTGGTGCTGTAATTATCAATCGGTGCCTGCTGCCATGTATCAAGGCTTTTACCCTCTGCAGTACCTTCTTTGATATCCAATAAAATGATCTCTTTTAAAAAATCGCGGTGGGCAAGTACGTTCGCCACTGTTGAACCAACATTTCCGGCTCCTACAACTGTTACTTTACTCATAGTTTTGTAATATTTCGGCGCAAAGTTATTTAAAATCATAGAACTAAACAGTTACGCACAAGGTTTGCAGAAGTGAAATCGGCAATCATTTTTTACCTTTACACAACAATTACACATCAATGAAGAAATTCGCTTTTTTACTCCTTATTTTAAGTGCTATTTCAGGCTTGCAGGCGCAAACAAATTATTGCGGGACAAACCTCACCGAAACCGATCTCGTCTGGTTACGCAATTTCCAGGCAAATTATACTGCAACAGAAGGCGAAATGCGCTCAGGAACAACTTATAATGTTCCGTTGAAAGTGCATATTGTAGGAACAGACGAAGGCTCCGGATATTACAGTCTTTCTTATCTCTATACAGCAATCTGCGAATTAAATGAGCGCTACGCAGAAACTGGTTTTTACTTTTATATCTACGGCGATCTTGATTATATAAATGAAACTGATTATTACGAGCATGACTGGTTTGATGGAAGTGATATGATGCAGGAAAATAATGTGAACGATCTGGTCAATATTTATTTCGTTGCAGATCCCGCGGGGAATTGCGGTTATTTCAGCCCGGGTGATAACGGAGTTGCCGTTGCGAAATCATGTGCGATGCCAGACGGAACAACCATTGCTCATGAACTCGGCCATTTCTTTTCTTTACCACATACATTTTACGGATGGGAGGGTGGAACCCCCGATTTTGACGACCAGGAATGGGTGAACGGTGCAAATTGCAATTCAGCAGCTGATGGATTTTGCGATACACCACCCGATTATCTGAATTATCGATGGAACTGCCCCGGACCTACGCAGGTGGATCCGCATGGTGAATCATTTTTATCAGATGGTTCTTTATATATGTCGTACTCGAATGATGAATGCACCAGCCGTTTTTCAAATGAACAAATGGATGCGATGGTTGCTAATTTACTCGGGCCAAGAAATGATTTACTCGATTATCCGGATCCGGTTTATGCAGATGTTACTTCCACACCGGTATTACTTGAACCTCTCGACGATGCTACGGATATTGCACCGAATTATGCAGTATTTAAATGGACAAGTGCTCCGGGCGCAACACAATATGATTTACAGATTTCCTACAGCCCCGGATTTACTGCAATTGCAATTGATATTTTAACTACCGATACTTTCGGCGTTGCACATGACCTCGACCTGGATAAAATATATTACTGGAGAGTTAAACCGCTGGCACCAATGAATACATGCGAAGCATATACAAATGGATATTCATTTACAACTGCTGCAGTATTTTCCGGAATTGAAGAAAATGCTTTACTCGGCACATTTGCGATCCATCCAAATCCTGTAAAAGCAGGGCAAACATTAAATATCCGTTTTGAAACAGGCCATGCATTTAATGGCACTATTCAATTGCTCGATATTACAGGGAAAGAAATATTTTCAAATATATTTAATGCAAATGCCGGTATCGGAAATTATGAAATTGCGCTACCTGAATTGAGTGAAGGTATTTATGTAATGATGATCTCTGATGGAACAAGAAGTGAATCAAGTAAATTAATTATAACAAAATAAAGGTTCAGTCAAGCAAGTTAAATGCTCCCGTTATGGGAGCATTTTTATTTTAAGGAGGTTTGTGGTTGATGCATTTACGCCAAGCCTTGAATCCTGCCGAACACCAACAACCCAGATGATCATATCACCGCTTAATAATACCCATGTATTTTCTTTTTCGATGAGATTATATTTCAGGTCGTTGAATAAATCAGAAATTTTTTTCTTTCCGGGTTTATCGGAATTTTTTTTAGTCAGGCCCCATGGATAAAAATAATCACCTTTTTTCCATTTGCGTAAAATAAGCGGATATGTAATTTTATCAGCATCAAAATAAGCAATTGATCCGTCCGGATTGAAATGCATTTCTTTCCTGTATGTATTTATTTGCAGATCAAGTTTTCGACCCGCGAACCTGACGGTTTTCTTTTCAGCTGGAATGAGCTGCATGGAGTCGGTCTCATTTTCAACCGTGCAAAGGATTAATTTTTTGCGGTCGATGATCACACGATGTGTTGCACTGTAAAATACTTTTCCGGGATGATGCAAACTCGCCATGATCTGGTGTATCTGGTCTGCATGAAATCCAAAAGGATAGAGAAATTCAAACAGGTATGTTTCGCAGGCCCTTAATTGCAATAGGGCCGCTATTGATATGGATTGCTGAAAACCTTCAGCTGTAACCAATTTTTTTAATTTATTAATGATTTGTTCCCTGTAAATAATTTCAGTATCCGCAATATTGTGCAGGGTTTTCTGAAATGTTTGTTCAAGAGATGGATTAATTGTTTTTAAAACAGGGATGATTAAATTCCTGATCTTATTTCGTGCAAAATCATTTTCAAAATTTGTGCTGTCGGTGCGGAATGCAATTTGATGTTCATTTGCGTATTGTTCAATCTCTTCTCTTGTTGCAAACAACAATGGCCTGATTATTTTTCCGTTCTTTTTCGGGATGCCTGTCAACCCTTTTATTCCTGTGCCTTTTGTCAGGTTTAATAAAACTGTTTCAACAGAATCGTTGAGATGATGCGCCGTTGCAATTGCAGAATAATTAAAAACAGACCGTATCTCTTCGAGCCACTTATACCGCAATTCCCTTGCAGCTTCTTCGAGCGATAATTTATTTTCTTTTTTGTAAGTTATTGTTTCAAATGTTTGACTGTAAAATGCAATTCCGGAATTCTCTGCAAGTGTTTTAACAAATAATGCATCGGCATCCGAATCATCTCCCCGCAACTGAAAATTGCAATGTGCAATTCCGAATTTCAATTCCGCCTTTAAAAATAAATCTGCCATTACCACCGAATCGATCCCCCCGCTTACCGCAAGTAAAATGTTTTCTGCAGGATGGAAAAGATTTTCCTGCCTGATAAAATTTTTAAATTCTGATAAGAGGGTAGCAGGTGTCATTTTGTTGGTTTCTTGTATAGCATAAAATTGCAACCCGTGATGATTTTTTTGTAATGGTTATAATTTATTTTGATAAACAGTGGTGATTACAGTCAACTGTTAATCCTCTTCTGTAATTCCCAATTGTAAATTTGTATAAGCATTTCTTAATTCACTCAGGGCATGGGCATCATTTATTTTTGTTGCAATCTGAATTCCGTTTTTATAACAGGTTTCTGCTTCTTCTTTTCTGCCGAGTTGTAAATATAATTTTGCAAGATGGTAATATGTGCCGACATATTCCGGATCATTTTTTACGAGCCCGCTAAAATAACTCAATCCCTTCTCCAGTTCGCCTTTTTTAATATGTTCAAGAGCAATTGCATATTGTAAAAATGAATCCCCGGGATTTTCTTCTAAAAATGCTTTCAATTGTTCTAACCTTTCCATACTTCAGCTTTTAAACTTTATCTTTGCGCACCTGCTGCACAGCTCTGATTTGCATTGTGCAGTTCAAATAAAAATCAAATTTCCAAAAAATTATGAAGATTCTTGTTTGCATTAGTAAAGCGCCTGATACTACAACAAAAATTGCCTTTACTGAAAACAATACAAAGTTCAATGAAGCCGGTGTGCAGTTTATTATTAATCCTTACGATGAATGGTATGCATTGGTGCGGGCGCTTGAACTGAAAGAAGCATTGGGAGGTACCGTTACCATTATAAATGTTGGTAAGGCCGATAATGAACAAATCATCAGAAAAGCACTGGCACTTGGTGCCGATGATGCAGTACGGGTTGACGCCGATCCTCAGGATGCTTTTCAGGTGGCTGCTGAAATTGCAAGCTATGCGAAATCCGAAAATTTCGATTTGATTTTGGCTGGTAAAGAAACAATTGATTACAACGGTGGTGTTGTGGGTGGTATGCTGGCAGAATTACTTAACCTGCCTTATGTATCGCTTGCTTCAAAACTGGATGCAGATGGCAGCAATCTGAAAATTGAACGTGAGATCGAAGGGATGAAGGAAACTGTGCTCGTTGCAATGCCCTGTGTTGTAAGTGCGCAGAAAGGAATGGCGGAAGCCAGAATTCCGAATATGCGTGGAATTCTCGCATCCAAAACAAAACCGGTTAAAATTATCAGTCCGGCAATAACTGAAGTGAAAGCAAAAATGATCGCATTCACATTGCCGCCTGAAAAAGGAAATGTAAAATTAATTCCGGTTGATAATCCGGAAATGCTGGTGGACTTACTGCATAATGAAGCGAAAGTGATTTGATCTACTGAATTTATAAATACATAACAATTTAAAACAAAGAGCATGATTTTAGTTTTTGCCGAAACAGCAAAAGGGAAATTAAAAAAGACCTCATTTGAAGTTGCAGCGTATGGTGCAAAGCTTGGCGATTGTGTTGCTGTGGTGATGGGAACGGCCGACCAGGCAGAACTCGGAAAACTGGGTAATTACGGCGTGAAAAAAGTGTTGCATATTACAGATGCCAGACTCGACGGTTTATATTCAAAAGCATATACAAAAGTGATTTGTGCTGCAGCTGAACAAACAGCTGCCGATACCATCATCATGGCACATACATCTGCAGGTAAAACGGTAGCGCCACGTGTAGCGGTGCGCATGCAGGCTGCCTTATTGCCCGGCGTATCTGCATTGCCAGAATCTTCAGGAAATATTAAAAAGACGGTGTTCTCCGGTAAAGCATTCACTGAATTTATGCCCGTGGCCGGTAAAAAAGTGATCACGGTAAATCAAAACTCATATAAAGCAGAACCATCATCAGAAAATGCGGCTGTTGAAACGCTGACGGTTGAATTAAATGATTCGGATTTTGATTATAAAATACTCGCAACTGAAGATGAATCCGGCGGACATATTCCATTGCCGGAAGCCGAGATCGTTGTATCAGGAGGACGTGGTTTAAAAGGGCCTGAAAACTGGGGAATTGTGGAAGATCTTGCTAATGCATTGGGTGCAGCAACCGCATGTTCACGTCCGGTTGCCGATATCGGCTGGCGACCGCATCACGAACATGTTGGTCAAACAGGTATTACAATAAAACCGACTTTATACATCGCAATCGGAATTTCAGGCGCAATTCAGCATCTTGCAGGTGTGAATCAAAGTAAAGTGATCGTTGTGATTAATAAAGATCCCGAAGCGCCATTCTTTAAAGCAGCAGATTACGGCATTGTTGGCGATGCTTTTGAAGTATTACCAAGAATTACGGAAGCAGTGAAAAAATTAAAAGCATCCTGATTGATCATTTTAAATTGAGGAAAATTTAAGTCATCAATTAATAATACAAATAAAGTAACTTAGCCATAAGATGCGAAAAGTCGAATTGGAAATAGCGGGATTGTCGCATACGATCACACAATCCCAGAGCTATGCGGTTTTATTGAGTGAAGTGGGAGGCATACGCAAATTACCGATTGTGATCGGTGCATTTGAAGCACAGGCGATTGCAGTGGCCATAGAAAAAGTGGTAATTAACCGGCCGCTTTCTCACGATCTTATCAGGAATATTTTCAGTGTTTTTAATATTTCTTTAAAAGAGGTCCTGATTGATAATTTGCAGGACGGCATATTCTATTCAAAATTAATTTGCGACAGAGAAGGGCAGGAGGTTGAAATTGACTCGAGGACAAGTGATGCCCTCGCACTTGCAGTGCGTTTTAACTGCCCGATTTTCACATATGAATTCATTCTTGAAACAGCAGGCACCATAATCAGCGATCCTGTTAAAACAAAAGAAGAATCGGAGGAAGAAGAAGAGGAAGATGAAACCGTAGAAGCTGCTCCGGCTTTAACAGGAGACGATGATCTTACAAAGCTCACCATCAAGGAGCTCAACGACAGACTGCGTGATTTACTGAACCATGAAGATTATGAAGGTGCCGCTAAGGTGCGGGACGAGATCGAGAAACGCAAATCAAATTAATTTCAGCAAATGCAAATTGCCTTACTGATCGGACTCGCCGGGTTTTTGGGTACGATATGCAGATATTTATTGGGCCAGGCATTTTTCAAATTCTTTCCCGGGCCCTTTCCATTCGCAACGTTATATATCAACCTGATTGGTTGTTTCCTGATAGGAATTATTTACGGATATATTGAAAAGGGAAGTATTGTTTCATGGCAGACAAAAATGATCCTGGTGTCCGGATTCTGCGGCGGATTTACCACATTCTCCGCATTTTCAATTGAGAACCTCAATCTCATCCGCGACGGACATATCGGCTTATGCATCGTTTATATTCTCACAAGTGTTTTTATCGGGCTTGCTGCCACCTGGGGTGGTTTTACAATCGTGAAAACCCTTGCATCCTGAAACAACTAAAGTAATTGTTTCCTTCATTCTTGTTTTGCTTATATTCGCCGGAACAAATCGGCACACATGGATAGTTTTCTTCGGGGCATTCTCGGCATGACGGTTTTATTGAGCATTTGTTTTTTGTTCAGCACAAACCGCAAAGCAATTGACTGGAAATTTGTCGGCATCGGAATGTATGCGCAATTTATGTTTGCCGCAGGTGTATTGAATATTACAATAAGCGGCATCTCTTTATTCTGGCCGCAATTATTAATTATTCTCACTGTATATATCGGATTTAAGTTAAGAGCAAAGGAAAAATCTCCAAAAAAATGGGCGGCAATTCTTTCAGTTTTTATTTTATGTTTTTTAGTGGTGGTGGATATTTTGCCGCAGGATTCTTTCGCAATTGTTTTGCAGGCTGTTTCCGATGCATTTGTAAATATGATCAACCTCAGTCATAAAGGAACTGAATTTTTATTCGGCAATCTTGCAAATTATGATGGCAACTGGGGATTTGTTTTTGCGATTCAGGTATTACCGAATATTATCTTCTTTGCTGCAATTTCATCTTTACTTTATTATCTGGGTGTATTGCAGAAACTCGTTTATTTATTTGCATTATTATTAAGGAAATTAAATATCAGCGGACCTGAAAGTTTATCCACGTCTGCAAATATATTTTTAGGGCAAACGGAAGCACCGCTTATGATCAAGCCCTATCTGGAAAAATTAAACAGGTCGGAAGTTTTATGTATCATGATCGGCGGGATGGCAAATACAGCCGGCAGCGTACTTGCTGCATATGTGAGTATGCTGGGTGGAAGCGATGTAGTACAGCAACAATATTTTGCATTACATATGCTTAGCCAAAGTATTATGAGTGCACCTGCTGCAATTGTTTGTTCAAAGACCTTATTTCCGCAAACACAGAAGGACCTTTCCTCTGAATTAAAAATTACAAATGAAAAACTGGGTGATAATTTACTGGACGCAATTTCACTCGGAACAACAGACGGATTAAAATTAGCTGTGAATGTCGGTGCCATGCTTGTTGCATTTACCGCATTGATCTGGGTTGCAAACGGAATATTAGGATGGGTGGGAGATCTTACAACATTAAATCCATTGATCAGAGCATATACGAATTACGATTCGCTTTCAATTCAGATGATTCTCGGTTATGTCTTTTCTCCTGTTGCCTGGCTCATTGGTGCACCTGTCCACGACATGCTGTCGGTCGGGCAGCTACTCGGTGAAAAAACAATTATCAATGAGTTTAATGCATATAAAACATTTGCCGAGATGAAAGCAAATAATGTGATCACAGATCCGAAATCAACTTTAATTGTTACATATGCACTCAGTGGTTTTGCAAATTTTGCATCTATCGGAATCCAGATCGGTGGGATCAGTCAGCTCGCTCCAAACCAAAGGAAAAATTTAACCGAATTAGGTGTGAAGGCATTATTGGGAGGCACAATTGCAACTCTATTATGTGCAACGATGGTTGGAATGTTTTACAGGTAAAAATAAATGTATGGAAGAATTCAAACAATGGGTGATTTTTGAGAGCCTGTTTATAATTGCAGCAGTTACGATCTGGTTATTTGCTGCAGGAAAAATTAATTCACCCCGAACGAGATCAGAAAGTTTTAAAGACTGGCAAAAAAGAAATGGCGGCGTGGTAAGGATGATGTGCATCCTTGTAATTGTTGTTGCAGTAGGAATTTTGCTTTATAAATATTTTCAGATACAAGGGGCGATGAATGAACCGCCTTCCCTGCAAACAGATTAATCTTGCGGTTTAAATATTTCTTTTGTGTAAGGATGTTGTGTGAAAAATAAATACAAGATTGCAGCTTCTTTCATTCTACCCTTTGAAGACGGATGAATTCCGCCTTTTCCTGCATCATCACAAGCCCATGTATAACCCGAACTGTTTCCCTTTATGCCATCTGTCCATAAAGCCGGCCCCCAGTCTATATACGGAATTTCATTTGTTGAAAATCCATCTTCATTTTTTATTTGTTTTTCGATCAGCCATTTAACTGTCCAGGATGTATAATAAGCGGTTGGCTCTGCGAGTTCTGCAGGGCCTCCGTTTTCTCCTCCGATATATCCGGCAAAAGGCCTGTCTGAAATAAATACGATTTTCGTATTTGGGAAATATTTGCGGATATTTTTAAGCACGGCATTGTATTTTTCGATCTGCACATAACTTTGTTCCGGAAAGGGCAAACGATAAGACAGGATATCACCTGTTGAAATCCATATAATCTGAATTTGTTTTGCGGTGAGATTTTTATCCGCCAATGCAGTATCCATATTTGCCCAATAATCAGATAAAGAATCTGTCATTGAATTGATATCTCTTCCGCCTTGTGCACCAATCACAAATTCAAGAGAAGTGTTTACATTCTGACTTGCACAAATAGAAATAAATGAACGTGCCGTCATTGCTGCAGTGCTGAATCCAAGGAACATAAACCCGGTTTTACCGTTTACATCTGATATTCCCGATGCGTTTAATGGTTTTATTTCGGTTGCGGCATGCAAACCTTTTGCATAATGTATAAACGGGATCGCATTTTCACCATCCGGATATTTTCCTCCTGTGAAACCCGTAAATTTTTCCGCACCTAAATCAGCGATCGGAATCAGGCCGGTAGAAGTATCTCTGCAGTTTTGTGCAGAAGTAAAAGCTGAAAGGGAAATCAGAAAAATAAAAATTGCAATTTGCTTCATCATATTCAGAAACCAATTCCCAGAAGGAATTTATATTTCACATTATAGGCATATGTATCGCTGAAATCGTAAGGGGTAAATGCAAAGTCGACCCTGGCAAATTTAAATATATGTTCAATTCCGGCAGCAAACTCAAGATAATTTTTTGCCTGCGTATTGTATAAGTAGTTTACCGAAAATACCGGTTGCAGTTTAAATTGTTTGAAGAGCGGTAATTTGTTGAACAGAAAACCTTCTGTATGCCATTGCACATGTCCCTCAACAAACGGGTCATCACCTGATGCATAATAATAAGGGAGTAAAAAAAATGCATTGGGTTGCAGGATGCTGAAATTGGTTTCATTTCCGGAAAAATGTATCTGATCAGGAATTTCTATCGAATCTGATTGTAAAAACATGCCGCTTCTGATTTCATAGGTCAGATTACCCTGTAAATGCAATTTGATCTGATCCTGAACAATGAGTTCGGTATAATCCGAGTTGATCTTGCTTTTGAATACACCCGGAATACTTTTTTGATACATAAAACTAAACGTCGGATATTTTGCATCAAGAATATATTTTTCATCGGGAGTACGCATATATAATTGTTTGGGCGTAAATCTCATGAGTATATTGATGTGAAATTTATCCGACAGCATCACATCTTTATCGGAAGCTGCAAAAGGATAGCTGTTTGCTGTGAAATTCCATTCGGCAACATCTACAAGCGGGTTGAGCCGGGTATAATTGGAAAGTGGTTTACGTGATGCATATTCAAAACCTGTTTGTAAATACAATCCGTTTGCAATTTCACGGTCGTGGTACCCCGACAAAAAAGTTTTTTCATAAATCTTCATGAAATTCCGTTCCCTGAAAAGTGTAAATATAGAATTGGATAAAGGTGTGATTCCTTTGTAATTGAATTGCGCCATTTTCACACCACCACTCATTGTAATATTTGCAGATGCAATCGGATCATACACCACTCTTGCTGCAAAATAGGAACGCAAACGCCTTGTTGTAAAACTATAACGGAAATCTGGCCTGAATGAAAACGTATTATTGTTTTTATATTTTTTTGTGTAGGTAACCGACGGGTTCAGCAGCCAGCCTTCCACTGTATTATATTGTAAAAATTCAGGCAGGGATGTAGTGTTCAATGTAATTGCATGGGCAGTATTTCTGTAATTATATCCTGCGATCAGATCACCAAAAGAAAAACGGTTGAAAACATGATCCATTGAATCCTGATAGGCGGGAGTTTCTTTTATGATCTGCAATGAGTCTTTTGTATGGTAATCATTTACTTCTTCGGTTGTGAGCGGTATCGGCCTGATGTCGGACCAGTAAACAGAATCACGTTTATTTGAGCCTTCTTCAATTTTTGAAACTTCAGCATCAAAAAAGCGCTCTGAAAATTGCGGATCCAAATTATAGTTTTTATAAAAGGCATTAAAAAACCCAATGCCCTGAATACCAAGAAAAGAATAATTAAAATTGAATTTCGTTGAAAGCACAACCCATCTGTCGTCTGTTAGTTTAATGAATTCCTGAGAAATATGCAGCGTATCTATAAATTCAAGCCCCTGCGATTTTGTTGTGAATAATTCTGCGCTGTAAATCCTGAAATCATTCTCTTTGATATAAATCAAACCTGAGAAAACGGGATCAGAATTTCTTTTCGGGATGATTTCGATTTTATTGATAAATACACCATCTTCAATAAAACTGCCGAGTAATTTATAATCATAAAAAAACAATGCATTGGATGCTATGGGTGAAACAAACCCGCGTTGTGTTAATCCGCCGGGTTCAACAATATTTTCATAAAAACTGATTTGTATTCCTCTGGCATCGTTCCAGCTGAACTGATCAGTGCTGCCGCTTACTTTTGAAGCAACCATTATTTCTTTGGTTTTGTCAGGATATGCATAATGAAACTGTGATACGGATTCGGAGAGATAAACGATGCCCGCATTGTTTGAATCGAGATCAAGAATTGTTTTTAATTCAACACCAAGAATTTTATCGGGCGCATCAATTAATTTCTGCATTCCCTTCATATACACTTCACAGCTGAATGCGTTTATTTCCTTCAGGTGTTCTTCCCTGCGTGCAATGGCATTTCTGATAATTTCATAAGCGGGGTCTTCTCTGTCTGATTTGATCACAACCTCCTCCAATTCGGTAAGGTCACGTTCAAGATAAATAGTCAGATGAATTGCATCGTTATGTACTTCAATGGGTACTTCTTTTTTTTTGAAACCGATATATTGAAATATTAAAATTGAATTGCCGGGTTCAACGGTTAAATTGAAATAACCATTTTCATTGCTGGCACATCCGTTTGTAGTTCCTTTCAGATAAATATTGCAATAGGGAAGGGGTGTGCCGCTTTCATCATAAACAATTCCCTCAACGATGGCAGCCCTGCTGTTGCATGCAAAACATATTGCAGTCAATAAAATGATCCATTGTAAACACGTCTTTTTCCTCATAAATCAAACAGCACAAATTTCCGTAATGTAAAGAGAAGTTTGTTGAATTATCTGAACACATAATTAATTGCACCGCGAACGCCAAATACAAAATTTCTTTTTGCATAATCATCAAGCGGAGCTTCGTGTGCAGAGATATCGGTGCTTAAACTTCCGTGTGCACCGAGTGAAAGAAATAAATTTTTCTGGAGATACAAATCATAATCCAAGCCGAGTACGATCGAATATTCTTCATTTTTAAACAGGTCTTCTTCTTCTTCCCAGCGTTTTTCCTGCGGCAACCGGTATTGCTTCAGCATACCGTATTGCAAGCCTGCGATATAATTGATAACGATCGGATGACCGGTAAGATCAGACATGCGGGCTTGTTTGAATTTTGCAGACAGTGAAACCTGATCATAATATAAAGCAAGTGTTTTTTCAGTTACCACTTCATCTTCTGAAGTGACATAATTCTGACCTTGTACTGAATTATAAATATAATCTGCCTGCAATCCGAATTTATTGCTGAACGTATAACCTAATGCAAGTCCTTTCGATGTTCCGAATTTTAGCGAAGGCTGAATTGGCCTTTCGCCACGGAAAATACTTCCATATTCAATTAAAGAAGTCTGATTATAACTTGCAGCAGCGCTCACATACATTCCCTTCAGGTCAATTTTCAATTTACTTGCATCGATATTGCGATCTTCCACTTCAAAATCGCTTCTGGCAGGAAGTTGATTTTTTCCGAATGCACTGACAGGGATATCATTATTAAAAATCCGTTCTGTTTTTTCATTTGTTGCAGCGGCATCGTTTTGATCTTCTTCTTCTACGAATATAAAATCACCGGAAATATTTTCGGGGAACTCGCCGAGTGCAATTGGTTGAAGTAATTGTTCCGGAGAAGCCTGATCTCTGTTTTGGGCTGCAGGTGCCGGATCATGAATTTCGGTTGCAGATGCTTCAAAAACGGTATTGTCTGCAATTATTTCATTACTGATCCTGTTAGAAATGGAATTCTCTGTGGTTGATTCAAACGCAAATGCATTTGAATTGAATAAAGGGTTTCTGGTAAGTGGAACGGAAATTAAGCAAAGGGTAAGAAATACAAATGCCGCCGCCGCATAGTTTGTGTATTTTATGCGGGAGACAGGAGCTTCGGTCTGATTGAGTTTCGATTCAATTCTGTCCCAGATATCACTATCAGGACGTGATTCGAAATTTTTGAGGGCCCCTTTAAACAGTTGATCTATGTGGTTTTTATTCTCCACTTGCTTTTCGTTTCAAGCCGGTTCTTTGTTCAACCATATCCATAAGGATATATCTTGCCCGTGCTAACTGACTCTTAGACGTACCTTCACTGATGTTTAGTTGCTCCGCTATTTCTTTATGTGAATAACCTTCAATTGCGTATAAATTGAAAACAGTGCGGTACCCGGGTGATAAACTAGCGATCATAGTCATTAAATCGTCGGCAGCAAGCATATTTACTGCATTTTCTTCTACCAGTTCAATATCTGTATTCTCAACTTCTACTAAAGGATATAAATGATTTTTGCGCCGATGCATTTCGATGGCAGTATTCACCATAATTCTTCTCAGCCAGCCTTCAAATGAGCCCTCGAACCTGAATTTTTCCATATTGCGGAATGCTTTCACAAATCCTTCCTGTAGAATATCCTCGGCATTCTGATAGTCTTGTGCATAACGCAGGCAAACGCCAAACATTTTTGATGCATATCTGTCGTAAAGCAATTTCTGGGATCGGCGGTCACCCGAAGCAGATTGCTGTATCAGCGTTTCATCCGTGAGTGTGCTTGGCAGTTTAAAATGTCTCATCTGTAATTATTAACGTGGCGAAATTGTATTCGGGTCGTAAGTTAGAAAATTAATTAAAAAATCAAAAATATTGTTTTAAATAGTCGGTCAGCAAATTGAAGGCTTTCGCTCTGTGGCTAATGGCAGATTTTAGTACGGGATCCATTTGTGCGTATGTGAATTCGTAGCCATCAGGGATAAACACAGGGTCGTAGCCGAATCCTTCCGTACCTTTCGGTTTGTCAGAAATATGACCCGTCACAATTCCTACAAATTGGTTAATCTGCCCGGCATAGATAAGCGTGAATACTGTTTTGAATTTAGCATTCCTGTTTGTTTCACTCCGCATGTTTAAAAGCAATAATCGGATATTCGCATTTGCATCCCGCGAACCGGAATAATGCGCAGAATCAACACCCGGTTCTCCATCTAATGCAGCCACTTCCAGTCCGGAATCTTCTGCAAAACAATCATAACCATATTTTTCATGCACATAAACGGCTTTTTCGAGTGAATTTTCTTCAATCGTAGCATGTGTTTCAGGTAATTCTTCAACGCAACCGATGTCTTGCAGACTGAGAATAAGCAAGCTCGCCGGGAGCAGTTCTTTCACTTCCTTTATTTTATTCCGGTTATTGGTGGCAAATACGAGTTCCATCTTTCATTTCAGTCCGTACATTTTTTGCAGGCTGTTCCACAAGGCAAGTTTTTTCCCTTTATCCAGTTTTTCAATTGCTTCTGAAAAAAGAAGTGTAATACCATTTACCAGGATTGACTGGTAATACGCATAGCTCACATGAATTCCGATCTCAGCCGGTCTGATTCCGAAACAAAGCAGTGTTTTAAATCCGAAACTTTTATGCATCGTTTGAAAATCAGCCTTTTTTAAATGCAGAAAATTGAGTTGATGTGAATTGGAGGAATGATCGGGAATAACCGAAATAATTTTATCGAGTGTTTGGCGGAATTCATTGCTGAGATCTTCACCGGATGCAGGATTGTAAAGTATGAGGTTTTCAATCGCAGGTTTTCCCGCTTCAACCTGATTGAAATTGTTTGAGGTAATACTTAATTTTACACCATCAGGAATGTGATATATCGTTTCATTCAGGCTTGCTTGCAAAAAATCGTATTTGTTCGCCATTCTAATTCTTTAAATTGCAGGCTAAATTTAGGGAAACCATTTTTTTATTTATCTGAATTATTAACAAATGAAAGAGACAATCAGCAACACAGTAGAAATTGATATTCAGTTAACGCCGGTTTCTGCAGTGAGCAGTATGGATGTTGACAATCTTCCTTTTGGGAAAGTATTCACAGACCATATGTTCGAGGCAAATTACCGCGACGGCAAGTGGACGGACTGTGCGATAAAGCCTCTTACAACGCTCCAATTGCATCCTGCAACCTCCGCACTGCATTATGGCCAGGCTGTATTTGAAGGAATGAAAGCATTTAAGGATCAGAAAGGGCAGGCGAGATTGTTCAGGCCCGATGCGAATTTGCAAAGATTGAATAAATCCTGCAGGCGTATGGCGATTCCGGAAGTGCCTGAAGATATTTTCATTGAAGCGGTTTTAAATCTAGTGCGCATAGAAACAAACTGGATCCCTGATACCGACGACGGTTCATTGTATATCAGGCCGTTCATTTTCGCAACAGATGATTATGTTGGAATTAAACCTTCGGATACATTCAAACTCGTGATTTTTTGCTGCCCGGTTGCAAAATATTATCAAAAGCCTGTGCGGGTTTATATGCAAACTGAATTTTTCAGGGCTTTTCCAGGCGGAACAGGAGGCGTGAAAGCCGCTGGAAATTATGCCGCCACCATGATGCCACTCAAAGAAATTCGTGAAAAGGGTTATGATCAGATGTTGTGGATTGACGGAATTACTAAAAACAAGCTGCAGGAAATCGGAACCATGAATGTTTTTGTGCAGATAGGAGATACTGTAATTACAATTCCCACTGAAGAAGGAACAATACTCGAAGGTATTACGAGAGATTCGTGTATTGAATTATTGAGGGAAGCCGGTTATAAATTGGAGATACGGGACGTTACCATTGAAGAATTACTTGCCGCTCATAAAACCGGCATTCTGGTAGATGCTTTTGGAACCGGAACTGCTGCCACCATTGCTCCGATCGGAACAATCGGTTACAAAGGTGCCGATTATGAATTGCCACCTGTTGATACACGAAAAATATCTGCTTTTCTGAAACAGGAACTATGGGAGATCAGGAAAGGGTTGAAAGAAGACCGCTTCGGCTGGATGTGGCCTGTATAAAAGCTGTTATTTCACTTTTGTTATCATAAATTCAACACGCTGGTTGCGCATACGTCCTTCCTGCGTTTTGTTGTCTGCAATCGGCATTGTCTTTCCTAAACCTTTTGAGTTAAGCCGGTCTCTTGAAATTCCCTGCGAAACGAAATAATCTACCACGGCCATTGCCCGTTTGAGTGATAAGCTGTTGCAATAATCATCACCGCATAATCCATTTGTATGGCCTCTCACCTCTATACTCACAAGCGGATTTTCCTTTAGAAATCTGACAACCTTGTCGAGTTCGGCAAAGGAAGTGTCCTCGAGAATACTGCTGTTTGCTTCAAATTCGATGTTTTTCATTTCGATGATCACCCCTGTTTTCTGCGGGATAAGCGAAAAATTCTGAATGATCTCTGTAAATACCGGAACATCGTAAACAAGTATGGTTGTATCACTTCCATAATACCCGTCTGCAGATATTCTGATCTTTCTTAAACTGTTATCCGGTATAAGAACAGCATAGTTGGTGGATGGTGTGCTTGAAGAATAGCCAATTAATAATGAATCATTTATGTCATATACTTCAATATTCGCCGAAATAAATTCATTGGTTGTCCGGTCAGAAACCATACCTTTCAGCCAGACTACATTTTCGGGTTGTGCCTGTGGAGAAAGCTTGATCCTGAAAATATCGAGGTTGGTTTTGGAGGTATAGCTGGAAGAAAAATAGGCATATTCTCCTTTTGCGTCGATCGAATAATAGACATCAAAATCGGGGGAGTTCACATTATTTCCCAGATTCACCGGTTCGGTCCAGTTTGTCCACGAGGCATCATTGCGTTTACTCATAAAAATATCGGGCCCGCCATACCCCGGATATCCGTTGGTTGAGAAATAAAGTGTTTTTCCATCGGCTGCAAGGAAGGGCGACATTTCATCACCAGCAGTGTTTAATTGCTTTCCAAGGTTTTCGGGTTTTGAATAGGTTCCGTCGGCTTGCAAAAAACTCACGTAGAGATCCCGAAGGCCCAATGATTCGGAATTCTCAATCGACATGACCAAAGTTGTTCCGTCAGCACCCAGATAGAATTCATTATAGGTGTTCAGGTTTACAAAATCCCTGATCTGAACCGGTTTCGGCACCGACCAACCTGCCGCCGTTCGTGTTGCGAGTGCGATCCCGGGTCCTTTCCCGCCATAGGTTCCTCCCAAGAGTGCATAATTACCATCGGGGCTGATAGAGCATAGAAAATTTGCATCCGCATTATTGAGTGGTGTCCGGATATTCATAACCGTATTCCAGTTTCCGGTCGAATGATCAGCCAGCCAGATATCGTCAAGTTTATTTTCTCCGGTATTTTCCGGATGAAGCTTTCTGTCGAAATACAGTGTATTCCCGTCCGGCGAAATGATGGGACAAACTTCATCAAATGCTGAATTTACCGATGGTCCGAGGTTTTCGGCCTTACCGGTTGTCGCATCTGTTATTTCATGAATTTTCAAACTGACGGGATCTTTTGAAGCTGTAATTCCGATGGCATCGATCTGGTAGGTATTGAACTGATCGCATTCATCAAATACGATTTTTAAACTGCTTACAGGTATTTTATTGTCTTTGAGGAGCACTGTAAATAACCGGCCGGAAATAAATCCTGAAACCGCTTCTGTTCTCGTATAAACCAAGGTGCTGTTTAATGAAGCATCGTATGTGTAAATCGATTGGATATGGCCTGCATTGTAATTTTCTGCAACAAGAATCTGGTTTGCAGCTATTGGTTGCCGGAAAGAAACGATAAGGTATTCGTTCAGAAGGTTATCTGAAGCTTTCGGTGCCCAGGCGCATGTGGAGCGTCCGGCTAAAGGAAGTTTACTTGGTTTACCCAGAACCTGATCAGCGGAATTTACCTTATCACTTAACTGGGAGGAAAATCCGATCACTTTATTTGCCCATTCGATATCCTGGCAAATTGCAAAAAGCGGTAGTGAGATGAAAAGCAGCGCCAAAAAATTCTTCATATTCTTCAGATGATGAAAAATACGAATGAATTACCTAAATGTGATTTCAACACGTTGATTTCTTTTTCTGCCTTCAGGTGTTGAGTTTGTATCAATCGGGCTTCTTGAACCGTAGCCGACAGCTGTTAAACGCACCGGATCAATTCCTTTGAGGATAAGATATTCTCTCACCGCATTTGCCCTGTTTTGGCTCAATTTATCACAGAATGAATCTGAACATAATCCGTTTGTATGTCCGCCGATCTCAATCACCGCACCCGGATTTGCAATAAGGAATTGATATAGGCGATCAATTTCTTCAAATGATTCAGGTTTAATTGTTGAACGGTTCGCATCGAAATAAAGATTATCCAGAATGATTTTTTCGCCTTTATAATAAGGGATGAGTTCGAAATCGATCTTCTTCACTTTCTGTTCTCTGAAATCCGTGATATTGATTGTGGTTTTTAACGGGAGATATCCTTCACGGATCACTGAAACATTATAACTTACATTATCCGTGATCTTCAAGCGATAAGTATTATTCAGCGTTTGCATTTTGATGGGATCTGCAACATATTCGTTGAGAATGAATGTTATAGAAGCATCAATAGGCAATTTGGTTGAAGCATCGTAAACTGTTCCGAACAATAAAATATCATTGTCGAGGTCGGTTTCCAATTCTTTTTTCTCCGGGATCACAACCTCATCCTCAAACGACGGAATTTCTTCCTGTTTGATAGTTGAATTGATCTTTTCCAGTTCGTAGTTTACATTCAAAGGATCATTGATTATTGCAATATCTTCAACGGTAAGCGAATCTTCTTCTTCCGGGGCTTCACGCAATGGAATGCGCATCAGATCAACATTCATCAGGTCATCTCCGGTAGAAGCAAAATAAGCGTAATCTGCCGTGTCGGGATAAGAGAAATATGCATCAAAACCTTTCGTATTTACCATCGAACCAATATTTTCCGGCCTTGACCAATTTTGCCAAGTACTGTCGAGACGTTCGGCAACGTAAATATCCTGATCACCGTATCCCGGGTATCCGTTGGATGAAAAGAAGAGAGTTTTTCCATCCGGCGCAAGAAATGGAGCCATTTCGTTGGAAGCAGAATTGATCGTGGTACCAAGATTAATCGGGTCAGACCAATAGATTTGATTATCGCTGAAACTGACGTAGATATCTTTCATCCCGTAACTGTCGGCCCGCTCAAGTGCCAATATCAGAACCGACCTGTCTTCATTCATAAAATATTCTGCATACAGGTTATGTGTCATTACACCCGGTGTTACAAGATTTTTAGGGAAAACCCAACTCGCCCCGCCATATGCTTTCCAGGTTTGTGCGATCCCGACTCTTGATTCTCCGGTAATCGAATACGTGTTTGCAAGTGTAAGGAGATTGCCGTTTTCGGAGATCCCAACCACATAATTATTTGCATCGTTGTTGATCGGTGAGCCGATATTTTCTGCCTCAGACCATTCTGTACCATTATAATTACTTACCCAGATATCATCATTCATGATCGTTCCCATATTTCCCATATGGTTTTTCCGGGTAAAATAAAGTGTTTTACCATCCGGTGTTACCAGCGGCATGATCTCTGAACCAAAGGAATTCAGGTTTTTACCCATGTTTTGCGGTTTACCCTTGAACTCGATTTTATTTGTCGTAACGATATCACCTTTCGGTATCGGGGAAACAACTTCTGCAATACCGATCGCATCGATCTGATTAAATCCATCGATGCTTTCCGTATCGAGAACAAGCTTTAAATCGTTTGTCGCGAAATCTGTAGCCGGAATTGTAATATTTAAAACATTTCCCAGTTTCCACTCAGGAATTGAATCTTCACGCTTATACACAAGATGTGGTAAATTATACTGATCAAAAAGATAGATCGCTTTGATGGCTCCTGCATTAAAATTTTCAGAAACAATTATTTGGGCAACATGGATCTTGCGTTCGAATCCTACCCTGATGTATTCTTCAAAATAATTTTCGGACATGGAGGGCGACCAGGCGCAGCCGCAATCACCGTATGTCGGCAGTCGTGAAGGTTCACCAAGAACCTGCTTTGCGCTGTAGGAAGTATAATCCAGCTGAGATGAATACGAAATTACTTTGCTTGCCCATAAAATATTTCCGGCATGGATATTTTGCATTAAAAATGCGGCAAACAGAAAACAAAACAGGTTCCGTATCATCTTGTGTGTGAATTGAAATAGATAGTTGGCAAATTTATATTTCGCTTTTTAGAAATTTGTAACATATTTCAAGAGTTTTAAACATGTTAAAGCATTATATTCCAAAATAAGTAACATCACAATCTAACCGGATTTTTGTAAGCGCTATTGTACATACATGACAAAAAAAGAAAAAGCAGCATTTATATCTGATCAATTAGATCTGTTATTTCCGCATCCTGAAATTCCTTTAAACCATAAAGATGCTTATACACTTTTAATTTCCGTTTTACTTTCTGCACAATGTACCGATGAACGGGTAAACAAGACGACACCGGCTCTTTTCAGGTTGGCGGATGATCCGTTTGAAATGTCAAAAATGAGCGTGGACAAGATTGAGGATATTATCAGGCCCTGTGGACTCGCTCCTGCAAAATCAAAAGCGATCGTCGGATTATCAAAAATCCTTGTCGAAAAATATAATGGTCAGGTTCCCGGTACCTTCCACGAACTGGAGGAATTACCTGGCGTCGGACATAAAACCGCCAGCGTGATCATGAGTCAGGTTTTTAACCTTCCTGCATTTCCGGTTGATACGCACATTCACAGACTTGCATGGAGATGGGGACTCTCGAACGGAAAATCTGTGACAAAAACGGAAGCGGATCTCAAAAGAGTTTTCCCTGAATCCAGCTGGAATAAATTACACCTGCAAATTATTTACTTCGGAAGAAAATATTGCCCGGCACGCGGCCATCTTGCAAGTGCATGTCCGATTTGTTCTGTCATCGGCAGAAAAGGAATCTGATGTTTCAGATCGTTGAATTTTGAACAATCTCGTTCTGACTGATCCTGCGGAATGAAAATTTATAGCCTTCGTACACAGCGATCCCGTAAAATAAAATATCAACCGGCTCAAATGTTTCTCCCATTAAAGAAATTGCACCTCCAAATCCAATTGTTGTAAATGTATCCATGAATCCCAAACCGGAATATTTTCCGATCATACCGATCACAGTCAGATAATTCCCGAGAAGACATCCGAATAATGAAAGACCGGCGCCGAGTATTCCGAATTTCTGGTCAATTCCGTTTCCTGCACTGCGAACCGTGAACCCGACAAGCAAACCAACGCCAACCGCCATAAACCCGATCTGATATTCAGTGGCGATTGTGATCACTGCCCAGAGCCCGGCACCAATTAAGGCAGCAATAATCCCGACCAGGATTGCCTTTGGGAAATTTTGCTGACTTTTCAGTTGAGCGACGTATTCATTGAATTTTTCCTGACTTAACTGAGGTCCTGTTGTTTGCTGATCTTCAGCCTGCTCAAGTTGCTGGCTTTGTTCGTGATTTTCCATGTAAAGGGTTTTAAATGTGAGGGTAAAAAAAATCCCATCAATAATATTGACGGGATGATATGAATAAATTGATTGAGATTATTTGCAATGACCTACACAACTCGTGGTGGAATTATGTATAATCCATATATCGCCATAAGCACGCACATTATCAGATTGAAACTTAGCCATATCCGTATCCGTAGCCGACCATTTTATTTCAAACGAAATTGTCATTACCTGATTCGCTGAATTAAAGGTGGCATTCACTACATTGAGTGTGATGCCCAGACTTGCCAATTCAGCAGTATACTGTGCCAGTTGCGTTCTTGTTGTTGAACCGTTGATTGCAATTTCAACATCATCTGATGAAACCGGAGGTGCTGCATGTGCGGTGGTATGTATTGAAAAACTGATTACAAATGCAAGAGAGAGGAGCTTGACAAAACGTTTCATAGTTAAAATTTTTACTAATGTAGAGAGTTTTCCCGAATATGCAAAACATAATCTCTCAACAGCTGCCGATGTAAATGGACATTTGACAGAACATTTACGATTGAGCGATTCATTGCATCCTGAAAGCATCTGTTCATCCTTTGTTTATTCCTGTTCGTCGGATTTATTTCTTATAATTTTGTTACCTGATTTTCTTTTGCAGCAGAAATAAACCAAAATGAAAAAATTCATTTCCACAGCAGTCTCAATTATATTAATTGCAACTGCATCTGTTGCGCAAAATTTTTCGCAAACCATCCGTGGTCGGGTTATCGATCATCAATCTGATGCACCACTGCCCGGCGTGAATATTATTTTGCTTGATATGGACCCGGTTATTGGAACAAGTAGCGATATTGATGGATATTATGCGATTGAAAATGTTCCAATCGGCCGTGTTTCTCTGCAGGCCACTTTTGTTGGCTATGAACCCGTCACATTAAATAATCTGGAACTTACTTCGGGAAAAGAACTCGTATTAAATTTTGAAATGGAAGAACAGATAATTGAAATGGATGAAGTTGTGATTAAAGCATCATCTGAAAAAACGGAAACAAATAATGAAATGACCACCGTAAGTGCAAGGCAATTTACAATCGAAGAAAGTCAGCGATATGCAGGTGCAAGAAATGATGTGAGCAGAATGGCGCAGAACTTCGCGGGTGTGAGAGGTGCGAATGATGCAGTGAACGATATTGTTATCCGCGGAAATTCACCCGTTGGTTTATTGTGGCGTCTTGAAGGAATTGATATCCCCAATCCAAACCATTTTGGTGATTTTGGTTCAACCGGAGGGCCGGTTTCGATGTTAAATAATAACGTGCTTGCAAACAGTGATTTTTTAACCGGCGCATTTCCAGCAGAATACGGCAATGGAATTTCAGGTGTATTTGATCTAAAAATGCGGAATGGAAATATCGACAAGCACGAATTTCTCGGACAGATCGGATTAAACGGCCTTGAAGCAGGAGCGGAGGGGCCGCTCAATAAAAATAACCGGTCTTCCTATTTAATTAATTATCGTTACTCCACACTCGGAATTATGAGTGCACTGGGAATTAATTTCGGAACCGGAACTGCAATTCCTTATTATCAGGATCTTACATTTAAATTTAATTTTCCTACAGGAACAAAAGGATCTTTTTCAGTTTTCGGTTTAGGTGGTTTCAGTTCAATTGACCTGATCTCAAGCGGAGATCAGAATGCCGAATCAAATCTCTATATCGATTATGTGGACGTCTATAACCGGGTGAAAACAGGTGTAGCAGGTATTTCACACACATATCTTATTGATAATACTTCTTACACGAAACTTACACTTGCCGTTTCCTCGATTACAAATAATAATATTGTTGATTCTGTTTCATACGAAACATTCGAAGCTTTTGATTTTTACCGCGAACATTTTGAATTGAATAAAATTTCAGGAGTTTTTTATTACAAGAAAAAATTCAATCCGAAAAATACACTTGAAGCAGGCATCCGTGCAGATGATTTACTTGTAAATGTTGCAGACAGTATTTTACGGATCGACCAATATGAGATACTGACTGAATTCGACGGATCAACGTATTTAATTCAACCTTATGCCGAATGGCAGCATAAATTCAATGATAAATTAACATTGAATGCGGGGTTGCATTACCAGATACTTACACTCAACAACAGTGATCAGCTTGAACCGCGTGCAGGATTGAAATACAAAATATCTGAAAGAGATATGATTTCGATTGGATATGGTTTGCACAGCATGACAGCACCGCTTGCAATTTATTTTCAGACAGCTTATACACCATCCGGCGCATTATATCAGCCTAATACAAATCTGGATCTGGTGAAAGCACACCACTTAATTTTCGGATATGATCATATATTTAATGAAACGGTTCGTGCGAAAGCCGAAATATATTATCAGCGCTTATTTGATGTTGTTACCGATCGTGATTCTTCTTCTTATTCCGGATTGAATACCGGCACATTTTCACTCGGCCTTCCGGATTCAATGGCAAACACCGGCACGGGCGAAAACTATGGAATGGAATTAACGGTTGAAAAATTTCTTGACAATGGGTTTTATTTTCTTATTACAGGTTCGTTATATAAATCCATTTATGTCGGAAGCGACGGAATTGAGAGAAGCACTGCATTTGATGGAAATTATGTTGGAAATATTCTTGCAGGAAAAGAATTTATGCTTCAATCGAAAAAAGAAACGGTGAAATTTAAAAAATCACTGGTAGTTGACGGACGATTTACAGCAGCGGGCGGGCAACGGTATACGCCTGTTGATCTCACTGCATCCATTGCTGCCGGAGAAGCGGTGTATCAATCCGAAAATGCATACAGTGAACAATTTTCAGATTATATGCGCCTTGATCTGCGTGCCGCATTTAAATTAAACGGAAAAAATGCATCACAGGAATGGGCAATCGATGTGCAAAATGTTACGAACAGAGAAAACCCGTTTTCTGAAAGATATAATCCGGTGATGCATGAAGTGGTTACAATAAATCAATTGGGTATTTTTCCCGTGATGCAATATCGAATTACATTCTGATTAAATAATACCCGATTGTGAAGAAGAACATGCATTTAAAACCGCTCAACAAAAAAGTATTATTCTGGATGATACTTATTGTTGGTATGGTGCCTACAATTTTCAGTGCTGTTTCGGCAACAGTTTTCCATACATGGGATGAATTTAAAACCTTTTGTGTTCCATCAACAATATTTTCACTGGTTGTTACGGCAACGCTTTTTCTTATTAATATTTTCATATTTCAGAAACTGCATCATCTGTATCCGGATAAACAGCATGCTGTAAAAAGGATTTTACTTGCACTGTTCATTGCACAAATTCTTTCGAATCTGATCATGTATGTTTATTGGGAAGTATATAATTCCGTTTATGTGCATATGGCCGACGACAGATCCGTAAAATTCACCAATCATGTGCTTACCATTGTACTGGTTACAATTGTTGACCTCATCCTTGAAGCACGTTATTATTTATTTCGCTGGCACGAAGCGGCAATTGAAGCGGAGAAATTACAGAAGGAAACGAGCATTGCTCAGCTTGAAAGTTTGCGCACACAGGTGAATCCGCATTTTTTATTCAACAGTTTAAATGCATTGCAATCGTTAATTGAAATTGATCAGCAAAAAGCAAAACAATTTGTGCAGGAATTATCCAAAGTATACCGCTATGTGATCGATCATAAAGATGATATGGTGGTTGAACTGCAGGAAGAATTAAATTTTATCCGGTCGTATATCTTTTTACATAAAATCAGGTTTGGAAATAATCTGGTGTACGATACCAGCATTGATGCAGCCGCAATGAAAAAATTTGTACCGCCGCTTACCCTGCAATTGCTGGTTGAAAATGCTGTAAAGCACAATATTATTTCTGCAGAAAAACCATTGCATATCGAGATCAGCTCATTGAACGGTTCGCTCATTGTGAAAAATAATCTGCAACCGAGAACCGAGAAAGCCGGTTCAACGGGAATCGGTTTGCAGAATTTAAAGGAGCGGTATCATCTGATTTACGATCTTCAGCCTGAATTCAAAATAACAGAAGGAAATTATATCGCTACAGTACCTTTGATTGAAACAGAACAATAATGAAGGTTGTAATAATTGAAGACGAAATGATCGCCGCAGATTATCTGGAAAAGATGATCAGGGAATATGACCCGAAAATTCAGGTGATGGCGAAACTTGATTCTGTTTCCTCTTCGGTGATCTGGTTGCAAAATCATCAGCCCGATTTAATTTTCCTGGATATTCATTTGGCGGATGATATCAGTTTCAAAATTTTTGAGCAGGTCGAAATCAATATTCCCGTGATTTTCACAACCGCTTACGATCATTATGCAATCAGGGCATTTAAATTAAACAGTATTGATTATCTGCTCAAACCGATCGACAGGGAAGAATTATTCAGAAGTATTGATAAATATAAATCGCTGCACACTTCGCAAATTGATCTCCGTTTGCTTGCAGGAATGATCAATCAGCAAAAACCGGAATATCAGGAGCGCGACCTGGTTTCTGCGGGACAAAAACTGCGCTCTGTGCCAACCGCTGATGTAGCTTATTTTTTTGCAGAACAAAAACTTTCCTTTCTTACAGATCATAGCGGGAGGCAATTTATTATTGACCAATCGCTCGATAAACTTGAAACATTGATCGATCCGCTCCATTTTTTCAGGATCAACCGCCAGTTTATTGTTTCTTTCAGATCGATTAAAAACATGACCAGTTATTCAAAATCGAGAGTAAAACTTGAACTAACCCCTCAAACAGAACGGGATACGATCGTTAGTGTGGAAAGAGCTGCGGATTTTAAAAACTGGCTGAACAGGTAAGAAAAAATATTTTAATTTTTCTTCCAGGACTTTTAAAAAAAAATCCATACGAACATCTGGTTTGGAAGACCTCAAACGTCAAGTTAGAGGTGCCGGAAAATGTCAGTAATCGGGATTTTTCATCCGCCGAAAGCGGAATACCGCACGCCTTAAATTTTCCGAGCATGGTTCAGATTGATTAATCAATGTTAGATCACCAAACTCTCTGCCCGTATGGATTGTTATCCGGATAAACGGATAATCTTTATTGCTTCCAAGTTACTGCGTTCATTCGAATAAATCAAATTTAATCTGCTAATTTTCCGGAAAATTTACATTTCAATGTTAAGAACAATCAGCTTGATTCTTGCTGCATTTTTTATTTCCTGTTCGGCATCCAAGCCCGACGAAACAATTGTGCATAATAATTGGCCCGGCCGCTCCGAATTGTTTCATAATTTCCGGAATGCAACTGAATATATTCTTGTGTATAATAAGGACGATTATGAAGTGTATGCACAAATGCAAAATGCAGTGAAATCGGTTGAAGAATTTCAGGACAGGATGAAAATAGTTTTGAAGGAAGATGATGAAGTGACGGAAGAAGACTTAAAAAATTATCCTGTTTATATCGCTGGTACCGCAAATAATTTATTGATAAAACGACTCGATGGAATTATTCCTTTCAAATTATTTGAAAATGGTTTTGAATTCGACGGGGTAGATTATAAAAATAAAACAGACATCCTTAAAATTTCCTTTTATCCGAATCCCTTTCATCCGGAACTTCCTGTTACCATGATCCTCGGGAATGATCAGCTTGCTGTTGCCGAATTCATGAATCAGGCGTTGCATGAAAGCTGGGGTGGATTTTTTTGGGATAATTGGGGATACCAGGTATTGCGGCAAAATAAAAGACTCATCATCGGAAATTTTTCTGAGGATACCACACATTTATGGTCAATGGATAAAAAGGTACATTGGGAATTTGATTATACCGGAAAAGAAGTTGATCGTGCATCCAATTTAAATGTATTTGATCACCAGTCCGGCATTGCACAAACATCAATTGATGCATATACAAATGCCACAGAAAATGCAATCAATAATATGGAAGCATTTGCCGGTAAAGAGCTGCAGGAAAGTATTGAATTACATATCTGCCCTACAGTTGAGGCAATGGCTCTTGCATTTAATGCCGCCGATCAAACCTGTATAGGTGATGATGCGAAAACAATTTACACGGTGATTAATAATGCGTATCAGGGTATTTCAAACGGTTACGAATTATTGCCGGTTGTGCATGCACTTATGGGAAAACCAAAACTGCAGGCCTTCGATAAAGGACTCGCAGTGTATTTCACTCCGAACTGGCAGGGCAGGGGTTATGCATTTTGGGGAAATAAACTGAATATGGCGGATGCATTACCCGAATTATCGGAATTACTCGACAATGAATTATATGCATCCAATTCAACATTGATCATTGATTGTATGTCGGCTATGTTTATTCAGTTTTTAATAGATACAAAAGGAAAAGAATATCTGCTGAATAATTTCACATCATTTGAAAATAAATCTGCCGAATTAAATACACTCGATAAAGATTGGAAAAAATTTCTGGATAAAAATTATCATCACGCAACACCTCCCGAACCGCAGATACCAGTGTCAAATCAATTTTTAAAAGGCTTCAATTTTGCACACGAGGGATATGATATTTACAACGGTTATATGGGGACACTCGCAATGCAATCACTTGAAAAATTAAAATCAATTGGCTCCAATACTGTTTCCATTATTCCGTATTCCGGATTTCGTTCAATGAGTGATCCCCATCCGTTTCGGATTTCCAACAGTGCAGGTGCCGAAAATGATGCTGCCGTGATAAGGTCGGCATTCAAGGCGGAACAACTTGGATTTACAGTCATGCTGAAACCACAAATATGGTCGTGGCTGGGCTGGACAGGTGATATCACAATGAAATCAGAAGAAGAATGGCAATTGTTTTTTAAATATTACGGCGAATGGATCATACATTATGCAATGCTTGCTGAAATTCATCACATAGAAATTTTTTGCGTAGGGAATGAATTTAAAAACGCAACACTTACACATCAAAAAGAATGGGAAGATCTATTTGATCAGGTGCGGAAAATTTATACCGGAAAAATCACGTATGCCGCAAACTGGGGTGATGAATTTGAAAATGTTACTTTTTGGAATAAGCTCGATTATATTGCTGTTAATTGCTATTATCCTTTGAGCGCAAAAGCAAATCCGACGGATGAAGAATTAGCACAACAAATGGAAAATAATCTGGACCTGATAGAGTCGGTTCAGAAAAAATACAATAAACCTTTGCTGTTTACCGAGATCGGATTTAAAAGTATCGACAGCCCGTGGATTGCACCGCACAAAGATGAAGATGAACAGGGATACAACGAATTATCGCAAAAACGCTGTTACGAAATAATGTTTGAGGCAATGGCAGATGAACCCTGGATCAAAGGAGTGTATTTGTGGAAATGGCCATCGTATATGGATTTTTCAAAAGAATATCAAAAGGATTTTAACCCTTGCAATAAACAGGCTGAAATTGTAATCAAAGATTGGTTTATGCGCTGAAATTTCTTCTCTCTCAATAAGAATAAAAGCAATCCGTTTTATACAATATTGTGTAGTCCACTATATTTTGAATGGATATTCTTTTCATATCCCGTTTCAGCGTTTTATCATTTAATACATCGGTTGTGAGCGTCCATACTTTGCAGAAATCGGTTTCCATGGTTTTTTGTGCCTGCACCATCGCGAGAATAATACTGATGGTAAAACTTGATGGTTTTTTATCTTTCGCCATTTGCAAAATATTCATCGCATCATCCACCACAAAATAATTATCCATTGCCATCATATAACCAAGGCAAAGAAGTTCATCAGCATTTAAACTGCTGAGTTGCAATCCCGCGGTTGTTGTTCCGTGTTTTTTCGCAAGATGGCCTTTGAAAATGTCAGCATTATGCGTGCCGTCGTAATTCCAGCCGATCGCATTAATCAACGCCGCTTTCGCATCGATCGGCTTTTTTGAATCGAGAAGAAATGCTGCAACATCGTCATTAAATGCCCGGTCAAAAACCGCTTTCTCAATAATTGGATATTCCGGATAATTGGCGGCAAAATACGTGGAGGTAAGCGGAGAATCGGCTTTCGCCAACGGGCTGCCGAGCACAAGACATAGAATAAAAAATGCTGTTGAGCGTATTTTCATTTTTTTTATTTTTTAATTTCGCATAATTATGACGAAGGCAAAGTTACTTGTTCTGCTCTGTATTTTGAGTACGATGAAAATTTCAGGGCAGGTAAATTTTAATACAAACGGTTTATTCGAATTTGTTGATTCGTTGCGCATACCGTCGGGATATATGATCGCTCCCGGGCAGGTTTCTAAAAATGGCGATCATTTTATGCTTGGTTTAACGTCTGGTAATCTGGAAGACCTCACTGATCTGAATTCAAATTTATATTCTGTTTCAATCGGAAGCGGAAAAATGGAGAGCCTGAATCTCCCGAATCAAATTGACCTCTACCGTTTTTATCAATGTACCGCTTCTGCAAATGATGCTGTCATTGTAATGGTGGTGAATGAAGGCGGAGGATGGGCAGATAATGAACTCGGAATCGCATACCGCGATTCGGCCGGCAATTATCCGAATATGTTTTATCTGTCGAATATAAACGACGAAGTTGTGAGCGATGCTTATCCGTGGATCTCCGCTGATGCAAAGGATTTATATTTCAGCCGTGATTTTACACTCATGTATACGCACAGGGAAAACGTGAAAGGGGAATTTAACGACCCCGTTAAAGTTGATTTCGAAGGGGATGTAAATCTCGAAATTATTTCAGCCTGGCTCACACCTGATCAGCTTAAAATGTATTTCATAGCAAATAACCTGATTTATCTCTCGGAACGGAAAAAAATAACCGACCCTTTTTCATTTCCTCAAATATTCACCTCTGAATTTAAAAACTATTATTTTATTGCAGGTTTGAGTTTTATGCCGGATAAAAAAACAATGTTCATTTATTATTCGGATGAGCAGACAGAAAAAATATTACAATATCATCTGAAAAAAGGTAAGATCTGATTTGCGGAAATTTCTTTTAATTACAGCCATTATTTCATTATCGTTGATAAGTTGCCATCAGCGAAGCTTTCAGCCAGATTATTCGGATTTTAAACACGTCGTTAAAAAAGGGAAATTCGAATTATATGTTCCCGGTGATATGCAGGCTGATAAAAAACTGAACAATAAAGCCGATTTGCAATATGCCGATTCATTGAATACGCTTTTTCTTCTTGTGATCAGGGAAGAAATTCCAGAACTCTCCGACGACAGCATTGAAATTACGCTCGAAGAATATTTTGAATTTGCAAAAGCAGGTATCAATGAAGAACTGACCGGTTCCGATATTGATGATGATACGATTACCATCATTAACGGTATCGAAGCGAGAAGCTGCGAAATGGAAGGTATATACGGAGGGCAGGATGTGTATTACAGATTAACAACGCTTTCAGATGAAACCTATTTTTATCAGATCATCTACTGGACATTTGAGCAATTAAAGGAAAAACGAATGGATGAAATCTTTGCATCCGTCGAATCATTTAAAATCAAATGAGTGGCTGGAACATTCGTCTTATCTTTGCATATGCAAAAGATGAATGTGTTCAAAATTCTGATCCCGGTACTCGTGTTTTTTACTGCAGGATGCGGAAATAACAGATCGAATAGAACGCCGGATGAAAAGCGGGTTGAAGCAGAATTATTTTTTGGCAGAATAGCGTATTCGATCAAATTTGAATCAGAAGATACAAATTTCCTGCAAACTGTTAGGCCCTTCTCACCGGAAAAAACCGATATATGGTTTGCCGAAAATAAATTCCGCATGATCGAACACGGAGGTGCTTCAAGAGGTAATATTCTTGTATTTTCCGATAAACAGGAAGCATGGCAGATTGATACGGTTGAAAAAATTGCATATCTCGGCGAATACTCCGATTTTGATGACCCGGGTGAAGAATTAATGGATATGATGCCCGACCATTTTGCACCGACACTTGAATCCATGCATGAAACGGAAACAATTCAAGGCTATCCATGTGAAAAATTTAAAGTTGTGCGGTCGGGATTTATTCCTGCTGATGATGAAGCATTTGTCTGGATAACAAATGCAATCCGCTTTCCTTCTTCACGCTTCGACGTGCAAACGGATATTAATCGTGTAACCGTTCCCTTGCCTTTATATCTTGGCTATAACGATGGTGCGATATTAAAAATGCGCATTGCAAATAAAAGGTATGCTGCAATTTATGAAGTGACGGAAATGCATAAATCCAATTCCGATCCTTCCGTTTTTCTGATACCTGAAGGATATGCAAAAAAATAATATGCGGTTCATTCTCAGTTTTTCCCTGCTCATTTTTTTTCAAAATCTAAAGGCGCAAAATTATTCTGTTGAACTGCTGCATGACTCATTAAATACGAGCATACGTGGTTTGAGTGTTGTAAGTGATTCTGTTGTTTGGGTGAGTGGTTCAAATGGCTATGTGGGAAAAACAATCAATGGTGGTAAAACATGGGAGTTTCAGCAACTTGCAAAATACGATTCGGCTGAATTTCGCGATATTGAGGCTTTTGATGAAAATATTGCTGTCGTTATGAGCAGTGTGCAACCGGCATGTATTTTAAAGACCACCGATGGCGGGAAAACATGGAAAGAAGTATTTCGAGACGACCGACCGGAAATATTTTTAGATGCAATTGATTTTTATGGTGAAAAAGGAATTTGCCTGGGCGATCCCGTTCAGAACTGGTTTCTGCTATTGTCGACAAGTGATGCAGGAAATACATGGCAACCCCTGCAATCAACTGGAAAAATAACTTTGGAACAAAAACTGGCGGCTTTCGCCGCAAGCGGTTCGGTGGTGAAAATGGTGAATAAACAATCCATTTATTTTGTGACCGGAGGAGAGGCCGCTTCTGTATATTATACTGAGGATGCCGGTGCAACGTGGAATATGATGACGACAACTATATCACATGGATCTGAATCAACAGGTATATTTTCTTTTGATAGCAACAAAAAAAATCAAATAATTGCAGGCGGTGGAAATTATCTGAAACCGGATGAAACAGAAAACAATGCTTTCTTTTTTAAAAATGTAAACCAAACTGGTGATTCAGTGCAAATACCTATCGGTTATATTTCCTGTATTAAATTTTTACATACATCCGAAATAATTGCATGCGGAACAAATGGAATTGCAATTGCAAATTTGTCTGAAAATAATTCGGTCTGGTTTAATAAAGAGTCATACAATGTGATCGGGATAGCAAAGAAGGGAAATGCAGTTTATTTTGCGGGTGGAAATGGCAGAATCGCAAAATTAATTTCGCAGGAATGACGGAAGGTAAATCAAATATAATTATTGTTGGAGCCGGTGCTGCGGGATTAAATGCAGCGCTGCATCTTGCAGATCAGTTTCATGTTGTTTTACTGGAAGCAAGAAGCAGAATCGGCGGGCGCATACATACTTTGGAAAATGCTGATTTTTCATTCCCGGTTGAACTTGGTGCGGAATTTATTCACGGGAATTTGCAAAACACTCTTGAGCTTGTCCGGAAATATAATTTACAATTAAATGAAACAGGTGGCATTCCAATCCGGTTTGAAAATGGAAAATTGGTTCCGAGTGATTTTTATTTTGATCATTGGGATCTGTTTGCTGCCGAATTGAAAAAATTAAAAGAAGATATTCCCATTGCCGAATTTCTCGATTTGTATTTTGCAGATGATACATTTGAAAGCCTACGGAAATCAATTAAAGGATTTGCAGAAGGCTATGATGCTGCAGACACAAATTTTGCAAGTACATTCGCCCTGCGTGACGAATGGCTCAATGAGAGGGACGAAACACAATTCCGACTGGAAAAAGGATATAGCGCTTTAATGCGTTGCATGGCTGATGAAATTCAATTAAAAGGAGGAGAGATCCTGCCTGATACGGCAGTAACGCATATTAACTGGAAAAAGAATTTTGTAGAAGTAATTTGCAATTCAGGAAAAAAATACAACGCCGAAAAAATTATTCTCACAGTGCCGGTTGGTGTCATGCAATCTAATTCAATCCGATTTTCTCCGGAGATTGATTCCGTGCAGGAAGCATTTCAAAAACTGGGCAACGGACATGTCATTAAAATATTGATCCAATTTGAAAACAAGTTTTGGGAATCAATACATACCGATCCTGCTTTAGAAAAAATGGGTTTTTTATTTACGGGCAATGCAATTCCAACCTGGTGGACACAATACCCTTCAGCATTTCCATTATTAACCGGTTGGCTTGCTGGTCCTGCAGCATGGGCAATGAAAAACAAATCGGAAGAAGAATTATTTGAAATATCCTTACATGCCTTATCTGAGGCATTCGGTTTGAAAACTCATGAAATTGCATCCAAAATTCTTGCAAAAAAAATTGTGAATTGGTCTGCAGATGCATATGCGGCCGGTGCATATAGTTATGCTACTGTAGGTGCAACAGAAGCGAGAAAAATAATTATGCAGGGTGTTGAGGATACAATTTATTTTGCCGGCGAAGCATTATACGAAGGCAAAGAAATGGGCACTGCAGAGGCAGCACTTGCAAGCGGAAAATCAATCAGTGAAATGCTTTTATAATAAGACCACTTTTACATAAATTTGAATATGAAACTCCTCATCCTGTTCTGCCTGCTTTTCATTTCTTCTCTTTTACATGCTCAAAATAAATGGTCATTTGGAATAATGGGTGGCATGAACTCTTCCGGGTTAAAGAAATTAGAAGTTGATGAGCCGGAAATTTATGAGATCAATCAATCCACTTATGTGCCTTTGATCGCACCATATGCGGGCATCACTGCAAAATATAAATTCCGGCCGCATTTTGCCTTGCTTGCCGATGCAGATTTCATTACGATCGGAAGTACTGCATATGCAAGCAATGAAAGAATAGGAATTAATTTTTACAGAGATGAAAACTGGACAATCTCACGTTTTAAAAATATTGAACTGGCATTATATGGCTCATCAACATTTCAGATGAAAAATATTGAATTGGGTTTGCAGTATGGTTACAAATTCAATTATGCAGTGAGCGGCTCTTGTTCGCGAACCTCTTTATTGTCAGATTATGCAGATGCGTACGGCGATGGAAATATTCAATTGGAAAAAACGACCATCAATATTTTTGCCGCTGAAGATGGTGATGATATGGCTGCAAACAGAATAAACCATCAGCTGTTTTTAGGACTTAGTGCCGGTTTATTCAAATTTATGCTTTTGGATTTCCGTGTTTCCTCAGGTAATTATTACAGCTATTTGATCTGCTATGATTCGGGCAGCTGGTGTATTGTATGCGGTGACGGCTATTCGTACAGAAAATTGAATTATGCTTTGGGTATGCATATCTGGCTCACGCATTAACTCTTCATCGCTTCTTCACGCATTTTAACGCTTAATTCTTTACCGAGATATTTTTCGATCCGGCTGTGAATGAGATACAGAAGTGGAATTAAAACTACAGCAGCCAGGATTTTAAATATATAATTGCAAAGTGCAATTGCCAGCCATTGATTAATGGTCCAGTGCTGCGGGCCTAAAACAAAAGCAACATATAAAACGATGAGGCTGTCGAATACCTGTGAGATTGCTGTTGAACCTGTTGCACGCAACCAGATGCGCCGTTCGCCTGTTAATGCTTTTATTCTGTGAAATATACTTACATCAATTAATTGCGATACAAAAAATGCGATGATCGACCCGGCAATGATCCACATGCCCTGTCCGAAAATGGAAGCATATGCAGCCTGCGCATCGTTTACACCGTTATCAGAAAAACTTCCTACCCACCAGCTTGCAGGAGCAAGGCTTATCGCGGCATACGAAATTAAAAATGCATAAGAAATAAAAATAATTGCGAGATAGGATAACCTTCTAACACCTTTCAATCCGAAATATTCGTTGATAATATCGGTCATAATAAAAACAAAAGGCCACAACACATTTCCAGCTGTATACTGCAGGGAGCCGTTAATTCCGAATAAATTCCAGTTGAATGTTTTCCAGCCGAAAGTATCCTCAAGCGAAAAAACTTTCACGCCTATAAATTCAGCAACAATTGCATTTGTAACAAAGAATAAACCGAGAACCAATAATAATATTGCCGATTTACTCGCAAAGGGATTATGATGATGCTGATCCATAATTAGTTTTTAGATGTGAAAAATGGTGGTGTGAATTTACCTGTTCGGCTTTGATATTCAATATACGCCGGGAATTTTTCCTTCAGCTTTTCTTCTTCATAATTTGCTTTGACATCAAAAAACCAAAGGAGCAGAACAGAAATAAATAATTTCCCGATATCTTCCATAAACAAACCAAATCCCAAACCCGATAAAAATATTCCGGTATATATCGGATGGCGTATGAATTTAAATATTCCGTTTGTGATCAGTTCTGCATTTTTTACGGGTGTTGGCAATGCTGAAATGTTTTTATTTAATTGAATTACGGCAGCTAAGATTAAAAACACACCCGTGAATAAAATGATCGTTCCGGTGTAAGTAAAATAGATTTTCTGATCAGGGCTTACAGATGCAGGTAGGAGAAAATATATTGCAAATAATAGCAATTGGATCGTGACGAATGCATAATCTTTTTGTTTACCTGATTGCATGGTTGATTAATTGTACAACTATACAGTTTTTTTTAATAATTTTAAAGCCTGCAATAAGATGGGGTGAAAATAACATTATCATATCTGCTGTTCATTTTTGTTCTCGGATCAGGTTGCACGACCGTGCAGCAATACTGCGAACAAACCGGAACTGTTAGCAGTCTGGAAGGTACCCAAACACAAACAATTTCTGAAACAACTGATCAAAAATCGCCGGTTGGATTGAGCAATTACAATGCAGCTGATTTCCTTTCAGATGAAGGGTTCATTTCCAAACAGGCTTCGCAAAAAAAAATGGATTCATTTGAATCAACCTCTTCAACAGGAGTGGGCGATTTATTTCATGGAAAAAATCAGGCGAAATTAAAGGCTGGTATTTCACCGGAAGATCAGGCATTAGCGGGCTTACTGCTGGGCACATTAAGCGTTGCAAGTTTGGCGCTCACTCTTGCTCTTTTGGTGATGGTCGGTTATCTGATTGTTTATCCTTTAGCATTATCTGTTTTATTTTCCGCAATAGGTTTGGTTGTAAGTATAAAGCCATTTAAAAACCGCAATACAGGCAAATTATCAAAAAAAGGCAGACTGAATGCAATCTGGGGTTTTTGGCTGAACGCCGGGTTATTCGGATTCTATTTTCTGATTACCGCCGCGATATTCATACTGTTTTTTGTATTCCATTTTTTTATGGTTTACAGCGATCAGCCCTTCTGATCTGCCGCTTATCAACCCTCCTGCGTATCTTTGCGGCCAGTTATGAATCTGAAAGAAGAGATACAAAGACGAAGAACATTTGCGATTATCAGTCACCCGGATGCGGGAAAAACAACACTTACCGAGAAATTTCTCTTATACGGAGGTGCTATTCAGGTTGCAGGTGCGGTTAAAAGCAATAAGATCAAAAAATCTGCTACCAGCGATTTTATGGAAATTGAAAGACAGCGGGGTATTTCCGTTGCAACTTCGGTAATGACTTTTGAATATGAAGGCATCCAGGTAAATCTCCTCGATACACCGGGGCATAAAGATTTTGCGGAAGATACATACCGGACATTGACTGCCGTAGACAGCGTGATTCTTGTAATTGACTGTGTAAAAGGGGTGGAGGCACAAACCGAAAGACTGATGGAAGTATGCCGGATGCGCAAAACACCGGTTATTATTTTCATCAATAAAATGGATCGCGACGGAAAAGATCCGTTCGATCTGCTGGATGAACTCGAGGATAAATTAAAAATAAAAGTACGTCCCCTGAGCTGGCCCATTAATATGGGAACATTTTTCAAAGGCGTTTATTCTCTTTATCATAAACATTTGAATTTATTTACGCCGGGTTCGCAACGACTGGTGGATGAAGTATTGACGATAAATGATCTGAATGACCCTTTGCTTGATAAACAAACCGGTGAAAAAGATGCAAATCAGTTGCGGCATGATGTTGAATTAATTGAAGGTGTTTACGATAAATTCGACGTGGAAGCTTATTTACGTGCTGAAATTGCACCTGTATTTTTCGGATCTGCCATTAATAATTTCGGTGTGCAGGAATTACTTGAAACGTTTGTGAAAATTGCACCGGCACCGGAAGGAAGGGAAACAGATAAACGTTTTGTGAAACCGGATGAAGAAAAATTCTCCGGCTTTGTTTTTAAAATTCATGCGAATATTGATCCTCGCCATCGCGACCGCATTGCATTTTTACGTGTGGTAAGCGGTGAATTTGAACGGAATAATTTTTATCATCATGTACGTCTCGATAAAAATCTGCGATTTAATAATCCGTATTCGTTTATGGCTTCAAGTAAAGATGTGATTGATGAAGCATTCCCCGGCGATGTGATCGGATTATATGATACGGGTAATTTTAAAATAGGAGATACCTTAACTGAAGGAGAAGATTTTCAATATCGCGGCATACCGAGTTTCTCACCTGAGATTTTCAAGGAATTGATCAATCTCGATCCGATGAAAACAAAGCAGCTGGATAAAGGTGTTGAGCAGCTGACGGATGAAGGTGTTGCGCAATTATATACGCATACAAGCGGGCATAAAAAAGTTGTCGGCACAGTTGGAGAATTACAATTCGATGTTATTCAATACCGCCTCGAAAATGAATATGGTGCGAAATGCCGTTTCCAGCCGATTCATATGAACAAGGCCTGCTGGATGACATCAACAAATAAAAAACAACTCGATGAATTTATCCGGTTGAAACAGGAATATATTTATTTTGATAAAGATCATAATCCTGTTTATATGGCTGAAACAAGCTGGGCTTTAAATGTGGCTCGGGAAAATTATCCGGAAATTCATTTTCATACCACAAGTGAATTTAAAACAGAAGGCATTGGTGTATAAACTTTATATTCCTGCTGCACCGCATTAAACCGGTTTTCCGTATTTATTTTTTATATTCACTTTCTGATGGCTGCAGAAAACCCATATTTTGCCGTTTATGCCGCATTGGCCGATAAGGACGTGCTCCTTACGGTTGCATACCCGCAGGATTATGATACATCAGCTGTTGAGGCTGCGCAGTTCGAATTTCAAAAAAGAAATTTGCAGGATATTGATGTGGAAGCGGTGCGGATTGCTCATCTGGAACTTAGAAAACAAAAGCAGCAATACACGAAAAAAATCAAAGTCAAAACAGGTAATTATTTTACATTCTTAAAATCATTTTTAGAAAAATGGGGTCGCGTCCGTAAACACGATCGTCTTGCATTCCTGCTTATTCTCTTATTCACCATCATTTATTTTGTTTTTTATTTGGTCCTGCTGAAACAAAATATCGAGTATTTCAAATTTATGTTGTTTGATTTCAATTTAATTGATTTCCTAATGTTGCACGGCCAGTTTTTATTAATTACAACCGGATATATCCTGTTTATTTTGTTGAGGAGGGCAGGGTGGGCAATTATAACTTTCAATTATGCGATCAACCTTACAGGCTCAACTTTTGGATTTTTGCAGTTTCTGTTAAATCCGGAAAATGAAAAATATTCCTTCGAAGGAGTTTTCATTCAAAACCCTGTGTTATTTTTCGCATTGGTTATCTTTCTTAACGCTGTTATGCTTTTTATACTTTGTATTCCAAGGGTACGTAGCGTGTTTGGTGGTCGAGCACTTAATGCATTTTTCTTGATCGTACTCGGATCAGTGGTTGCTTTTTCCTTCTGGTCTGATTCATTCAATGAAACCGGCTTGTTCGTTCTTTTTGGGTTGACCACTATTTATCTGTTTGTTTTCATCCTGATTACCAAAAATAAAAAAGTAATAGAAGTTAAACCTGAATTAGCATTGGATCACAATATTTTTGAAACGATTGAAAATACATCAGTTGAGCCACAAGTGGTGATTTCAAATGAATTACCCGATCAGTGGATGGAAGACCTGCATCAGGCCATCAGAAAATTGCAAAAACAAATAGTGAAATCATCTTCCGGCAGGTTGTATGTTTTAGAAATGATCCGGGAAAAATGCACCGATAAAGAATCAGGATTTTCCATGCTTGAGCAGTATAATGCGCAATTCAATCGCAATTTGCTGGATGATTTAGCCAGTCTGAGCTCATCATTTACCGCAGTAAAAGAAAATCTCGATCCATTTATCCGCTTCGAACTTGCAGAAGCAGAATATCCCCATAAAAGAATTGATTCCTGATTTAATCCATTCCCGGTTTCCTGCGCATTGTTTTAACATCCGAGCGCAGTTTTTTATCTGCGATTCTTTTTTCTTTAACCGATCTTGGTGTTTTGGTTTTAACTCTTTTCTTTTCAGGAGTTAATGCTTTCGTGAGCAATGTATTTATTTTTGCAATTGCAATTTCTTTATTTCGTTTCTGCGAACGGTCTTCCTGCGCAATGATGCGGATTGTACCTTCTTCATTCATCAGATGGCGTAATTTTTCGGAAAGGATTTGTTTTTGCTGTTCATTTAAGAGTTCCGATGCGGGAATCGTAAAATACAATTCGATCTTGCTGGAAACTTTATTTACGTTTTGGCCACCTTTACCGCTGCTGCGGACGGCTTTGAAAATAAATTCCGTGGACAGGTCAGGAAATAAATTATGCATTGCAAATAAAAACTGTATCAGATTAAAATTAGTTAAAACAAATCATCCACCCAATCGATAATTACTTTGCCGGCAACGAGCCAGAGAATTCCCTTGATCAGAAAAAAGAAAAATCCGATCCAGCCGACCCGTTTTAACCATGCCCTGAATTTTGGTGAAAGCTGCATAAACACTGCAAAAATACGGCAGGTCGCCGAACCATGAAAATGAAATGATCATCCAATTCTTTCGAACATCCAGCGCAACGGTTTATATTTTGTAAATCTGTAATTTTCACTCACGTAGAATTTAATATGTTTTACGGCTTCCTCCACATCATCGGTAAATAAAACCAGGTCCATATCTTCAGGTGAGATCGTTCCTACACTCAGCATTTTTTGTAACAGCTCGCTTACATCTTTATAAAATTCTTTTCCAAACAACACAACTGGAAAATTGCTGATCGTTTTTGTCTGAATTAAAGTGAGTGTTTCAAAAAATTCATCCATCGTGCCCACACCACCCGGCATGGAAACAAATGCGTAGGAATATTTGGTCAGCAATGTTTTGCGCACAAAAAAATATTTAATCGTCACCCATTTTTGCATGTATTTATTGGGCTGCTGTTCAACCGGTAACCTGATATTGCAACCAACGGATTTTCCGCCGTTTTCAAATGCTCCGCGGTTTGCAGCTTCCATGATCCCCGGCCCGCCACCTGTGATGATCGTAAAACCTGCTTCCGATAATTTATGGCCAATCTGATATGCCTGTTTATAGTAAATATGATCCTCTTTAAATCGTGCAGAACCAAAAACCGTTACACAGGGACCTACAAAATGCAATGCCCTGAATCCGCGAATAAATTCAAATCCGACTTTAAATAAAAACCAAAGCTCATCGAGTCTTGAATGCGGCCCCTGCAAATATTTTGTATCCTTTGGTTGCAGTCTTACATTCCACTTTAATTCTTTTGTTGTTTTCGCCATGAAGTGCATTTAAACATGCGCAAATTAAGCAGTTTTTAGCGAATCATAATTATTTAAAATCATTGGTGGCATAATTTTGGTTTTGGGAGATCAGCAAATCAATAATATGAAAAGGAAAGCTGTTATTATTCTCTTCTCAATCATTCCTTTAATAGGATCAGCGCAAAGTTTCGACCTCGGTGTGAAAGGTGGTGTGAATTATTCGCAGGCAACAATTTTAAATGTAATCGGAATAGATGGTGTTGATATGAATGATGTTGAAAGCCAGCCCGGCGTTGGCCTTGTGCTCGGCGGGTTTATGCGGTATACCAGTGGAAAGATTATTTTCGAACCTGAATTATTATTTTCCGAAAATCAATCTCTGATTACATTGGAAGATGCAAATATGGAAAATACCGACCTCGGTGATTTGCTTTCCATGAAAGTTGATAAAGTAGATATGCCTTTGCTGGTTGGTTATAATTTCCTGAATAAGATCCGGTTCATGGCAGGCCCGGTTTTAAGTAATATTAAAGCCGCGGATTCTGATCCCTTATTCGACCTGGGAAATATCACGGTTGGTTATCAGTTGGGTTTCGGATTTGATGCAGATAAATTAGCTTTTGATGCAAGATATGAAGGTAATCTGAGCAAATTCAAAGAATATATTGAAACTGATAATGGAACCGTGCAGGTAGACAGCAGAAGAAATTTATTTCAGTTTACAATCGGATATAAATTATTTTAATGTGCCGCAGCGGATTCCGGCTTTTTTAATTTCCATCTTCTGTGCGACCATAAATAAGGTGCAGGATTGGCGATGATATCTTCTTCCAGTTTTTTCATAAACATTCTTGTTAATTCCTGCGGCGGAAGTGTCGCTGCATTTTCGGTCAGCAATGTAAATAGTACTGAATAATATCCCCTTTTAACCGGATGAATCGTAGCGAATATTACGGTGTATTCATATTGTCTTGCAATTTTTTCCATTCCTGTTACAACAGCCGTATCCTGATTTAAAAATTTAACCCAATGATGGTCCTTGGGATTCGGCGACTGATCAGCAATGAGCATCAAAGTTGTTTGCTTATTTGCATCTCTGTTTGTGTCGAGATATTTTAATAATAATTGTTTAGGGATCAGTTTCATTTTAAAACTGGATCTGGACTTGAACATCATCCTGTTAAAATATTTATTCTTAAGCGGTTTAAAAGCAGCCACCACTTCTTTACCTGCTGAAAGTCCCATCCACGATCCGGTCCATTCCCAATTGCTGTAATGGCCCAAAACAAGTAACACATTTCTGTTTTGATTAACATAATGGTTCACCAGATCGAGGTTTTTAAAATCACACCGCTTTAGAATCGCTTTTTTAGATATTGTGAGTGATTTGATTGTTTCCATGAATGTGTCTGCAAGCGAATGGTAAAATTTTCTGGCAATTGAATTTATTTCGGCTTTTGATTTCCCGGGGAATGAATTTTTTAGATTTTTTGCAACTGTTTTTCGCCGGTATCTTGCGATATAATACAGTATGAAATAAAGCCCGTCACTAAAAATCATGAGCACCGGATAGGGGAGAATGGAAAAAAAATATATGAATGGCAATGCCAGATAATACCCTAAAGCCTGCATGGGCGCAAAAATATAAACTATTGCCTTGTATTTGTCTGCCTGTTTGTATTTTGAACTTTCCCGCCAATAAATTCTTTATTTACATCATGAAAAACAGAACAGTAAAAGCATTGCAGTTTGCAGAACTTGTTGATATGAACGGTTTTCCGGTGCGCCAGCCCTTGCCGGCTCATAAAATTGAAATGGTTGATCCGTTCCTTTTGCTGCATCATCACGCCGGGGTGATCGAACCCGGTTTACGACCGCAGGAAACAGGTGTGGGGCCGCATCCGCATCGCGGGTTTTCGCCGGTAACATTTGTGTTTAAAGGAGATGTGCACCACCGCGATTCGCGTGGGAATTCACAGGTTGTAAAAGCAGGCGGCGTGCAATGGATGGATGCAGGTATGGGTTTAATGCATAGTGAACGCCCATCAAGGGAATTTGCAGAAGCAGGGGGAGAGCAGGAAATAATTCAGCTCTGGGTGAACACCCCGCACAGATTTAAAATGGATCAGCCGAATTACCAGGCATTGCAGCAAGAAGATATTCCGCATATTGATCTTGAAAATGCATCCGGAACAATTGCGGTTATTGCCGGCAATTATATGGATAGAAAAGGACCGGCAAAAACAAAATCGGACCTGATTATTTTACGGGGAGATTTGCTGGCCGGTGCCGAGCATATATTTACAATTCCTGCTGTTTATAATTTAATAATGTATGTTCTGGATGGAAGTATTGAAATTGAAAAATATGCAACTGTGCCCGGGTTAAATATGGTGGTATTTAATAATGATGGTGATGGTATTAAAATAAAAGCAATGCAATCCACCAGATTTATTTTACTTGCAGGAATGCCTTTGAATGAACATGTGGAATCATATGGCCCGTTTGTCATGTCGACACAAACAGAAATTATGCAGGCAATGCGTGATTATCAAATGGGAAAAATGGGAATGCTGATCGAAGAATTTGATTGAAATAATTATTCAACAATTAATTTTTTTGTCACTCCGCCGCAATGTATAAAATAGATGCCGGGCGCAAAAGCAGAAACATCCAAATTGAATTCCTTGTTCTTTAATTCAAAGGCAGTAATAAATTTACCGTCGGCAAAATAAATCCTTACATCTGCATCAACAATAGGTTGATCAATTGAAATCCGGACAAACCCGGATGCAGGGTTTGGATTTATGTGAAATTGATTTTCCGGAAGCGTTTCTGAAATTCCGGTAAGCACAATGGAAATGGAATCTCTGATTCCGGTACTTAAATTATAATAACTTCCGCTCGGTGTATTTTCAGGTTTAACGGCTTTCACCATATAATAATTTAATCCGTTCACAGGTGATGCATCCACATAAGGACTATAATTTATCATTTCGTCTGTTATCCGTTCGTATTTACCGAATTCTTCAGCTGATCTGTAAACGTAATAACCGATCACATCTGGGTCAGGAGAAATCATATATTCAATTCCAACTACAGAAGGTTCATCAACAGAAATACTGCATACAACTTCCTGCACCGGCTGAACGGTATGCATGCGCAATGTCGGATCTCCCATTAATGCAATATGCACCCAGTGCGGACAGATATTCGACATATATGTGGATTGATTATTTTGAGTGAGTCTTGCGCTGTAACCAATATTTTCACCGAGTACCATATGGTGGAAATGCCAATAAGGCCTTCCCGACCATGCATTTGTGAGTGTGTATCCATTTGCTAGCGGTGCACGTAAAAAATTATCCGTCACGTCCCAATCCCCGAAATAACTTCCGAACAATAAAGTGAAAATTGTTTTGGTTGTATCTGCTGCAAATTCGGTAGTGCTTCCGACGCCACCTGCTCCCTGATACCATCCGCCTCCGCAACCATAACTCCATAAATAACTTTCATTGTACATGGTTGTAAAATAATCCGCTTCAAATTCCGCAGCTTCACCAAACATAGGAGCGAAATTTCTCCAGCCCGAACTTGCAAATGCTTCACCACCGAATGCACCGAAATTATCATCAATCAGTCCACGGCGATTTATTTCAATTCCGCCATTTCTGTAATTGTGATCTTTATCGAGATATTGTTTTAATAATTGCTCTTCTGTTTGCGGAAAAGATGGAAGATTTGAAAGGTCAACTCTCCCGACCTGTAATTCTATTTTTGTTTTTAAAACAGTTTGATCATATTTACCGTCTCCCGGAACATTCCAGTTTTCAGTTCGTGATGCAGTAGCATTATCAATATTTTCATCCGTATATACTCCGTCCATATCGCCATAAATAGCATCTGCGGGCCAGGCGCCCAAATGATCGGGATGGCCATCCGGATTTAAATTACCCGAATAAGGCACCGGCACATGACCAAATAAAATAACGACCTGAATTTCAGGATCAATTGTATACTTGTCGATAATTCTGTTTCTGATGTCGGAAACTGCATCCGTTTGTGCAACATTCATTCTTTCTACCGACCATCCGTCACCTGAAATATCTTTCATCAATCTTATTAATTCATTTTCCATTCCCGCCGTAAATGTGGTATCAACCACGAGCAAACATTTTCCCCGGTAATCCGGTAAATGCAGTTGGATGCCTCCGAGTAAATACCCTTCTGCAGAAATCCCATCCGAAGATTCTCTCACAATTTTATATTCATATGCAGAATCAACCACTACATCATTATCTGCATACATCACAGCATCGCCCGGTAATTCAGCAATAAATCCACCCCAGTTGACAATTGATTTTTCCTTTTTATAAATTTTATAAGATGTTGCATTTGCATGCAATGGCCAGTGCAATGTAATTTGTGCAGGTGATGGCGTGTATGTTGCAGAAACCAGAACGGCGTAATCAGATGAAACCTGTGAAAATAAAAAGGAGGGGAGCAGGAGGAGTATAACTAAATATTTATATTTCATAATCCGGCATATCTGTAAAAATAATTAAAAGATCTTTAAAACTTCATCTGCCAGTAAATCAGCAGCCGGCGGATATCTGCGAAACCATAATTCAGGTTCAATTAATTCGAGTTCCATGATTGCCGGCTGATCCGTATTATCGCGGATGAAATCCACCCTTGCATAGAAAGGTTTTGGATCACAGGCTGCAACGGCATTTTCAGCGAATGCGATTTCTTCTGCAGTAGGTTCATAATCATGTACGGAACCGCCGAAATCGTCCTGCACCCGGAAATCACCCTGCTTTGCTTTTTTTAAAACGGCATGTGTGAATTTTCCGCCAATTACCATCAGAGAAATTTCACCGAGGAGAATAATATTTTTTTGGAATGGCTGGAGTAACATTGATTCATTTGCAATAAGCGATTTGAATATTTCTTCATGCGCTGCAATTGTGTCGTGAGATATTTTATATGTCTCGCGTGCCGCACCTGAAACAGCAGGTTTTAAAATAAAATTTTCACCATGCATTTCCCTTGCAATTTCTGATAAGCTGCGCACGTCATTTTTTTCTATAAATAAAGTCTCAACAATATGAATGTTTTTCTTTTTCAGATCCGCTAAATAATGTTTATCCATATTCCAGCGAATGATTTCAATCGGGTTGATAAACTTTGTTTGCACAGATGTGATATTCAGCCACTTTTGAAATTCGTCGAAATGATTAAAATAATCCCAAGTGGTTCTGAAGATGGCGCATCTTGCAGATGACCAGTCAAATGCGGGATCCGACCAGCTTTTTCTGATCACCTTTAAACCCCGTTTTGTAAATGCATCGGTCAAAATCCGGTCATCCTGTAAAATATTGCCGATATATTCGGTGATAACCGTAGGATTTTCGTATCTGTTTTCGGTGAGTAAAACAATATCAAAAGCCTGCATTCATTCTGTTTCCGGCGAAATTAATTCAATCTCCTGCAATATCCGATGTGGCAAATCAGGCTAAAGGTTTATTTTTGTGCATTGTTCTACTAATTCAGTAGGATAAGATAAACAGGTTAGGAGAATTTACCGGCTCTTTTCCTGCATTCGTTAATCGATAAACCCATCTTTTATGCAGCGTCTTCCTTCAGAAGAGGTACTATCTTTTTTACTCATGGTGGCAACTTTGTTGCTGTCTGCCCGTCTGATGGGTGAATTATTCAGAAAATTAAAGTTACCGCAGGTAATGGGCGAATTGGTTGCGGGGATTATTTTGGGCCCTTCCATCTTGGGTAAATTCAATCCCGGATTTTATCAATCATTTTTTACGGAACATAAAGAAGCAGGAATTGCGTTCGACGGCCTGGCCCGGATCGGCATTTTACTTTTATTATTTGTTGCCGGAATGGAGATCAATCTGAAAACAATCCGGCAGCGGATGAATACTGCAGCGGCAATTAGTTTCTCAGGCATTGCATTTCCTTTTCTGATCGGGTTTGCTGCTTCCTGGTATTTTTCAGATTATTTATTTCCTGCCGGTGTTACCGATCAGCTCGCCACTTCTTTATTTATGGGAACTGCATTATCCATTACGGCGCTTTCGGTTCTTGCAAAAATTTTAATGGATATCGATATGATAAAATCGCAATTCGGCAATTTACTTATGACTGCCGCAATGATCGATGATTTTATCGGCTGGATGTTATTTTCACTTGTGATTAGTGTTGCAAATCTCGAAAGTGAAGGAAGCTTTGCAGCATGGCAGGTCATGTTTATGGTAATTGGTTTTACGGCGATCATATTAACGGTGGGCAGGAAGATCATTCATTATAGTTTTATTTTTTCCAATAAATATTTATCGCGAAACGGAGGCACATTATCGGTCGGAATTGTATTCTGTCTGCTGGGCGCAATCTTTACCGAATGGCTTGGATTGCATGCCATATTCGGTGCATTTATGGTAGGTATTGCAGTTGGAGATTCTGATCATTTCAGTCACCGCACAAGAGAAATGCTGCACGATATCGTTACATTTATTTTCGCACCGTTGTTTTTTGTTTCGATCGGATTCAGGGTAGATTTCTTCGAGAATTTCGACTGGGCAATCGTTGCATTCGTTTTACTCATTTCCATTTTAGGAAAACTCAGCGGCGGGTATATCGGTGCACGGTTGGGAAAATTCGGAACACATGAATCCATTGCAATTGGTTTCGGCATGAATGCCCGCGGCTCACAGGAAATTGTACTGGGTTTAATTGCTTTAAATGCCGGGTTAATTACCGACCAGGTTTTTGTTGCGCTGGTTATTATGACATTTGTAACAATTATGATGGCAGGACCGTCAATTAAATATTTTTTGAAACGGCGTGCAAAAATAAATACCGAAGATGATTTAAGTACCTGATGAAACGGAATTGATAATCTGCATTTAATTAACCAGATTAAAACACGACGGATTTATTTTTTCCTTCTCAATGCACTGCCTGCAACCGCCGCAAGTCCGCCAATTAAACCCATAATCAATGCAGCAACAATAAATAAGATATGCTGGTTGGGCATGGAAAATAGGGCTGCAATTTTATTACTCAGAATTGAATCATTCGGTTTGTCTGCAATATAAAATAGAGCGAGCCAGACAGCCATAACAGGAATCAAACCGGAAAAAAAATGCCGCCAGCTTGATTTTAACTGAATGAATATTGCAATCAGGAAACAAACCGGCGCAAAAATCCACCAGACAGGAATATAAATTTGTGTGAAATAACAAATGATTGCGGTAAGAATAATGGAGAGGATAATTTTCATTGGGCTTCCGAATTAAATATGATTGAAAAATCTGCTTCTTTTTTCGCTGCTGATTCATCCTTGTAAAAATTCAGTTTATAATATTTTCCTGCGGCCCAGTCAGAAACGAAATCATCATAATGTTTGCTTCCCGGGTTCCCGCTTTGCCCTCCGGGATAAACTCCATATGCATTAACAGGGTCGCTCATCTCAACTACCATCCGCCAGCTTGGCCCGTTGCGTTCACTGGAAGCGTTTACAATATTCCGGTACCCGCCCGTTTCAATATTCAAATCGCTGAGTGCAGGAATCTGAGCAATATGCAATATGCTTGTGTGCTTATATAAATACCATTTTAAAGATTGCGGATCATCTGACTGCATTTGTAAAATTATTTTCATTGCGGCATCGTAAGATAAATTAATAACATCCTTCAATCCTTCCTTTTTCTTTGATGTATCCATAATATCAAAATACTTAAAATCGTCCGGTAAATTTTTCATGGCGAGGATTGTATAATAATTATCAGGTTTTACAAATGCGGTATCCGGGTTATCAAATTCATCCCACAATAAATTGTACAATGTATCCCACCATATCTGAAAATAGGTAGGTGCAAGTGCATCTGCCGTATTTAAATAATCCCAGTTTGCGAGTTCGGAAAGAATTTTAAATTCAGGTTCAGTATGTGGTGCAGTATCGAGTGGGAATTCAACCGGAAAGCAATCGAGACACGTCAAATTTTGTCTTAATGGAATGTATGGCCGCGGCCGTAATTGCAGCAATATAAAATCGAGTACTTCATTTGCGGTGTAATTAAAATTATCCTGCTGCAGTTTTTGGAGATCTTCTACTGTTATATCATTCATTTCAGATAAACGGTCATTTATTCTTCTGTTCCGGTAAAATTCAAAATCAAATCCTGTATAATAATACGGATAACTTGCATCTGTGGGATGCTGATTTGCAGATGAAACAAAACCGCGTTGCGGATTTTTGATAAATGGATTTTGCGCGGAAGGAATATATTTCTGCCATTCGGCAGCCGGATCTTTTCCATCCAAAATAAAACGCCCTTGTTCAGGCCATTTAATTGCATGCTTACCTTGCTGTGTAATTGCGATATCGCCACTCACTGCAGCAAAAACAAAATTTTGTGTGGGGCATGCAAAATAGCTGAGTGCATTTCTGTATTCATCAAAATTATGTGCATGGTTGAGGAGATAAAAAGTTTTAAAATCATTTGATGAATCGATCGCGGCCCAGCGCATTGCTAAATTTTCCCAATCACCTTTATTTTCACCAAAATCCGTGTATACCATTGGGCCATGAATTGTCCAAAGTACCGTATCAATAAAATCTTTTTCACCTTTTATTTTGATCACCTCAACACGCTTTTCAATTTTAAGCCACGCATTTCCATAACGATATTCTTCCCGCTTTCCCAATCGCCAGGTGATCTTATACCAGTCACGCACGTCACGGCCACCGTTTGTTACACCCCATGAAATGCTGTCGTTGAATCCAATAACAACACCGGGTGCACCGGGTAAAGAAGCACCGTATACATTTTGTGTCGGAGAATTTAACTGGATCTCATACCAGAGAGAAGGAAGATTTAATTGCAGATGCGGGTCGTTGCATAAAATTGCATTTCCATTTTTTGTTTTTGTAGGAGCAACCGCCCAATTATTCGAACCGATACCATCATTTTCCGTTTTCTTATTTTCCATCGACATGTAAAAGGTTGAGTCGAAATATTCTTTTGCAGTATCAATATGTTCCGGAACATAATCATAAACTTTTTCCGAGGGAATAATCGGATCAATACCAGCCGGCCTGTCGGGAAATAATAAATCAAAATCTTTTCTCCCTAATTTTTTAATAAGATTCGTGTATTCAACATCACTGTCAAATCCCGTTAATGTATTTGCCATGTATTTCATCAATAACATGGTTTTTAAAATCGTCCAGTCCTCCGGCTGATAATTCAATAATTTATATTCGAGCGGAAAAGAAGCATAATCATTTCCGAGTGAATGAATATATGCATTTACGCCATCAGAATATGCCTGGATACATCCCTGGGAAACCGGATCATTTTTTAATTCGTGCAAAGCATTTTCTGCTCCGGCAACCATACCGATGCGGCGTTGTTGCCTGTCAAAATCCAATAAATCCGGACCGAGTATTTCACTTAATCTGCCGGCTGCGGCAAGTGTTTGTGTTTCCATCTGCCACAACCTGTATTTTGCATGTATAAATCCTTCAATAAAATAAAGCGACTGATCGTCTGGAGCAAAAATATGCGGCACCAAACGTTCGTCCATATATACATTACCTGAAATATAATCTGTTGCGGGGTTGGAATGCGATTCCGTGAAAAAATTGAAATGCTGATCCGTATATGCTTCCTCTGTTTCCGCATTTGCCATAAAACCGCGAACAGGGTCGAGGAATTTGCCAAGTGGTGGTATGGACCCCAATTGTGTGTTTAAAATGATAATAAGCGCTACGGTTGGAATAAGTGCGAGTAGAAACTTGTCGATACGCATAGAACAAATATAACAAGTATCCTGAATCGCAAATCGGGAGGAGGCAGTTTACCGAAAGTTGAATGGATAACTATGAAAGTCAGTCAGCATATCATTTCAGCAAATACACGGTTAAGCCAAACAATGCACTTATGCCTATCCAGGGTATCATCCCGATCTTAAATTTATACATGGCAATAAATGAAATAATGATCCAGGCTGTATTTACATAATGAATTTGATCAAGTTGAATCAGGTGAAAATCATCAACACCGAAAACAACTGCCTGGCCGAAAAATAAAGTGAGGTTTAATACAACACCAACTATTGCCGCCGTTACAAAATTTAAAATATTTTTTACTGTATTATTATTCTGTGTTCTTTCAATAATCGGTGCTCCTGCGAGAATGAAAAGAAAGGAAGGGAGGAAGGTATAAAATGTTGTGATCAGCAATCCCACTGAAGCCGGAAACAATAAATTCCCCGAATAGGAATATCCGGCCATAAAACCAACAAAAGCAAGTACCATGATCAGCGGACCCGGTGTACTTTCTCCCAATGCAAGCCCGTCGATCATTTGGAGGTTTGTGAGCCAGTGAAATGAATCAACTGCTTTTTGCGCAACATAAGGTAATACGGCATATGCGCCTCCAAAAGTGACAAATGCCGCCTGTGTAAAAAATAAACTTAATTGTTTCCAAAATGGAAAATCCGACGGTGTAAAAAGAAAAAACAAAAGCAAAGGCACGCACCATAAAACCAGAAATACGGAGATTTGAATGAGTAATCTCCGCAAATTAAAACCTGTGTGCGGAAGAACAGAACTCGTTGTGAGATAATATCCTTCTTCATTGTCGTTTTTACCAGCCGATTTGCCGGAAGTTTGAAATAATTTTGGACTGGTATATTTAAAAATTACAGCAATTACAATGGCCGATAAAACAATGAGCGGAAATGCGACATGGAAAAAAAAGATGGCAACAAAACTGAGTAATGCAAGCAAATAATGTATCTGCTTATGCAGTGATTTTTTACCGATCTTTATTAATGCAAGAATGACAATTGCAATAACAGCCGGCTTCAAACCATCGAACAAAGCATAAACCCATGGAATTTTTCCATACTCAACATACACCACACTCAGTCCGAGTAAAATAAATACGGATGGAAGAATAAATAACAAACCTGCGGTAATCCCTCCTTTAATGCCATGCAATAACCATCCGACATACGTTGCAAGCTGCTGTGCTTCCGGGCCCGGCAACAGCATGCAATAATTTAAGGCATGCAGGAATTTTTTATCGCTGATCCATTTTTTTTTGTCCACCAGGAATTCATGCATGATGGCAATTTGTCCGGCTGGCCCCCCGAAACTTATGAACCCGAGTTTCAGCCAGAATTTAAATGCTTCCCTGAATGTTGGTTTTTGCAACATCCGCTAAAGATATAAATTCCCTTAAATTCAGAAGTAAATTATTCGGATGAATAGAATTTAACCCTTACTGTTTTTTTTTAGATAGAGGTAATCGAAATAATAGATCAGTTTAACCGATAAGCCGTTTGTTTGCGGCTCGGTGAATGTTTTTTTACAGTTTGCAATAAAATCATCTGTACCGATATCATCAGATTGAAATATATTGTTTTTCCAGATGACATTCAGGTAGCTTCCGGGAGCAAATTCCCAGGCATATACAAAATCAACATTGAAAATATTAAAATTCAGATCGTAATTCCCTGTAAAATCTGTTTCAGCCAGATTTCCATCATCCATCAATTCATAATATTCTTTGTAATTTACTTTTCCCCAATAATATCTTGCTCTTGCTATGATATTCATTTTAGGGCCGAAAATATATTTCCCGGAAATTTCCTGGCTGATGGTGGTAATATTTCTTCTGCCGAAATAAATAATCAACTCATCAGTTTCCCCATAACCATAATCCACAAAACCGAAATTATTATGATCCTTGCTCATAAATAAATTATACGTCATGCTTGCATGATCGCTTATATTATAAACCAGATAATGTCCCATTTCATAATAAGGATCATTCGGATAAGGTGATTCACCAAATGCGATACTTAAATTGTAGGAGAGATCTTTGCGATAATCGGTGCCGCCCCAGGCACTCACGAAACCAAATGGATAATGCCTGTATTTATATCCCTCAAAACGCGGCTCATAAAAATCGTAGAAATAAAATGGTTTGCCGAAGAAGCTCAAACCGGCATTCCAGAAATTTTTAAACTGACCGTTGAATCCTGCATTCGCATTTAATTCTTCGTATTCGAGGGGTTCAACACGTGTGTTGATGGAACTGCCTCCCCAGAAATTGTAATTATAAAATATCCCTTTTTTAGGTTCCTGATTATTGTAATTAAACCCGATATAATTATTCGTGAAATTATTACCGAATTGTATACCCATATCATTATGATCATAATCGGGGCTGGTAAGTGCGTGCGAAAAATTAATATTCCATTTATTGAGAAAAGTGGAAATTCCGGCGATATAACTGTAACCCACTTTCGGATCATTTACAATTTCACCGTTCTCGCCGGTACTTTGTTCAAATACCTGGCTCACATTTCCAAATCCCCACCAGTTGAATGTGTGCTTTTCGTTCGTGATATCAAATAATCCCTGTGTAACATTTGCATCACGGTAACCGCTTTCACGCATCGTGTTTGTATTTGTAAAACTTACTTTGGAATTATTTTTCAACGATTGCTCAAAAACAATCATGTTGTAATTTGTCAATGGATTTGTGAGCTCGAGATGTTCTTCTCCTGTTTCAATATTTTTAACTGTTGCAAATTCCTGTGCCGCAATTGCATTAAAAATACCGATCCCCAATCCTTTGTCGGTACGTCCGGAAAATTTTGTTGCGTTGTATAAACTTGTTTCTGAAGGATTATCTATCACTTCTTCATTTTCATCCAGATTATAATACACGTCGAAATATCCGAACGGCAAGCCACCGATGCGACGTGAATAAAACAATTTATCTCCGATGAAATTAAAAGTCTGATTGAATATTTCCGTTCCTTCCGTAAAGAAAGGCCGGCGTTCATCGAATTGCTGTTCAAACGGAGAAAGATTGAGTATCACATTGTCACTTTGCACTTCTCCGAAATTCGGGATAAGCGTTGCATCAATTGTAAAACTTTCGTTGATGCCGTATTTTACATCAAGGCCGCCGTTCAATATTTCCGATCTGCCGTATTCAACAGGATCGTAACTCACAGGATCCCATTGAAACCCTGCATTTAAATAAGGAGAAAATGATAAGCGCAGGGGAGGAATAATATCCGTTAACCCGGTTAAACTACCCCATTGATTGATAATGCCGTATACTTTCGGGTCTACCGGGCTCCAGATCACAAATTCGCCGGTTGAATTTATATTGCGGTTGAATTGCAATCCCCAATTCTGTTCAGGTTTACTCGGAAACCGGATGGCGGAATACGGAATTTTTATTTCGGCAATCCATCCCGATTCATTTATTGATACATCGCTTTCCCAAACCGCATCCCAGCTCATATCTCCGTTGCTGTTTAATCCGAACCGCTGATCGCTCTGCACACCTGATGCAGAGACAGTAAAGCGGTATCCGTTGAGATCATCATCATAGGTATCAAAACCAACAGTGAAATTATCTGCATTTGAACCGCCATCACGTTCGCTCAATTGTGTATTAATTGACGATGGATCAGGATCATACATGACTGCTCCGATATAAATTGCAACATTATCGTACACTACTTTTACTTCTGTATTTCTGCTCGGAATTTTATTGTATTCCGGCAGGAACGTGATAAACCCGGAAGCGACAGGAGCATTCAGCCATGCAGCATCATCAAGTTTACCGTCAATTTTTGGCGGCGTTGCGGTTTTTGTTGAAGGAAGCGAAGGCTTCTCAATTTTCGTTGAGTCCTGAGCGTCAAGATTGGATGAAAGAATTAAAACAAATGGAGTAAAAATCGAGTAGGCCCAGGATCTTAAATGCATATGGTTGGTTGTGCCTACAAAATAATAACAGGGATTTATTTATAAAAGTTAAGTGCTGGTTAAAGGTTGTTAATTTGGAAGAATGGTTTTAGGGATAAAGCAGCAAGTATAAGGTATCAGGCATGACTGACAAAATCCTGTTGATAATTTTGGCAAGAGCAGAATATTTAATTCTTTGTTTATTTTTTTGAAGTACGTAATTTCTCTTCGTTCACTCTGTACTTCACAATTTTAGTGATCAGTTTTTCAGGTAAAGGCTGATCGATTGGAAATTGCACAGCTCCTTTCGACCATTTGAAATCACCGAATGCATTTTGAAATTCGCGGATACCGGATGAAGTAGGGTAGAAGCCGATATGATTTTTATATCCGGCAAAATATACAAGCACAGTATTTAATTTATAAGCCGGCATTTTATAGCTGATAATTTCTTCAGCTTCAGGAACAGCTTTTTTAATGATCGCTCTGATCTCTTCCAGCTTATTTTTTACTTCGGCAGGAAATGTTGAAATATAGATATCGATTTCATTTTTTGGCATAGAAATAAAGTTAAGTTGTTAATTCTAAGGATAAATCATCAAATCCTGTTTTGCATTTGTGTTGTTATTTATTTCTGAGTGCATATGTATTAACAACAATACCACAAGGATATGACACACTTTTCTGCAATTCCAGATCTACACGTCCATTAAAAATTCTCATACCATTACCGATAGCGGCCGGGTTTACAAATAAATTCAATTCATCAATTAAATTATTATCAATGAGATGTGAAACAAAACTGGCTCCGCCATACACAATTATGTCTTTACCGGGTTTGTTTTTTAATTTATTCACTTCTTCAGTCAAATCGCCATTTGCAAGTGTGGTGTTTTCCCATTTTGATTTTTCTAATGTTTTAGAGAAAACAACTTTAGGTGTATCAACCATTTTTTTTGCAAACGAATATTCAGGGCTGGAAGGATCTTTCAATACACTTGTCCAGTAGGTTACGAAACCATCCGTCATGTTTTTACCAAGCAAAATTGTATCTGATGAATCCGTAAGTTCGTTGATAAATTTCGAGAGCTCATCATCCATGTCCCATGTCATCCAATCCATTTCGCCATTTGGACCGCCAACAAATCCGTCGACGGAAATCTGAAACTGTAGTTTAAGTTTGCGCATTGAATTAAGTTTTAGTTTGAATTAATGAATACAAAGTTGCTGCGGGTAAATCTAAATAAAGATGTGTAAAAATGACAATGTGAAGGGGATAATGCGACAATAGGAAAATAAATAATAAAAAAAATCACCGATGATTTCACCGGTGATTTTTTATTTAATGTGGTCTGTGCTTATTTAATACGCATGATCCAGACTACCGACATATTAATCGAGCGAGTTTCATTTGCTATACGAACTGTTCCGGCGCCGGTACCTGAATCTACCGGATTTCCCAGATCAACATACGCTGCGCTTGTTGAGATATCTGCATTGCCGTTATAACTCGTACCATAATTTCCGTATCCGCCCGCCTGGCCGTGGCCATTCACTGAAACAATATGGGAATGACCGGATTCATTATGCTTATGTGCCTGTACCGCATCATCCTGCAATGTTCCCGAATTATTGGATCCTCTCAAAAATCTTCCTTCATTATTTAAATTCGGTATTGTCATTCCGTTAAACGGACTTGCAATATCATTAATTACCGACCCATTGCATTCCAGCCAACCTTCGGGAAGTATCGGTGAAGCAAATAAAGATTTATGCCATGCGATGATTGAACCGATCGGAACAATTCCAAATCCGGAAATTGCACCATTTACATCAAGTGCAGTTTGCGGTGTTGATGTGCCGATACCGATATTTCCACCATCCTGAAAAATATTCGAATCGTCGAGTGTTGTTGCACCAAGAAATAATGGAATTGCATTTACGGTACCTGAACCATCGATTGTTGATTGTGCACCACCGATTGCCTGCCATGTTCCATTTCCATTTATATCTGAAGTTAAAACCAAACCATTTGCGGCACCTGAAGTGATTTTAATATTTTGCGTTTGAATTGTACCATTTACGTCCAATTCGGTGAGTGGATTATTATTCCCGATTCCAACTTTTCCGGCTGTATACATATTTCCATTTCCATCCACATTAAATTTTTCAATTCCGCCTACATTGCCGCTTACTAATTTTCCGTTGGATGTTGTTTCAAATAATCCTGCTGTTGCGCCGGATATCGCATTTCTTACGTGTAATTCCGCCAGTGGATTATTTGAACCGATACCCACTTTTCCTCCGAGATAGGAAACAACTGTTCCGGTTAAGTCCCATGGATTTGGATTTGTATCATCAACTTCCAGTTCAACCGATGCACGCGGCTGAGATATAATTTTTCCTGTTTGGCCGGTTGCAAGCTGAATATAAATACTCACTTTATCGCCTGCAAGAACCGGAATAAAGTTGGAAGTATTTGAGCCGGCTTTTATTGCTGCATTCCATGTTACCATTAAACCTGTCGGGCTGCCGTTCACATACACAGTAATTTTATTTCCTGTTGCAGTAAGTGTGCTTCCCTCTGCACTCCAGAATAAATTTTTGAGTGTGCCATTTCGCGGAATAACAATTGCGAATTCAGTACTTACTGCAGTTGCTCCACCGGGAGCAGTGAGCGAGCGAATAAATGCAGCGGATGTTGCTGAAAATTGCCCCTTTTCTCCGAATGCGAAGACGGTGCTTACATACTTTTCTGGTTGATTGTTGTACATTGTGTTTGTTTTTAGTTGTGATGTAAATTGATTTAGTTCTTGTTGAATTCATTCAGATAAATCAACATCAACAAATGTATCAGCAGTAGACATCCGGCAGAAACTGAATTGCACTGAATGGAAAGGATGTTTAGTATTAAATCTTATTTAAGCATTTGAATTTCAGGCAATAATTATTTTTCAATAGTGCATCTGAAATTTTTGTCCCTATTTATGGTACCTGATAATAATTGACGCAACAAGAATTCTTATTTCTTTTAGTCCCTGTTGGTTTGCAGATAAATGCAATTTCTTAACTTCGTTTCATGTCCAGTGAACCCAAAAACCTTTGGTGGGGGCCGCCTAAAAATTTCAACGACCGCAAGAACGAGCGCAAGATCAGCTGGCTCGAATTATTTTATGATCTTGTTTATGTTGCCGCCATCGGTCAACTCACGCATCATGTTTCTAATCATTTAAACTGGGAGACGGCAGTATTTTCCTTCCTTTTGTTTTCACTGCTTTTCTGGTCGTGGGTAAACGGCAGCCAGTATTATGATCTGCACGGGAATGAAGGCATCCGCACGAGGTTATTTACATTTTTTCAAATGCTTGCCGTTGCGGCGGCAGCTGCAAATATTCCTGCAGCATTTGAAGGGCATCAGAATGGTTTTGCAATTGCATTCGCAGTGATACAAATAATCATCACATATTTATGGTGGAGCGTGGGAATTTACGATCCATCGCACCGTGTATTCAATATTTTTTATACAACAAATTATCTGATCGCATTTGCATTACTGATCATCTCCATTTTTACAAATTATGATACGGCAGTTATTTTATGGGTTATTGTTTTATTTCTTGATCTTACACCTTCATTGATCGGAGCAAAAAGAATTGTTTCCATTTTAAAACAACGCGGCCAGGTGTTTACAGCATCTGCAACACTTGTTGAGCGGTTCGGATTATTCACAATTATTGTTCTTGCAGAAAGTATTCTCGGCACTGTTACGAGTATAGTCGAAACAGAACATAAAGAAACCGCTGCCTGGATCGCATTTATTCTTGCCATATTCATTGCATTTCTGCTGTGGAGTTTATATTTCGATATGACCAGTGAACAGGAAACAAAAAAAGGATATGCATATATGCAATGGTTTATTTTTTTACATTTTCCATTGCTTTGCGCTTTGAGTTTTGTGGGAGCCTGCATTAAAGAATTAATTACAAATATGGAGACTTCCGTTACGGTTGAATGGATATTTTCAATTTCCGTTGCGACGATTTTGATGATGATCGTTGGTATTGCAAGAATTATGAAAGAAGAAGAGGAGGACCGTGCTTATATACGTCCTGTATCCCGCATTTTATTTATTACCGGACTGGCCATGCTCGTACTGCCTTTATTCGGATCTTACTTAAATGTAGATTTATTTATGGGCCTTGTTGCAATTGTTTTGGTAGGGCCGGTAATTATCGGAATAAGAAGCTGGGTGAAGTATAAATATTTTGGAAATAAAAATCTGAAACAGGAATCAGGAATCAAGAATCAGGATCCTATAACTGATGACTGAATTAAATAATAATGTAATCAAATTAATTCTCTGAAAGAGCCAGTCTTGTTTCCTGGTTCCTGACTCCTGACTCCAATTCACATCTCACTTGTCATTAATAAATTGATGTCAGTATATTTCAGATTAAATTTCTGAGAGAGGTATTCGTTCGTAAGAAATCCTTTATAAATATAAACTCCGTGACGAATGCCGGGTTCTATTCTGATTAATTGATCAAGCCCGCCGTAGTCATTAAATTTCATTAATGTATTTGCCACAATATTGGAAATGGCAAATGATGCGGTTCGCGGTACTCGTGAAGGAATATTCGGAACGCAATAATGAATCACATCATGTTTAATAAATGTGGGATTATTATGTGTGGTTACCTCACTGGTTTCGATGCATCCGCCCTGATCGATACTCACATCCACAATTACAGAACCCGGTTTCATTTCACGCACCATACTTTCTGAAACAATAACAGGTGTGCGGCCGCTTTCTGAATGAATTGCACCTACAATCACATCGGCCATCCGGATATCATTTAATAAGCGTTTCCTGTTGATCACCGATGTATAAACTCTGGTGCCGATATTATTTTGCAGGCGGGATAATTTATATACGTTGTTGTCGTAAATTTTAACCACTGCACCAAGGCCCAGCGCTGCACGTGTTGCAAATTCTCCAACTACACCTGCGCCGAGAATTAAAACCTGTGTCGGGGGAATACCGGACAAGCCGCCTAATAAATAACCGCGGCCCTGTTTAGGATCTGCAAGTAATTCGCTGGCGATCAATATTGCGCTGCTGCCTGCTATCTCGCTCATACAGCGCACAAATGCATACGTGTTGCTTTCATCTTTTATATATTCGAATGCAAGTGCGGTAACCCGTTTTTGCATTAATGCCGTAATAATGTTTTCTTTTAATGTGGGAAGATGGAGAGGTGTGATGATGGTTTGTCCATCATGTATTAATTCAATATCCTCATTACTCGGCGGAGCGACTTTTAATAAAATATCTGCTTCATACACCTGCTTTTTATCATAAATGATTTGTGCACCTGCTTCAGAATAATCCTTATCTGAAAATCTTGATCCGGAACCCGCTTTACTTTCCATTACAATGCGATGGCCGAGTGCAACAAGCGTTTCAACGGCATCAGGTGTAACAGGCACACGGTTTTCCTGAAATTCATTTTCTTTCGGAATGCCGATATATAAGCGCTGTTTTTTCTTGTCGAGGTCTACATATTTTTCCAGCGTTTGCAGTCCCGCAGCTGCTGCAAGCTCCGACAAAACCGACTTTGGATTATTTTCACTCATCGCTCTAATGTAATTAATCTTTCGTTATTTTCCGTCAGTTCAATTAAAATTTTGGCGAAGTTATAATGCCATGTAATTTTTTCAGCCAATGCCGGCCACTCAACAAAAACATAATCATCACCCTGCAGATATTCTTCAAATCCGATATCATCCAGCTCTGATTTATCCTTTAACCGGAACAGATCGAAATGATAAATTTTCACCTTGCCCTGATATTCGTTAACGATGGCAAAAGTGGGAGAGGAGGTGTTTTCTTGTACACCTAAAAGTTTGCATATTTCTTTTATCAGGGTTGTTTTTCCGGCACCCATTTCACCGTATACAACAAATTTTTTCTGCGGCTGAGCAAATGCGATCAGCTCACCCGCAACATGAGGCAATGCATCAAGATCATTAATCTTCCACGATTTCATGGCTTAAAGATACGTGTTCCTGTATGCCCTAATCCATAAATACAAATCAGATATTTTCAATTACAGTATGATTCTTTTTCCGGGCCGGTATATTTCAGGGTAAATTCTCCTTCTGTTTTTGGATTTTCGAGTGCCCTCGTTTTAATTCTGCAAATGGTGATGGTCATTTCTTCATAATAAAATACAGTTAATATATCAGGAGTGATGGTAAGCTTTGTATCGCCTATTGTTTCCGTTGATACGAAATAGGATTCATAAACGAACGGCCATGCTGAAATTTCAATTTCAATTTTTTCTCCCTGCTGTACGGGCGGCCCGATCCACTCAATTTCATAACTTAAATCGCGATCCATATACGGCGGTATATATGGAAGCGCAATTGTATCCAATTCATAGATATCAGTTGTATTCGAAAACGATTCACCAGATTTGTTTACATATTCGAATTTAAGTTCGGGCACCAGTCCCTCAAATTCATTCGTGCGTTTATATGGATAATAGGAGGATTCACTTCCCCATGATTCATTTACATAGATTCCTTCTTCATCATTCATCAGATCTGCATTTGTTTCATCTTCAGTGTCGATGATCCAACCCGCAATTGTTCTGTCGGAATAATCGCGGTGATATTCCGCATAATAGTGAAATGTATATTCGGGATCTTTTGATTTCAATCCAAATAAACAGGAATTGAATGTACAGGCAACAAAAAATAAAATAATAAAATGAAGCAGATTGGATCTTTGAAACAGGTGCATACCGGAATTGGTTTAAAAACGCGAAACAGCTGAATTTTAAATTACAAATACAGATTCTTTCCGTGAAATATATTCAATCGTAAAATCACCTTCTGTTTTTACATTTCTGAGCGGAATTGTTTTTTTGCGTGTAATTGTAATATTGATGTCATCATAAATAAAGGTATTTAATGATGAAGAAGGAATGGTGATGGATGTTGCACCAACTGTTTCAGTGTAATCAAAATAAGTGTCAAGAATTGCACTTATGATATTGATTTCAATTCGCTCACCGGTTTGTAAAGGTGCGCCATCCCAGGTGATCACAAGGTCATTATCGTGATCAAAATCATCCGGTAAATCCGGAATTGCAATTGAGTCGATATCTTCCAGGCCGAGTATATTTGAAAATGCGCTGCCTTTCGAATTGATGTATTCAAATTCAAGTTCGGGGACAATACCGTCAAACTCGAAGGTGGTATTATAATCATAAACACTGGTATAATATCCGCCGCTGTTGTTTACAGTAATGCTTTCATCATTTTCAAGCGACATATTGTAACTGCCGTCGAGTTCAAGAATATAACCGGCAATTGTCTTGTTATAATCATTATGATATTCGGCATAATAATGAAATAGATAATCAGGGTCGCCTCCATCCGGAGAAACAAGACAGGAATGCAGTGTGCAGGTGAAAAGAAATGCAGCGACGAAGGTGATCTTGCTGCCGGCAGGCATGTGTTTCATGTTTTTTCAGCAAAAATATAAAAAATCGCCGGCCGTTGATAACAAAAACAGTGAAAAAACAAAACCGGGTTCGAACAACAATTAATAATTTTCAAACACTACAAACGGAATGATCATTTCCTCCAGCGAAATACCACCGTGCTGAAACGTATTTTTAAAATAATTCACATAATAATTGTAGTTGTTCGGATAGGCGAAAAACATATCTTCTTTTGCGAAAATAAACGTACTGCTGATATGCTGTTTGGGTAAACCGGCTTCGCCCGGATTTTTTACTTCAAGAACGTCTTTTTTATTGTATTGGAGATTTTTTCCGCTTTTATAACGAAGATTTGTTGTTGTGTTTCTGTCGGCAACAACTTTGCTCGGTGTATTCACTCTGATCGTACCATGATCGGTCGTAATGATAAGGCGGATTTTCTTTCCCGCTAATTTTTTTATTGCATTATGCAAGGGTGAATGATCAAACCATGAGCGTGTAAGTGAACGGTAAGCAGTTTCATCACTTGCCAGTTCTTTTAATACTTCCATTTCAGTTCTTGCATGCGAAAGCATATCCACGAAATTGTAAACGATCGCATTAAAATCATAGGTGAGGAGATTGAGAATATTATCCTCCAGGGTTTTTCCTTCAGCGTGATTTAAAATTTTATTGTAAGTATATTTTAAATTTAATCTGTTGCGGATAATATTATCTTTTAAAAATTCAGGTTCCTGCATGTTTTTCCCGCCTTCATCTTCATCATTCAACCATAATCCCGGCAAACGTTTTTCAATTTCACTCGGCAATAAACCGGCAAAGATGGCATTGCGTGCATATTGTGTTGCGGTTGGTAAAATGCTGTAGAAATGTTCTTCCTTCACCATTTTAAATGATTCGGAAATGAGAGGTTCAATGATTTTCCATTGGTCGAAACGCAGATTATCAATCAGAATAAAAAAGGTCGGGATTTTATCTTTTAATAATGGAAAAACTTTTTCTTCGAGTAAGGTATGCGACATCACCGGTTTATCGGATTTGCCGCTCAGCCATTTGAGATAATTTTTTTCAATGAATTTTCCGAATTCAACATTGGCTTCATTTTTTTGGGAGACGAGCACTTCTTTCATATTTGAATTTCCGCCATGATCCAATTGCAATTCCCAATGCACTAATTTTTTATAAATATCAAACCATTGATCATGATCCAGCGAATCCTGCAATGTGAAAAATATTTTCTGAAATTCTTTCTGGTAATTTGAATCTGTTTTTTCGGAAACGAGTCTCTTATTATCTACAAGTTTTTTTATGGTAAGTAATATCTGCTGTGTTTTCACAGGCTTGATCAGATAATCACTTATTTGAGATCCGATCGCATTTTCCATCAGATCTTCCGTTTCATTTTTTGTGATCATGACAACCGGAATGGTTGGTCTTTTTTCTTTAATCTGCTGCAGTGTATCCAGACCACTCAGGCCGGGCATCATTTCATCCAGAAAAATCAAATTGATATCCGGGTCGAGGCATTTATCAATTGCATCCAGTCCATTGCTCACAGGCATCACATTAAATCCTTTTTCCTCCAAAAACAGAATTTGCGGTTTCAGCATTTCAATTTCATCATCTGCCCAAAGTATTGTTATATCGTTTTTCATATTATGTTCTAATTTTACGCTTCTGTAATATACAAAATTATCTCTAAAATCCTTCTTATCTGAATAAAAGAAAGCTCATTAACGACCCTGTTCACGGATTTATTACCGTTCCGTTTGAAATAATATTCGATATTATTGAACATCCCTGGTTTCAGCGTCTGCGTCGTATTCGCCAACTGGGGCTGAGCGATCTTGTATATCCGGGTGCAAATCACACACGATTTAATCATGCAATCGGTGCAATGCATCTCATGGGAAAAGCAATTGCAATTTTGCGTTCGAAAGGCCATGAGATCACAGAGAAAGAAGCTGAAGCGGTTACAATAGCGATTTTATTGCACGATATCGGCCATGGACCATTTTCGCATGCGCTGGAACACACAATTATTTCAGGTGTAAATCATGAAGAATTATCCGTGTTGTTCATGAAGAATTTAAATGAACAATTCAACGGGCGGCTCGAACTTGCAATTAAAATTTTTACCGGACAATATCCAAAGAAATTTCTGCACCAGCTTGTTTCAAGTCAGCTGGATGTAGACAGGCTTGATTATCTGACCCGCGACAGTTATTTCACAGGTGTGCATGAAGGTGTGATCGGATACGACAGATTGATTGAAATGATGGATGTGGAGAAAGACGAACTGGTAATTGAACAAAAAGGGATTTATTCTGTCGAGAAATTTATAATTGCACGCAGGGTTATGTACTGGCAGGTATATCTGCATAAAACTGTTATTTGTGCAGAACAAATGCTGATGAAAATTCTGAATCGGGCAAAATATCTTGCAAAAAGCGGTCAGCATATATTCGCAACACCTGCACTCAAATTGTTTTTATATCAGGATTTTGATCTCAACAGGTTTTTATCGGATAAAAATTTATTGCAGCAATTTTCATTGCTCGACGACAGTGATCTGTTTTCTTCTTTAAAGGAATGGCAGCATAGCGATGATAAAGTGCTTGCATACCTCAGCAATTGCATCATCAACAGAAAACTGTTCCGCATCGAACTCGGCAATCCTCCCATCCCTCCACAACGTATACAACAGATCTCGAATGAAGTGCAAAAAAAGTTTGGAATACAAGATGCATTCGATCTGCAATATTTCGTTTTTCATGATGTAACAACCAATAGTGCATATAATATTGAAGCCGAAACCATAAATATCAAACTCCGCACAGGCGGCGTGATGGACGTTACGGATGCGAGCGATCATCTCAACCTCGCTGCGTTGGCTGGTACCGTTGTAAAGCACTATATTTGCTACCCAAAAGAAAGCTGACGGAATGGAGTTTACAGCACTTGAACTGTGTCAATTTTTAAACGGAACATTAGAAGGCGATCCTTTGGTTAAAGTGCGTAAGCCGGCAAAAATTGAAGAAGGTTCTGAAGGTGATGTTTGCTTTCTTGCGAATCCAAAATATCTGTCATACGCTTATTCAACCAAAGCATCGGTGCTGATTGTAAACAATGATCAGATTTTCGATCAGCCGGTAAAAACAACGATCATAAGGGTGAAGGATGCTTATACCAGTATTGCCAAAGTGCTTGAGCAATATAAATCCATGAATGGTATGAGCAATGGAGTGGATAAACTTGCGCATGTTGCCGGAAATGCGGTGCTTGGAAAAAATATTCATGTAGGTGCATTTTCAATAATCAGTGATGGCACGGTTACAGGAGATGATGTTCAGATTTATCCGAATGTATTTATCGGAAGGAATGTGAAGATCGGATCCAATTCAATTTTACATCCCGGCGTTATATTGCTGGATGATACGGTGATCGGAAATAATTGTATAATTGGTTCCGGCACGGTAATAGGCAGTGATGGATTCGGGTTTGCGCCGCAAAACGATGGAACCTATAAAAAAGTAGCGCAGACAGGTAATGTTGTGATTGAAGATAATGTGGAGATCGGAGCGAATACAACAATCGACAGGGCCACAATGGGATCAACGATTATCCGAAAAGGTGCGAAGCTGGATAATCTGATTCAGATCGCACATAATGTTGAGATAGGGGAGAACACCGTAATTGCGGCTCAATCGGGAATTTCCGGGAGTACCAAAATCGGTAAAAATTGCGTGATAGGAGGGCAGGTTGGAATTGTAGGGCATATCATAATTGCAGACGGCACCAGGATAAATGCGCAAAGCGGAGTTTCGAAATCTGTAAAAGAGGAAAAAAGTGCATTAACAGGATCACCGGCATTCGATTATAATGCAAGCATGCGCAGCCAGGTACTCATCAGAAAATTACCTGAACTTTACGAGAAATTACGTGAACTGGAAGAAAGAATTAAAACCTTTGAATCCAGAATTTGATAAGCATAAGTTAAACAGACCAAGTGACGAAAGAATTTCAGCATACAATTAAAAGCCCTGTTTCGATAGATGGTGTAGGGTTGCATACAGGAACGGCGGTAACAATGACCTTCAGGCCGGCGCCTGTAAATTTCGGCTATAAATTCAAGCGCATAGACATCGAAGGTGGACCGGTGATTGAAGCCGATGCCGACCTGGTGACAGATACGGCCCGCGGCACAACAATTACAAAAAATGGTGCGAGCGTTTCTACAATCGAGCATACGCTGGCCGCACTGGTCGGACTGGGAATAGACAATGTGCTGATAGAACTCGATGGCCCTGAAACGCCGATTATGGATGGTTCATCAAAAGTGTTTATCGAATATTTATCAGAAGCCGGCCTTGAAAAGCAGGATGCCGAAAGAGAATACATAAATATTGGAGAGAATATCACGTATAAAGATGCAGACCGTAAAACAGAAATGACCGTTATGCCTGCCGATGATTATGAAGTGACCGTGATGATCGATTTCGATTCAAAGGTATTGGGTAAGCAGCATGCAACACTTAAGCATATTTCTGATTTTAGTGCCGAGATAGCCAATAGCCGTACTTTTTGTTTTCTGCATGAGTTGGAATCTCTATATGAAAACAATCTTATCAAAGGTGGAGACCTGAATAATGCAATTGTGATCGTTGACAAGGAAGTTACGGCTCCAGAAATGGAGAAGCTGAAGAAAATGTTTAACAAGGAATCTGTTTCCGTAAAAAAGGAAGGCATACTCAACAATCTTGAATTACACTGGATGAACGAACCTGCCAGGCATAAATTACTGGATGTGGTTGGTGATCTGGCATTGGCAGGTAAACCCATCCGCGGGAAAATAATTGCCAGTCGTCCGGGTCATCCTTCAAATGTTGAATTTGCCAAAAGGATTAAAGCTTACCATAAAAACAAAAAAAACACATCTATCGGACCAAAATACGACCCATCGGTTGAACCTCTGTTTGATATCAACCATATTTCAAAAATGCTCCCGCATAAGTACCCGTTTTTGCTGGTGGATAAAATCATTGAGATGGATGAAAACCATATTGTCGGGGTGAAAAATGTAACTTACAACGAATCGTTTTTTCAGGGGCATTTTCCGGGAAACCCTGTATTCCCCGGAGTTTTGCAGGTAGAAGCCCTTGCACAAACAGGTGGCATTTTTGTTTTGAGCAAAGTAACCGACCCTGAAAATTATGATACCTATTTCCTGAAGATCGATAAGGTAAAGTTTAAAAAGAAAGTCCTTCCGGGTGATACATTATTGCTAAAAATGGAACTGATCAACCCGATACGTCGCGGAATCTGTGAAATGAAAGCAACCGCATATGTCGGCAACACCGTTGTTACCGAAGGTGAATTAACAGCACAGGTTATCAGAAGAAATCAGAATTCATGAACCAACCCTTAGCATACGTACATCCCCAGGCACAAATTGCAGACAATGTAGTGATCGAGCCTTTTGCATCCATTTCAAAAAATGTGGTGATCGGCGAAGGAACCTGGATAGGCCCGAATGTTTGTATCATGCCGGGCGCCCGAATTGGTAAAAACTGCAGGATTTTTCCAGGTGCAGTCATCTCAGCTGTTCCACAGGATCTTAAATACCAGGGAGAGGAAACGGAAGTAATTATTGGAGATAATACAACGATCCGCGAATGTGTAACTGTGAACCGCGGAACTAAGTATGCATACAGGACAACCGTCGGAAGTAATTGTCTTTTAATGGCTTATTCGCATGTTGCGCATGATTGCCTGATTGGAAATAATGTGATTCTGGCAAACTCTGTTAACCTTGCAGGGCATATTGAGATCGGCGATTGGTCGATTTTAGAGGGTATGGTTGCCGTTCAGCAGTTCATCAAGATTGGAGCGCATGCTTTTATTGCCGGTGGATCGCTTGTAAGAAAAGATGTTCCTCCATTTGTGAAAGCCGGCCGTGAACCGCTGAGTTATGTAGGAGTGAATTCTGTTGGTTTGAGAAGAAGAGGATATACGTCCGATTCAATTCAGCATATTCAGGATATTTACCGCTTACTGTTTATTAAAGGCCATAATGTTACCCGTGCGCTGAATATTATCGAGGCTGAAGTACCTGCTTCGGCAGAACGGGATATGATCGTAACCTTCATTAAGAACTCAAAAGAAGGTGTTATGAAAGGTTTCCGCCACCTCAATGAATGAAAATAGAACTCACAAATGTTTCAAAGCGGTTTAATTACGACTGGATTTTCCGGAATGTGAATTATGCGTTCGAAACAGGAAATCAATATGCAATCACCGGCTCAAACGGTTCAGGGAAATCAACTTTACTGCGGATCATTTCAGCTCAGTTAACACCTTCAGAAGGGAAAATTTCATTCTTTGCCGGTTCCGGTCCAATCCCGGCCGACCAGATTTACAATTCCATTTCATATGCAGCGCCCTATATTGATCTGATCGATGATCTGACTTTTGATGAGGCAATACGTTTTCATTCTAAATTCAAACCTTTTCTGAATAATCTCATACCTGAGGAAATAAAATCTGCATCTGGTTTAACTGCCCATGGTTCAAAATATCTCAAAGAATTTTCGTCCGGGATGCGTCAGCGTGTTAAACTTATTCTGAGCATTTTATCAGAAAGTTCTATTTTGCTTTTAGATGAACCCACAACTAATCTTGATGAAGCCGGCGTAAACTGGTATCTGGATCTGATTCAAAAATATGCGAAAAACAGAATCGTAATTGTCTGTTCAAACCAGGAACGGGAATATGCATTCTGTAATCATATCCTCAGAATGCAGAACTACAAAGAATTGTATGCAATGTAACACAGCCCGTCAGGCTTGATAAATACTATATTCTTTTTACACATAATTGATATTATGTTAAGTAGAGATATTTTGCTTTAACAGGAATTATCAGTTTGTTTAATCAATCCAGATCCAAAATTAAAAACCCCTACTCATTCAAGTAAGGGCTTTTAATTTTCCGGATCAGAATTTATCCTTCCAGTAATTTCTTAATTGCATCTGCCTTTTCCGTCTGGCCGGTCCGGACATAAATTTCTTTCAAAGCCTGCATGGTAGAAATATCTGCAGGGTTTACCTGATGCGCTTTTTCAAAATACGGTAAAGCGGAAGTATAAAGAGCATTTCTTTCCGCTTGCAGTTTCTGGTATTCTGATTCCTTGTCCAGCGGCAATGCATTCATTGTTTTATTGATTTCAATCGCAGTGTTATAATACAGCGCCCCCATATTGAGGTTGATATCAAATCTGTCGGGTGCAAGGCTTAATGCTTTGGAATATGCCTTTACAGATTCATCAAAATGCTGCTTGCTGTTTGCAGAATCTATTTTTATCAGCTCGCTATGCGTTGTTCCAAGCACAAAATATAATTCAGGGTTTTGGGGATCTATATTGATCGCATCCTGCAATTTGCCCACCAGGTCAGAAAGTTTATTGTCGTTGAGATAGAAATTCAGCTCTGTGATCATAATTTCCTTATCCTGCGGGAAATTCTTTCTCCCCGCTTCAATTACTTTTAAAGCTTCATCTTTCCTTCCTGATTCCATATATAAACTTGAAAGTTCTGAATAGAGATAAGACTCGCTGTATTTCATATCCACCAGCTTCTGGAAAGCTGTAATGGCTTCAACTGTACGGTTTGTACGCTCAGCCGTGAGGCCTACATTGAAGATAACACCTGTATCCAGCGGACTCAACGGATTTGCATCGATCTCGAGCAGATTTGTCTCGTTTGATTTACTGAAATATTTATAGGCTGTTTCGAGGTCGCCGGCATTGTATGCTGTGGCACCCTTTGAGAAATAAAGTGAAAACGTAACGGCGAGGCTGTTTGCGATATCAATCTTATAGTTTTTCGAATCTGGCATATTGAGTGCATTGCGGAATGATTCGAGTGCGATATCAATCGGATTTTCAATTGCCGCAAAGGCATTTGTTGAGTCAACAGCAATGAGGTTGTAGATCTTACCCCTTGTATACCATGTCTTCGCCTCATTCATTGTTTTTTCATTCATGATGGCGGCATCAATGGCTTCTCTTGCTTTTGGCAGATCTGTGTACATCAGATTCACCGCTGTTGTCACCTTGCTTGATTGGGCAAATGAATATGTCAATGAAACAAGTGTGATTAAAAAGATTGTTATTCTTTTCATTGTATGGATAATTTTAAAATTATGTATCTCAGCAATTTATTCGTTGACAGGTGAATCAGTTTCTTCGATTAAACCATCGTTTTCATTTGGTATTTCACCGTCCTGATCTTCAATAATTAAATCGTCGTCCTCATCTTTTTCAACTTTGGCAACAGCCGCAATTCTGTCTCCTTCTCTCAAATTGATCAGGCGCACACCCTGCGTTGCTCTTCCCATCACCCTCAGGTTATCGAGGCCCATCCGGATTGTCATGCCCGATTCACATATGATCATCAGGTCATCTTTATCCGTCACATCTTTAATTGCGATCAAATGGCCGGTTTTAGGTGTGATCTTAATTGTTGTAACGCCTTTACCCCCTCTGTTCGTAATTCTGTATTCCTGCTCTCCTGTTTCCAGATCCACAAGAAAACTGCGTTTACCATAACCATTTTCACTTACAACAAGAACGGTTTTTTCTCTGTCGCCCTTTTCGACAGAAATCATGCCAACGACCTCGTCTTTTTCATCCTGTAATTCAATGCCTCTCACACCTGTGGCGCTGCGTCCCATCGGCCTCACCTTTTCTTCCGGGAACCTTATCGCACGGCCGCTTTTAACAGCGAGCATGATCTCACAATTTCCATTGGTAAGAATAACTTCCAGCAACTCATCACCTTCGTTTATATTGATTGCAACAATTCCATTTGCACGCGGGCGTGAAAACGCTTCAACCGTTGTTTTCTTGATGGTTCCTTTGCGTGTGCAGAAAACCAAATAATGTGAATTGATAAATGCCTCATCTTCCAGGTCATGGATATCGATATAAGCCATCACCTTATCATCCGGCGGAAGGCTGATCAGGTTTTGAATTGCTCTTCCCTTGCTGATTCTGGTTCCTTCCGGGATCTGATATACCGGCAACCAGAAACATCTGCCCTGCTGTGTAAAGAACAGCATGGTGTCGTGGGTGGATGCAATTAAAATATGTTCAATAAAATCTTCCTCCCTTGCAGCACTGCCCTTCGATCCTTTGCCGCCTCTGCCCTGCCTGCGGTATTCCGTAACTGCGGTGCGTTTGATATATCCAAGGTGTGAGATGGTAATGACCACATTTTCTTCTTCGATCAGATCTTCAATACTCATTTCGCCTTCAGCGGCTACAATCTGAGTTCTCCTCACGTCGCCGAATTTCTCTCTGATCTCATTTGTTTCATCTACAATGATCTGCATACGTGCAGCTTCATTGCTTAAAATTTCTTCCAGCCTTGCGATCAAAGCTTTCACCTCTTCATATTCAGCTCTGATCTTATCTATTTCAAGCCCGGTAAGGCGCTGTAAACGCATTTCAAGAATTGCCTTTGCCTGTATCTCTGATAACTGGAACTGCGTGATCAATCCTTCTTTTGCATCGTCAGGGTTTTTAGAACTCCTGATAAGGTTGATGACAGCATCAAGATTATCGAGAGCTATGATCAAACCTTCCAGTATATGCGCACGTTCCTGGGCTTTGCGCAAATCAAATTGCGTTCTGCGCACAATCACTTCATGGCGGAATTCAACAAAGTACCCGATCAGCTGGCGCAGATTGAGTTGCTTTGGCCTTCCATGTACGAGGCAGATATTATTAACTCCGTAAGATGATTGCAGCGGAGTGTATTTATATAACTGATTGAGCACCACAGAAGCAACTGCATCTTTCTTAATTTCAATCACAACACGCATACCTTCACGGTCGCTGTAATCGTTTGCATCTGAGATCCCTTCGATTCTTTTTTCATGAACAAGTTCTGATATTTTGGTAATGAGTAAGGCTTTATTTACCTGGAAAGGAATTTCAGTGATGACGATCTGCTCACGGCCATTTGGTAAAGTTTCAATATTCGCAACTCCACGCACTACAATTTTACCCCGACCGGTTTCAAAGCTTTCATTAATTCCTTCAACCCCATAAATTGTCGCTCCTGTCGGAAAATCCGGCCCCTTGATGTATTTCATCAGTTCCAGATTCGTAATGTCTTTATTTTGAATATAAGCAACGATCCCTTCGCACACCTCAGAAAGGTTGTGCGGAAGAATATTGGTAGCCATACCGACTGCAATTCCGGAAGAACCATTGATAAGCAGGTTCGGAATTTTTGAAGGAAGAACAGAAGGTTCCTGTAAGGTATCGTCAAAATTGTTTGTAAAATCTACTGTTTCCTTTTCGAGATCGTCGAGCATTTCCTCAGTGATTCTGGAAAATCTTGCCTCGGTATAACGCATTGCCGCAGGGCTGTCACCATCCACCGAACCGAAGTTTCCCTGTCCATCCACCAAAGGATACCGCATACTCCATTCCTGGGCCATACGCACCATTGCATCATATACAGAGCTGTCGCCATGCGGGTGATATTTACCGAGCACCTCCCCTACGATCCTTGCCGATTTCTTATAAGGTTTGTTATAATTGATACCCAGGTCCTGCATACCGTAAAGAACTCTCCTGTGCACCGGTTTTAATCCGTCACGCACATCAGGAATGGCTCTGGCAACAATTACCGACATCGAATAATCGATGTAGGCGGTTTTCATTTCATCTTCAATATTAATCGGTATTATTTTTTCTCCTTCAGGCATGTTATTTTGTTAAATTGGAATGCTGGAAACGGTATGTTTTTCAGCTAAAAATGATATCGGCAAAGTTAATAAATAAAGGCCGCCGAATGAAGTATTTATACACATTGAAATGGGCAAAATGATGGTGGGATTTTGCCTTGCAAATTAGTTGAATTTATAAAGTGAAACAAGTGGTAAGACCGAAGACGGTAATCATATTTTTGTAAAAAAAAACAGGGGTGCCGGCTTGCGCCGAGCGACCCCTGATCCCCATGAAAACACACAATGAGGATAACGCCTGGTTGCTTTTTTAGTTTCATACCTTAACAAAATATAACAAAAGGCTCTTACAAATTTATTTGCGCTATTTTTATATAAATTCCCTTGATGATTAAGCTGCTCACTGGTATATTCTTGATTTCGATTCTGCATTTGAAAGCGCAGGTGAATTTGGTGCCCAACGGTAGTTTTGAAGATTACAATTCCTGCCCCATTGCCTATGGTGGTGTTCATACCTATGATAATTTTTACGTTGCAGATTGGCTGAAACCAACTTCAGGTTCAACGGATTATTTGAATGTTTGCGCAGGGGATGAAACACCGGCAAATATTCCATCGAACTGGTTAACCGATTACCTTATGCCGCGAACCGGTGAAGGTTTTGCGGGGATCATCACTTATGGTTATCACTGGATCTATCCTTTTTACCGTGAATATTTACAGGTTCAGTTAAAAGAACCACTTATTGCCGACTCAGTTTATTTTATTGAATTCTGGTTAAGCACTGCAACAAGGGAGGAAAATCCGGATCCTACAAAAATACATCGCATATTCACGTCGTTTGATGTGGGAATGCATTTATCTGAAACCCGCATAGTTTACGACTTTGCTTTTTACGATATCCTCGAAGTTGAACCACAAATACAAAATCCGGATACAAATTATATTGATCAGGCAGGCGCTTGGCAAAATATAACTGCAATTTACACAGCCACCGGAAATGAAGAATGGATTACAATCGGAAATTTTCATGTTAATCTGTTTACCGATTTAATTGAAATTCCCGGGTACCCTCCCATACCAACCGGTGATCCGATGGTTTATTTTTTTGTAGATGATGTTGTGATCGCACCATTTGCAACCGGATTTTTAAAAGATACTTCTTTATGTATTGGAGAGCCGCTTTCACTCACTGCTTATTTCGGAGATGCAAATTATTTATGGAACACCGGCGATACCACTTCTTCAATTTCTGTTTCAACTTCGGGAAATTATTGGTGCACAATCACAAATGATTATGGTGTTATTTCCGATACATGTTTCGTGAATTTTATTGAGGATACAACTTTTACTACTTCAACCGAACGTGTTATTTGTTTTAGTGAATTACCACTCAATATTGTTTCACCCGGAATTTATGAAGATTATTTGTGGAGCAATGGATCAATCGGGGCAGTAAGTACAATTTATAGCGAGGGCACTTATTTTGTTGAAGGGCATATTGGTTGCAATTTATTTGTCGACACGATTTATATAGTTGTTATTCCGGAGATAGAAGATATTGAAGATAATTACGAAATCCCTGATTCTCTGATTTGTGAAGGTGATTTTGAAATTCTGATTGAAGGCCCGGATGGATATGATGAATATTTATGGAACACCGGTGATACAACAAAAAATATTTCCATTGGTGCAGCCGGAACATATTCGGTTACGTATTCAATTCCCTGCTATCAATTCACAGAATATTTTACCATCTATACTGATCCGTATCTAACTGCGGATATTAACCTTGGTAATGATTTGAATTTATGTGAGTACGGTGGCATGATAACTTTGGATGCAGGTCAGCTTCCAAATTATCTATGGAGCTCAGGCTCAATAAACCGGTATGAAACAATTACTGCACCGGGAATTTATTCAGTGTCGTCCCAAACGGATTGTCGTTTTCTTTCCGACACTATTTCAATTTATACCTGCAATTTTGAAAATCATATTATCCAGCTTGTACCAACGGTTTCGTTTGGTAATGTTTGGTTGATCACCGATTCAGATTATTTAATTGGTGAAGTGAATCTGAGCATTTATTCTTTGCAGGGCCTTGTGAATGAAATGAGCATTTTATTAACAGGAAAAACAGCGCTTGATTTTACTTTATATTCGAAAGGTTATTATCTCGTAAAAGCTTCTGCAGGAAATGAAATATTCTGGTTTGATATGATCCTTCAATAGATAAATTGATTTATTCCGTCAGCACAAATTTCTTCCTTTCCCCCACCTGCTGGCGCCACATGGCGAAGTATAAACCTTTTTCTTCAAGCAGGCTTTCATGTGTACCTGTTTCAACGACTTCGCCTTGTTCAAGAACAAAAATGCGATCTGCATGCATAATTGTAGAAAGCCGATGCGCAATTAATATGGTGATCTGTTCCTGTTTTGAAGATATGTTTCTGATCGTGGTGGATATTTCTTCTTCCGTTAAAGAATCGAGTGCAGATGTTGCTTCATCAAAAATCAATAAATTCGGTTTGCGCAATAATGCTCGTGCGATACTCAGTCTTTGTTTTTCGCCGCCGCTTAATTTTAATCCTCCTTCACCGATCATCGTATCAATTCCGTTTTCAGCTCGTTCAAGTAATCCTGCACAACTTGCTTTATTCAAAACATCTTTTAATTCATGTTCGGTTGCCTGCGGATTCACAAACATTAAATTTTCGCGGATCGAACCGGCGAATAATTGTGTATCCTGCGTAACAAATCCGATTTGATTTCTGAGATCATTGAAGTCGATGGAATTTTCATCCATCCCGTTGTATAATATTTTTCCTTCCTGCGGGCGATATAATCCGACAAGTAATTTCATCAATGTACTTTTTCCGGATCCTGATGGTCCAACAAATGCAATTGTTTGACCGTTGGATACTTTGAATGAAATTTTTTCAATTGCATTATTCCTTGCGGTTTTATGCCGGAACGAAACATGATCGAATTCGAGACGGTTCACGGCACCCAAATGTGTCGGGACAGGTGGCGTTGATTCCGGCTCTTTATTCATTAAGATTTTGAAATTATTTAATGATGCTTCCGCCTCACGGTAAGTGATGATAATATTTCCGATTTCCTGCAGCGGTGCAAACAAAAAGAATGAAAACACCTGCATCATCACCAATTGTCCGGCATTCATTTCACCGCGGTAAATTAAAAGAAGCAGCATAAATAAAATCACCTGGCGCAATGTGTTCACAAATGTTCCTTGTACAAAACTGATGCTGCGTATACGTTTTACTTTTGTTAATTCAAGACCCAGAATTTTATACGTGTTTTTATTTAAACGATCCACTTCCTGCTGTGTTAATCCAAGGCTTTTCACCAATTCGATATTCCGTAAACTTTCAGTTGTTGCGCCGGCAAGTGATGTTGTTTTTCCAACAATAATTTTTTGGATGCGTTTTACTTTTTTACTCAACAGGTTCGTAATTACAGCCAATAAAAAAATACCACCGAAATAAATAAAAGGCAGTGACCAGTGAATGGTGAAAGCAATTACTGAAATAAAAATAATGCTGACAAGTGTGGGGAATAAAATATTTACAAAAGAAGAAACAAATTTTTCGGTGTCTGTTCGTACTTTTTGCAAAACACTTAACGTTTCACCGCTGCGCTGATCTTCAAATTCATGATAAGGTAATTTCATGGCATGCTGCAAACCATCGGTAAACATTTTAGCACCGAAGCGCTGCGTAACCACATTCATATAATAATCCTGGAAATTTTTTGCGATACGGCTGATCATGGCAACTGTTATGGATGCCACAAGTAATGCAATAACACCAGGTTTACTCCAGGAAAATGTAAAAAAGAAATCGTGAAAAGAATAGGCGTCCTGCTTTGCCTGCTTATCATTTGCGAGGTTTACTATTTTGCCGAGAATGATCGGATCCATCAATGAGAATCCGATATTGAAACCGGCGAGTACAAGCACCAGAATTACCAACCACTTGTATGGCTGCAGGTATGCCTTTAGAATTTTCATCAAAATATAAAATTATGAGGTATGCACTGAATGAAACAACTCAACCTGTTAACTGACGTTTGAGTTCGACAAAATATTTTATTCCGGTGCTCCTGCAGCCACCCAGTCAACAATTTTCTGAATGGATGCATCATCGAGTTTTGGGTTTTTCTTCGGCATCGGAACTGCACCCTCCACCTGTTGAATTGCCGGAATTAATTTACCATTTACGCTCTGTTCTTTCACCGATGCATACGTTGTGAGTTCAATTCCATCTGCGGGGCGTTCGGCATTATGACATTTCATCCCGCATTGCTCATCGATAATCGGTTTAATATCTTTCGTATAAGTGATTGCAGATGTTGTGGTTGTTTTTTTCGATGCAGAACAGGATGCAATCACAACAGAAATTACTGCAATTAAAATTAATCTGATTTTCATTTTAATATTCTTATTTGATCGTTTACAAAAGTTTATTATTCTTTATTCCTTGTTAATTATTCAATATTCTACAGGGTTTCTCTCAGCCATTTATAAAATTCTCTTTGCCACACAAGTGCATCATGACAGGAAGTTACCCAGTGATTTTGATCAGGTAAATACACAAAGCGGGATTTAATTCCCATTAATTGTGCAGCATTAAATGCCTGAAATGCCTGATCTTCAGTTGTGCGGTAATCTCTGCCTCCCTGATAAATCAGAATCGGTGTATCCCAATTTTTTACATAGTTGATCGGATTAAAATCTGTATAGGATTTATCCTGTACACCGGGTTTCCAATACGGTCCGCCCATATCCCAGTTTGCAAACCACATTTCTTCCGTTGTCCCATAAAATGATTGTAAATTAAATAATCCGTCGTGTGCGATAAATGTTTTAAATCTTCCATTATGCAAACCTTCCATCATATAAACCGAATATCCGCCGTAGCTCGCACCCACTGCACCGCATCTTGCAGAATCAACATAAGGCAAAGTTTTCGCATAGTCAATTGCAGAAAAATAATCGCGGATCGGCTGGCCACCCCAGTCTTTTGAAATTTCTTCATTCCATGCAACACCGTGTCCCGGCATTCCCCTTCTGTTTGGCGCAACAACGATATATCCATTAGCCGCCATTAATTGAAAATTCCAGCGAAAAGAATAAAATTGTGTCAATGCACTTTGCGGGCCACCCTGACAATATAATAATGTGGGATATTTTTTATTCGGGTCAAAATCAGGCGGATAAATAAACCAGACAAGCATATCTTTTCCATCTGTTGTTTTAATTATTTTTCTTTCGGTTTTGCTCATTTTTGTCTGGCTGTAAATTTTATCATTCACATTTGTAATCTGTTTCATCTCCCCTGTTTCAAGATCAACTCTGTAAATTTCAGTTGCGTGATTCATGTCCGTTCTTGAAACGATCAAACCGATCGGTGATTCACCAATCATGCCTGTAATATCAAAATCACCTTTTGTAATTTGTTTGATGGGGTTTGCTTTTCTTCCGCCTGCTTTTGTATAATAATTCAGTACATCAAACTGAAATAATTGAATGGTACCGTCAATTGGTGCGGTAAAAAATATTTTATTCCCGTCATTACTCCACCTGATCGCTTCAATACTTTCATCAAAACTTGAATTCACTTCCTGAATGGAATGATTATCCGTTTGCATGATGAACAACCTGTTTTTATCTGCTTCATATCCGTCGCGTTCCATGCTCAGCCATGCCATTCTTTTTCCATCAGCCGAAATGATCGGATTGGTATCATAGCCCATCATACCGTCTGTAAGATTATTAACTCTTCCTGTTTCAATTGTATATAAATAAATATCGGTATTTGTACTCAGGGCATATTCTTTACCGGTTTTTGCTTTCATCACAAAAACAATATGCTTGCTGTCGGTGTGCCAGATCATATCTTCAATTCCACCAAATGGCATTTGCGGGCAATCGTATTGCAGCCCTGCCATAATATCTTTTTCATTTTCAATTTTACCTTCACGCCAGTCTGCATAAAATACATGGCTGTAAGCGCCATCCTCCCATGTGTCCCAATGGCGGTAATTCAGGTCGTCGATAATACGCACATTCGATTTGATAAGATCCGGATATTCTTCAGATCCCATTACCTTATCCATTTTCACATCTTTTGAAAACATGATATATTTTCCGTCGGGAGAAAAACGCACATTATTCAAACCGCCGGGATATTCTGTGATCGGAGAAGGTGCCGCACCATCCCAGCCAGATTGCCATATCTGGCCGTCTTTCATAAATCCCATTTGACCGTTCGGCAAGGTCATCACTGAACCCTCACCGCCTTTCTCTCTTGTTAACTGCATCGCAACGCCACGCTCGAGCGGGATGGAATAAAGATTTTTTTCGGATGTACCGGTTTTCAGATCATAATTCGTAATTCCGAAAATAACATTGCGGTTATCCGGTGTAACCATTTCAGGTGCAACCCGTCCTAAGCTCCACAATGTTTCGGGTGTCATCGGATTCTGTGCGAAACCGGAAACGATGGCAGCGCTCATGAGGGCGGCAGAAAACAATCTCTTCATGCTTATAAATTTGCGGCTAAGATAACGAGGCTGAACGGTTTCTCATTGCCGGATGGAAAAGGGACTGTTTAAAATCTGCGCCATGCATTTTAACAGTTTCAAAAAAGTAACGGTTTGAAATGCAAAACCAATTGAAGCAGAATTGTAAAAAGAGACAGCAGGATATACAGATACCTCCGGATAAATAATTTCAGTTTTTTTCTGTTTGGCCGGAAATGCATGGATTCAAAAAGATTGGAATAAAATGTAATATCATCCTCATCTTTCAACCCATGTTTTTCATTTACAAGACAGCGTTTGAAAATAATAAACTGGAGAATCACCAATAAATAAACAGGCACAAGTATAAACCACGAAAATAAAAACGGCCCGAGCCATGATAATAATACAACGATAGAATGAAACAGAAACCAGATAGATTTACTTATTGAAGAGGATGATTTTTCCACGGGTTAAAGTTAGGTGAATCAGTTGGCAGTTGCCAGTCCACAGTCTGCTACTAGTTGTTAAATGAATTTTATTTTGTTGAGGTAATTTCTACATTCGCATATGCATTATAAAATTCACCTTTCAAAGGACGAAAAATTAAAATCATTAATTGATAAGCAGGATCCGAAGCAATTAAAAAAAGAAAAAAATATTTGTCTTTATTTATGTTATTCGATAATGAGTCAGCAATTATCCACGCAGGTAGCAAAGGTATTTCATAAACGATTTATTGATTTATACGGCGGAAAGGAACCGACGGCGAAACAAATTGCTGAAACGAAATTTGAAACTCTCCGCGGTATCGGTTTATCAAATGCAAAAGCGAATTATGTTTTAAATGTGGCGAGATTTGAATTGGAAAACGGGATGGATGCAAAACACCTTCATACGTTATCGGATGAAGAAGTGATAAAATATCTCACACAAATAAAAGGCGTGGGAAAATGGACGGTTGAAATGCTTTTGATGTTTGCTTTGGGCAGGGAAGATATATTTTCTGCAGATGATCTCGGTATTCAAAATGCAATGATCAGATTATATAATTTAAAACCACGGAATAAAAATGCATTGAAAAAACGCATGCATCAAATTTCAAAAGCATGGAGCCCGTACCGGACTTATGCGTGTTTGCATTTATGGGGATGGAAGGATGGGAAATAGTTTGATTTTTCCTGTATCTTGCAGCAAGTTACCGATACACAGAATGCATGAACGTTTTGAAGAGCAATAAAAAAAGCCATCCGCTTTTCAGTGAATGGCTAAAAATATTTGAATGAATAATTTTTCTCTTTATTCGGTAATCGTCAAATTGTCGGATGTATTGATAAAAATATCATCTCCGGTAAACATATCGACATAATAAGTACCTGCTTTTGTAAATGTCTGCACAAATTTTACATAATCCCAATCGGGTTGCACATCAATTGAATATGAATCCCACACTTCAACAACACCTTCCTTATAAATATCGACAAACATTTTTGTTGTTTTAAAAGGAACACCTTTATTATCGAGGTACACGGAAACATCAACAGTGCCGGTTCTTTTCATACTGAAAGAAGTTGCTTCACCAACCGGATATCCTTCCGCATCTACCGACGTGCAGAACACGATATTGGAATTTTCGTAATAATATGTGTCGATTGCTTTATCAGTTGTAACCGGTGTTGCTCCTTCTGCAAATCCGATGGTAAAATAGGTAACGGCCTGCTCTGTCCCGTTATACATTACAGATGCTTTGTATTTACCGACATCTTTAAATTTATAATCGTACATGAACCATCTTTTTCCACGCTCGGGTGTAATCGCAAATGTTTCATATGCCTGGTAGGTGCCTACATTGTCCCAGTCGTAATCAATATATAAATACCATAAACCATCTTCATTCAATGTTGAATTCTGATTGTAAACCAAATAAACATAACCACCTTCAGCCGGAATATCCCAATCAGCATACACACCTGAAGGTGTTCCCTGATCATCGTAAGATTCGCACAAAACGAGGCTTTGCGCCTGTATGCGTGTAAGGAAAGTGAGCAGCAGAAGTATTGTTGCAAATGCGTGTTTTAATCGAAACATATTCGTTTTATTTTACTCGCTAAATTAAAAAAAACATTTATAATTCGGAAAATCCGGGTTTACCGAATTGCTGTTCAGGAAATTTTAATCGTCCTTACCCTTCAAATTATTCTGTTATGGTAAGCACTCCTGATGTATTTATAAAAACATTGTCTTCCGTATAAAAATCGAAAATATAGGTGCCTGTACTGACAAACGTTTCATTAAATTTTAAATAATCCCAGTCCGGCTGAACATCTACGGTAAATGAATCAAATTTCAGATTTGAATCCGCATAATACACATCAACCAGGAATTTATTTGATTTAAATGGTTTTCCTGAATTTGAAATGTAAACAGCTACATCCACACTGCCGGTTCTGCGCATGCTGAAGGATGTCGCCTCTCCTATCGGATTTCCTTCCGTATCCATTGAAGTACAAAATAATATTTTTGAACCTTCGTAATAATATGTATCCACTTTTTCACCTGAAGTTTCGGTAAAAGTGCCGGGCTGATAATTGATTACAAAATACGTTGTTGCCAGTTCTGTTCCGTTGTACATCACAGATGCTTTATATTTTCCCGTCTCGGTAAAATTATAATCGTATACAAACCAGTTTTGGCCTCTTTCAGGTTCGATCTCCAGTGTTTCATACGCCTGATAGGTGCCTGCTTTATCCCAATCATAATCGAGATACAAATACCACGACCCGGCTGGAAGCACAGCAGACTGATTATAGACAATATATACGCTTCCACCGGTTGATTTAATTTCCCATGTGGCAGCATTTCCTGATGTATTTCCCTTCGAGTCGTACGATTCGCACAATACAAGACTTTGCGCATCCGATTGAAAATGGATTGCAGTAAAAAACAAAATGAAACCGACTGTGCGTTTTAAAAAATTCATAAATGGAAATTGGTTTACAATAGTTAAAAAAAAAGCCATTCAGCTTTCGGTGAATGGCTCAGGTATGATTTAATTAAATTTAAAGCGTTGCTTTCGTTTGTTCTGCTTTTTCGCCCTGGCATTTGGAAGGAGGGCACTCTTTAGTGGCAGGACAATTTGCATTGTTTTCCGCGTTTGCCGTTGCTGAAACATCTGCTCCCTGACTATAAGGACATTTTGATGCCTGTTCAGGACTGCAGTTTGAAGGGTCGCAGTGTGCAGGCATTGCAGCATCGTTTGAAACCTGCTCGATTTGCATTTGACCGGCACTTGCGTGATGTGCTGTAGGTCCGTTAGTTGTTACTGCCCATACGGTGAAGGCAAAAATTGCCAGCACGGCGAAGGAGATAAAGGCGATTTTTTTATTCATTAGGCTGTTATTTTGGATCAAAGCTAATTGTTTAGCTGAGAAATACAAACAGCATTTATCAATACACTAAAAGGAATAAAATCCGGCTTCGGAAAAGCAACATTTCTCGTGCGTGTCAAAAATAAATTAGCATCCTGCTTTAAATATTTGCAGATTTCAGATTGGAGACTGCGGATAAGGGACTGATTTTCTTGTCCATTATTACCTACAAAGCAACGGGCCTTCGTTTAAATAATTCCTGTAAATCAATGCACTGCACGTCTACTTTTGTTGCCTGACGTATACCAAAAAATTTTAATTATCCGTTTAATCCAAAAAATGTAACAAATGCTGTTAGGAATATTGCTGCAAATTACCACGAGTCCTGTAATCACCTCTCCCACTTCAACTGTTGTGCACAGTAAACCGAATATCATTGAACTGATCGTGAAGGGTGGCCCCATCATGATTCCGATCGGTTTATTGCTGCTCGTTTCAGTATTCATATTTTTTGAAAGGTATTTTACCATCCGAAAGGCTTCAAAGGGAGATGAAAAGTTTATGCTCAATATCCGTGATTATATGGTGAACGGAAATATGCCCGCAGCCAAAATGCTTTGTAAGAATACGGATACAATTATTTCACGCATGATCGAAAAAGGAATTTCGAGAATCGGCAGACCGATCCGTGAAATTGAAGGTGCAATTGAAAATGAGGCGAAACTGGAAATCTATAAAATGGAAAAAAATCTCGCCGTACTGAATATTGTGGCGGGAATTGCACCAATGCTCGGGTTCCTCGGAACAATTTTCGGTGTGATCATCATTTTTTATGATATCTCCATTCAAAAAACATTTGATATCGACACGATCTCCGGTGGTTTATATGTGAAGATGGTAACCAGTGCTTCGGGATTACTCGTGGGTATCATCGCATTTATCGCACACCATTATTTAACGATCATGATCGACCGCGTAATCAATAAAATGCAGATCAATGCAGTAGACTTTATTGATTTATTATTTGAACCGGCTGAAAATTAATTGCTGAAAACAAAATCTATGGAATTAAAACGCAGAAGCAGAAGGTCGATCGAAGTTGCCACATCATCAATGAATGACATTATGTTCTTTTTGATGTTATTCTTTCTGATCGTGTCAACACTCGCTACACCAAATGCTTTGAAATTGGTTTTACCGCAATCCGATTCGAAGGAAACGACAATGAATCCGGTTTCTGTAACAATTACGCCCGACCTCATTTATCTTGTGAACGGGAAAGAAGTGCAATTTGATCAACTTGAAGCTGCCATCACTGAAAAACTTGCCGGAAAAACCGAGCCTTCTGTGGTTTTAAATACAGATCAGTCGGTACCGGTCGGAAATGTGGTACAGGTTATGAATATAGCTAACAAACTAAAGATCAAAATGGTGATTGCCACCACCCCGGAAGGGAAATAATTTGTGGAATTGCAGAATTGATCGCATCAAAATGAAACTATGGCAAGCTGGAAATTAATTGAACAGGAAAGTCGCAGGAAAAGCGTGTTATTTACACTGCTCTTTACCGGCGCATTGGTTGTTGCGATGCTTTTAATTTCTTTCAAAGCACCCGACCTTGTAATTGAAGAAGACCTTTCCGAAGGTTTACTTGTTGATTTCGGATTTGACGAAACGGGATATGGCACAAACGAATTTATACCCGAGCAGTCTGCCGCACCATCAGCGCCGGTAACTGCTCCGGATAAGCAAATTGCAACACAGGAAGTGGAGAAAACGGTTTCTGTACCGAAAACCGAACCGAAGAAAACCACAACAACTACTACCACAACAAATACGACACAAACAAGCACGATTGATAAAGATCTGCTTTTCAATAAAGACAAAGTAAATAACAACAGCGGTGGCGACGGAAATACTTCAGGCAGCGGAAATATGGGTAAACCTGATGGTGATTTAAATGGCTACCAGGGCGATGGTTCCGGATTCGGAGATGATGGAAAGATCGGCTGGAGTTTGAATGGCCGCGGTAAAGTGGCTCTGCCCTCTCCTCCGCCAGCGCAAAACCAGGAGGGTGATATCAGGATCAAAATCAGTGTCGACAGAAATGGAAATGTGGTAAGTGCCGAATATGAAAGATCAGGTTCAACAATTACCGACCCGACTTTGAAAAGTCAGGCAATTGCTGCTGCGAAAAAAGCAAAATTCACTGCAAAAGCAGATGCCGAATCAATTCAGATCGGTTATATCACCTACAGATACAGATATAATTAAGCAAGCATAGGTCCGTTTCAAACGGTTAAGTATGAAAAACGCCTCCGGATTTCCGGGGGCTGTTTTTTTTGCGGGATACCCAATGAAGGGTTGAAAATTTCTGTCCTTATTTTTACATCCGCAACTATTACAATAAACTGCGATCAGATTTACGGATGACTTACCAGGAAACAATCAATTATCTCTTCACTCATCTTCCCATGTATCAGCGCATTGGTGCAGCTGCGTATAAAAAAGATCTCACAAACACACTCGCACTTTGCAAGATACTCGGTGATCCGCAAAATAAATTCACATCCATCCATGTTGCAGGAACAAATGGGAAAGGTTCTGTCTCCAATATGCTTGCATCTGTTTTTATGGAAGCGGGTTATTCAACCGGATTATATACATCTCCTCACCTGATTGATTTTCGGGAGCGCATTCGTGTGAATGGAAAATTATGTGATGAAGATTACGTCATACAATTTGTTAAAAAAATACAACCGCATATTGCTGCAATTCAACCTTCGTTTTTTGAAATTACGGTGGCAATGGCTTTTGATTATTTCGTGCAAAAAGAAATTGATATTGCAATTGTTGAAGTAGGTTTAGGTGGCCGTCTCGACAGCACAAATGTGATTACACCCATTCTTTCTGTAATTACGAATATCAGTTATGATCATCAGAATATGCTGGGAAATACATTGGCGGAAATTGCCGGAGAAAAAGCAGGCATCATCAAAAAAGATATACCGGTTGTGATCGGAGAATATCATCCGGAAACTTTCCCTGTATTTCAACAAAAAGCGATTGCTGAAAATGCCTCTTTGTATACTGCAAATGAAAATGTGCAATTGGAAATAGTGGATAATACAATTGAACGGCTGGAAGTGCATGCAAGCTATCTTAACCAATTATTATATCCGGATCTTGTTTCGGGTTTAACAGGTGATTATCAGCTTGCAAATTTGAAAACCACTATTCAGAGTATTGAAGTTTTGCGTGAACATAAAACTGAAATTCCGGATGATGCAGTTTATGAAGGGATCAAAAATGTTTTGAAGAATACAGGTTTTTCAGGCAGGTTTCAGCTGATCTCCAAACATCCAATGATTATTTGTGATTGTGCACATAACAGCGATGGTTTGCAGAAATTATTTGAACAGGTTGGAAAAATTCAATTTGAGAAATTACATATAATTACCGGGATGGTGAATGATAAAGATATTGATGCAGGATTGCAACAATTTCCGGAAGAAGCGATGTACTATTTCTCCAAACCTGCAATTCCACGCGGGCTCGATGCCGCAGTGCTGCGGACAGAAGCTTCAAAACACAGGCTGCATGGAAATGCATACGACTCGATTGAAGAAGCGATCCGTTCTGCAAAAATGCAGGCAAAACCCGATGACCTGATATTGATTTGCGGCAGTATTTTTGTGGCAGCAGAGGCGCTCGAATTTTTTAAAAAAATCAGATAATTCCTACGATACAATGAAAAAATTGCTTTTACTCCTTACGTTTCTTTCCTGCAGTATTTTGTCTTTCACGCAGGCTTATCAATACACCATCCGCATCAAAGGAATTGCCGATACGGTTGTGATGCTGGGACATCATTACGGCGATAAACAATATGTAATTGATACCGTGCCGGTAAATCATTCGGGCGAAGCGGTTTTTTCAGGCAAAACAAGTTTGAAGGGCGGAATGTATTTATGCGTATTGCCCAGCATGAAAAACAAATATTTTGAATTTCTGATCAGCGGTAACGAGCCGAAATTCACACTCGAAACCGACACAACCGACCTTGCGGGAAATATGAAAGTAACAGGCAGCCTTGAAAATAAATTGTTTTTTGATGATATCCGTTTCGTTGGTGCACGACGAAAGGAAATGAATGATATGAAAGAGAAATTGAAAACAATGGATGAAAATTCGGCCGATGCAAAACAATTGAAAGATCAGATGAAATTATTAAATGAAGAAGTGGAAGCAGAACGCAAATCGATCATTGAAAAATATCCCGGACTTTTTTACACAAAATTTCTCACCGCAATAACAGATGTAAAAATTCCGGAAGCACCTTTTAATCCGGATGGAACAAAAGACTCAACTTTTGCATACAGGTTTGTGAGATATCATTTTTTCGACAATATTGATTTTAATGACGAACGCTTATTGCGCACCACTGTTTTTGATGTGCGTATTAAAAGATTTATCAAAGATTATATTACTAAAATTCCTGATTCACTGAATGTTGCTGTTGATGAAATTATTACAAAAGCAAAAGCAGACAGTTCTGTTTTTCAATTTGTAACGGTGATGTTGCTGAATGAATATGCAACTTCAAAAATCATGGGATTTGATGCGGTGTATGTACACATCGTTGATACATATTATAAAACCGGTCAGGCCTTCTGGCTTGATGATGTCGGGTTGTACAAAATAATTGCCCAGTCTGATAAAATACGTCCGACATTGATCGGCAATCCGGCTCCGCACCTCGTGTTGCAGGATACAGCGGGAAATGATGTTCCGTTGTACAGTCTACATTCAAAATATACGGTCATTATTTTCTGGGACGTGGATTGCGGGCATTGCAAAAAAGAAATGCCGAAAATAGAAAACCTCTATCCGCAACTGAAAGGATATGGTGCAGAAGTATATGCTGCATACACGCAGGAAGAATGGGATAAATGGAAAAAATGGCTGCGTGAAAAAAAATATCCATGGGTGAATGTCGGCAATGTAAAATTGAAAAGCGATTACCAGGCCTGGTATAATGTTGATCAGACTCCTTTGATTTTAATACTTGATAAAAACAAAAAAATCATTGCAAAAAAAATTGGTGCCGATCAGATTCTTGAAATTATTCAGCACGATGATACGGATACGAAACCATAGGCGGAGTCAGGAGAGGGATTAACAAATATTAGCATGTACCATGAACCTTCAGATATTTATTTGAGTTGAACAATTAAATAATTCAAATGAAAGACAAAACCACCAAACACAATTACCAGGTTGTGCGAACAGAAGAAGACTGGAAGAAAATTTTAAGCCCCGAACAATTCCGCATCCTCCGGCAAAAAGCTACTGAAAGGCCGTTTACAGGTGAATATGACGACTTCTTTGAAAAGGGCTTTTATGTTTGTGCGGGTTGCGGCGAAATATTATTTACTTCTGATGCAAAATTTAATTCCGGATGTGGATGGCCCGCTTTTGATCAGGAAGTTGAAAAAGGTAAAATTGAATATGAAGAAGATAATACATTCGGTATGCGCAGGGTGGAAATAATGTGCAGCAATTGCGGCGGGCATCTCGGTCATGTATTTGACGACGGGCCAACAGAAACAGGCCTGCGTTTTTGCGTGAATTCAGCTTCACTTAAATTCAATCCGGAAGAGAAATAAATTTCTGAGAAAGTTTTTAATACAAAAATGCCATTGCAGATGTAATGGCATTTTTTATTTCGTATAATGCATTGCGCAAATGCATTAATTCGGCCGCTCGAGCGTAAAACTAAATACCGAACCTGCTCCGGGTGTGCTGTTCACACTGATTGTTTGTCCGTGCGCTTCCAGAATATGCTTTACAATGGAGAGGCCGAGGCCTGTGCCTCCAGTTTCCCTCGTCCTGCTTTTTTCAACACGATAAAATCTTTCAAAAACACGATTGATATGTTCAGGTGAAATTCCAATACCATCATCACTCACTTCAACAAGCAGTTGCCTGCCCATTACATAAAAACCAATTTCAACACTGCCATCTTTCTTCCCGTATTTAATTGCATTGCCGACGAGGTTGACAAGTACTTCACGAATTAAATTCTGATCTCCGGTAACAAAATATTCCCGGTCTGTTTCTTTTTTAATTCCAAGACGGACATTTCTGTTTTCAGCCTGCATTTCAAATGTCTCGAAAACATCTTTCACAAGCATGCAGATATCAAACTTCGATTTTTTTAATTCAAATTCTCCGCTTTCGAGCATTGAAATATTTTCGAGATCTGTGATGATCTCCACCATCCGCTCGACATTGCGCAATGCTTTTTCAACATATTGCTGATTTATCCGGTTGTCGTGGATACCGCCTTCCGCAAGTGTTTCCAGATAACCCTGCATACTCATGATCGGCGTTTTTAATTCGTGCGAAACGTTACCGAGGAATTCTTTCCTGTAATCCGCCTGTTTTTTGAGTCTTGCAATTTCAATACTTTTATTATCAGCCCATTCTTTTACGTCCTCATTCACATCTTCAAAAATATCCCGGTTCATTTTTATTTTACCATCTTCTATTGTGGTATTTCCGGATTTTAATTCATGAATTCTTTTATAGATGAGTTTTATTTTATTGTAAATGAATTTTTCAAGTGTGGTGTAAAAAATATATGCGGCAACAACAAATGCGATTAAAGGGATGAGAATAATATGAAAGACAGGAAAACCAAGTGCAGGAATAAAATAACCGGACAGTTCTAAAATCAATACCGAAATAAAAACAGAGAGTGCCGACAGAATAACAACACGTCCCGGTGAAGCATTTTTCATTGCACACCAAAATTAATAGTCAAACTTGTAACCAATGCCTTTGATGGTTTTAATATATTCATCTCCGATTTTTTCACGGATCTTGCGGATATGCACATCAATGGTGCGGTCACCAACAATCACATCCATCCCCCAGATCTTATTAAAGATTTCCTGGCGGGTAAAAACTTTCCCCGGCTTTGAAGTAAGTAAAAGGATAAGTTCAAATTCTTTTTTTGCAAGGCTGATCGGGTTTCCTTTTTTATAAACCAGATATTTTTCTTCGTCGATACTGAATTCGCCAAATGTCATTTTCTCCTGCTCGGGTTCGGCAGTTCCTCTCCTTCTGAGCAATGCATTGATGCGGCTCAGCAAAATTCTCGGCTTGATGGGTTTCGTAATGTAATCATCGGCACCTACATCAAAACCCTGCACCTGGGTGAAATCTTCATTGCGGGCAGTCAGAAATGCGATCAGGGTTCCGTTAAATTCAGGGCTGCTCCTCAACTCGCGGCAAACCTCGATTCCGTCCTTTTCAGGCATCATAATATCAAGCAATATTAATTGTGGCCTTTCACTATAGGCCAGCTGAACAGCCTGTGCACCATTGAGTGCTTTAATCACTTTGTATCCCTCTTTTACAAGGTTATATTCAATAAAATCAAGTATGTCCGGCTCATCATCTGCAATTAATATCTTTATATGATCGTTACGCATTTTTATTTTTTCTGTAAAATTAGAGGGTGCACATTAAGTGTATTTCAATGCAATGTTAACTTAAAGTAAATACAACCATTAATTAATTTATGTTCGCTAAAACTTTAATTTCAGAGCCTGCGATATCCTGTTACATGGAATAAAAATCAGGCTGAATTCAAAGAGAGTGATTAATTTCGAACCATAGAAACTTATGGCAGAAGGACAAGGATCATCGGGTATTAAATTCAAATTGTTTATCGGATTTCTGTTGGCATTGGTAACCATCGGATCAGCCGCCTACTACGCTTATACCAGTTTTGAGAAATTGCTCAGTTCCGTTCATACGCTTTCCACACCAAATGAATCGGTTGAGATCCTTCAGGACATCATGAACAAGATCCAGGAGGCGGATGTGTATATGCGGAATTATACGATGACCACGAAAGACTCCGTAATTGACCAATACCTGTCGAAAATGGAGGAGATCAGAGTTGATGTAGACCATTTGAAAGAGGCAAGTTCATTTGTTGATACCCCCGCTGTGATCGACAGCCTGAATGATATTCTGCAGGATAAAGCGGATCTGATGTATGCTCTGGTGCAGTTTAAAAACTCAGCGGAATACAGCGAACTGGCTGAAAAAGCAATGGGCCAGATTTCTCAGACAATCGAAAACCCTCCACCTGCAACCGGCAGTATTGTTACGAAATCGAATACCGAACCGGGGATAAAGCAGTCTACGCCTCAAACAATTCAAAATACCGCTGACGATGAGGATTCTAAAAAGAAAAAGAAAGACAAAAAGGAAAAGGATGAGGGCTTTCTGAAAAATATCTTTTCGGGCAAAACGCGAACCAGTGACCCGCAGGACGCAACTGTTGTTACGCTGACAGATACTGCGAAATCGGGAACGAGCGAAATCAAAATTGATCTTGCACAAAATCCTACACTCGAAGTTTCAGAAGTAAGAAAGATCCTGCTTGAAATTGATAAAGAGCAGGAAAAATACAATACGCAGTTAACCAACCGCGAACTCGAAATTCTTGCCAGCGATAAGGTGATCATGAATAAATTAAAATCACTTGTCGACAGAATTCAGCTGGATGAAAAATTATCGATGGAAGCCCAGTATGTGCAGGCCGGAATCAATGCACAATCATCGAGCAGGATCATACTATATATTTCTGTTGCCGCTTTATTATTCGGTTTGATTTTCATGGGCATTATTTTAAACGATATCAACCGCAGCAATAAATACAAGCGTGAACTGGAAGAAGCCCGGATAACAGCTGAACAACTTGCAAAAGCAAAAGAAGAATTTCTTGCCAATATGAGTCATGAAATCAGAACTCCGTTAAATGCAATCATTGGCTTTTCAGAACAGCTTACGCAAACACCTTTACATCAAACACAGAAAAATTATTTAAAAGCCGTGCAGCAGGCAGGCACACATTTATTAAATACGGTGAATGATATTCTCGATATATCAAAGATTGAAGCAGGTAAATTGCCGCTGGAGGAAAAATCTTTCCGCATGAAGGATATCATCGAGGAAGTATGCTCCATTTTACGGGTAAAGGCCGAGGAGAAAAACCTGAAAATGGAATGTTCAACAGATTTGAATTGCGATGTATATGTGATCGGCGATTCTTTCAGGATCATGCAGATCTTATATAATCTTACAGGGAATGCAATTAAATTCACCGAGAACGGTTATGTGCGGATCGAATGCAGCGGCGAAGTGTTTAAACATAAAATTGAATATAAGATCGATATTATTGACACCGGTATCGGCATTGACAACGATAAATTAAACCTGATCTTCGACAGCTTCACACAGGCAGATAATGCAACAACAAGAAAATTCGGAGGCACGGGGCTCGGATTAAGCATTTCAAAAAAACTTACCGAATTCATGAACGGTTCAATTAAAGTGAAAAGTGAAATAAGTATCGGCTCTGTATTCACTGTTATTTTACCATTGCACACTGCGAAGGAAAGTGAAATTGAAATTGCAAAAAATGAAGCTTCTTCTGAAAAAAACCTCACAGGTCTTGAAATTTTAATCGTGGATGATGAGCCCTATAACCTGATGCTGAGTGAAGTGATTTTGAAAAAACACGGTGCAAAAACAACTACGGCTATTTCAGGAAAAGAAGCCTTGTCGAAAATTGAAGCGCAATATTTTGATATTATTCTCGCCGATTTGCAAATGCCGGAAATTGACGGTTATATGCTGGCAAAAAAAATCCGTGAAAAATTTATTGATGTGCCTCTTATTGCCTTAACTGCAAATGTGATGCAGGGAGAAACGGATCTTATTAAAAAGGTAGGATTTAACGGCATCTTATTAAAACCATACAGAGAATATGAATTGCTGCGGATGATCGCAGATCATTCTCCTGTTGTAATTGGAGAAGACCCGAATAAAGCGGTGCATATTCAAGATGAAAATATGAACGGTGCTGCGCTGTTTGATCTTGGCGAAGTGAAAATATTTACCGACAATGATTCTGCTGTTCTTATTCCGGTAATAGAATCATTCATCGAAAATAACAGAATTAATGTTTCCCAACTTGGAAAGCACATCAGGGAAAATGATATTACCGGAATTAAAAATACCGCACATAAAATGCTGCCGTCTTACAATCATTTTAAAGTATATGATTTGATAACAGATTTAAAATATCTTGAAACCTTGCAAACTGCAAATGAATCCGAGTTGTTAAAAATGTTTGCGAAAATTGAATCTGTAAGTGAGCAGGTATTTTCTCTTCTGACAAAAGAAATAAAAGCGTTGCACGAAGAAGTGAAAATCTGAGAACCGGATAGTAATGAGTTATATAATCATCAGGGAATTACGCCTCATCGTCACCCGTCAGAATTTTATATAATTTCATTTTATTGTACAATGTTTTCCGGTCGATCTTCAACAATGTTGCAGCTTTACTTTTATTGTAATTTACCTTGATCAGGGTTTGAATGATCAATTCCCGCTCAGTTTTTTCTGCAAGTGATTTCAGATCGGACGGTTGCTCGGCCTGTGCATTATTATTATTTGAAATAGCATTTACAGCTGCGTTTGATTCTTCTCTTTTTTCAAAAATAATTTCATGCGGCAATGTTTCTTTTTTCACAAATTTTCCCGGCGTGAGCAATACAGCTCTCCGGATCACATTGCGCAATTCACGCAAATTACCCGGCCAGGAATATCTTCTGAATATTTGTTTTACATCCTCTTCAAAATCTGCAACTTCTTTATTCAGTTCATTATTTGCAAGTTCGAGAAAATGCTGAGCGAATAAATCTATATCTTCTCCCCTGTCGCGGAGTGATGGAACTATAATTTTAAATTCATTCAGGCGGTGGTAAAGGTCTTCTCTGAAATCACCACGTTTAACGGCATCCTGGAGGTCTTCATTTGTTGCGACAATAATGCGCACATCAATTTCTACATCCTGATTACTTCCGATTTTTCTTATTCGGCGTTCCTGAATTGCACGCAGCAATTGAATTTGAATTTCATAGGTGAGATTTCCTATTTCATCGAGAAAAATGGTACCTCCTTCAGCATAAACAAACTGCCCGGTTTTATCGGCAATTGCTCCAGTAAAAGATCCTTTAATATGTCCGAATAATTCGCTGGCTGCAAGTTCTTTTGAAAGTGCCCCGCAATCAATCGATACAAATGGTTTATTTGACCGGTTGCTTTTTTTATGAATTAGTTTCGCAACATATTCTTTTCCCGTTCCGCTTTCTCCATGAATGATCACACTTAAGGTTGTAGGAGCAACAACATCCACATACTGCATAATTTTTTTTGCAGTTTCACTTACACCTTCCACATATTCGAATCCGGTTTTTGTAATTTGTTTTTTAACCGGAAGAACTGCGGTTTTATTTTCAGAAGATTCGCTTTCTTTTGCGAGTGCATTATGAATCGTTAATAATATTTCATCGGGATTTACCGGTTTGGTAACATATTCGTATGCACCGATTTTCATTGCCTTCACTGCAATTCTGATATCGGCATAACTTGTCATAATTATGACGGGCATACCGTTTCTTTTTTCACGGATTTTTTGAAGTAATTCCAAACCATCCGTATCAGGCAATCTGAAATCGCTCAGCACAACATCTATATTTTCTTTCTCAACCTGTCGCAACGCTTCATCACCCGAAAATGCAGTCAGAGTATTAAAATCCTTTTTACCTAAAAACGTTTTCAGCATCAGGCAAAAAGTCGGGTCATCATCAATAATCAACACGGTAGGCTTCATACAACTTTGTTTTCACTTCAGGCGTCAAATATAAACAGGAAAGACCAATTCCAACTCAACATCCCATGAAATTGAAATTCTTCTTTTCCTATGTTTATTCACAGGAATTTCGTTTTAAAATTTATGACTTTCTCCCATATGATATTACATTTACCTTTTCTTTTCATGTTTAATTAAAGACCTATGCTATTCAGATTACACAAACTCCTCAAATTCTCTGCATTTACATTTACCTTTTTATTTCTACAATCTACTGCATGGGCAGATTACTGCGAACCTGATTATGCTACCGGTACCGGAGACGGAGATTATATTGACGGTGTAGAATTGGGCCTCATTTCAAATTTTACAGGTGCAGGTGATGACTGGAACGATTATACAGACCTTTCCACAACATTAAGTCCCGGCTTTTCTTATGATCTCGTACTTCACAATACGCCTGAATGGGAAGAATACTATCAGGCATGGATCGACTGGAATCAGGATGCAATATTTACCGACGATGAAAAACTCAGTATCGACGATATTTATATTAACCCCGGCGAAACCGCTACTATAAATTTTACGGTTCCGTTTATTGCACTTCCCGGCAATACAAGAATGCGTGTTATGTGCGTGTATTATCCGGGAGAAGCGATCAATCCCTGCTCCGATTCATATACATATGGTGAAGCAGAAGATTATACGATCCATATTCCGCCAGCCGGAGATTATGATCTGGGTGTGACTGATATTATCGGACTCGAAACGGGCTGTGGTTATGGAATTACAGCCATAAAGGTTACCATAATGAATTTAGGAACTGAAGCGTCTGGTGATTTTGACGTTGCTTATGTGGTAACAGACCCTGCACTGGGTGTTCTCGCTCCGGTTGTGCAGGCATATACAGGGGCTGATATCCCTTCTTTCGGATCGGTTGATTTTACATTTGCCGTTCCTGCCAATCTCTCCAACCTTGGTGAATATAACGTGGAGGCATACACAATTTACGATCTTGATGTAGAACCTCTTGATGACGCAAGCAGCGTAACATTTACGGCAGTACCTACCGTTGATGTTTTTCCTTATTACCAGGAATTTGAAGAAGGCCCGAGCGGATGGATGTCGGGCGGTGTGATCAGTTCATGGGAACTTGGCGATCCGGCGGGTTTTGCAATTGCAGGTGCTCCACCGGCAACACCGGGAAGTATTAATTCATGGACCACAGAACTTGATGATTATTATAACCTCAATGAAAAATCGTATGTCATATCCCCTTGTCTTGATATGTCATCCCTCATACTTCCTTATGTAGAATTTGATCTGAATTACGATACCCAATTATATGACGACGGTGCAAAAATGCAATATTCCACAGATGGAGGTGTAACATGGTCTGATCTCGGCGGAATTGGTACCGGCGAAAATTGGTACAACCATATGTTTAATTACGCCATGTGGCCTGCATTTTATATCGACAATTACAATGGCTGGGCAGGAAACAGCGGCGGCTGGGTGCATGCAAAACATGATCTTTCGTTCCTTGCCGGAGAATCGAATGTGCGGCTGAGATTTGTTTTTGCTTCAGGTGCTTTCTGGAATTTCAATGACGGTTTCGCATTCGACAACGTGCGGGTTGCTGATCCGTTTCCAAATGATGTCGGCGTGATTTCCATAGACGCCCCTTCTTCAGGCCCATCACTCACGGCAACAGAACCCGTTACCGTTACAATTAAGAACTTCGGAACAAATCCGCAATCAAGTTTCCCGGTTACTTATCGTGTGATCGGTTATCCGGCACATACCCAAACATTTACCGGAACCATTAACCCCGGTGAAACAGCATCTTTCACATTTACATTTTTAGCCAATCTGAGTGCAGACGGAGAATATCAGTTGCGCTCATGGACAGGTCTTGGTTCAGATGCGGAAGAATCGAACGATTCAACTTATAAATACGTGAGCAACCTGGCACCGATCACAGGTACGGATGCATATTATATATACAGCAATTTCACAGGTGCCGAGCCATTTTATTCCACAACAAACTCAACATATATGGATGATGTATTCGGTGTTGGGAACTGGACAACTGCTTATTACGAGACACTTGACCCCGATGTTGTTTTCGGTTTGGGAACCTGCTTTGTTTATATGGATGGCTCAGCCGACCACGCAGCTGAACTGGAATCCTTTTTTGATACAAACGAAGGTCAGATCGAGGATTGGGTTGCTTCAGGCGGCCATTTATTCATCAACTCCGCTCCTTATGAAGGTGATGGAATGAATTTCGGCTTTGGCGATACGCATCTCGATTATTGGTGGTATAGCTCTCAGGTTGAAGCTTACGATCCGGGACATGCAATATGGGCGGGACCGTATACACCGGTTGCTACTACCATGTTCGGTTCCAATTATGGATATGCGAATATTTCAGGTACCGGCCTTACTCCTATTCTGGTTGATTATTTTTCACCAGACAAATATGTTTGCGCAGAAAAAACCTGGGGCGCCGGAAACGTGGTCTTCGGCGGAATGACAGTAACCGAATGGCATGAACCACTTGCTGAGGCGGCTAATTTCAGAAAGAATTTATTATCCTATCTCGCAATTTGTACTATTTCAAATAATGATGTGGGTGTGCAGAGTGTACTTTCGCCTGCCAGCACATGCGGAATGACAACAGAAGAAACGATCTCCGTTACAATAAAGAATTTCGGCTTCCTCGCACAAACGAATATACCTGTGAGTTATTCGATCGATGGTGCTGCTCCGGTTACGGAAATTATGCCGGGAACACTTGATATTGGTGAAACTGCTACGTTTACATTTGCAACAACCGGCGATTTCAGTCTTGTAACTGATCATACGCTGGATGTTTGGACAGACCTTGCAACAGATACAATTTACTCTAATGATTCAACCAATGCACTGGTTACGAATATTCCTGTAATCAGCACGTTCCCTTATGTTGAAGACTGGGAATTAGGAACCGCAGACGGATGGCGTCACTACGGTGCCGGTGACGAGTGGGAACTTGGCTATCCGGCCGGACCTATCATCGCAGGACCTCCTCCGGCAACTCCAACAAGCCAATATTCCTGGACAACCGATCTTGATGATGTGTATGAAGATGGTGAAGACAATTTCCTTGAAAGCCCTTGTTTTGATTTAACAGAAATGATTTTACCATATGTTGAATTTGATATTTACTGGTATACGGAAGACACATATGACGGCGCACAATTGGAATATTCAACCGATGGCGGCGGAAGCTGGTTCTTGCTTGGCGGTATTGGCACCGGAGAAAATTGGTACAATAACAGTGCAATTGCTTTAGGATATGATCCGGATATCATGCTGTATGAAAACGGCTGGGTTGGATATGGTACAGGTTGGCAAACAGCCCATCACGATATTTCATTTCTGGGTGATGAAACCGATGTGAAATTCCGGTTCCGCTTCGCTTCTGATGGATCGCTCACTTTTGACGGAGTTGCAATAGATAATTTTAAAATCTCCGACCCCGTTCCGAATGACCTTGGTGTTACAGAACTTGTTACACCTGCATCTGGCGCCGGACTTACCGGATCTGAATCGGTGAGTGTTATGGTGAAGAACTTCGGAACTTTGACACAAACAAATTTCCCGGTTACGTATATTGCTGACGGCGGTACTGAAATTACCGAAACTTACACCGGTTCATTGAGTCCGGGTGTTTCTGCACTCTTTACATTCGCAGCAACTGCCGATCTTTCGGATGAAGGCTTACATGAATTATGTGCATGGACCGATCTTGCCGCTGATGAAAACCATGCAAACGATTCAATTCCGGGATGCGCAGATGTGATGCATTTTGCTCCTGTGACCGGAACCGGATCCTATTATATCTACAGCAGCACGGTGGGATACGAACCAGGGTATATGATGAGTAATTCAACGGCAATGGACCAGGTTTTCGGTCCGGATGTGTGGACGCTTGATTATTATGAAGATCTTGATATTACTACTGTCTTCAACGATGCTACATGTTTTGTATTTCTTGAAGGAAGTGAACAGCATTTTAATGAATTTGAGAATTTTATCAAGAATAACCAAAGCTGGATCGAAGGATGGGTTGAGTCTGGTGGACATTTATTCATAAACGCTTCACCTTGGGAAGGCGATGGAGGTGATATTGGATTCGAGAATATGCATATTACCTATCCATGGTATACATATAATTCGACAGCGGCCGATCCTGCGCATCCTGTTTTATCCGGTCCTTATACACCGGTAACAGCAGAATTCGACGGCTTTTATGTGAGTGACGCAAGAATTTCAGGAGATGGAATTTCACCAATTATCAGTGATCTCGACAGTACAAACTATTATTTACTTGTTGAAAAAACATGGGGTGATGGCCAGTTGATGGTTGGAACTCTGGCTGCTCCCGAATATTATACACCAACGGAAGAAGCGCAAAATCTTCGTCAGAATATTCTCGATTACCTGCATTTATGTGCACCGGTAGATATCGGAGTTACTGCTTTACTTTCACCGGAAGGCAACTGCGGTATGACGTCTGAAGAAGAAGTAACTATTGAAATTTCAAATTTCGGCCCTTCATCCGTTACGAATATTCCTGTTTATTTCCAGTACGACGGTTTGCCTGTTGTGTATGAAATAGCACCCGGCCCGGTTCCAATCGGCGGCACCTATGCGTATACGTTTGGCGTAACAGTAGATGCATCCGTACTTGGCCCTCATTCACTTACAGCCTGGACAGCTTTTGTTGATGATTCGGATATCACAAATGATCTGCTCACGACCGATTTTGTATCACTCGAATCACCCGTACTCGAATTAGGCTCAAATATCACAGTATGTGATGAAGTAACGCTTGATGCAGGAAATCCGGGAAATGATTACGCATGGAGCACGGGAGAAACAACACAAACAATTACTGTTACGGAAACTGGTACGTATTCGGTAACCGTTACAAATCCATCGAGCGGATGTTCAGTAACTGATAATATCACTGTTACGGTGAATTATACTCCTGAGGCAAGTTTTACCTACACTGCCACAGGCCTGTTGGTTGTATTTATGAATACATCAACAGAAGGTGCAACCTATAGCTGGAATTTTGGAGACGGAAATACATCTGTCGAATCTGACCCTACGCATACTTACGGCGCCGATGGAACATATACTGTTACACTCACCGTTACGAATAGTTGCGGCTCTGCATTCTACAGCGAGATCATTACAGTAGAAACAGCAATTCAGGATGAGGAGCTTGCAAATGCCGTCACGATTTATCCGAATCCGATAAGCACAACGGCAACGATCGAGGTGCAGCTTGGATCTGTATCTGACCTCTCATTACAACTTGTAAACATTTTGGGTGAAGTGGTTTGGTCGGCTGAAGCCGGAACCGGAAGTGCACTGCATTATGAAATAAATGTCCGGGATTTTGCGGATGGCGTTTATCAATTACATATCAGGTGCAATAATAAAATTGCGACTAAACAAATTGTTGTTGCTAAATAAATTAAAATGAATGTGCATAATAAAAAAGGGATCAAGTTCTGATCCCTTTTTTATTTGTTTATAAATAGGCAGTTTTTTTTCACTGGTTAAATCAGGTGCATAACAATCTTATGAAACCTCATCTGTACAATAATTTACAGGGAATGAATTAAATAAATTATTTCTTCACGAATTTATTTTTTGAATTACTTTAAATGCAGCGCAGTTATTTTTTTTATTTTAAATTATTTTTTTCAGAAAATATTTAATCAGAATTTAAACATGCAATCAATTTATTCTTTTTATTTCTTTTCCTGAAAATTCTGCATCTTCATTTCCTTCTTTTTTTTAAAATCACGTGTCATTATTTTTTTTTATTCCGGTTCTCCTCCTCCATTTGAAAAATGTTAAGATTGTCATTTTTCATTTTGTCACAGAAAATTATTCCCCACACATTTCATCTTTTAGTTTTTGTCACTATCTTCACACAACTCTTTTCAACAGTTCATCTTTTTATACTAAAAAATAACTATGGCAAAACATCTACGTAAGCTCCTCGGCGGTGTATTCGTAATAGCAATGCTATGCAATACACAGTCTGTTCTCGCCGGAGGCGACAACAACTACTACATCAACTCAAACGTTTATGGTTACGAACCCTGGGGTTCATCTTCCAACATCGATGCTATGAATACAGTATTTGGTGCAGGCGGATGGTTTCAGGAATATTTCGAAACCGTAGATGTTGCAGCGGTATTTTCAGTGAACACCAATTTCATTTTCCTTGAGGGAAGTGATTTTATGGCTGATGAACTGGAAAATTTCCTAACAACCAACATGGATGCAATTGAGGATTGGGTAAACAGCGGCGGCCGCTTGTTTCTCAATGCTGCACCAAACGAAGGTGACGGCATGAGTTTCGGCTTTGGCGACGTTTATCTCACCTATTGGGGAGGTTCTGGCGATGTAACAGCGCAGGACCCGACACATCCGATTTTTAACGGCCCTTATACACCGGTCGGAACACATTGGACGGGAAGTTCATTCTCACACGCAAGTGTTTCAGGTGCAGATCTTACACCGTTGATTGCAGATACTTTTACGCCCTCAACTGTCGCATTTTCTGAAGGACGTTATGGAACAGATGGAATTGTTGGTTTTGGAGGAATGACAACAAACAATTTCCATTCGCCTTATACTGAAGCCGCGAATTTAAGAGCAAACATCATTTATTATCTCGCTTATTACGAAATTCCTGATCACGATCTTGCAAGTCTGGTTGCGGTTACACCACAATCGGGTTGCGGCCTTGGAAACGAAGAGGTTACAATTACATTTAAGAATTACGGCTTAAGTGCTGAATCCGGTATTCCTGTTAAATATCAAGTTGACGGTGGAACAATTGTTTCTGAAATGATAGCAGGACCAATTGATCCGGGTGAATCAATCGATTATACATTTTCATCTCCAGCCGATCTCGGCGCATTGGGCACACATACTCTCATGGCATGGTGCGAATTAGCTACAGATGAAATTCCAACGAACGATACTTTGACAGTTACAATTGAAAGTGTTCCTACAGTAAATACTTTCCCATATTACGAAGAATTTGAAGGTGGTTCAGGCGGCTGGGTTGCCGGTGGCGCAAGTTCTACATGGCAACTAATTGAACCAACTGGTTTTGCAATTTATGGTGCCCCGCCAGCAACACCGGGAAGTTTAAAATCATGGACTACGGAAGGCGATTTTGGTTACTATAATCTGAACGAAAAATCTTACGTGATCTCTCCTTGCTTCGATTTCTCATCATTAGTGATCCCTTATCTTGAAATGGATATTAACTGGGATACACAGATGTACTCAGACGGAGCAAAAATGCAGTATACGACAGATGGCGGCTTAACATGGAATGACCTTGGTAACGTTGGCGAAGGTGAAAACTGGTACAACAGTTACAACGTTTACGCCATGTGGCCAACTTATTACATATTTGATTACAGAGGCTGGGATGGAAACAGCGGTGGATGGAAACATGCTTACCTCGATCTTTCTTTCCTTGCAGGAACACCTTCTGTTCGTTTAAGAATTGTATTTGCTTCCGACAGCTACTGGAATTATAATGACGGATTTGCATTCGATAATATCAAAATTGCTGATCCGTTTCCAAATGATATAGGTGTTGTTGCATTTGATGCGCCTGAATCAGGACCATCACTTACAGCAGCCGAACCTGTAACAGTTGTGATAGAAAACTTCGGTACACTTTCACAATCAGGTTTCCCTGTGTCTTATCAGGTTGATGGTGGTACTATACATACAGAAATATTCACAGGTACAGTTGATCCGGGAACTACAGCATTATATACATTTACCACAACAGAAGATCTGAGTGTTGACGGCGATTATACTTTCTACGCTTATACAAGTCTTGGAACTGATGAAGACGTTACAAATGATGATTACACAGAAGTGATCAGTAATTTGCTGCCGATCACAGGAACAGGCGCTTATTATATGTATAGCAACTGGACAGGTTATGAGCCATTCTACGCTACATCCAATACAACGCATATGGACGATGTATTCGGAGTGGGTGAATGGACAAGAGATTATTATGAAACCTGCGACCCATTATCTGTATTCAGCACATCTACATGTTTTGTTTACATGGAAGGTTCTGCCGATCATCAGATTGAAATGGAGAATTTCTTCAATACCAACAAAACGTTGATTCAAAACTGGGTAGCATCAGGCGGACATTTATTTATGAATGCAGCACCTTACGAAGGTGATGGTATGAATATGGGCTTTGACGATACTTACCTGAATGTATATTGGTACAGCTACCAGGTTGAAGCTTCAGACCCATCACATCCGATCTGGTCTGGTGCATTCACACCTGTTTCTACTTCAATGACTGGATTTAATTATGGTTATGCAAGTATTTCCGGCGACGGTCTTACAAATATCCTTTACGATTATTATACACCGGACAGAATCATTTGCGCTGAAAAATCATGGGGTGCAGGTGATGTGATCTTTGGTGGTATGACTATTACAGACTGGCATTCACCTTATACTGAAGCAGGAAATTTCAAGAAAAACCTTCTTGCTTATCTTGCGACATGCGTTATTTCCGATAACGACATGGGTGTTACGGCAGTTGTAGCTCCGGTTTCATCATGCGGATTAACTTCAGATGAAGAAATCGTTGTAAAAGCTAAAAACTATGGTTTCCTTGCACAGACAAACGTTCCTGTAAGTTATCAGGTAGACGGTGGTCCGATCGTTACGGAAATTATCCCTGGCACAATCGGTGTTGGCGAAACAGTTACCTATACATTCTCCGATACATATGATTTCGGTGCGACAGGTGACTATAGCCTCGTTACATGGACTGATCTTGCAACAGACACAATCTATGAAAACGACACCACATATGCAATGATCTCAAGTGTTCCTACAATTACAACATATCCTTATTACGAAACATTTGAAGACGGAACAAGTGGCTGGACAACAGGTGGTTCAGGTTCTACATGGCAATTAATTGAGCCGGCAGGTTTCGCAATTTATGGTGCACCTCCTGCAACTCCCGGCAGCGTTAAATCATGGACTACTGAAGGTGAATTCGGATATTACAATATCAATGAGAAATCTTATATCCAGTCACCTTGTATGGACTTTACTTCATTAGTTCTTCCATACATTGAATTCGACCTGAATTATGATACACAAATGTATTCCGACGGATCAAAAGTGCAGTATACGCTCGACGGCGGATTAACATGGAATGATCTCGGAACAGTTGGTGAAGGTGAAAACTGGTATAATAACTATACCGTTTACGCAATGTGGCCAACATTCTATATTTCTGATTATCGCGGATGGGACGGAAACAGCGGTGGCTGGAAACATGCTTACCTCGACATTTCGTTCCTCGCAGGCCAGCCATCTGTAAGATTCAGATTTGTAATGGCTTCCGACAGTTATTGGAATTACAATGACGGTATCGCATTCGATAATATCCGTGTTGCAGATCCATTCCCGAATGATGTGGGTGTGGTCGATGTTGTTTCTCCAACTTCTGATGTGGATTTAACTGCAACTGAAATCGTAAGTGTATTGATTGAAAACTTTGGTACGCTTGCACAATCTAACTTCCCTGTTTCTTATTCATTCGACGGAGGTCCGACAGTAACTGAATTGTTCACCGGCACAGTAGATCCGGGCAGCACAGCTGTCATGACTTTCTCAACAACTGAAGATTTAAGTGCTGATGGTTCTTATGAGATCTGCTCATGGACAGAATTGGCAACAGATGAAGATAATTTAAATGACACCCTGATTCCTTGTAAAACGATCATTAACCTCCTTCCGGTAACCGGATCTGATGTATACTATATTTATTCAAATGTTTACGGCGGTTACGAACCTTGGTATGTAACTTCCAATTCAGATGCGATGAACGAAGTATTCGGTGCAGGTTTATGGAATCTCGAGTATTTTGAAACATTGAATGTATTTGATGTATTTGATGAAAACACTTGCTTCGTTTACATGGAAGGTTCAGATGCACAGGCTATTGAGCTTGAAAACTTCCTTTCAGGTAACGGTGATTTCGTTGAAAACTGGGTTGCATCAGGTGGTAACCTCCTTCTGAATTCAGCTCCGAACGAAGGTGATGGTATGGACTTCGGATTTGGCGGTGTTGACCTTGACTATGCATGGTATACAGGAAATGTAACCGCATTCGATGCAACACATCCGATCTTCAATGGTCCTTATACACCGATCACTACTGATTATTACGGTTCAAGCTTTGGACATGCAACAGTTAACGGTGGTGATATTCAACCAATTATAATTGATTATTATGATGCTTCACGTTATGTTCTTGCCGAAAAGAACTGGGGTTCAGGACATGTATTGTTTGGCGGTATGACACCTCCTTATTTCCACACGCCGACTGAAGAAGCAAATAATTTACTTAAAAACATCTATGATTATATCAAGCTTTGCGCACCTGTTGATCTTGGTGTAACTGAAATTATCACTCCATTGAGTGGTTGCGGACTTGGAATTGAAACTGTATCTGTTACAGTTGAGAATTTCGGACCTTCAACAGTTACAAGCTTCCCGATCAAATATACAGTTGACGGTGGCCCTGAAGTTTCAGTATTCGCAACACTGGAAATTGCGCCGGGTGGAACAGCTACATACACCTTCGATGTTACTTATGATTTCACTGAACCAGGAACATATGAACTCTGCGTTTGGACTGATATCAGTGGTGACGAAGATGAAACAAATGATATGATCTGTGTTACAATCACTTCACTCGAAACTCCTTCAATTGAGTTTGGCCCGAACATGACTGTGTGCGATGAGGTAACTCTCGATGCAGGAAATACTGGCAGCACTTATTTGTGGAGCACTGGTGAAACAACACAAACTATCAGCGTAACAGAATCAGGAACTTATTCAGTAACAATTACAAATCCTACAACAGGTTGTACTGCGACTGATAATGTAACTGTGACTGTGAACTATACGCCGGATGCGAGCTTTACATACACTTCAACCGGTTTAACAGTGATCTTTACAAATACTTCAACTGACGGTGCTTCATACAGCTGGAGCTTTGGCGACGGAACTACTTCTACGGAAGCTGATCCTTCTCATACTTACGCTGTTGGCGGCGCATATACAGTAACTGTTACAGTAACCAATGGTTGCGGTTCAGACTTCTATAGCGTTGTAATCGAAGTTGGTTTAGGTGTAAATGACATTGATCTTGCAAATGCAGTTACGATTTATCCAAACCCAACAAGTGATGTCGCTTCGGTTGATATCAATATGGGAACTGCAACTGAAATTTCACTCGAATTAGTAAACACACTCGGTGAAAAAGTTTGGTCTGCTGTCCCTGGAATGGTTACTTCTGCTTCATTATCTATTGATGTGCGTAACCTCGCTGCAGGTGTATATCAATTAAATATTGTAAGTGGTGACCGCACTGCTGCAAAACAAATTGTAGTAACAAAATAAGTTTCATACCTTAATTACATTGAAAGGGGCGTTTTATACGCCCCTTTTTATTTGCCGGTTATCCAACTATTTTTTTCTCCTTACTGCAGGAAGAGGATTGATTTTATAAGTTTTTTTATTTTTGAGAAACATGAAATTATTCCATACCCTACTCCTGTTGTGTTTTTGTAATTCTCTGCACAGCCAGGACAATTTAAAGATCAGATGTCTGGCAGACAGCCTGCTTGCACCATTTTATCACGGTGTTGCTTCGGGAGATCCCACTTCAAATTCAGTTATTTTATGGACAAGAATTACAGTGGATACTGTTGAAGAACCGATTATAAACTGGCGCATTGCTACAGATACATTATTTACTTCCGTTATCAATTCAGGCACATCGGCTACCAATGCAGAAAATGATTTTTGCCTGCATATTGATGTGCATGGATTAAATCCGAATACAACTTATTATTATCAATTTACTTTCAACGGTTATCATTCATTAACCGGCCGAACAAAAACATTACCAGTTGGTGATAGCGACAGTATACGATTTGCAATTGTTTCCTGTGCAAGTTTAAATGCCGGGTATTTCAACGTTTACGAAATTCTTAAAAACCGGAATGATTTTGATGCCGTTTTATTTTTGGGAGATTATATTTATGAATATGAAACTGAAGGGTATGGATATAATGCAGCAGCAGACAGAGTATATGAACCGGAGGAAGAAATTATTTCATTAGATGCATATCGCACACGCCATTCGCAATATAAGCTGGATGAACAATTGCGCATTTTGCATCAGAATTTTCCATTCATTTGTATTTGGGATGATCACGAATTTGCAGATAACGCATATAAAAACGGTGCAGTAAATCATCAGCCTGTAACGGAAGGCGACTGGTTTGAAAGAGTGGAGGCCGCAGAGGATGCATATTTCGACTGGATGCCGGTAACATACAGTACTGACACAACTGATCCGCATAAAACATATCGCGAATTACATGCAGGCAATTTGTTTGATTTATTTCTCCTGGATACAAGAATTGATGACCGCGACAAACAATTATCTTATTTTGATTTTAACTGGGATGATACTTCACGTCATATAATAAGTATTGCACAGAGGAACTGGTTGTTTACGAATTTAAAAGCATCAACGGCACAATGGAAAATTATTGCGCAACAAGTGATGATGTCGCCTCTCACTGCTTTGGGAATTCCGATTAATGACGATCAATGGGATGGATATCCGTCAGATCAGGAAATTATGCTCCAATTTTTAAGAGACAGTATTGCAAATAATAAAGTTGTGCTCACGGGAGATATTCATTCGAGATGGGCAAATGATATTGCAACGCCGTCCTATGCACCGGGCGCAATGGAAGGAAGTGCGGGAGTTGAATTTGTCGGGCCGAGTGTTACATCTCCGAGTTATGAATTGGGTTGGGCGGAAGATGCAATTCAATCAATGAACGATCATATTAAATATGTGGATATTGAACACCGCGGATTTTTAATGCTTGATATTAATAAAACAAGAGTGCAGGGAGACTATTATTTCCTCAATAATATTCTTACGCCTGATACTGTTTATCAATATGACGATAGCTGGAAAGTATTAAACGGAAGTAATTTTTTAATGCATGCAGATGAAGCTGCCGTGCGTGCCGAAAATAAAATAATTCCGCTTGCGCCTGCATGCCCGATGGCACCCGATACAGCAAGTGTTTCAATTATGCAAAACAAAATCATTGTTTTAGGAGTATATCCGAATCCTGTTCTGCTGAATGAAAATACAACCACCTGCACAATACAATTTTCATTATTGCAGGATGCGTTGATCTCTTTTCAATTATACAATGCGGAAGGAATTAAAATGCATGAGCGCATGGAAAATTTTTCAGCCGGCCTGCATGTTGAGCAATTACATTTTCATATAGATGCGCCGGGAAATTATATTTTAAAGATCGGTAATGCGCAGAATGCTGTTGTTAGAAAAATTGCAGTTCTGAAATAAATCCGGACCGCACCTGAATTATTAAAGCGCATTTACAAATTTCAGTAAAGCCGCTCTGTCTTCTTTTGATAAATTTGTATAAACCGTTTTACTTTCTTCAGCTTCACCACCATGCCATAGTATCGCTTCTTCAATATTACGTGCACGCCCGTCGTGTAAAAAATTTGTATGCCCGTTTGCAAGCATTGTAAGTCCGATTCCCCAAAGCGGCCTGGTTTTCCATTCATTGCCATCTGCAAGAAAATCAGGGCGATTATCAGACAACTCCTCTCCCATATTATGCAACAACATATCTGTGTACGGATAAATTTTCTGATTCGATAATTCATTTATTTCTGCAACACCTGTTTGCCATGAAGGTTTATGGCAGGTATTACAATTTGCTTCAAAAAATAATTGTTTACCACGCATCACTTCAGGGTCATCCAATTTTCGCGGAGCAGGAACAGCCAATGTCTGACTGTAAAAAGTTGTTACTTCAATTTTATAATCATCTATTTCCGTATCATCTGTTAGGCCGTCGTACTGCGTTTGACCGTAGCAACTCTCCTGCGGAAATAATGGATTTGTAATTCCCATATCTTCACTGAAGGCACCGGCAGTTTGCTGACTTAAATTCGGTTGATTTGCTTTCCACCCAAACCGTCCGATCCTTGCAATATTATTTACAACATCCCAAACATAATTAGGCTTTCCTGAAATTCCATCACCATCTGCATCATTTACATCCGAGTAAGCAATAATATCATTTTCAGGAATTGCCTCAAGTAATCCCAAACCAAATACAGGAGGTGCAACACGCACGGATAATAAAACTTCCGATGGAATTGGAGAGTATGTATCTGTAATTGTATAAACAGGTTTTCGTAAATGATATGCAGTACCATCTCCAAAAAAACCCGTCACTTCAATATAATTTATGAGCACTTCACCTTCGGCAGAAATTCCGAATACGGCTTTATCCTGCATTTGTGTTCCAAATAATGGGATTGGCTTCGGACCGCCGTTATCGGCAATGCCCGGCATGCTCACACGAAAAACGGTTGGATCTGCGCCCCTTCCATCGAGTGTATGACAACCCACACAACTTGTATTATTAAATACCGGACCGAGGCCTCCCAGGTTTTGTGCCGGAGCAGTTACATATGTTTGTTCAAATGTAAGATCTCCTGCAAAATGTTTTTCGAGATTTTCAGAAGTCAGATTATTTGCGGGTGAAGAAAATGCAGCGCTTGTAACATCAAAAATAGTAGTCTCCCCGCCTGCATAATATTCTTCTGCATTGAACCAGTCGGATTGAATTTCCGGATCAAGTTCGCATGCACTCATTGATGCAATAAAAACTGCAATAGAAAATAAAATAACGGTTTGAATTCTGGATCGCATCATTTTATTTATAATTTATCGAGTAATGGCAATACATCATTTTCGAGATGCACTTTCACATCAATTATTTTTTGCTGGGCATTTTCAATTGCTGCCTGGTCAGAAATTATCGCTTCTGTAAATGTGCCGGGAATTGCATTGATCGCATCAATTGCCTGGTGAATATCTGTTTCAACTTCTTCGGCAAGAGCCGCATCAAATTCTGCTACAAATGCTTTCACGCCCTCTCCGTTTATACCATTATAATCTCCTGTATAAATATTCAGGATACTGATGATATTATCTGCAAAATCTGTTTTACTGTTTGAACTGAAACGGCTTTCTTCCAATGTAATATCACCTGTTGAAAGCGGGTCATTTATTTTTCCATTTGCAACTTCATCTGCAATACCAATCATACCATTTATTAATTCCTGAATTGCTGAGCTCTGACTTGGGTAAATGCTCGCTCCGTTTCCTGCATCAGAAATATTTGATTGAAAATTTTCGCCTTCTGCTGTCCAGCTGGTCCAGAGTTTTTCAGTTTCACCCTGCATGCTTTCAGCAAGTGATTGCAGATATTCAAATTCACGATCGGTAAAATCTTCAGCAAGTTTAGTTCCGTCGGTTCCCCATAATAAATATTCGATCGTGTGAAATCCTTTTAATGTGCCTTCAAGTCCGTCGATAAATGTTTTTGATAATGTTTCTCCGCCGCTTATCACTGCATTTAAATCAACAATATTTACCGGCCAGCTGTCGATAGCCGGATCAATTCCTTTAGTGGAAACCGGTCCGAATAAAAATCCTTCACTTTGTTCCCAGGGTTTACGTGTATTTCTCCATGCATCACGTGCAGCTTCAATTGTCACCGCATCCGGTGCAGCCTGCAATGCGTCAATTGCAGTTACAAGCGATTGTGAATTGATAAATAAATCGTGATACGTAACGGTGATCACATTTTCGGAAGTATTTTTTAACAAAGGAGCTGCGTCAAAATTTGATTCGGTTGTACCCGGATCATCTTTACATCCTGTGCACGAAATAAAACCGGCAAGGCAAAACGATAAAAGAGCAGTATGTTGATTTTTCATATATCAGATATTAAATGTTATTGCAATTGTGATTGTATTTTCAATATTATTTTCCGGGATTTTAATTTTCCTGTTTGTAAGATCGGCTTTTACTCCAACCATATTATTCCATTGGTAATTTAATCCGCCTCTGATTTCGCGGCGATCCCATCGTGGATTATTAAAAGTAGATCCCGATGTTTTAAACATCGTATCGTAATAATAATATCCACCGAATACATAGAATTTTGCATCCGCAGGATTATTGCAAATCATTGGAAGAATATCATATCCAGCTTCAATGAAATTTCCAAATACAGCACTGCCGACAGGAGTTCGCTTTACATTTAAATTATTCGATAGATTTTTATTTGCATCACTGATTATAGAAGCATTTTGTAAAGTGCCGTATAATGACATTGCCTGCAGAAATAAGTTTGTATTTTCATAATGAAAATGAAAATCCTGAACAGTTACCCAGCCATCTTCTTTTATGTCAGGTTTCGGACGGTTGGGTGTGCTGTTTCCCGCATACCCCGAAATACCTATTACAGATCTTTCATTTAAATTGTAATCAAAACGCACTGCAGTTGCGAAACTTTCTGCGTTAGCATATTCAAATTTTTGAAAGCTTCCACGCTTGATCCAGTTTGCAGAACTGAAGGCCGTATTATCCAGAGCATTTACAAATGCAATCTGATAAGAAAATTTTTTATTTTTTCCCAACTCGCCACCTGCACCGATACCTACTTCATACCAACCAACCGGCAGTATTGTTTCCTCAACATTATTGAATGTGGTTGTGAGATAATCAACGGGTTTATAATAATAATTTGCTAGGCCGACAGGTACTTTGATCTTACCAGCTTTCAATTCGAGCCATGGTTTTATTTTCCAGCCTAATTCAAGTTCTTCAATTACAACTTCTCCCCCATGCTCTACTTCCTGTTCGTATTCACCGAATTCTTCAAATTTGTCAAATTCCATTGAAGAACCTGTACCGCCATGTTCAAATTCAATTTCCATTTCGAGTGCGAGTTTCGGACTGATTTGAAAGGTTGGAGCAAAAACCACATGGTTTATATCAACATTATTCCGCTTGGTTGTATCTGTTTGCCATTGATAATTATTATAGAGTACTGTCCCGTAGACATCAAGGCTGATACGGTTTATTAATCTGTATGCTGTTGAATCAATTTCCGTTTCCTGTCCGCAGAGAAATCTGCAAAAGAATAATCCGGCAATCAGGATGTAGAGTTTCAGCACTTAATTAGAATTAATCTAAACAAATGCAAAGTAATTACAGAAAATCCAGATAAGTAAGAGATTAAGCGGATTGGAAGTAAAATACCCCAATTAAGGTAGCGGGCAGGATGCGGATCAGGATCTCATTTTATCAAGTAAATCATTTATTTTTTTCGCATCCTCATCTTCTATATTGAGCATACCATTTTCGAAATTGGATACTTCTCTGTCGATCGTTTCAAGCAGGAGTAAACCTTTATCTGTAATCACGACATCTGCTTTGCGTTTATCGGACAGGCATTTTTTTCGCTCCACCAGTTGTTTTAATTCGAGTTTATCTACAAGACGTGAGGCATTACTTGTTTTGTCCAGCATACGGTCCATCAACAGGTTAATAGATGCGGGATTCGGGTATTGGCCGCGGAGAATGCGCATCACATTAAACTGTTGTGGAGAAAGGTCATAATTTCTGAAAAACTTGATCTGACGGATACCCAGCCAGCTGCTCGTGAACATAAGATTCAGCACAAGCTTCTGTCTTTCACTTTTAAATTTACTTTGCTTGATTTCGTCTTCGAGTCGCATAATACAGAAATATATTGCTCCCTGTCAAGAGGCGAAACAGTTTGTGTCGTAAAAGATCAAAACAGATTACTGTCTTATAAATCTTGTTGTAAATTTAGATTCCTTGCTCTGGACAGAAATGAAGTAAGTTCCTGAAGGCAGGCTGCCAACTTCATTAATTGCGACGGTAGCGCCAGGATCAGTAACATTTATCTTCTTCTCGAATACCAATACGCCGGCTGCATCAAAAACAGTAATATCGAAATCACCTGTTTCTGTTCCTGTATAAATCGAGATCTGCTGATCAACTAAGGTCGGGTATATTTTCATACCTTCCATTTCACCTTCTCTCGGCATCGGTGTAGTAAATTCAAGAATTGTAGATTTTGCGGTCCATCCTGCTTCACATCTTCCCATAACATAAGCAACATAATGCGTTCCCGGCGTGAGGCCGATCATCAATGCAGTAGAATCTTTTGTAACAAAGCTGTATTGGGTTCCATATCCATCCGATCTCTTCATGTACAATTTATATTTCTCCGCCCCATATAACCAATTCCATTTAATCAATGCGGAATTAGGAGTTAATTGCAGTATTGTTGGATGTTGCGGCGGATCGCATTTTTGCTCCTGTCCGTAAAATGCATAAACAACTCCCTCGCCATATGTATCACCCGTATATTCATCACCTGAAACGATAATATCGTCATGGCCGTCGCCATTTACATCTCCAGCACGGCAAAGATTTGTTCCGACAGCTGAATAAGCAGCTGTACCGATAAATGTCCAGGCCGGTTTGCGCTGCGGTCCTGCCGGGCCACCCAGATATAATTCTGCTTTACCCGCATGCATGAATGCTCCGTCATCATAATATTTTGCACCAACAAGTAAATCACCGTAACCGTCGTGATTCAAGTCACCGGCTTCATTTACATTGAATGCCCAGCGTTCGTCATATTGACTTCCTGTACCGATCCAACCCACTTCATCCTGCAATCCGTCGGCACCGCCGTAATGAACGTGTAATTTTCCTGATTGATAAATTCCATTTGCATCATAGCGTGGAGCACCAATCACAAGATCATCATAACCATCACCGTTCAAATCTCCACCTGTTGTCTGGTTAATGGCATAAAATGAAGTATCCATTGCACCGCCCACAGCCATAAATTCAAGATCCTCATCAACACCTCCATCATCACCTCTGAAAACGCAAACCATACCATCTCCGATTAAAAATATATATCCGCCTATGGATACATCCATATATCCATCTCCATTGATATCACCGGCTCTGTCGAGTGAAACGCCAATATTTGCATCAGTTGTAGCACCGATCTCGACAAAATTTTCAGTTAGTGCCGGTCCATCAGCAGTACCTAAATAAATCCATGCTTTACCTGCCTTATTTCCAACACCAGGCCCTAATGTTTCATCATCATCCCATCCATGAGCACCTACTGCGATATCATCAAAACCATCGAGATTGATATCACCTAAAATAGTGACTGCTTCGCCCAATTTAGCTTGTTTTCTTGCACTCACTTTTGTCCATGATGGTACCATTGCAGGACCATCAGGTCCGCCTTTATAATAATATACTTTTCCTTCATTGATTTTTGTTCCGGTATACTGATGTGAGCCGATCAGTACGTCATCATAACCGTCTCCGTTTACATCTCCGGAAATTGAAACACATCTTCCGTATCCTGCACTGTCGTTTTCTCCATACGTAACCCAGGCCGGTTCGTCGGACAGACCTGTAGCGGATCCATAATAAATGAATGCTGCACCTTCACCGGCAAAAGCATTCGTATAACTCGGCGCACCGATAATGATATCGTCGTAACCATCACCATTTACGTCGCCGCCGCCGTCAAGCCAAAAGCCAAAATCACAATCATAGGCATTGCCTTCAACCATCCAGTCGTACGCATTATGAATTGGCGGGATTGTAACACCGGTTAACAATACGATCATTGAAATGATGGAAACTAATCTGAAATAGGGATTTCTCATGGTTTAAAATTTAACGTCTAAAGATATTAAATACCTGTTGTAATCTCAAAATTGTTTGGGATTAAAAAGTTGATATCAATAAAACTGTTTAGAAATTCAGACTCAGACTCAACACAAAATTCCTTCCGGCCTGTGGAAAATAACCATTTAATTCCTGTTCGGCACCCTCATATACATATCTGTACACCCAGGCATTTGATTCATAGTTATAACCGAATATGTTTTGAACAATAAATTTCATTCCGAGGTCCCGTATAAATTTTTGAGAGATATTAAAATTCACTGCGAGGTCATTAATTAAATACGGATCGAGGCTCCGTTCTTTCGTTGAAGTGTTATCAATATATTGGCGGCCTACATATTTTGTTTGAAATGAAACTGATAAATTATGATAGTTATGAGTCGCATCCTGCAGCCGGTGAAATAAAATAAATTCAATCTGATCAGCTGCGATCAATGCGGGTGAAAATGCAAGTGCGCTATTTTTATAAGTTTCAGCAATCTGATCACCTGTATCCCAATTATCGATAAATTCGGTATATTCTTTAATTCTGTTCCTGCTGATCGTAAAATTTGCATTCCAGATAAGTTTTGAGAAAAATGTTTTTGCCCACGCACATTCAATTCCCGCCCTGAAACTTTCCGGAACATTTATTCTCGTATATGCTCCCACATCATTTACCTCTCCGTTTAAAACCAATTGATTTATATAATGCATATAATAAACATTCGTGTGCATCTGCCAGCCGTGTACATTTACTTTATGACCTGCCTCCATATCATATAAAATCTCGGGAAGCGGGCGGCTCAGTTCGGATGATTCTACATAATCATCGCGATTTGGCTCCTTCCCTGATTTTGCAACAGATAAATACAACAACTGATTTGCAACGGGTGCGTAGGAAATCCCTATTTTCGGATTAAAAAACAGAATATTCACTTTTTGATCCACCTGAATAATTTCGTCATCAGTTCCATACTCATATCCATTAAAAGTATAATTCACATTGCGCATTTGCAGATCAAGCCAGCCGGTAAATTTATCAGAAAGTTTACAGGAAAATTGCGCATACATATTCGCATCGTTTTTTAATGCGTCGTTGCGGTACCATTCAAAATTATTTCCAAGTGTTGTTGCAAATTCACTCCAGATGATTTTCCCGAAATGATCACCGGCATATAGATAAAATGCTGCACCTGTTTTGAATGAAAGTTTTTTACCGGCAAATACATTTTCATAATTCAGGTACGCACCGTAATATGCATTGTCGAGCCATTTTTGTGTGATAAAATCAGATGAGAAAATTGTATCCGTTCCGGCAACTACCGGTGCAACACCGTAATCTGAAAAATATTGATCGCTTTCAAGCTGTTCGTAATATCCAAGGCCTTTGGTATAATTCATAGTAAAATTCAGAAGCCCGTCTTTTTTAAAATAAAAATACTGGTGCCATTGATAATGTGTTTGTGTATAATTATCCGTTTGATTTTCGTAGGTATATGGATTAAATGTCCGGTTGGTGACAAGTGAATCTTTCGGTACACCACCCCAGCTTTGATAGGTATGTTCTTCTCCTGAAAAAATATTTACGATGGAAGAATATGTATTTCCACGGTAAGCGCCCGTCAGGAAAAAAGAATTCAGATCTGCAAAAGACCTGTCGATATATCCATTGCTTTTAATTTTCGAAACCCGTCCTTCAACAATCCATTTATTGTTTAATGCGCCTGTTCCGAATGCTGCATTTGCTTTCAATAAATTAAATGAGCCGGCAGCAAAGGATGCAGAAGCATATGGTTTACTGCTCAGATTATTTGTATTTATATTGATTGCACCACCGAGGGAGCTGATACCGTTTGAAGAAGTACCCACACCTCTTTGGATCTGAATATCATCAACACTCGCCGCAATATCCGGCAGATCAACCCAATAGGTTTGTTCGGATTCTGCATCATTATATGGCACTCCATTTATCGTAACATTAATTCTTGTTGCATCCGATCCGCGAATCCGTATACCTGTATATCCAATACCATTTCCTGCATCGGACGTAACAACTGCAGAAGGTGTAAATTCCAAAAGCATCGGCATATCTTCTCCGAAATTATTTTTATTTAAATCTTCACCATTGATATTTGTATACGTTATGGGAGCTGTATAATCGGCACGTGTATCTGTAATTACCACAGGTTCAAATAAATTATTTTTAGGGAGCATATAAATAAAAATATGCTGATATATATCTTCCACACCCGTTTGCACACCGTTTGAAACATGCTGAAATGCGATATGTGTTGCAGAAGGAATTTGTTGTTGATTTACAGTAGCATGAAAATACCCCATGCTGTCGGACAGTGTATATATATTCGATGCAGAAAAATAAATGACTGCATTTTCAATTGGTGTATTATCCAATTGATTTATTACAACACCGCTTACTTCAAATTGCGCAAAAGAAAATTTCGCAATTAAAATACAAGAGAATATGCTGACAAGTTTTTTCATCACAAAGGCTTTTAAATTAATTCCTGCAAATGGAGCCTCTGCTAAAGGAAGAATAAAAATTTCCTCAATCCCTCTCCGGCATAACCCGGCAGGTTCGATGGGTTTAATCTCAGTCCGCCGCGGCGGACACCCCATGAGATGATGCAAAAATAATCAGTAAACCATCAAATAAAAAATAAACCTCCGGGTCAGGTTTCGAGAACTGAGAAGATCGTGCGCAGGCGTTTATCAATATCGCCTGTTAATTCGATGAAACGGAGTTTATGATGCACTAAGAATGATTTATAAATTTCGTACAGATGCTCTCTTCGTTTCTCATCCTCCCGGAGCGGATCAGGTTGCCAGGGGAAATCGGGCACGCATAAAAAATAGATATCAGGTAATCTTTCCAAATATGCATTTGTAATCCACGGTTCGCATTGATTGAATTTATCGTCGCACCAGATTTTAATTGTGGCGAGATCGGTATCGCAAATTAATAAAGGCGGATTCAGTGATTTAATTTTTTCCTCTTCGGCAAGTTGCAGCATGGAGATATTGAGTACATCTTCATAATTATACGGCCTGTTGAGTGTTGTGATATAATCTCTGGCAACTTCTTTTACAAACGGAATTTGCAACTGTACCGCAAGATTTTTGGCCATTGTTGTTTTTCCGGTTGATTCGGGCCCTGTGAAAACGATCTTCTTCATACAACCATTGATTTTTTCTGCAATTTAGCATACCAGGATAAATATCCTGCAATTGCAAGTATTGTAAATATAAGATATTGCAGCGAGCTGAAGCATAATCCCTTGTAAAGAAATAACGGAATGCATGCAGCATCTCCCACCAGCCAGTAGATCCAGTTTTCAATTTTCTTTTTCGCCATCAGCCACATGCCGGTTAAAAAAAGACCTGTTGTAATTCCATCCCAATAGGGCACAGTGCTGTCTGTAAACCTGTCGAGCAAATAGCCAAGTCCAAAGCCGACGAGAAGCGTGATAAAAAAGATCAGAAAATTAACTGCGAAAGGATACGACGAAATTTCGGCTTCTTCATGAGGGGGTTTTTCATCTTTCATCAAAACGCTGTCAATTTCGTTTTGCAGATTTTCTCTCGCCTGGAATTTTCCACCGTGTTTCCAAAAATACCATCCGTAAATACTCACAATAAAATAGTAGAAATTAATTCCGGCATCTGCATATAAACCTACATGCAGACAGATATACACATATAATAAAACACTGATTATCCCAACTGGATACACCAGTATACTTTCTTTCCTTGCAAACCATACACTCGCAATTCCCGTAATTACAGCAACCATTTCAGGAACTGTCATCAACAAAAAAGAATCATGAATGCAATCAGTGAATTTCATTCTGCCGTAAAAAAACAAAGCTGCAAAATAAATTGCAGCTTTGTTTTATATCTATTTAAAGCACAGTTAAACGTGCTGTGAATAATTAATTACCAAAAATCTGTTGTAATAAATCTGTTACCTGGTGGTTCACATCATTCCGGATTTTTTCCTCTTCATTTCCTACCAATACAAATAAACCGTCCAATCCTTTTTTAGTTGCATAATCCGCAAGATCGGTATTCACATCTTCCACCAGTGGAATGGAATTATACAGATCCATTACAGCTTCCCAGGCGGCCTGTGCTCCTACCGACTCCAGTGAAGTCTGAATATCGGGTTTAAAAGCCGCATATAAATCGTCGAAAGTATGCAGGCGCAAATAATTGGTGGCTGCTGTATCAACACCGTCTAAAATTGCAACGGCATCATCGAATGTAATATCCAGAATGGCATCTTTAAAGATCGGGGTGGCTTTATTTGCCGCATCTTCAGCAGCATGGTTCAGTGATTCAACAAAATCATCAATCAAGGCATCTCCTCCGGGAATGGCTCCAACAACTGTGAGAACAATATCAGCTTCCTCCGGGAACGGAATTTTTATTTCAGGATTATCAAAATAGCCATTGTATTGTGATCCATTAGAAACAGCTGTATCGGTGCCTACGTTGAGAGCCTCTTTGAGTCCTTCTGCGATATTCGGGTCTGTAACTAAATCTCCCAAATCTATCTGGTCGCAAGATACAAATACAAAAAGCGAAAGAAACGGGACGAAGAGTAATGATCTGATTTTTGCCATATTTTCTATTTTCCGAAACAAAACTAAAATATCGTGCCACCGTTTGCAATTATTTTTCAATATTCATGGTTTAGGAATTGAAAAGTTTCCCTAAAACTGCGGAAACCACAAAAATTTGTCCTTCATATCACATACACGCGGGTTCTATTTTTGAGTTGTAATTGCATAAATAAGATTGAAGTATGAAAATGAAACAAGTTTTTTTCCTTTGCCTCACATTCCTTCTGAGTTCCACACTATTCGTTGCCTGCAAACATTTACCGGTTGATATTCCGATCACCGATAATGGAAACAACAACAATAATGGTGGCGGGGGCGGTGGTGGTGGAGATACCCTATCATACGGAATCCCTTGTGATCCGGATACGGTGTATTTTCAAAACATGATTTTACCACTGATCCTCAGCAATTGTGCGATCTCCGGTTGTCATGATGCCGAAACGCATGAAGAAGGACTCAATATGAGCACCTATGCAGGAATTATGGACGATCACGATGAATTGATCGACCCGGGAAATGCGAACAACAGTAAATTATACGAACAATTATTTGAAAGCGGTGAAGACAGAATGCCACCATCACCCTATGCACCTTTAACCGCGGCTGAAAAAGAAATGATTTATACATGGATCGAACAGGGTGCACTTGATAATTATTGTGAAGATTGCGACACTACAGAAGTAACATATGCGGCTACCATCGCACCGTTGATGTCGACCTTTTGCATCGGCTGTCACGATGGTTCCAATGCTTCGACATCTATTGATCTGACTGACTACAGTGGCGTATCAACCGCTGCAGACAACGGGTCACTTTATGGCAGCGTGAGTCATGCTGCCGGTTATGAGCCCATGCCTTTCGGCGGATCATGGTTACCTGATTGTCAGATCGAACAAATTCGTATTTGGGTGGAAGCAGGTTTCCCAAATGATTAAACCCTCCATTCTGAAATATTTATGATTCGGGATTGTATTTAAGCGAAGGCAATTCATTTACACACACATAATTTTTAATTAGTTCATTTAAACCGTGCATTTCAGGATGATTTAAATCCTGACAGCAGGTGTGAAGCATCACTTTTAAAAAGCGAATTGGATGAGAAATTTGTATGTAACCAAACATGTAGATTATGAAATTCCAAAGAGTATTATGGATCGTGGCCGGTGGGATGTTATTTGCATTTGCTTCGTGCCGGCATAATCCGTTGATCGATCTGACAGATCCCACTGTTACAGATAATTGTGATCCGGATACAGTATATTTTGTAAATGATATATCTCCGCTTATTATTTCAAATTGTGCGAAAAGCGGATGTCATACAGGATCGGGTGGTGAGGAAGAAGTAGAAGATTTAAGTTCTTATGATGCGATTATGAACAGCGGTTATGTAAATCCGTTTCATTCAGGCAGCAGCAAAATGATTGAAGCTGTTACAAGTGGCGGAGGAGAAGACAAAATGCCGCCATCACCAAATGCACCTTTAAGTTCTGATCAGATTGCCATGTTAAAAAAATGGATCGATCAGGGTGCACGAAATAATGAATGTTCGGGTGGTGCATGTGATACTGTAAATGTTACGTATTCAGTGACAATTACAGGCATTATGGATACCTATTGCAATGGTTGCCACAGCGGTGGCTCTGCATCAGGCGGTATTAATTTAACTTCGTATTCCGGAGTAGCTGCTGTTGCTGCAAATGGAAAATTAATGGGTTCCGTAAATCATGCATCAGGTTATGTTGCGATGCCTTACGGCGGAAGCTGGTTACCTGATTGCAAAATTGATGAATTGAGAATCTGGGTTGAAAATAATTATCCGAATAATTAATTGAAATATGAAAATGAATATGAAAAATATTGCCGGTGTATCGATAGGCTTGTTAATCGTGAGTGGATTTTTTTCTTCCTGTTATTATGATAGTAAAGAAGAATTATTCGGCAATGTTGCAACATGCGATACCGTTGCAGTTTCCTATGTGGATGATATATTGCCAATACTTACAAGTCAGTGTTATTTATGTCATAGCACCACTGCCGCTCCGATAGTGGGTGGCGACAATGATATGGAAGGTTATGATAAATTAATGGGGTTTGTTGTTGCAGGTGATCCTGAAAATAGTTTATTTTATGCCTCAGTTGCATGGCTGACAGGAGCAGTACCAATGCCGCGGCCTACGGGCAGCAGTCAATTGAGTGATTGTGAACTGTCGTTAATTCGCAACTGGATTATTCAGGGCGCTACCAACAACTAAACCATTAACTATGAAAAAAATTTTAACGGCATTTTGTGCATGTCTGTTTTCTGTTTCTTTATTTTCACAAAATACAACCTATGCAACCGAAACTTTCAGAGATACACGGGTAATTAACGGACAAAGTTCAGAAACAAGCGTGCAGGGGCAGATGAAATTTATTATTTCGCATCGCTTTGGAGATATTTATGAAAAAAATGCATACAGTGTTTTATATAATTTTTTCGGATTCAGCGGCGGAGCAAATATGCGGATCGGCCTTGATTATGGAATTACAAACTGGCTCGAAGTTGGAGCTGGAAGAAGCAATCTCGATAAAACATACGACGGGTTTGTAAAAGCAAAACTGCTGAAACAAAGCAGTGGCGATAAAAATTTTCCATTTACACTTACACTTTGTTCGGGTATGTCGGTAATAACCGATACAACCAGTGATCTCGTGGATCCGTATTTTGCAGATGGCTTCGGTTTTTCAAATCAATTAATTCTCGCCCGTAAATTCAATGATGCATTTTCTTTTCAATTGATGCCTACGCATATTCACCGCAACCTTGTTGACCTGAACAGCGATCCGAATGATGTGATCGCAATTGGTGCCGCAACAAAAATTCGTATTTCGAAAAGCGTGGATTTTACAGCAGAATATTATTATACACTTCCCGATCAATTGCCAACAGGGTATGACAACAGCCTTGCAATTGGTGTGGACCTGATCACGAAAGGACACGTATTTCAATTACAATTCACAAATTCTCCCTATTTAATTCCGGAACATTTTATCGGGAAAACACAGGGAAGCATTGTTGAAAATGTGGACGGAAAAACCGAAATAAATATTCGGTTCGGATTTAATATTACCAGAACATTTAAAATTGCGGGAAGGCAGTATTGAAAGGAGAAAGGAAAGAGAAAATATAAAAAAGGGTGAATGCAAAATGCATTCACCCTTTTTTTTCGGAAATTAATTCACAAACGCCTGTCTCCTTTCTCCTTACTTCACATTATGTGCAATAATTTTTAATTCCTCATCAAATTTCGGCTGGAAAAAATCGATCTGATTTGAGAGCGTCATTCCGCTATGTGTTGTTGAGCAAACAACAGAATACAGATTTCCATGTCCCGCTTCTTCATGATCATCATTTAAATATGCAACACATGCATCATCATTGATCTGCATGTCTGTTATGGGGCCCGCAGAATTTTCAACAAATACATAAAAATTATTCCATTCATCAGCTGTATGTTTTGACGTGCCGGAATAACCGATATAGGTCATTGCTTTTGCATGATCGCCGTTTTTTAATGCATTGAGATATTCTGTTGCAAGGCCTTTTGCTTTAGCAAGCTCATCCTGAAATTTAGCTTCCTTGATTGATGGTGAATAAACAAATACTTTGAAATCTTCCCCGAGGCTTACGATCGTTAGTGAATCGATACTTTTTCCATGTTCATAATCTACATGATAGGCAACCTTCACAGTGGATTTTCCATTTTCTTTCGAAACATCGAAGCCGCTTGAACTTTTATAGCCTGTTACATTACCCATGGTATTCAGGTTTTGGGTGAACAGATCCTGCCAGGCCTGGCTGGTCATCGTTTCATCCGTTCCGCAATATGAAGCGGCTGTGGCCACATCGCCTGATTTTAATGCGTCATAAAATTTTGCAGCAACATCTTTTGCAGCACTATTATCTGAAGCCAGCCCGCAGCCGGCAACCAGGGTTGAAATAAACAATACAATTATTCCGATTGGTTTTAGTGAATTTCTCATATGTTGGATTTTTAAAGTGAAACTGCAATAAAAATAGAATAAAAAATTAAATCGCTAAAAAAAATTTGCAGCGTTTATTCTGAAATGATATATTTGCACCGTAATGAAAAATCCGCAGACAAATTCATCTGACCAGTAACGGAAATAAATAATTCTTCCAAATTATATATGCCCGGTTACTGACCGGGTTTTTTATTTTAATAATCTGATATGAAAGAAATAAAACTATTGAAAGATAATGCGATGTCTGTTTCCGGAATAAGAAGCACGACATTCCTGTAGCCGATTAGATTTCCTCACCGAAATATACCCGGCTCACGGAAGGCCGGGTATGCAAATTTGCACCCAGCCATCAGAATATTTTTTCACTTTAAACTGATGCGCTATGAAAATGACTTTAAACGTAATGATGATGATTTTGACATTGATCATGAAAGCAATGAGCGGCACCGTAAAAATGGTTGTTGATATGATTGAAATGGTAAATGATATGAACGGCCTGATCAAAACTGCTAAAAATAAAAAAGGATTGATCAAAATGCTGATGATCGTTTTAATCATGAAAGTAATGGATGTTATGATCAGCAACACTGTGCATGCATTAACCGATCTGGTAAAGATGATAACCAAAATAATGAATGCTACCGATATGATTCAGATTATTGAGTGCATGACAGGCATGGTTGTTACCTTGATCATTGCTATGATGGATGTAATGAAAAACACATCTGTTAAAATCGGAAACAGGATAACCCGAATTGTTTTTTCTATTTTAATAAACGGAAAAACAAGAACCGGAAGGAAAGCGCTGCGGACAATCAAAATAACAGATGGCGGCGAAGCACGGTTACACAGTTCAATTCGATTTCTAACGAATTTCCAAACCGTTCCTCTATACTGTTAGATGCAATACCGGGCAAAATTGTCCGGTATTTTTTTATGCGCAAAATAACCTTTCTTTGTACCATAAACCTGTAAACATGGAAAACACATTTTCACCTGCAAATGAAAAAGAAGCCTGGATCGGAATTTTATTCGCCTGCATCAGTTCTGATAAACGGCTGCCTGAACAGGAAACAGAAACGCTCGCCCATTTATTATTGATTAAAGAAATGTTCAAGAGCAGTGAAGTGTTAACAATTTACCGCGACTGTATGCTTGCCCACAGTAAACTCGGCAGCAAAGGATTAATTGATACGTGTATCCCGAAAGTGGAGGAACAAAATAAGCCGACTTTATTTGCCATGGCCGCAGATCTTATGTTGTCGGATGGAAATATGCAGGCGGAAGAAAAAGATATTCTTGACTATTTATCTTTCGGGCTTTCACTCAATTTTGATTTGAAGCAAAAAATTATTGATGTGATTTTGATAAAGAACAAAGGAAACCGGGTGATCTGATTTTGAATTTACGTTTTGCAATTTACGCAGAGCGATTTTGGATTTGGAAATTAATAAAATCTCCCTCGAAATTCTCTCATCTCAATACCCAAATCTCACTGCTAAATACCCTCTCACTCCACGATAAATTTCGCTGTCATCTCCCCTCCTGTTCCGTAATTTGCTGAAACGATCCGCATAAAATATAAACCGCTTGCAAAATCGGAAATATTAATTTCGGTTGTTGGAGAATTTATTTGTGATGAATAAATCATTTGTCCTTCTAAATCAGTAATAATGATTGAGGAGTGCGGAGCGATGAGTTGTGAATTGATTTGAATATGTAATTTATCATGTGCAGGATTCGGATAAATTGTAAAGTTTACGGTGCCGTTCTCCATTGATAATTCTCCTTCTTTACAAGGAACCGATACAAGAATTCCATTTGAATTTTTAAAACAGCCGGTTGCCGTTTTTGTAACACGGCATTTATAATTTCCTGCAGTTGTTGCTATATAACTTGTTGTGGTTGCGCCTGCAATTGCAGCCACACCTTTATACCATTGGTATGTGCAACCACCAACCGGAGTTACATTTAACGTTACGCTGCCACCGGCACAAAACGAAGTGGGTCCACCTGCAGAAATAATTGCCGATGGGTTTTTAATCACATTTACAAAAATTCCTGTTGATGTTAATACGGAGCATGGACTTGTCATTTTACAGGAATAGGTTCCTTTTTGTGTTGCATTATATGTGGCTGCCGTTGCTCCCACAATTGCAACATCATTTTTCAACCACTGCAATGTGCCGCCTGAATACGCGGCAGTTAATAATACCCCACCGCCCTGACAAAATTCAGTTGCACCACCGGCAGAAATTGTAATTGATTCGATAACACCGTCATCGATCATACCATCGCAATCATCATCCATCACATTGCAAATCTCAGTAACCGGATAACATTCATTTTTCAATTTTACGATCCAGAAATCCTGCACACCATAATTATTTTCGTTTTTATCTCCGCTTATGGAAGAACCGGATGTGCCGCCGATGGCATTTAATCCGTCATTTAATTCGATCAGATCATAACAATATTCAAGTCCCGCACCACCTAATGACCTGTCCCATAAAATATTTCCTGCCGTATCCAGTTTTGTGATCCAGTAATCGAATCCGCCTTTCGAATTTGAAGTTTTATCCCCTGAAATATTTGAATCGGAAAAACCACCCACAACAATACTTCCATCCGAATTAATTGAAAGCGCATGACAATAATCAGCACCGGTACCTCCAATTGTGTTTTGCCATTCAATAAATCCCGAAGCATTTATTTCAAACACCCAATAATCCACGTCTGTTGTTAATCCCGAAATTGTATTTTCTGTTTTATCTCCTGAAATATTGGAATAAGATTGGGCTGCGATCACCGCACCGCCTGATGGTGTCACTTTCATTTCATATGCAGATTCATTTCTGCTGCCGCCGATTGTATTTTGCCAGACAATGTCGCCTGAAGAATTTAATTTTAATACCCAAACATCAGTAGCCCCGGCCGGGCCGATATAATTTTCAGTTTTATCAAATGAAACTGGTGAATTGGATTCACCGCAAACCAGAAAGCCGCCATCCGGCGTTTCTTCGGCATTAAAACAATAATCAGATTGGGTTCCACCGATCGTATTTTGCCAAACAATATTTCCGGATGCATTTAATTTTATGATCCAGAAATCGGTGAGCCCTTTCGAGCCTTCTGTTTTATCGCCTGAAATTCCGCTTGCGGAATAAGCACCAATAATATATCCACCATCGCTTGTATTATTTAAACTTCCCAAATAATCAGACTGCGATCCACCAATTGTATTTTGCCATTCAATATTACCTGTTGCATCTAATTTTAAAATCCATATATCAATTGAACCCAACCAATTTGCCTCTGTTTTATCGCCGGAGATATTTGAAAAGGAATAACCGCCAATTAAATAGCCCCCTTCGGGAGTTTGAATAACAGATTCAAGTTTATCGTATTCGGTTCCGCCATAAGTACGCTGCCATTCAATTGCTCCGGTAAAATCAAGTTTCACCACCCAATAATCTCCCATTCCTTTTGTATCGTCTGTTTTATTCCCTGAAATTCCTGAATACGTATAGCCGGCAGAAATCAATCCGCCATCTGTTGTCGGGGCCAATTTATAAACACCGTCGGTAAAAGATCCACCGACTGCCCGCTGCCAGTCAATATTTATGATTTGCGAAAATGTGTTCGCTGCATTAAAACAAATGAAAACAACTATCAAGATTTTGGCGCAATGAATTTTTGCAGAGAAGGAATGCGATTTCAATCTCAAATTTTGAAGAATGTGTGTGTGCATAATCAATAGTATTTAAATGATGTATCAGGGCTATTTTAAAACCAAAGCTTCAAAACCGAACTGTCGCCTGCAAGTTCCTGCATTTGTAAATGTCGCCATGGCTTTCTCAGGCCCTCCTACCAAACTTATAAATTTTATCATTTACTTCCTAAATTTTGGCCGAATTATAAATACACGCTGTGTCCGGACTAATATCTGCAAGGTTCAGGAGATCTGTGTTCGGGAACGTTTTAAAGCAACAGGCCTCCGAAGGAATGGATCCACCCGGAGAAGGCCGGACCATATACATTCAATTATAATTTGAATTAAACCATTCAACCAGTTCCTGAATCTAATTCTTAATAAATTTTTCAATCATCTGTATTTCTCTCCCGTTATCTATCGGGACCACTTTCACAAAATACATCCCGCTTGCAAATTCAGAAATATGAATTTCGGTACTGAGAGAATTTAATTCTGATGTGAAAATTATTCTTCCTTCTAAATCTGTTATTGTGAGGAGGAAGGAGAAAGGAGAAAGGAGTTGTGAATTGATTTGAATATGTAATTTATCATTTGCGGGATTTGGGTACAGAAAAATGGAATTTTCATTTATTAAGTTTTCCTGACGCAAAGGAAGTGTTGTGAAATTTTGTACGGGTGAAAATTCGCCATATAATCCATCACTGCATTTCGTCCTTACTTTATATTCGTATTCAGTTTCAGGTGTCAATGATTTAATTGTTTTAAAATTCACCGTCGACGATTTTTTTATCCAGCTCACAGCGCCGGTAGCTCGATACCATAATTGGTAGGACAATGCGCCCGGGTTCAAATCCCAATGTGCGGTTGCTTTCACCGAGGTAATATTGTCTGCATACAAACCTCCCGGAATTGCACATTCTTCCGGCAATAATTTAACGATCCAAAAATCAGTTGATGCACTTGCTTCGGTTTTATCAGCACTTACAGGAGAAGAAGAATATCCCGCCAAAAAAAATCCGTCATCCTGGCTTTGCAGTGCATTTGCCAGCCGGTCACTATTATTTCCACCGATGGTATTTTCCCAAATTAAATTTCCAGCGGCATCTGTTTTTACAATCCAGTAATCGTGCAAACCGAGATTCATTTCTGTTTTATTACCTGAAATGCCGGATAAGGAATAACCGCCGATTAAATATCCCTCATCTGATGTTTGCTGCACGGAATTTACAAATTCATCAGAAGTTCCACCGATTGTCTGATTCCATTCAATCGAGCCCAAACTATTTAATTTAATTAACCAGTAATCATACCCGCCAACGGCGGAAGTTGTTTTATCTCCTCCGATACCTGAATTTGATCCGCTCAATACAATAAATCCGCCATCACCGGTTAGAGATATATCTGCAGCACCGTCAATTGAAAATCCTCCGATTGTATTTTGCCAAAGGATATTCCCTTCTGCATCAAGTTTTAAAACCCAAGTGTCATCATTTCCGGTTCCACCAACTGTTGCTTCCGTTTTATCACCGCTGATTTCAGATTTGGATGTGCCGCATAAAATAAATCCACCATCGGGTGTTTGATGTATCTGCTTAAAAAATTCATAATTATTTCCGCCGATGGTATTTTCCCATTCAATTATTCCCGCAGCATTAATTTTTACGATCCAGAAATCATTTGCGCCCATAAGAGGCTCTGATTTATTTCCGGAAGCACCTGAATAGGAAATTCCTCCAAGTATAAACCCGCCATCCGTTGTGTTTTCAATTTCACTCAACTGATCACTATTATTTCCGCCATACGTTTGCTGCCATTCAATGACGCCTTCTGAATTTATTTTAACAATCCAATAATCTGATTCCCCGATACGTGCTGCAGTTTTTTCACCCGACACCGGTGAAAAAGACCAGCCGGCTAACATAAATCCACCGTCTGTTGTTCCAACTGCATCTGCAAAATAATCCGCACCGCTGCCTCCGATTGTATTTTCCCATTCAATAGTTCCGGTTGCATCAGTTTTAATAACCCATCCATCATCTTTTCCAAAACCGGATTCGGATTTATCTCCTGATGGAATACCCGCACCGGTAAATGTATTTCCCATCAGTAAAAAACCACCATCTGCACAATTAATTGCCTTTTTTAAATAATCAAGATTGTTTGACCCGATTGTATTCTGCCATTCGACAGCAGGTGCCTGAGAAAAAGAAATATTGAACCCGCCTGCCAGGATGAGAATGACAAAAAAAAGTCGGGCAGGTACTGACCAAAGAATAATGAATAACAAAGTTGGGCTCTTGAGTTTAATCATGGCGTTTAATTTTTAATAAATTTTTCAATCATCTCCTCTCCATCGAAATTCACTTTCACAAAATACATCCCACTCGCAAAATCGGAAATATTAATTTCGGTTGTGAGAGAATTTAAATTCGTGGTATAAATTTCTCTTCCTTGCAAATCTGTAATTGTGAGAAGGAAGGAGAAAGTAGAAAGGAATTGTGTTTCGATTTGAATATTTAATTTATCGTTTGCGGGATTTGGGTAAAGCGTAAAACCAGACTCACCACTCACCATTGACAACTCACTTTCTCTACAAGGCACACTCACCGATATTGCATTTGAGTTTTTATAACAGCCCGTTGCAGTTTTTGTAACCCGGCATTTATAATTTCCGGTTGTTGTTGCAATATAATTTGTAGATGTTGCTCCGGCAATTGCAGATGCACCTTTATACCATTGATACGTACAACCCGGACTTGCAATTTCAGTTAATGTAACAGAACCTCCTGCACAAAATGTTGTTGCCCCACCTGCTGAAATACTTGCATTGGGATTTTTATTTACAACAACATTAATTATAGATGAAGTTGCAGTTCCGCATGGTGAAGTTGTAACACAAGTATAATTTCCTTTTTTAGTAACAGTGTAATTTGCAGTTGTTGCTCCTGCGATATTTACACCATCTTTTTTCCATTGCACTGTTGCGCCGGAATAAATTGCAGATAATACTACACTCCCGCCTTGGCAAAATGTTGTTGGCCCACCGGCAGAAATTGAAATTGTTTCTATAACCCCGTCATCAATTAATCCGTTGCAGTTATCGTCGAGGGTGTTGCAGAGTTCAACAGTGGGAAAGCATAAATTAGTCGCTTCAAGTGCATTTTCAGTTTCGTCAGCGGAGAATATATAGGCAATTGACAATTTTACAGAATCTCCAGAGGGAATATTAGGAATTTTAAATGTTATTGTAATTTGATAATCACTATTGACAAAACCAGTTAAAAAATTTCCACTTAAACCCTGCCATGCATCTGAAGGTTTAAGGTTTTCGATATTTAATGAGGACTTGAAAGAAACTCTTGCACTATTATTTCTTGCCCCAATTGCTAAGTAACATCCATAACTATTTCCTTCAGCTTTAATTAGCGCATCATAATCGGTTGGAGGATTAGAAATAATTTCATTGTAGGTGCTAAAATTTCCGGTTAATATTTGTTCCTGATCCGGATCAACAGTACGCAAATAATAAACATCATTTAAATCAAAAGGATTATTATTTATTAAAGTAATTTCTGTAATGAAAAATAAATCTGTATCTCCCAAGATTGTTTTTTGCTTCAGTTGGAGATTTTCTTCAGGTATAGAACCGTTCCACAAAGCTGTTGTTAATTCTGGTGTTTTATTATAGCCAGCATAATTACCTTCAATCATATTTGTATTACAAAAATATTTGCTGTTTACATAAAACGTATCATTTATCTGAATACTGAATCCTTCTAAAGCAAGACCCGGTAAGAAATAATCACCACAATAATTCGGTGTACCAATTTCCCAACCATCTTTATCACTGTCAGCAATAACACTAATTAATTGTTCGCCCGGAATAATAAAATTTGGGTGGTATCCCATTGGAGGACTATCCGCTGTCCCATAGACGCCGCAGGAATTTATCCCCATCTCGATATATTTACCTTTTAGAAAATAAGTTGAAAGATTATCAATAATACCATCGCAATTCTCATCAATCCCATCTGTAATTTCAATTCCATCCGGATTTACAATAAAATTAGTATCATCGCAATCAAGCGAATTAATTGTATATCCGGTTGGTAAAAAACATGATAAAGTATCCTGAATCGGGTTCCCATAAGTGTCATTATCAAAATCTGCATAAAAATTTGTTTGTCCGATCACATCCGGATCATAGTCATCAAACAAACCATCGCAGTCATCGTCTAAATTATTACATAATTCTATCGAGCAAGTATCCAACATCATAACCCAATAGTCATAAAGTCCATAATATGTTGCGGTTTTATCATAAGAGATTGCCGAGCCGGAATAACCTGCAACAAAATATTTTTCAGGAGCGACTTCTTTCACCAGACCTAGGTATTCAACATTGTTTGCAAGGAATGCCTTATCCCAAACTACATTACCGTCATTTGTAATATTTACAAGCCAATAATCGGTAAGAAAATTTGCCGAGGTTTTGTCTCCGGTATTATTAGATGTTGATGTGCCGCCTAATAAATAGCCTCCCGTTGAAAGTTCCTCAACAGAATTACATATGTCTATTTCAGAACCACCAATTGAATTTTGCCAGATTATTGAGTCTGTATTAGAAATTTTTATAATCCAGTAATCAAAATTGCCATTTGATGCGTCGGTTTTATCACCAGAAATCGGTGATCCGGAAGCTCCGGATAATATAAATGTGTTATCAGTACACAATATCATTTGATACAAGTAATCTGAACTACTACCACCAATATCATCCTGCCAAACGAGTGTGCCTGAGTTATCTATTTTTATAATCCAATAATCACTGTATCCTGAATTAGGTTGCGTTTTATCACCTGAAATACCAGAAAATGAATGCCCTCCGAGAAGATATCCGCCATCAGGTGTTTTACACATTGTATAAATTTCTTCTGATGAACTTCCTCCAAAAGTTTTCTGCCAAAGAATATTTCCAATTGAATTAATTTTAACAACCCAATAATCAAGGCTTCCCCTATTAGTTTCAGTTTTATCCCCTGAAATACCCGATAAAGATGATCCACCAAGCAGGTAGCCTCCATCATCTGTTTGCAAAATTGAATACAAATTTTCTGTCGCTGATCCACCAATTGTATTTTGCCAAATTATGTTTCCAAAATTGTCTAGTTTTAATATCCAAAAATCATTGCCCATTGATGGTTCAGTTTTATCACCTGAAACAGTTGATTGAGAAGTACCTCCAACAATATATCCCCCATCTGGTGTTTGTTCAATTGTTGCTAACTTATCACTGGTAGATCCACCAATAACATTTTGCCATTCAATATCACCAGTTGAATTAAGTTTGATAATCCAAAAATCACTTCCTCCTATATTTGCTTCAGTCTTATTACCTGAAATTATTGAACTGGAATATCCTCCCAAAATAAATCCACCATCCGCTGTTAAATTACTCGCCGCTAAATAATCAAAACCGCTTCCACCAAAAGACTTCTGCCATCGGATGCCTGGAGCCTGGCCAAAACAGTCGAATGTTGAAAGTAAGCAGTTACCGGTCAAGATGATTGTGATAATTAAATATTTATGCATGTTTTAATTTTTAATAAATTTTTCAATCATCTCCTCACCATCGATCCCGATAACTATCGGGATCACTTTCACAAAATACATCCCGCTTGCAAAATCAGAAATATTAATTTCTGCTGTGGGAGAATTTAATTGTGTGGTGTAAATTTCTCTTCCTTCTAAATCTGTAATTGTGAGGAGAAAGGAGGAAGGAGAAAGGAGGTTTGATTCGATTTGGATATTTAATTTATCATTTGCGGGATTTGGGAAGAGTGTGAATGAATTATTTTCTAATGAATTCATTTCATCTTCCCTGCATGGCACACTCACCGAAATTACATTTGAGTTTTTATAACAACCTGTTGCAGTTTTTGTAACCCGGCATTTATAATTTCCGGTTGTTGTTGCAATATAAT
>CAYXBK010000007.1:0-183044 GCA_964463165.1 uncultured Chitinophagales bacterium
TTCCGCTGATCGGGGCGTAGCTCAGCCTGGCAGAGCGCTACGTTCGGGACGTAGAGGCCGGTGGTTCAAGTCCACTCGCCCCGACGCATTTTCTTTCCTTTCATAAAATTTCAAAACCACAAGAGAGATTTTATTTTTGCAATTCAAAATTTTACGAATAATGAATATTGAAGCTTGAAGCTTCCGCCTTTATTTTATTATAAAGCTTTCCAAATGATTTCTGTTCGCCGAACGGCGGAATATGCGGGACAGAAAATGTGCTTTGATTTTTTCATTTCAGAATGTAATTATGTCCCGGATTTCATCCTTCTTCAAAATATTCAAACAGGCGATCAAAGGCGAAACCGTTGATGCTACCACCGGAAAACTCGATAAGGTAATTTTTCTGCTCGCTATTCCCATGATCTTTGAAATGTTCATGGAGAGTTTGTTTGCAGTGGTGGATATTTACTTCGTCAGTAAAATCGGAACATCGGCAGTTGCAGTTGTCGGTTTAACAGAAAGCACATTGACGATTGTATATTCAGTCGGTTTCGGTTTAAGTATGGGCGCAACTGCACTTGTTGCAAGAAGAATCGGAGAAAAAAATGAACGTGAAGCATCCGTCGCGGCAATGCAGGCAATTTATGTGGGACTGGCAATTTCATTTTTGATTTCCATTGTTGGAATTTTCTTTTCAGAAGATCTTCTTGTGGCAATGAAAGCAAGCCCCGCTATGATCGAACAGGGAATTGGTTATACAAGGTGGATGCTCACCGGAAATTTTGTGATCATTTTGCTCTTTCTGATCAATGGAATTTTCCGCGGTGCAGGTGATGCAGGAATTGCAATGCGCAGTTTATGGATCGCAAACGGAATCAATATTGTTCTTGATCCGCTTTTGATCTTCGGAATCTGGATCTTCCCCGAATTAGGGGTAAAAGGCGCTGCCGTTGCAACTACGATCGGCAGATCATGCGGTGTGATTTATCAGGTCTATCATCTTCTCAATAAAAAATCAATTATTCATCTGCGGGGAAAAATATTTCAAATCAGGTTTGATATTATCAATCGCCTTTTGAAATTATCAGCCGGCACTGCCGGACAATTTATTATTGCATCGGCGAGCTGGATATTTCTGATGCGTTTGATGTCGGGGTTTGGAGAAAATGTACTCGCCGGTTATACAACCGCTATAAGGATTTTGATATTTTCCATTTTACCCGCATGGGGTTTATCGAATGCTGCTGCAACCATGGTGGGACAAAATCTTGGGGCACAACAACCTGAACGTGCCGAAAAAAGTGTTTGGCGCACCGGATTTTTCAATATGCTTTTCATGGGTTTTGTAACGATTGTTTTTGAAATTTTTGCGGAGCCAATACTGCATATTTTTACACGTGATGCTGCAGTTGTAAAAGAAGGTGTGCTCTGCTTGAGAATTCTTTGTATCGGTTATATCGCCTATGGCTATGAAATGGTATTGTCCAATGCATTTAACGGATCGGGCGATTCAAAAACTCCGACCCTGATCAATTTTTTCGGTTTCTGGATTTTTCAAATACCTTTCGCTTATATGCTTGCCATTTATTTTGATCTGCATTCAACAGGCGTATATATGGCCGTTCCCATTGCAGAAACATTGATGGCTCTCGTATTCATCATCCTGTTTAAAAAAGGTAAATGGAAATTGGTCCAGGTGTAGAGGAAGAGAATTATATTTGATGTGTTCCGGTTGAATAAATAAATTCTGATATGATGCATTCCTATTCAAATCTCCCCGAGGCAATAACGGACCTTCGTAAAAAAGGCTATGTGCTCGATTTCAACCACGAATATGATTGCCTCATTTGCAGCGAACATAATTTTAAACTGCCGCCTTCCGAATTTACGATAGACGGCGCTTTCAGATTTGAAGAAGACAGTGATCCCGAAAACCAGTCTGTATTATATGCAATTTCCTCCACCGATGGGTTAAAGGGCCTTCTTGTGAATGCATTCGGTATCTATGCCGATTCAATGAGCAATGAAATGATAGAAAAACTCAGAGTCCATCATTGATTGCAGCCGCTGAAACCCGGATTTTCAAATTATTTTATCATCACCAAACAACCCCAAACTTCAACCATCCATCAAAATACTCGGTTGCAATCCTTAACTTTGCAGCGCTTTTAGAGAATGAATCCGGTTCGCGAAAATATTCACCCCATCTTTGATCGCCTGCTGCAGCGCAGCGACAAAGAAGATCTGCTCAACCAGAAGGCCAGGGTAATCTGGCTCACCGGATTAAGCGGATCGGGGAAAAGCACCCTTGCGGAAGCAGCCGAAAAAATTCTGCATCAGAATGGCTATCTCACTATGCTTCTCGATGGTGATAATATCCGGACCGGTATCAATAACAATCTTTCATTTTCGGATGCCGACAGGATTGAAAATATCCGGCGGATCGCTGAAGTGAGCAAATTATTTCTGAATTGCGGGATCATTACACTCAATAGTTTTGTCAGCCCGACAAACAGTATCAGAAAAATGGCAAAGGAAATTATCGGCGAAAATGATTTTATTGAGATATATGTAAATGCACCATTGGAAGTGTGTGAAGCACGAGATGTGAAAGGATTATATGCAAAAGCAAGAAAAGGATTAATTCCGGATTTTACCGGCATCACATCTCCTTTTGAGGCGCCTGAAAATCCAGCACTGGAAATAAAAACAAATGAAATGCCTGTTGAAGAAAGTGTGCAGATGCTGATTGATTGTATTTTAAAAGAAGTGCGGAAATAGGAGAGAGGAGAAAGGAAAAAGGAGTATGGATAGAATCATTTGCAAAAGACTTGAACACTTTAAAAAACCGTAAATTATAATATGTCATATAGCTTAACACATCTTAGAGAACTTGAAGCAGAAAGCATTTTTGTGATGAGAGAAGTTGCTGCGCAATTCCAGAAACCGGCTTTATTATTTTCCGGCGGAAAGGATTCTATCGTGATGGTATATCTTGCACGCAAAGCTTTTTTCCCTGCAAAATTTCCATTCCCTCTTGTGCATATTGATACCGGCCATAATTTCCCTGAAACAATGGAATACCGCGACTGGCTTGTAAAAGAAATGGGCGCAACATTAATTGTCGGAAATGTGGAAGATTCCATTGCATCAGGAACTGCCATCGAAGAAAAAGGAATTAATGCAAGCCGTAATGCATTGCAAACTGTTACACTACTCGAAACGATCGAAAATAATAAATTCGATGCATGTATGGGTGGTGCACGCCGCGATGAAGAAAAAGCTCGTGCAAAAGAAAGATTTTTTTCGCACCGCGATGAATTCGGACAATGGGATCCAAAAAATCAGCGGCCTGAATTGTGGAATTTATTTAATGGTAAAAAACATATCGGCGAACATTTCAGAGTATTTCCAATTTCCAACTGGACTGAAATGGATGTTTGGCAATATATCTATCAGGAAAATATTCCGCTGCCGAAATTATATTTCGCTCACGACCGCGAAGTAATTGAACGCGACGGCACATATATTTCAACACATCCTGATTGGGTGAAACTGCGCCCGAATGAAGTGGTTACAACAAAACACATTCGCTTCCGCACCTGCGGTGATTTACCTATTACCGGAGCAATTCTGAGCGATGCTGATACGGTTGAAAAAATTATTTATGAAGTTGCTACAACACGTGTTACCGAAAGAGGAAACCGTGCCGATGATAAACGCAGCGAAACTTCCATGGAAGACCGGAAGAAACAGGGGTATTTTTAAATAGAAAGTATCAGGTAGCAAGTATCAGGTATCAGGATTCTTTTGCGAAAGACATGAACACCCGAACACATGAACACATAAACACAAATTCACAAATCGTAAATAAAAATAAATGGAACATTTAGTTCACGACGGAACATTCGATCACCATGGATATTTAAACATGGAATTACTGCGGTTTACAACAGCAGGAAGTGTAGATGACGGTAAATCAACTTTGATCGGAAGATTATTGTATGATTCAAAATCCATATTTGTTGATCAGATGGAAGCAATTGAAAAAACTTCCAAACAGCGTGGAGAAGAATATGTAAATCTTGCATTGTTAACCGACGGATTAAAAGCTGAACGTGAACAGGGAATTACAATCGATGTTGCGTATCGTTATTTCGCAACACCAAAAAGAAAATTTATCATTGCAGATACACCGGGCCATATTCAGTACACAAGAAATATGGTGACGGGTGCATCAACAGCAAATCTTGCGATCATTCTTGTTGATGCGAGAAATGGTGTTGTTGAACAAACTTACCGCCATTCATTTATTGCTTCGCTTCTACAAATTCCGCATATTGTAATTTGTATTAATAAAATGGATCTCGTTGATTTTTCGAAAGAGAAATACGATGAAGTGGTTGAACAATTCCGTCATTTTGCAAGCAAACTCGATGTGCAGGATGTACGCTTTATTCCGATCAGTGCATTGCTGGGAGATAATGTGGTTGACCGCAGTAAAAATATGACCTGGTATGAAGGACCCACATTATTATATACTCTTGAAACAGTACATATCGGTTCTGATCATAATTTAATTGATTGCCGTTTTCCTGTGCAGCATGTGATCAGGCCGATGAGCAACGATTATCATGATTATCGCGGTTTCAGCGGACGTGTTGCAGGCGGTGTATTTAAACCGGGTGATGAAGTAATGCACTTACCTTCAGGTATCACATCAAAAATTTCTGCAATTAAAACATTTGACGGCGATCAGGCGGAAGCATTTCCACCGCAATCAGTTACATTATTGCTGGAAGATGATGTAGATATTTCAAGGGGCGATATGATCGTGCGGGAAAATAATATTCCGAAAATAGGACAGGATATTGATATTATGTTATGCTGGATGGATGATAAAAAACCATTGCAGTTAAACGGAAAATATTCGATCCGCCATACAACCCGCGATGCAAGATGTATTGTAAAAGAAATTCTCTATAAAGTGGATGTAAATACATTGCACCGCATCCAGGATGTGGATTCACTTTCATTAAATGAGATCGGCAGGGTGAAGATCCGCACAACGGTTCCTTTGTTTTATGATGAATACCGCCGCAACAGAAATACAGGTTCGTTAATTATTATTGATGAAGGATCAAATACAACAGTAGGTGCCGGAATGATCATTGAATAATTTTTCAAATAAATAACACAATTAAAAAAGCCGTCATGATTTAAATGACGGCTTTTGCTTTATTTGAATTTTGTAATTACAATTTGCTGAATCTTCCCGTATATAATGTGCCACCTGCGTGTAAGCTGATTAAATAATTTCCTGCCGGTAAATCATTCACCGGAATTTGTAAATGATTTTCGGATAATTGTAAAATCTCCCGGTCGGATATGATTTCCCCAAGCATATTTTGAATATCAAATGAAAAATCGGTGACAGCGTGCGGAAGAATCAAATCAATTGTTTCATTGGCAGGATTTGGAAATATATTTAATACTTCAAACTCAACCGTATTTATAGAAGTGGTTACATTTACCAGTTTACATATTTCATCGCTTCCCACCACATTTGTTGCTGTAAGGCAAACCAGATAATCATCGGCATTTTCATAGATATGAACCGGATTCTGCAACAATGAAACGGAACCGTCTCCAAAATCCCACGACCATTCTGTTGGAATATTTGTAGAGGCATCATAAAATTCAATGGTAAGGCCTGCAGAGGTGATTGTATAAAAATCGGATACGGGTGCCAGTTGTGCAGAATTAATTTCAATATTATCACAATAAGTATCCGATCCACCCGCACCACCTGCTGTTAAACAAACATTGTAAACACTGTTTGAAGTAAAAGTATGTGCAGGGTTTTGTTCAGTACTGTATGTGCCGTCTGCAAAATCCCAAAACCAAGTGGAAGGTGAATTTGATGAAAGGTCAGTAAATATTACTTCCGGATCACCCGAATATGTATAAGAAGCAACTGTTGTTGGATATCCATTTATCACAATGGTTTGGCAATGGGTGTCGGAGCCAACATCGTTCCCTGCTGTAAGACAAACAATATATGTCCCGTTTGAAGTATATGTGTGTGAAGGATTTTGTTCGATGGAAGAACCACCATCGCCGAAATCCCAGTACCAATTAGTTGGAATATGCGTTGAAAAATCTACAAAATAAGTTGTTGGATCTCCGAAATATGTAAAATCTGCAACAGGCGCAAAAGCATAACTTTCAATTAATACATATTGGCAAGTCGTATTTGAACCGATTTCATTTTCCGCAGTAAGACAAACGTAGTAGGTATTATTTTCCAGAAAAGTATGTACCGGATTTTGTTCGGTAGAAGTAATTCCATCACCAAAATCCCATAACCACGATGTTGGTGATTCAGAGGATAAATCGGTAAATGTAACTTCAGGATCTCCGGAAAAATTAAACGAAGCAATTGGCGGCAGGTATGAATCAATTACCACATTTTCACAATACATGGCAGAACCATTTACATTAGTACTTGTGAGGCAAACATGATATGTTCCGTTAGTTTCAAATAAATGTTCCGGATTTTGAATATCAGATGTGCCGCCATCGCCAAAATCCCAGCTCCATGCGGATGGATAACCATCAGTTAAATCAACAAATGAAACGTATGGATCACCCGCAAAATTAAATTCCGTAACCGGTAAGGCCGTAAACTGCAGGTGAATTGAGTAATCTTCCGCTTCGCCATAATCATATGGATTGCATGCATGCATTCCCACTACATTGTATGCTTCCCGTATACGAATTCTGGTATCGCCTAATGTTGCACCTGCCGGAATTGTAAAACTTATTAATCCCGTTTCAAATATTCCAAGTCCGACCACCTCGCCGATTTTTTCTGTCGCTTCATCAAATTCACCATCGATATTTAAATCAATCCATGCTGCAAATCCATTTAATTCATCGTAAGAACCAACTGTAACATATAAATTATAAGTTGAATCAATTTCAAGATTTGCAGTTAAATCGTTATAATAAAAATAATACGGCGTTGCAAGTTGCCCTGTTGTATTATTTATTGATTCAAGTGTAACATTGCTGATATAATCTCCAAGGCCATTTCCGATTCCGTAAACAGGCTGGCAATAACAAGAAAGAATATCTTTCATTGTAATGAATTGCTGCCAGGAAGTATCTGACAAGCCGCTGTTGGTACATGTAACAATACAATGATAATAGGTGTCGGAATTCTGATTTGCGAGATATGAATTTGCAGAGGCATCCGGTATGCTATTCCAGGTTGTTCCGTCGGCAGATGATTCCCATTGATACATAATTCCAACTTCGGGAATTGAATTAACAGAAAGTGTAAAATATTCTTCTTCACAAACTTCAGTTGCACTTGTAAAAGATAAACCTGCATCCGGCATTCCATCGCAGATTACAACAGTGCCTTGTGTGATTTGAATCTGGGGCCTGAAATTGGTGTTTTCACGAATTTCCGTTCCTGTATAATCGCAAACATCCGGATCAGTATCACTCGCATAAGTATGTGAACCATTGAATGCCAATGGCCCCGACCAGGTTACACGTGCGTTTTTTGAAAAATTTCCCAGATTGGACCCACCGCAAACTTCTATGATCAGGTTACTTACCCCATCCCAGTAAAACGGTGTTTCGAGATCAAATTCATTAAGTCCGGCAACCGGCGTGTAATCTGTCGGCCCCCAAACAACCATCGCACCTGCTTCCCAAGCAGGAACATCGAGACTATTTGTTGCGGTTGAAAGAATTTTAATTGTATAATCTTCTGTCTCGGTTACCGTCGGTATAACAAAATCCACATTCCAGATCAGTTCGGTAATATATCCGGCAGTCATACCTGCATCTGTGAGCTCGGTGTTGAGATATAAGAACTGGCATCTTGTAGTTTTAAAATAATCACCGAAAGGTGTTGGAAAAGTCGTGTTGGAATTTGTTCCGTCATTTTCACCAATCGTATATGTTTGGGAAAAGGAGACTGTTGAATAGCATAAAAGACATAGGAATAACCAGCGAGATTTGATTTGTTTCATACATGTGTGGTTTAATGAGTAACAGGATAATTCAGGTTCAGTAAATCATCCGGATTAAAATTAAACCAAAAATCATAAACACAATAATATTGCTTTTATAATTTGACCAGCATACCCGTTGTCATTTTATTAAATTTTAAGAAATAATTTCCTGCAGGCAGTGCCGGAATATCCTGTTGAATTGCTGATTTTCTGATGCAGCAAATCATTCAGGCCAAATACATAATCGTAAAATGTATTTCTGAGGAATTACTCCTTAATAAAATTCGCGATGTAAGGATTTCCGTTTAAGTAGAATGAAATAAAATAATTGCCTGAAGTTAAACCATGAATATCCATCTGCAATGTATTTTGTGTGGCAACCGGATGTAATTGATTTATATCAATTTTTTGACCAAGCGTATTGCTCATTTCAAAATTCAAATCATTTATCGGCTCATTAAAAACAACCGTGATGATTTCAGATGCGGGGTTCGGATAAATACTGGCAACGGGTAAATTATTCTGTTCAATTGCATTTCCAAGATTAATTGTTTTACATGTTAAATCATCGCCTGCAATATTGGAGGTTGTAAGACATACGGTATAATTCCCTCCCGCGGGATAACTATGTGTCGGATTTTGCAATAAGGAAATACTTCCATCACCAAATTCCCAGTTCCAGCTTGTAGGAACATTTCCTGAAATATCGTAAAATGATACAAGGAAGCCTCCTTCGAAATTATAATAGAAATCAGAAACAGGTGCGAGTTGCGCTGATTCAATTTCAACGTTATCGCAATATGTGTCTTCTCCACCTGCTCCATTTACGGTAAGACAAACAGTATACACATCATTGAATGCGAACGAATGTGTCGGGTTTTGTTCAGTACTGAAACTGCCGTCATCGAAATCCCAGAACCAGTTGATCGGCGAATTACTTGACAAATCGCTGAAGCTTACAACCGGGTCGCCCGAATAAGTAAATAATGCTTCCGGTGAAGGGTATCCGTTAATTACAATTGTCTGGCAACTTGTATTTGAGCCTACTGCATTTGTTGCGGTTAAACAAACATTATAGGTTCCGTTAGATGCATATGTATGCGTTGGATTTGCTTCAACAGATGTAAATCCATCTCCAAACTCCCATAACCAACTCGTTGGGTCTCCCGTTGAAAAATCAACAAAATAAACAGTCGGGTCACCGAAATATGTAAACGCAGAAACCGGTGCGTATGTATATGTATCGATCAACACATATTGGCAGCTTGTATTTGAACCAACTGCATTTGTTGCTGTGAGGCAAACATAATAGGTTCCGTTGTCAGGGAAAGTATGTGTTGGATTTTGTTCTGTAGATGTAAATCCATCGCCAAAATCCCAAAACCATGAAGTTGGAATTTCTGTAGACAGATCTACAAAGTTTACTGTCGGATCGCCTGAATAGGAAAATGAGGCAACAGGTGGTAAATAAGAATCGATCACAACACTTGCACAATCTGAATCAGAACCGAGTGCATTTGTTGCTGTAAGACAAACATTATAAGTGCCATTCAATGCATATGTATGCGAAGGATTTTGCAGGGTGGAAGTGCCGCCATCTCCAAAATTCCATGCCCAGGATGTTGGTCCGAAAGTCGAGAGATCTGTAAAATTTACGGTCGGGTCGCCGGTGTAAGAAAAATCAGCCACAGGAGGAAATCCCGGTGTAATATTTACATTGTAATCTTCTGCTTCACCATAACCATATTCGAGGCAAGGGTCAATTCCGATTGTATTCCAAACTTCACGCACACGCAATCTCGTTTCGCCGATCACTGCGCCAGCCGGAACGGTGAAATTGATATTTCCGGTTGCCATCGCAGCCAATACTGTTACTTCACCTAATTTTTCTGATGCATCGGTAAAATCGCCGTCAGCGTTAAAATCAATCCATGCGGCAACGCCGTTATTTGATAAATAGGTGCCGACAGTAATCGAAATTGTATAGGATGAATCGATGAAAAGATCAGTAGATAATCCTGTATAGTAGGTATAGAATGGCGCTACACTTGCACCGGTAGTATTATTAATATCTTCAAGCACAACATGACTCGCATAATCTCCTTCTGTTGTTCCGGTAGTATAAACCGGCGTACAATAACAATCTGTAGGATCATTTTGTAAAACATGAACGGCATCGGAAATATCGATCATTCCGGTGGGATTGCAGGTTATTTTGCAACGATAATATGTTCCAGCGGTTTGTGTTGTTGTATAGGAAGGAGCAATTGCGCCTGCAATAGCACTCCACGAAGCACCGTCGGATGATTTTTGCCACTGATATGTTATTCCGACGGCGATAATTGGAGTTACAGATACCGTAAACATTTCGCCAACGCAAACACTCGAAGCAGTTGAAATTGCAGACCCTGCATCAGGTGTTCCGGCGCATTCTGTTCCGTCTATTCTGGTAAAGATTGCCTGAGGGCGATAATCAGGGCCGCCGGGAGAATCATCATAATATTCAATTCCTGTATAACCGCAAGGATCAAGTTCTATATCACTTTGGCGTGTATGTGATCCGTTGAAAGCAAGCGGGCCCGTCCATGTTGTTCTTGCATTTTTTGTATAAATACCGAGTGATGAACCGCCACAAATTTCTACAATAATATTACTTGAGCCATCCCAGAAAAACGGGCTTGCAAATACAAATGTATTCACACCAACAACAGGCAAATAATCGGTTGGCCCCCATACCGTGGTTGCGCCGGGTTCCCATGTGGTAACGCCGAGTGATGAAACACCGGTGCTCAGAATTTTCAGGGTATAACCTTCAGTGATATCCACTGAGGCAGGAACGTTTACAACATTCCAGCCGAGTTCTGTGATATATCCCGAAGTCATGCCCGCAGCAGTCAACTCGGATGCAAGGTATAAAAACTGCATGCGCTGGGTTTTGTAATAATCTCCAAAAGGCGTCGGATAAGTGAGGGCGCCGTTTGTGCCGTTGTCAGCACCAATTGTATAGGTTTGTGCTGATGTTATACCGGAAAAGGAAAGACAGAATAATAGTGTCGCAAAAAGGGGAATACGAAATGAGTTCATATTGTTTGTGTGTATTTTAAATAAATTAAGCCGCCTGAAATTGAATAGAATTCAAAATCAGGCGGCTAAAATAAGATTATTTAATTATTCGAGATAATTCAGGAAATTATCTTTTTTTCACAAATTCACAGACAAATGTTTTTTCTGCAGTAATAATAACTATGAAATAGTTGCCTGCAGCAAAGTCAGACACATCAAGGCTGACTGAATTTAATTGTGTTCCTGTTCTTCCGGTTTCCAAAACTTTTTCGCCGAGAACATTAGAAATACTGAGTAAATAGTCGTTCAGCATCTCATCCGTTTGAATCGTGATTGTTTCAACTGCGGGATTTGGAAAAACAGCGGCAATTACGATCGGATTATTTGCAACAGATGTCGGCACGTAAACGCTTTTACATACCTCGTCACTGGCAACGTCATTTGTTGCAGTTAAGCAGACCTGGTAATTTCCTCCGATTGCATAAGTATGTATCGGATTTTGCAGGAAGGAAATACTCTCATCACCAAAATCCCATTCCCAGGATGTCGGCTCATTGATACTTAAATCAGTAAAATCCAGAGTTAATGAACCGCTTACAGCATAATCAAAATCCGCTACCGGAGCCAGTTCTGCAAGTTCGATATCAATATTGTCGCAATATGTGTCGCTGCCACCCGGCCCGTCGACTGTGAGACAAACGAGATATGTTCCGTTATCGGCATAACTGTGATCAGGATCCTGTAATGTGCTGAATGCACCGTCTCCAAAATCCCATAACCAGGTGGTTGGCGAATTCGTGGAAAGATCGGTAAATGAAACATCGGGATCGCCGCTGTATGTAAACAATGCCACCGGAGCCAGATAACCATTTATGATCACTACCTCGCAATCGGTTGCAGAGCCCACATCATTTGTAGCTGTAAGGCAAACATTATAAGAGCCGTTTTCAGCATAGCTATGCGTAGGGTTTTGTAATACTGATGAACCGCCATCACCAAAATCCCAATCCCAATCTGTTGGTCCGCCGGAAGATAAATCGGTGAAAGCGACAAGCGGATCGCCGGCATAAATAAAGTTTATTACGGGCAGAACATAGGAGTCAATTACCACATCATGACACGAGGTATTATCGCCGAATGCATTTGTTGCAGTGAGGCAAACATGGTATGTACCGTTGGATGCGTAAGTATGCACCGGATTTTGAAGAGTGGATGTGCCACCGTCATCAAAATCCCAATCCCATTCGGTTGGTGCACCTGTTGTAAGATCAGTAAAAGTAACTGTCGGATCACCTGTCCATGTGAATGCTGCTGTTGGGGTTACGTAAGAATCGATAACAACATTTTCGCAATGTGTGCTCGAGCCTGCAAGGTTTGAAACCGTGAGGCAGACATTATAAGTGCCGTTTGCTGCATAAGTATGTGAAGGATTTTCAAGTGTTGAAGTACCGCCATCACCAAAATCCCAATCCCATTCGGTTGGTGTTCCGCCGGTAGATGCATCGGTAAATGCAACTGTCGGATCTCCTGTATAATTAAAATCAGCTACAGGTGCATTTGATGCTACAATTGTCTGACAAGTTGTTGCATCTCCGTAATGATTATATCCTGTCAAACAAACTTCATAAACACCTTCTGAATATAAATGAGTTGGGTTTTCAAGTGTGGACGTTCCGCCATCGCCGAATGTCCAGTAATATGTTTCGGCATCAAAGGACAGATTTGTAAAAGCAACATTGTAAGATGCACCAACAGCAGTGATCACATAACTGAAATCAACAGTCGGATCATAAGGCTGAAAACGAGTAGAATCCCAGGCGACGTACAAAATATTATTGTAAACAGCGTCGTCGGCAGGGGCATCAACAGATGTTCCCGGTTCGTTATCCTGCTGCCACATTATCTGAAATTTATTGTCGATCACCATAGGGTTTGCACTTGGAAATGCATTTTCCTGTCCCTTATATGCCTTGTAAGTGAGGTTGATGGGATCAGACCAGGTTGTTCCGCCGTCATCGGAATAAGAACCGAAGAGGTCAAAATAATTTTGATTGCTCGCTGAAACTTCGTCTTCCACCGGCATCATATACGCTAAGTACAATCTGTCGATACTTGCATCATACGAAGCAGTCGGCATACATGTAAAGCTTTCGTAATAGTACGCGTCATAGTTTGTTGTAATACCGCTCATCGGGTTTCCGTCTCCATTCCAGTCGATCATAAAGCCTTCATAAAGAGTAGCGGCCGCATCACCCGTTTTCCAATGGTAAATTCCACCCTTTGTATAATCATAATAGAATCCGGTTACGCCCGATACGTCACGAATTTGCATTCTTCCGGAAAAAACATGCACGATTCCATCATTTGTTATCAGCATCTCGTGCATCCCATCATTTGTATCCAGCCAGTCGTAATCACCATCTCCGTCAAAATCCGTTGTTTCACCCGAACCGGCTGTATAATTATCAATCGGGAAATCAAGTAAAGTAGCTTCAAGGTCCCATGTACCAGCATCGCCTTTTGAATCAGAATGCATTAAAATAAGATCGGATATCAGACTTCCGTATAATACCCATACATCATTTCCCTTGGCAACAATTTGATATGCTCCGGAAAGGACGATATCACAACCATACGCCTCTGTCGTATAAGGCAATGCGAGTTCACTTACTGCCCACGACTCACCACCGTCATCTGATCTTGAAAACAGGAGATCTTCAGAACCTGAGGCACCGGGAGGCTTTACTCCGACAACATAAACATCGTCTGTTCCGGCAGGACAAAAAGCATAATTATACCATTGGTCAAGAATATGTGAACCACCTGTTTCACTCCAGGAAGTGCTGCCGATCGCAGTGTTTTTATATACCCGTAATTTGCTGATATCATCTGCAAGAACAACTTCATGATCCAGCACTTTTACCATATCCGTTGAATAGATCTTTTGTCCTTCAACACGGCTTGTTGGAAAAGCGCCCCAGCTGATTCCGTTGAAATGATTGAAATATGTTCCGAGAGAACCGAATGCTGCAAGGTTGCTGCAGCCCATCCAGGATGCCGAAACCTTTCCGTCGGTATAGGCAATCAGGTGGTTAAGGCTTGAGCCATAACTCTGGTAATCGTATGTTGTGGTTCCAATAATTGTGGGAGTTTGCGAGAAAGCCGTTGTGGCAAATGCCACTGCGGTAATGAGCGTAAAAAGGTTTTTCATACTCAATTAATTTGGCGTGTGAGATATTACAAGTAACAGTTTGACATATAATATTAAGTTCTTTTCAAAAAGATGTCAAGTTTCGGGTTTTTCCCAACTGTCACATTTTTTAAAATACTTCGGCTAAAATTTCAGGCATTAAAAATTATTTTAAATTTGAATCACCGTGAAGCAAATTCTTTTCTCAGTCATTTTTATCTTGTCAATGTCTTGTTTATCGGCGCAGGTTATTGAGGCGGATGAAATCGTATCGGTAGATTCAGTTTTAACGGATACAGGTACGATCTACACAACAAAGGCACGGTTCGGTTCAAACGTTTATACATTCGTTGAGAAAATGCCTGAATACCCGGGTGGGATACACGCATTAATGGAGTATCTCGGTAAAAATATGAAATACCCGAAAGCGGCAAGAAAAAATGGAATTGAAGGGAAGGTATATTTACAATTTATCGTAGCTTCTGATGGAAGCATTCATAATATCACAATTATAAATGCAATTGGCGGGGGATGTGAAGAAGAAGCCGTGCGTGTGGTTAAAAATATGCCTCGCTGGTCGCCCGGATATGCAAATGGTGAAGCGGTGGATGTGTATTACAGGCTGCCCATTTTATTTAAATTAACGGATTAAACAAATCAAATGATATTTAAAATAATTCTATTTCAATTAACGCTACTTTTTTTTACTTCAATTGGATATGCGCAGAATACGGAGAGTTCTGCCGACACATCAAAAAAATCATATACTGCTGAAGTAATGCCTGAATATCCGGGTGGTACACATGAATTAGTGAAGTTCATTCAGCAAAACATTAACTATCCGGAAGATGCAATTGAAAAGAAGATTGAAGGAACAGTTTATGTGAAATTTATTGTTGATCATAATGGTGATGTAAAGGATCCAATAATTGTACGGGGACTTTTTCCTTCAATCGACAGCACGGCAATTGCTATTATTCAGTCTTTACCCAAATGGACACCGGCTTTTCAAAATGGTAAATCCGTGGATGTATATTATACAGTGCCAATATTTTTTTCATTGGAAGGTGTCAAGAAAAAAAAGAAATAATCCGCATGCATTTCAAATGATATAGGGTAACTGAAAATACAGGAGAATTCTCATTTTTACAAGCATTCACTCCCAATAAAAGATTTATATACAATTCAGGTCCGCTTTAGCAGAAATGCAGGCTATCAAAAGCGCTCAGCGGTTATGGAAAATTAATAACTCAAAGGTTACGGATCCGCCATTCAATGGGATAATAATTATTCACTCTGTTCGGTACTATTTTTACCCAGCCAAGATGAATTCCTTTATAAGCAATTAAATTCCATCCTGTTTTTGTATCCGGTAATTCAATCGTGTTTTTTCGCAAATAATTTAATGCGGTTTGCAAATCAACTTCAATTGCCGGTGACGTTTTTATAATTGCCGGACATAATGCCATTTCATGTGAAGGCACAAGATCATTTTGTTTTATCTCACCGATTTCAATTCCTGATTTAATTAGTTTTAATTTAGAATGAAGATGCGCAATTTGAGGATATAATGTTTTCCCTGCAGCATAAAATTTTTCCCCCTTTTTAAAAAATATAAATGCATCTGCATTGCTTACCCATTTTGAAATTATTTGCATTTCATTTATATCGGCTTTAATAATCGGAGCGGGATACAAATCCACTTCTTCATCTTCCCCGTTTATTTTTCTCAATACAGAAATAAAAAAACCTTCACCTTGTAATTTATCGGGATAAAAACGATAACCAAATTCATTTTTTATTATTCCGAAATTGTCAGGTAAATCTATCTTCACAACTTTCCACTTTCCACTTTCCACTTTTTTCTTTATGATATCTTCATCTTCTTCTTTACTGTAACTGCAGGTCGCATAAATCAACAGGCCATTATTTTTTAATGCAGGAGCAATATCTTCCAAAATTCTGTTCTGTCTTCTATTGCACATCTCCACATTTTCAATACTCCATTCTTTCATGGCTGCTCCATCTTTCCTGAATAATCCCGATCCGCTGCAGGGTGCATCTACAACTATTACATCAAAATAATTTTTCAGGCCCGAAAAATCAGAAGCATCATTTGAGCTTACCACAACATTTTGATTTCCCCATTTTATAAGATTTTCTTTCAATACTGCAGTACGGCTGCGTATCACTTCATTGCTCACCAATATACTTTCTGCAGAAATCAGCGGTGCGATCAGTGTTGATTTCCCACCGGGAGCAGCACAGAGGTCAAGAATTCTCAAAGGATTTTTAAGGTCACAAACCTGCTTTAAAATACGTCCCAAAAACATACTGCTTGCCTCCTGCACATAATAGGAACCGGCATGAAAGAGAGGATCAAGAGTAAAAGAAGGCCTTGTTGTGAGATAATATCCCATATCAAACCACGGAACGGCCTGCTCATTTTCAAATTGACCGGTGTTTTTTGCCGGGTTGATCCGGACAGATGCAGGAGCCGGCAATTTGTGGGCTTCGGCAAATGGTGTTTCATCAAAACCATCACAGTTTTTAAGATGTTTGAGAAACCCGGCGGGAAATTCGAATGCCTTGTGCATGCAAACTCAAAGGTCATCAAAATTCAGCAGGCAATTTAAAAAGCACAGGTCAAACCGCCGGTAAAACATTCGTTTCTCAAATTGCTTAACTTTGAATTAACATACGCCGTGGCACATTCTATGAAAAAATATCTTCTCCTGTTTGCAATTCTATGCACATCGTCAATCATTTTACAAGCTCAAATCGTTCTGAATGAAATAGCATCTAAAGGAACAATACCTGATGCTACCGGCAACAACCAGGACTGGATCGAAATTTATAATGCCGGCGCTGCGCCAATTAATTTATGGAATTACGGGCTGAGTGATGATGCGACCAATCCTTTGAAATGGAAATTTCCGGACATCAGTTTAAATGGCGGTCAATATTTATTAGTGCTTGCAAACGGCAATGATCTGATCGCAAATATCAATCATTGGGAATCAGCCGTTTTAAATACCGATACATGGAAATATTTTATTGGTGCCACTGAACCACCGGCAAGCTGGAAGGACCCCGGATTTGATGATACCGGATGGAGTTCTGGTGCAGGCGGAATTGGTTTTGGAGATGGTGATGATGGCACAACAATTCCATCGACAACATCGGTTTATATCCGCAAATCATTTTTTATTTCAGATACATCCGTAATTGAAACAGGAAAATTGCATGTTGATTATGATGATGCATTTGTTGCCTATTTAAATGGATTTGAAATTGCACGTTCCGGAAATATTATTGGTTCACCGCCGGCACATAATACACTTGCAAGTCCCGATCATGAAGCGGGTATGTATGCAGGATATCCTGCAGAACTTTGGGATATTCCTGCTGATGTTTTAAATGCTTTATTGGTTGAAGGTGATAATTATTTTTGTCTGCAGGTAAATAATGCATCAGTTGCTTCTTCCGATCTTTCATCCAATGCATGGCTTTCTTTCGGAATAAAAACAGCGGATACTTATTTTTCTCCCGTGCCTGCATGGTTCACTTCGCCATATATTTATAATCAGACAAATTTTTCCATTTCAAATACAGGTGAAACAATTTATTTATCCGATGCATCAGGAATAATTATCGATTCAAAATATACGGGTGAAATTGCCCTCGGACAATCAGTAGCAAGAATTCCGGATGCTGCAGCATGGTGTGTAACACCGAATATTTCACCTGAAATTTCAAACAACACTGCTGTTTGTTATTCCGGATATGAACCTGATCCGGTATTTTCAATTTATTCGGGATTTTATCCGACGGACCAGATTATTTCCATTTCATCTCCATCACCAACTTCAATTATTCATTATACAACTGATGGTTCGGCGGTTACGGAATTATCTCCAATTTATTCTGCTCCAATTAACGTAGCAACAACTACCGTTATATCCGCAAAATGTTTTAGTTCGGGTTCTTTATTGCCCGGAAATATGAGCAAGCAAACCTATTTTATTAATGAAGCAGATTATGCATTGCCGGTTTTATCAATCACAATCGATCCATCGAGTTTATTTGATTATGATACCGGCATTTATGAATTCGGTTGCTGTTACGATCCGGGTTATCCGTATTACGGTGCAAATTTCTGGCAGCCATGGTCGCGGTACGGTCATATTGAATATTTTGATCCAGAAGGAATTTCAAAATGGAATAAAGACATGGCGCTTGAGATTCACGGAGGATGGAGCCGTGCGGAAGCGCAACGCGGATTTCGTGTGGATTTTAAAAATGAATATGACGGTAATCTGAATTATCCGCTCTGGCGTGAAAAACCGGAGATCGGTCCGATCAATAATTTTAATTTGCGCAATGGCGGTCAGCATGTATGGACCTATAAATTTCAGGATGCATTTTTAGCAGAAGTAATGAAAGAAACGCATATTGATTATGAAGCATACGAACCATGTGCACTATTTATTAACGGCGAATATTGGGGATGGTACGAAATAAGGGAAAAAGCAGATGAACATTATGTGGAATCGAATTACGGTATTGATAATAACCAGGTTGATTTTTTAAATTCATGGAGCGCACTCGCAGGAAGTGATACGGGATTTGTGAACTGGTATAATTATACAACTACCATGGTTCCGAATGTGGATGCATTTTATAATATGTTTCAGAAATATTGTGATGTAGAAAATTACGTGGATTATTATATCGGTGAAATATATTATCAGAATGTTGATTTCGGCGGATATTACTGGGGCGTAAATAATACAAAATGTTACCGCGATCAGAATGGCGGTAAATTCAGATTTATCATGTACGATCTGGATGGTGCAATGGGTTATTTCGGTTCGGTGCCGGCAGATAATTATATTAATCTCACACGCAATCCTTCTTACCCGAATGCTTATTCACAGATCTTCGACAATTTTCTCGACAATTATGATTTCAGAGATTATTTTGTAAATCGTTTTGCCGATCTGCTCAATACAATTTATCTGCAGGATAATATGGAATCGATCATGGACAACATGAAAGATTCAATTGATGCGGAAATCATCAGGCAGGTGAGCAGATGGGGCGGTCCTACCGAACCCACCGTGAATTATTATATGAATACGGTTTTGGATTATAATGAAACACGGCATGTTACAGCACGCAATCAGATCAATACTTCATTCGGACTTGACGGGCAGCGCACAATTACACTTTCGGTTTCACCCGCCGCGGCGGGATATATTCATTTAAATACAATTACACCAACCGATTTACCATGGGATGGTGTGTATTACGATGGCGTACCGGTTACGATGACGGCAATTGCAAATCCGGGTTATACATTTGATCATTGGGATGCAAATGATTTAATTCCTGCCGGATCGGAAGAAGTATCACTTACGATTAATCCCGGTTCGTCGGAAACATTTAATGCGGTATTCAACGGTTCACCTGTTGCAGCGGAAATAACACTAACGGAAATTAATTATAATTCGAATAATGATCTGGATGCAGGCGACTGGATTGAAATACATAATAATGGAGCCACTGCAATTGATATTTCAGAATGGATAATACAGGATGCAAATCCGGTGGATAAATATAAAATTCCATTCGGGACAATTTTAAATGGAAATTCTTATTTAGTAATTGCAAATGATCTTTCGAAATTTAATATGATTTATCCGGATGTTGCAAATGTGATCGGCGGATTTTCTTTCAATTTCGATAATGCAGGTGATGCAATAAAATTAACTGCATTAAATAATGTGGAAGTATTTTCCATGCATTATTCGGATAGTGTTCCCTGGCCCCGCGGCGCCGATGGAACTGGAAGGACGCTCGAATTAAATACATTAACTTCAGATATCACCCTTGCTTCAAGCTGGTTCGACGGATGTTTGCTCGGTTCGCCCGGCACTTATTATACAAGTTGTAATGATGCAATTGTATTCGGAGAAATTAATTACCACAGTAATGCTGCAATGGATGCGGGCGACTGGATCGAATTATGGAACATCACTTCCGATGCAATTGATATTTCAGGATGGAAATTTGTTGATGATAAGGACACGTTATTATTTCAATTTGCAGAAGGAACAATTCTCGAATCAAACGAACGGTTTGTTGTAGCAAATGATCTTACAAAATTCGCATCGCGACATGCGGCAATTACAAATTATACCGGACCGTTTTTATTCGGCCTCGATGGCGGCGGTGAAGAATTGCGTTTAATTGATGATAAAGGTGCATTGCAATTCACCATGATTTATGATGATGAAGCACCCTGGACAACAGAGCCCGACGGTGATGGCGAAACACTTGAATTATTATCTGCAACAGGTAAAATGAACAATGCGGAAAACTGGTTTGCCGGTTGCCCGGAAGGTTCGCCAACAATGGTTTATGATCCTGCATGCGATGAAAATATTTCTGTTGAAAATATAAATGCATTTGATTTTACAATTTATCCGAATCCGACTTCCGGTTCTGTATTTATTCAACTCGAACCAAACGGAAAAAACATATCCGTTCAGTTTTCGGATAATTCGGGAAAAATTTTGCAAGAAATAGAAAATATATCAGAACCCCTAATCGAAATAAAACGCAATCATCTCGCATCCGGCATTTATTGGATCAAAATTATTTCAGATGATCAGGTGGAGATGAAGCAAGTGGTGTTTTTATGAAGGAGAAAGGAGAAAGGAGTGGAGGAAAGAAGTAAGAATGCAGAAGTGAAAAGTAAAAAGTTTGAAGGCAGAAGTGAGAAGGTAGAAGGCAGAAGTGAGAAGGTAGAAATCGTCGCGAAAGGCTTATGCTGTTAAAAGATTGAATATTTGATTTTAATCAAATTTATTAAAAGGATAAGGCCTTCCCCCGCCGTGGCGGGGGTTAGGGGTGTGTCAATAAAAAGACTGGATGAGTGATTTTATTTAGATGCTCACAGGAATATCAAACAAGTATTTTTAATTTAAAGTGTATTACACATCATCACATTATCTCATCATCACATTATCACATCATTTCTTCCTCTCCGTCGTAAATTCCACCAATTGCTTTAGCGCAACCGCACTTTCATTTTCAGGAAATTGTTTGAGAATTTCAAATGCCGCATTTTGATATTCATACATTTTTTGTTCAGCGTATTGGATGCCGCCGTTCTTTTTTACAAAATCAATTACCCAATTAACTTTTTCTTTATTCTTATTTTCGTTTTTGATAATGTAAATTATTTTTCTTCTGTCGCTGCGTGATGCATTTTGTAAGGTGTAAATAATGGGCAGTGTTAATTTTCTTTCTTTAATATCAATGCCATGCGGTTTGCCGATATCATCATCTCCATAATCCAGCAGATCATCTTTAATCTGAAATGCAATTCCAATCTTCTCACCGAATAAACGCATTTGCTCAATGATGTTTTCATCCTTTGTTACACTTGCCGTTCCGGCACTGCAGGCACTTGCAATTAAGGAAGCGGTCTTTTTGCGGATGATTTCATAATACACATCTTCTTTAATATCCAGTCTTCTTGCTTTTTCAATCTGCAATAATTCTCCCTCACTCATTTCTTTTACCGCATTGGAAGTGATTTGCAATAAGCGATGCTGATTATTTTCCAGCGAAACCAATAATCCTTTCGCCAATAAATAATCACCGATTAAAACTGCAATTTTATTTTTCCAAAGAGCATTGATCGAAAAAAAACCACGGCGCTCGTATGCATCATCCACAACATCATCATGCACCAATGTTGCCGTATGCAATAATTCAATTAAACTCGCAGCGGTATAGGTTGATTCGGAAATTTCCCCCGTTAATTTAGCGCTGAGAAAAACAAACATCGGCCGCATTTGTTTGCCTTTGCGCTGCACAATATAATACATCACCCTGTCGAGCAAGGCGATCTTGCTTTTCATGGTTTCCCGAAACTTCTCTTCGAAAAGGTCAAGTTCGGCGGCAATGGGTTTTCGTATTTGATTTAAATTTGCCAAAGAGTCCGCAAGTTAATTGAGTTAAAGCAGTATTAAAAAAGACAGGAAGCCTTATTTGGCAAGCCGTGGAATAATATTTGAAATATAGCTGATATCCAAGCGAATAATTATGAAGAACAAGATTCTGATCATTGCCATCCTTAGCACCACACTGTTTACCGATTCATGTTCCGAAGGCGGCGGCATCAATCTTTTTTCAATTGAAGATGATAAAGCACTGGGTGCACAGGTGGCTGCAGAAATTGAAGCCGACCCTGCAACATATCCCCTGCTGAATGAAAATACATATTCCGAAGCTTATGATTTATTAAATGATATTCGCGACAGAATTCTCAATTCTGGAGAAGTTGCCCATGCCGATGATTTTGTATGGGAATTACATATCATCAACGATGATGATGTGGTGAATGCTTTCTGCACACCGGGTGGTTATATCTACGTTTATACAGGCTTGATAAAATATCTTGATGATGAAGCACAGCTCGCCGGTGTACTCGGCCACGAAATGGCGCATGCCGATTTACGGCATACTACCGATCAGCTGACAGAAATTTACGGTGTTTCCTTATTGCTTAGTATTGTGCTGGGAAGCGATCAGCAATTGCTGGGCGATATTGCGACAACCCTGGCTTCACTCGCTTTCAGCCGCGATGATGAAAGCCAGGCAGATGAATATTCTGTGATCTATCTCTGCCCGACAGATTATTATGCAGCAGCATCAGCCGAATTTTTTGAAAAAGTGGAAGCTGAAGGCGGCGTTGATATCCCTGAATTTTTAAGTACCCATCCAAGTCCGGAAAACAGAATTGAAGATATTCTCGCAAAATACGAAGAGCTGGGTTGTGGCGGAACCGCCCGTTATGAGTCAAGATACCAGGATTTAATTGATGCACTGCCCTGATTTTCAATCTGTAAAAGTTTTCTAAATGTTTTAGTGTCCTAAGCGCTGAGGGATTAAATTTACATCTCTTAAAAACAGCGAATGGGGAAACGGTACTTATTGACTTTGTTGGGATTGTTTTTTAATACGATCATACTTTATGCACAAAACCCGGCAACAATTAAAGGAAAAGTTGTAGATGCATCCGAAACACCAATTCCAGGTGTTAGTGTTTTTATCGATTCAACGAATTTTGGTACTGCAAGTAATCCGAATGGTGAATTCGAATTAAGCGGCATTCCGGCCGGCGATTATATTTTAACTGCTACATCCATCGGTTATAAAACGCAAAGTAAATCCGTCAAATTAAAATCGGGTCAGAATTTATATGTTGAATTTGTTTTAAGCGAAAATGATCTCATGCTCGATGAAGTGAAAATCACCGCAACACGTGATTATGATAATGTGAAGCGCATGAAAGAAGTGGAAGGCACATTGATTTTTTCAGGAAAAAGAAATGATGTTGTGATTCTTGATAAAACAAATGCGAATACGGCCGAAAATATTCCTCGTCAGGTTTTTTCAAAAGTACCCGGTGTGTATCAATGGGATCTCGACGGCAGTGGTGTGCAGACAAGTATTTCTGTCCGCGGATTAAACCCGCACCGTTCATGGGAATTTAATGTGCGGCAAAACAGATACAGCGTAAATTCAGATGTTTTCGGTTATCCCGAATCACATTATAACCCGCCGACGGAAGCATTGAGTAAAATTGAACTGGTGCGTGGCGGTGCATGCCTGCAATACGGTCCGCAATACGGCGGCATGCTGAATTATGTAATTAAAGAAGGCCCCACAGATAAAAAAGCGGATTTTGAAACCCGCCAGAGTTTCGGTTCAAATAATATGTTCAATTCTTTTAATGCAATTGGCGGCCAGCTCGGAAAATTAAATTATTATGCATATATCAATTACCGCGGATCAGACGGATACCGCCCGAACAGCCGCTACGATTTTTATGCTGGATTTATCGGTTTGCATTATGCATTTTCCGATAAATTAAAAATGGGTCTTGAATTTTCTAAAATGTATTATGTGAATCAGCTTGCAGGTGGTTTAACAGATGCGCAGTTTGAAGAAGATCCGTATCAATCTACAAGAACAAGAAATTATTTTCAACCCAATCATAATATTCCGGCACTTACGGTAAATTATACGATCAGTGCAAATACAGCTCTGAGTTTAAAATCAAATATGATCATCGGTCAGCGTAATTCAGTGATGTATATCGCCGCACCAACCGTAAAGGATTCAATTTCGCCCATCACACTTGAATATCAGCCACGGGTTGTTGACCGTGATTACTACAACAGTTTCACAAATGAAGCACGTGTATTGCAACATTATAATCTGGGCGGAAGAAAACATGTTTTATCTGCAGGCCTCAGGTTTTCAGACTCAAGGACAACAAGAAAACAGGGAGGTGAAGGTACCACAGGCACCGACTTTGATCTCACGCTTATTGAACCGTACACACTCGACCTCACATTCAAAACGTTGAATTATGCTTTTTGCGCAGAGAATTTATTTCATATCGGAGAAAAATTTTCTGTAACGCCCGGCGTGCGGTATGAAATTATTCAAACATCCATGACAGGTAATATTGATTATAAACTCACGCCATTTAATTATGATAAAAACAGAAATATTCCTTTGGCCGGATTGGGAATGCAATTCAATTTAAATCCGCAAAATAATATTTATGCAAATTGCACACAGGCATACCGACCGATTTTATACAGTGATATTACACCTGTGGGTTCGCTGGATGTGGTTGATCCGGATATGACGGACTCAAAAGGATTTAATTCTGATTTTGGTGTGCGTGGAAAAATAAATGATGTGCTCACTTACGATGTGGGCGTATTTTATTTGCAATACGGCAACAGGGTAGGATCACTTGCATTAAAGAATGATCTTGGTCAAACGTATATTTATAAAACAAATGTCGGCACATCTGCAGCGAGAGGCGTGGAATCATTTCTTGAATTTCGTCCGACAGAATTTAAAAATAATAAAAATCATTTCGGACAGATCAGTATTTTTCTTACAGCATCCTATGATCATGCGACATATATTGATGCAATCACAAGTGCAAACGGACAGGAAGTGCAACTCGAAGGAAATAAACTGGAAAATGCACCGGAATGGATCGTGCGCAGCGGCGTGTCATACAATTACAAATTTATCTCTACCACTTTGCAGGGATCTTATGTAAGTGAAATTTATTCTGATGCATTAAATACTGAATCATCTGCAAACGGGGTGGTTGGAATTGTTCCTTCTTATTTTGTGATGGACTGGAACACAACTGTTCGCTTTTCAGGATTCAATATAAAAGCAGGAATAAATAATCTGAATGGTGAAACATATTTCACAAGGCGCATAAATAATTATCCCGGGCCCGGCATTTTGCCCGCAGACGGCAGAACGGTTTATATCAGTTTAGGCAAGGAATTTTAACCACAATACGTCAGATATTTCATCTTGTCGCATTGCAAAACGGCGCTGCACAGGCCAGGAGTCTTCCCGTTTTCGATTTTAACTTAGTATATTTCGAAAAAATACGAACATGCTAAACATCGGCAGAAAATTATTTCTATCAGTTTTATTTTTCTCTTTTCTGCATACTGTATATGCGCAAACTGCAACCATTCCTGCAAAACCAAAACTTGTTGTGGGCATCGTTGTTGATCAGATGGCGTATGAATTTTTATACCGGTATCAGGATGTGTATGGTGCAGGCGGATTTAAAAAATTAGTAAAAGGCGGTTATAGTTGCGAGAATACAAATTACAGTTATATACCTACCTATACGGGCCCCGGGCATGCGAGTATTTATACCGGCAGTGTACCGGCAATAAATGGAATTATTTCAAACGACTGGTATGAGAGAAGTACAAATCAGTTTATGTATGTCACCAGCGATTCAACAGTACATGGTGTAGGAACAATTTCACCTTTATCAAATCAGTCGCCACGCAATTTACTTACAACCACGATAGGAGATATGCTGAAATTATCTGATCAGCAACATTCAAAAGTGATCGGCCTTGCATTAAAAGACCGCGGCGCAATTTTACCTGCAGGCCATTCTGCAAATGCAGCATATTGGTACGATGGAAGTGCAAACAGTTGGGTAACGAGTACCTATTATATGGACAGCCTTCCGAAATGGGTGCAGGATTATAATGCAACGAAGCCGGCAGAAAAATTCCTGAATCAGAACTGGAATTTATATATGCCGAAAGAAAGTTATCGCAATGCTACTGCCGACAGTGTTGGTTGGGAAACAGTAAATATCGGTGAACCTGGTTCGCAATTTCCGCATTATTTAAATTTTACAGGCAACAGCGAAATAATAAAAGGCACACCTTTCGGAAATACAATTACAAAAGAATTTGCAGAAGCAATTATTAAAAACGAAAAAATGGGCAAGGGTGCATATACCGATTTTTTATGCCTGAGTTTTTCTTCGACCGATTATGTAGGCCATGCATACGGACCGCATTCAGTTGAAACTGAGGATACGTATTTGAGGCTGGATAATGATCTTTCTGAATTCATTGCATTTCTTGATGCACAAATAGGCAAGGATAATTATTTATTGTTTTTAACTGCCGACCATGGCGTGAGCCCTGTGCCGCAATATTTGCAATCTTTAAAAATTCCGACCGGCACTAAAACGGAATTGCAGATGACCGCTGATATGGAAGCCTATCTCGATAAAATACTCGGAAATCAAAACTGGATCATCACGTATACAAATCAGCAGGTTTATTTAAATACGGCATTGCTTGATTCGATGAGAATGAATAAAGAATTTGTATACAGCCATCTGAAAAATTATGTTTTGCAAATGGAAGGTGTTGCAAATGTTTTTTTAATTGATGCAATTTCGGATTTTTCTTATCCGAAAGAATTGAAAGAAAAAATGGTCAATGGTATTTATCCGAAACGCAGCGGTGATATTCAGATCATTTACGAACCTTATTGGTTTGATGCCTATCGCCCGACTGGTACAACACACGGAAGTCATTATGCTTATGACACGCATGTGCCCCTTGTATGGTACGGATGGAAAATAAAACCCGGATTAAATTATTCTGAAATATTCATTACCGATATCGCACCAACACTCGCCGCATTGCTTAAAATTTCAGAACCGAATGGCTGTGTTGGAAATGTGATTGAGGGGTTGATGAAATAAAATGCATTGGTAACAACAATAACCGATAGGCGTCTTTTGCACCATCAAAATTCAAATATCCGTTCCTGCCCTGAATTTCTAGCAGAACTTCCCGAAATTTGTAATTCCAAATCACTCCGATGCAGAAAAAATTAGCACTCCTTATTGTTGCCGGCACAATTGCACTTACCTTAATTATCATGCTTGTTGTTTTTATGCGCCAGCAGGATGAATCGAATTTTCATCATTCGGAAAACGATCCGGTTCCAACCGAATTGGCTGCCCGTCAAAATGAAGATGAAACCATGCAACAGGACCGGAAAGCTTTTTTTGAATTAATGCATCAGGCTGCACCCGAAACAAATTGGAGAAAAATGGATGCCGATGCACGTTATCAGCTCATGCTCGAACGTGCGCAAAAAAATAAATATGCAAGAACACAGGATGATGCATGGGATACACTCGCAAATGGAAATGTAATTGGTCAGTGGAATGAAATCGGCAGTTATAATACTTCTGGAAGAATATGGGCAACAGATATTGATTTTACAACAGACCAGGTGTATGCTTTCAGCGATGGAGGGAATTTATGGAAAGGCGATCTGGATGGAAGTAACTGGGCAGTGATAAATGATAATTTTAAAATTGGAGGAACATTTTTATTGAGAAAAATAGAAGACAGATTGATAGTCGGAACATATAATTGGGGTATGCAGGGAATTTACTGGACGGAAGATGAAGGGATTACCTGGCATGAAACAACAGGATTGGAAAATGTAGAAGCATGGGGAAATGTTTTTGACGCTGAAATTTTAAATGATGCCGACCACACAATGTATATTTTAGCTTATGAATGGGATTATGTAAACTGGTGGGATATTATTTCAATTTATCGCTCAACCGATTTGGGCGAAAGTTTTGAGAAAATCAAGTCGTATGATGTACCTGTTTCGGGCGGCACAAATAAATTTGTTTTGTGGGCATCGCAAACAGGAGATCCGGAATGTTATTTAATTGAGAATGCAAATTGTTATCTCCTCAACAGCATTACAGGAATTCCTGAATTAAAAGGAGCATTACCATATACCGACGATGGAGATATCATGTTGTCGGGAATTGATCACGACGGTGTAAAAGAATTATATGCGGCATTAAATAATTATGTAACAGGGACTACATTTATTTACCGTTCGGTTGATGCAGGTGAAAACTGGGAAGAAACAGGTGAAGTGGAATCTTATAATTTCAGCAAAAACAGTTTTGCAAGTTCAAAAATTCACCCCGGCTATCTGTATTATGGTGGTGTAAATTCATTCCGTTCATTTAATGCGGGTGCAGACTGGACATTAAATAATGAATGGTATGAATATTACGACAATAAGGAATTTGCTCTGCATGCGGATATTCCGTTTATTCAAAGTTTTTATGATGCGGCATCCGGATCAGAAATTTTACTTACAAGCACCGACGGTGGTTTATTTAAATCATCAAACAGCGGATTAACCTGGCAAAATATTACATTAACCGGAATGCGCAATGCGCAATATTATGATGTGTATACATATCGCTATGTTACCAATATAATTTTTGCAGGTGCGCAGGATCAGGGTTATCAGCGCAGTGAATATTGGGTGGATGGGAAGTATGATTTCAACCAATTAATAAGCGGCGATTACGGACATTTTGTTTCCCGCAGCGGTGGCGATAATTTATGGTGTATTTATCCGGGATTTGCCATGTATATCACAGATGCCGCATCAGGATCAAATATGTTTTTCTGGGATTTTGTCGGCACAGGTCATTTATGGATGGCACCTATCATGCAGGATCCGGAAGAGGATGAAGTAGCCTGGTGGGGTGGCGGAAGTGAAACGGGCGGCAGCTATTTATGGAGGCTTGAAAAAAAACCGGGTGGAATTGATGCAGAACAGCAGGCAAAAAATTTCAGTGTTGCGGGAGGTGGTTCTATTTCTGCAATAGCCTATTCACCAATTGATGCAAATTATTGGTATTTATTGACGAGCAATGGAAATTTTTATCATTCAGATGATGCCGGTGCAACATGGACAATGACATCTGATTTTAACGGGCCCGATTCACATTATTTTTACGGATCTTCCATCGAACCATCAAAAACAAATCCCGGTGAAGTATATATTGCCGGATCCGGATACAGTAATCCGCCGGTGTATGTTTCGTATGATCATGGTGAAACATTTTCTGCAATGAGTACCGGATTACCATCAACACTTGTTTATGATATTGCAGTATCCGAAGATGATAGTTTATTATTTGCTGCAACTGAAATTGCGCCTTATGTATATGTGAAAGCAGAAGATAAATGGTTTGAAATTGCAGATGATGATGCACCGCTGCAGGTTTACTGGAGTGTGGATTATGTGGAAGAAATAAAAACCGCACGTTTCGGCACGTATGGAAGAGGTGCATGGGAATTTAAATTATACCAGGATCCTGTGGGAATTCAAAATCAGAACGCACAATTCAGTTTTGATCTTTATCCGAATCCCGCAAGTGAAATCGTAAATATTAATATCAATGCATTCATGCCTGATGCATCGATCAGCATTATGAATTTAAATGGGGAAACGGTTTTCAGTAAAAAAGCTGCGCTGAATAAAAATGTGCCATATCATTTGAATATCCGGGAACTGCCTGCAGGAAATTATTTTGTGAAGGTAAGCGATGCCAATAATGAATTCGTAAAAAAAATGATCCTGGCAAAATAATTTTTAGAAGATTTACTTCAGATTTTTTTCAATCCATAAAATATCACGATCATTTTTAATATAATCCGGAACCGGTAATTTATGATGCGGGGGAAATGCAGCCAAATGAATTCCTTCTTCCTTCAATACATGATATTCCGATTCTGTCGGCCACCAGTGATATACATTTCTTTCGGAATAAAACATTGCATCCGCATGTTCAAGCTCAGGAACATTAAAAACAAAATAGCCTTCCGGCACCAGCTCATTCAATTGTTTGTAAATCTCCGTATTATTGATTTTCGCTTCCCTGTCGCGGTCTGCTGCGGATTCAAAATGTGTAAATAAAATTTTCGCCGGAGAAAGATTTACGAGGAAAAGTATAACAAATCCTCCAATTGTTACAAATTTTTTCATCCGGAAGGAAGGAATGATTTCAGAAATGAAAACTAGCCCGGCAGCCAGCAATATATAAATAAGTGAGGCAACTACAAATACGTAGGCCGATGTTTTTGATGCAACAAAAAATGAAAAGAAAATATAAATTATACATACCGGAATTAAAATCAATAGTTTATTGGTGTGTGACTTACCTTGTTTTATGATATAATAAATCCCCAAAATGAAAGGAAATATTGCCCAATACCCAAAATGTTCTTTTGTAAACCGGTTGATATAAAAAGCATATGTCCCGGTATGCCCTTCCAGTGCAGTTCCAAAATGCAGATTGTTGAACTGATATTCAATTGTGCTTTCAACAGGAAAAGTTTTTGAAATATAAAATTGCCAGGGAAGAAATACAATACACGTGATCAGGAATGAGTAAAATACATACAAATATTGTTTAAAATCTCTCCTCGATTCTTTATCTGCGAGAATGATGATTCCCCAGCATGCGTATACCAGTAGCCCGGTGAGCCATTTATTCAGAATTGCAATACCTGAAAAAATACCTATCAGCACGACCCAATATTTTTTATAAGTGAAATTGTATTCTGCCAGAGCCCAGATACTTGCAATCGTATAAAATGCAAACGCAATATCATTTTGATCCATGCCTATCAGCCCGCTTGTTTGCTGCAATTGAAAATAAGAACCAGCAAATAATAAGGCGGCGATATAACCGGTTTGTTTATTTAAAACCAGTTTGCCGATCCTGTAAATAAAAATGATTTGAATTGCCCCCATTAATGCGCCGGGGAAACGCACAGCAAATTCATTCACACCAAAAATTTTCATACTAAGAGCCATTTGCCATAGGAAAAACGGTTGTTTATGCAGCCAGATATGATTCCCTGTCCAGTCGTAATAATTTACCGGTAAAGTTGTATTTACACGAAGCATCGGCTTAAAAGGATGGTCCATCATATTTTTGGCTACAAGCGCATGAAAACGTTCGTCCCATTTATTTAAAAACGGATCGAGGGAAATCATGCAAAGCCGCAAAACAAAAGCTGCTAAAAACAAAAGAAGTAAGGCCCGTTTTTCTGCGCCTTTAGAAAATGAGAATGCAGAAAATGCAAATAAAACAAATGATGAGATGAAGAATAACTGGTTTTCGGGATTCAGAAATTGCATGGGTGGAGAATAAAAAAGCAGGATGCTTTAATACATCCTGCCCGAACATTTTTACTAATTCAAAAAAATATATGTATTACAATTTTTCAATTTGTTTTATCACTCTGTTCTCACCGTTTTTCACTTCAACGAAATACATACCGGTTGAAAGATCGTGTACAGGTATACTTACATAAACGCCTGGACTTGTAATTTGTTTTACGGTTTCACCAAGTATATTCAAAATGGAAACAGTTGCATTTTCTCCTGAATTTGCCAATTGAATTTCAAGCATATCATTTACAGGATTTGTATTTACAGTAAAGGATGCAGGATTTTCATTATCAATTCCAACATTGCCAACTGCAATTGTTTTGCAATATTGGTCATCGCATCCTGTTTCATCTGTAATGGTGAGACAAACTTCATAAGAGCCTGGCATCAAATACGTATGTATGGGATTTTCTTCAGCAGATGTTGTTTCATCTCCGAATTCCCAGAGCCAGCTTGTGGCAATTTCAGATGCATCACTAAAACTTACAGAAAGATCTGCAACGGCAGCTTCAAATTCGGGAACTTCAAGTTCATCTTTTATCAGCATTGAAAGTGTATCATACACAAAACCCGATTGCGGGTTATATAAATAAAGCACAACACTTTCCAGACTTTCAAAAACGGCATCATGAATCGGAACAATTGTGATCATACCGACACTGTCGCCCGCAGGAATTGTCAATTGATTTGAAATTTCTTCATAGTCTACGCCATTTGTAGCAGAGCCTGCAATTAAATAATCAATTACCAATGGTTCTCCTGATGGCACTTCATTAATGAATTTGAAATATCCGTTTGCGCATTTCTCAACTGCATAATCTGCATCCAGATCAGCCATCGTTTCATGTGAAAGCCGCAAACTTCCCAGGCTGCCTGTTTCAAGAAATACACCTGAATCGTACGCCTGATCCAAATCATCAGCGATCGCAATTTTCATATGATAAGTTTCGCCTGCTGTTACTAATGCAAATGCTTCAAGCACAGTCGTGAAGCCATCATATTGAATATAATATGGATCAACAGAATAAGGTGCTGTTGTACCATCGCCGTTGTTTACATAATATTCCGGGTTTATATCTTCATTCACATTATTGATTGCGACTGCCTGAGTAGTTCCGGGCACAAGTGCAATATTCACCGGATCAGGTATGCCGGGGCCACTCACCCAAAATGCGAATACATCATTGAAACTATTTACAAATTCAAGATATTCTTCAGAGCCGAAAACATAATTCAAACGCAGCGTATCTGCAGCAACGGTCATGTCGAATTCCAGTAAGCAAACATCATTAGTGCCTAAAACGCCGTCAATATCATTCAGATCATCATCGCCACCAGTGCCATTACTTGTACTCGCAGATGAGAGATTATTTGGGCCGAGTGCATTAAAAATACTGCCTGTGGTAAGAAGCATGCCACTGTCAATCCCGACATTTGCATCCATCGAATTAAAAAATCCGGATGCATCGGTCGGGCAAGTTCTTACAACGTCACTTACGGTGACACCGGGTCCGGAAAGCGAATAGATAAATGAAAGATCATCGGGTTCGCTTGTAACGGTGAGTTGTGAAAACAAACTACTTGCTGTGCCTGTCAGAAGAAAGAAGAGGAGAAAATTTTTCATCATAATGAATTTTGATCACTTAAAGTTAAAGAATCCATCCGAAGAATTTTAATCTTGCAGCATGTCTTTATTCCGGTTCAAACAATTTGCGGTTCATCAAAGCAGGTCTGCAATGAAAGTGGGAACCGACGGCGTTTTGCTGGGCGCATGGGCAAATGGTGCTGGTGCTCAGAATATGCTGGATGTCGGATCGGGTTCGGGACTGATTGCATTAATGATGGCACAACGTTTTCAAAATGCTGAAATTGATGCTGTCGAGATTGAGGAAGAAGCATATGAACAATCACTTATAAATTTTTCAAATGCGCCGTTTCAAAAAAAAATACAGGGTTTTCATGCTTCTCTGCAGGAATGGTTGCGATTTTCAAAACGGAGATATGATTTAATGATCTGTAATCCCCCGTATTTTTATAAAGGGTTTCCCGTTGAAAATGAAAAAAGAAAATTATCACGCGATGCAGCATATCTTCAACCTGATCTATTGATCAAAGCATTTACAAACCTGGCGGGAAAAAATGGATTATTAAGTATGATATTGCCTGCAGACGAAGGAGAAAAATTTATTTCAACCGCTCAGGCATCTGAAATTTTTTGCATCCGGAAAACAATTGTTTATTCAAAACCTGATCGGCCTCCCATCCGACTGCTTCTCGAATTTTCGAAATTGCATATGGAAATGCATTTTGGAGAATTAATAATTGAAAATAATGGCCCGCATAATTATACCGAGGCATATAAATCACTCACGAAAGATTTTTATTTAAAGTTCTAAAGATTTTGGATTGCGAATTAAAGAATCCCGATACGTATCGGGAGCGAAGTGAAATTTTAATTTTCGCCGCGGTCTGATTACTGTATACTGAAGATCATAAACTGCAAACTGAAGACTGCGGACTGCTAACTGAAGACTGAGGACCGCCGACCTTTTACCTCGGATGGCTCAAAACCTGTCGTCAGGATCTCCTTCATCAAAATTATAATTATCTTCTTCACCCATTTCATCTGCATATTCATCGAGGAAATCTTCATCATCGAAATCATCCTCTTCATCTTCATCTGCTTTTTTTTCTTTATCTACTTCATCAATGTCTTCATACATATGTTTTCCTTCGTCGAAGGCAAACGCATCTTTCTCATCTTTCTCATCAAAATCAAATTCGTCTTTAAAATCCTTATCATTAAACTGACGGAATTCTTCAAATTCATCTGCAATTTCATTCAGATCTTCTTCTTCATTCGCATCTTTATCATCCTCATCGTCTTCACCCAGATTGGCATATGGAATATCATCCAATCCTTTGAATTTTTTATCCTCAACATTTTTATTGAGGAATTTATTGAGTTTGTCAACATCGGTATTGGTCGTGATTTCACCAAACTCATTAATACCCATTTCGAAGCCATCGAGGTCTTTATGAACTTCGGGTTTCCCAGACATTGGTTTCTTTTTAGGCATGGCTGTCTCTAATTTTTACTGAAAGTTATCAAATATTTCAATTGAATTTTGCAAACGCTCTAAAGAAATTTTCTTTCCGAGGACATCCATCATCACAAAAACCGGGGGCCCCTGTAATCCGCCTGAAAGTGCAACACGAAATACCGGCATCACTTCACCCATCGGCAGGTTGTTGTCTTTCATAAATTCTTTCACAACCGTTTCTATCTCGTGTGCTGTAAAATTAACTACGGTATTTATTTTAGCAATCAAATTTACAAATATTTCTTTTTTTTCTTTTTTCCATTTCTTTTTAATTGTCTCCATATCATATCCCCTGATATCTTCAAAAAAGAATGTTCCCATTTCATACAGATCAGGAATAAATACAGCCCGGTCTTTCATTGCTTCACATACCCGGATTAAAAATTGCCGGTCTGCAACAACACCTTTTTTATCGAGATAAGGTTGCAGTAAATCAGCTAATTCTTCTCCCGATTTTAATTTCATATGTTGCTGATTGAACCATTTTGCTTTTTCGGGATCGAATCTCGCACCCGATTTTCCAATGCGTTCGAAACTAAAAGCATCAATTAATTCCGCTCGGCTGAAAATTTCCTGGTCGGTGCCGGGATTCCAGCCTAAAAATGCGAGAAAATTAATATATGCTTCCGGCAGAAATCCTTTTTCCTTCAAACCGGAAATATTCTGTTCTTTCCAGTCGAGTGAATATAAAGGAAATCCATATTTATCTCCATCCCTCTTACTTAATTTTCCATTCCCTTCCGGTTTTAAAATAAGCGGGAGATGTGCAAATTGCGGCATCACATCTTCCCATCCGAACATCCTGTAAGTCATCACATGTGTTGGTGCACTCGGCAACCATTCTTCACCACGCACAACATGTGTGATCTTCATGAGATAATCATCCACAACATTTGCAAGATGGTAAGTGGGCATGCCGTCACTTTTAAATAATACTTTATCATCGAGCTGCGACGAATTAAAAACCACCCATCCGCGGATCAGGTCATGAAATTTAATCTCCTCATTGCGGGGCATTTTAATTCTGATCACATGCGGTTCGTTGGCGGCAAGTCTTTTTTCAACTTCATCATGCGATAAGGAAGTGGAATTTTTCATATACTGGCGGGTAATATGATCGTATGCCGGTGACGGGTTTCCCTGTTCGATCATGCGGTTGCGCATTGCTTCAAGTTCTTCGGCAGTATCGAATGCAAAATATGCATGTCCTTTTTCAATTAATTCGAGTGCAAATTTTTTGTAGATGTCTTTGCGTTCACTTTGACGATACGGTGCATACGGACCACCCATATGTACTCCCTCTGTAAATTCGATACCCGCCCATTTACAACTGTTGATCACATATTCTTCAGCTCCCGGCACATATCTCGCCTGATCAGTATCTTCAATTCGGAGAATTAATTCACCGCCCGTTTTTTTTACAAATAAATAATTATAAAGAGCCGTTCTGATGCCACCTAAATGCTGGGCACCTGTTGGGCTGGGCGCATAACGCAATCGTACTTTCTGATCCATGCTGGTTGAAATGAATTGCAAATTTAATCGGCAGTTGCTGAAAAGTATAAGCAGAATTGCTTTCAGATTTTTTACCGCGATAGCTGCATGGCCGGATGCATATTTGATTGCAAAAAAATACAAGCCCGCCTTCTGCAGTTTGTGGTATAAATTTGTGTGATTTTTTTCGGATGTATTTTGTTAAAACACCCTGGTATTTAAAAAGCGTTTACCCGAGTTTGATCTGGGATCTTCCCAAACAGGGAACAATTTATCTGACTTTCGACGACGGGCCGGTGCCGGGTGTAACGGATGTGATTCTTGATCAGCTGAAGGATGCCGGAGCACTCGCAACATTTTTTTGTATCGGCGACAATGTAAAAAAACATCCGGATTTATATAATCGCATTCAAGCTGATGGACATGCAACCGGCAATCATACATTTCACCATTTGAACGGCTGGAAAACAGAAAATGAAACTTATTTTGAAGATGTGCAATTATGTGATGCAGTAGTGAAATCAGAATTATTCAGGCCGCCGTACGGACGTATCAGTTACAATCAGATACAGGAATTGAAAAAAGAGTATAAAATAATTATGTGGGATGTGCTGAGCGGAGATTTTGATACAACAATTGATGCGGACACATGCACCGGACATGTGATCGCAAATGCGACCGATGGAAGCATTATTGTTTTTCACGACAGCGAAAAAGCAAAGGAACGGGTGCTGAAAAGTTTACCGGTGATTTTAAAATATTTCAAAGAAAAAGGTTTTAAGTTTGAAGCAATCAGCTTGCAATAAATATTCGCAATTTTGTTCACATCGCCCCTTCGACAGGCTCAGGGTGACAATTCGTTATCGGTGTGCTTCTCGAATTATGGTGACCCTGCCGGCCGACGCAAGGCGCATGTGCTGCAGGCAGGCGGGCTTGTCAAACCACGCAATTACAAATTAAAATTCCAAATTCGCAATTTTGATTGACTCCCACGCCCATATTTACCTTCCCGAATTTGATGCCGACAGGCACGAGATGATCATGCGTGCAAAAGAAGCAGGGGTGGAGAAAATATTCCTGCCGAATATCGAAGCAGCCACATTTGATTTGATGATGCAATTATGTGAGGAAGAAAAAAAATATTGTTTCCCCATGATCGGATTGCATCCCTGTTCGGTAAAAGAAAATTATTCAGCGGAATTGAAATTTGTTGAAGAAAAACTCGCGGATAAATCTCTGCAATTTTATGGTGTTGGTGAATGCGGTTTGGATTATTACTGGGATAAATCATTTGTAGCGCAGCAAAAAAATGCATTTGAATTTCAGATCATGCTTGCAAAAAAAAATAGATTACCCATTATTATTCATTCGAGGGAAGCAACGGATGATTGCATAGACATCATATCAAAACATAAAGACGAAAACCTGTCTGGTATTTTTCATTGTTTTTCCGGAACGGAAGAACAACTTGAAAAAATAATTGAACTGGATTTTTATGCCGGCATTGGTGGTGTTGCAACATTTAAAAATGGCGGAATGGATAAAATTTTAAAACCGGAACATTTATCTCATCTTGTTCTGGAAACCGATTCACCTTATCTCGCACCCGTTCCGTTTCGCGGCAAACGAAATGAACCGGCGTATTTGAAATATGTTGTGAGCAGATTGGCTGAAATTATCGGGATGGATGAGAAGGATGTGAAAGCAGTAACAACTGCAAATGCAAATAATTGTTTTATGCAATAAAAAATCCGCTTTTCGGCGGATTTATTCATTGTTGCGGAGAGACAGGGATTCGAACCCTGGATACCCTTTTGGAGTATACACACTTTCCAGGCGTGCTCCTTAAACCACTCGGACATCTCTCCGGAAATAATGGCAAAGTTAATTTAATTCAAAGCATTTTTTAAGCGGATGAAACGAGAGGAATTTTGAATGATGTGCTTTTAAATGAATTCCATGGATCAGGCATCCTTCCATATGCTCCCTTCGGCAAACTCCCTTCGACAAGCTCCCTTCGACAAGCTCAGGGTGACGATGCGTTTTTAAATAAATTAATTTTTTTATTTCACCCTTTCAGGCTCATCCCTTCGGGATTTTTTTTGCAACCATTTTCTTATCCGACAGTCAATCATTAACCAATTAACCAATTAACCAATTAACCAATTAACCAATTAACCAATTTATAATCTCTGCGTCTCTGAGCCTCCCTGTAAATTTTTTATCGTGCGTCAGCAAAAAACCTTCGTGTCAATGCGAGTTCATATAAAATATTATAGCCGCGAAAAAATTTCGCCACAAATTCATCATCAAGCGACGTGAACACACGAACGCACGAACACGCCAGCACTTTATTTCGCCTCCACCCCGTATTTCCCTGAATATTGTTTATACAAATCTGTCTGCCAGTTTTCAACAGAAATAATTTCTCCCTGAATAAGTATATAAATTATTTTGCTCGTCATCATATCGAGAACATCTCCCTCGCTTACAAATAATGTTGCGCTTTTTCCGGGTTCAAGTGTTCCGTATGCATTTTCCACGCCAAGAATTTTTGCATTATTATATGTCACCGCTGCAAGTGCCTGCTCTTTTGTTAAACCATTTCCTGCTGCAATACCGGCGGCAAAAGGGAGATTGCGCACATTCCAGTAACTCGATCCTTCATTGCTCACGGTTAAGCCGAATAAGATTCCATTGCTTTGAAGAATTGCCGGCAGTTTATATGGTAAATCAACATCTTCACCTTCTTCTGACGGCAATAAAAAAGTGGATTCAAGTACAACAGTAATATTATTTTCTTTCAGGAGATTCAAAACATGCGATACAGCACTTCCGCTTACAAGAACCATTTGAATATTGAATTCTTTTGCTAGATCCACCGCACTGATTATTTCTTTCGCCTGATAGGCATTGACAAATAATTTTTGTTTGCCTGCGAGTAAATTGCGCATCGCTTCAAAACGCAGATTTTTTTCTGCATGTATTTCTGTTGCGCAATATGCTTTTGCTTCTAGAATGAAATTTTTTAATTCAGCAACCGCTTTTTCATAATTCGGATCTAATTTATTTTTTCCTGTTGCATAATCGTAGGTATAAACGGAAGGCCAGTTTATATGCATTGCAATATCTGTTTGCACGGCAGCATCTTCCCAATTCCATCCTGTATGTTTCACTAATGAACTCTGACCGCTGATCACACCACCGTCCGGGGTTGGCTGCGATAATAACACACCATTACTGCGCACGGTTGGAATTACTTTTGAATCGGTATTATATGCAATAATTGAACGCACATTCGGATTGTAAACGCCTACTTCCGTCATATCGAGTGTTGCTCTTGCAAGTTCAATTTCTTTTAATCCAACCTGTGCATTAAGTGCGATCATACCCGGATAAATATGTTTGCCCTGCATATTTGCAACAACTGTAGCGCCTGCATCAAACGAATTATTTAATGCACCGGCATATGTGATTTTTCCGTTTTTCACAACCACTGTTCCGTGTTCGATCACTGTGCCGTTTCCGACGTGGATGATTACATCATTAAATACAAGTGCGAAATTCTGCGCAATTGAATTCATTGCGATCAGAATGAAAATGGAAAATAGAATTTGTTTTATCATTGGTAATTGAATTATTTATTTTTTAAAGTAATGTCACCCTGCGCTTGTCGCAGTGCCATTCGACAAGCTCCCTTCGACAAGCTCCCTTCGACAAGCTCCCTTCGACAAGCTCAGGGTGACAATTCGTTTTTAGGAACAATACAATTCAAAACGAAAATGTCATGGGCCTGCCGAACCACTCCTTCCTTAATTCCCTCTCACATAATCCCCAAAATCATCGCAATCAAATTCATGATAATGATCACCCGTAACCGGAACAGTCGGTGCTCCGCCATTTTTTTCTGCAATCATTTTTGCGATGATGCGTGCACGTTCATTTGCAAGGGCGATACGCAATTGTTCATCCTGCTGCATGCTGTAATAAATAATTCCGTCAACAATTGTATAATTTACTCTTGCATAAACACTGAGAGGATCATTGTTCCATAATACAAGATCGGCATCTTTACCTTCTTTCACCGAGCCCACTTTATTATCAACGTGCAATAATTTTGCAGGGTTGATGGTGCATAATTTCCAGGCTTCTTCTTTTGATAGCCCGCCGTATTTAATTGATTTGGCTGCTTCCTGATTTAATCTTCTTGCCATTTCCGCATCATCCGAATTTACTGCACAAACAACACCCACCCTCGTCATGATCGCAATATTGTAAGGAATTGCATTATACACTTCGAATTTATATGCCCACCAATCCGAAAAACTCGAACCGCCGATATTATGCGATTGCATTTTGTCTGCCACTTTATATCCTTCCAGAATATGCGTGAATGTATTTACTCTGAAATGATATTGATCGGATAAGTGGATCAGCATATTGATTTCACTTTGCACATAACTGTGGCATGTAATACTTCTTTTACCGGTTAATATTTCTCCGATTGCTTCCAGTTCAAGATCTGTTCTGGTGTTTTTAGTTTTATCAGCTTTTGCAAGCATGTATTCGGCCGCACGTGTAAATGCATCTGCATATACCTGTTCGACACCCATGCGTGTTTGCGGAAAACGAATCGTATTTAAATCACCCCAATTAGCCTGTTTCACATTTTCACCGAGTGCAAATTTTATAAAACCGCCCCATCCTTCAAATTTCATTTCTTCGGGTGCGAGTCCCCAGCGGAGTTTAATTAATTGTGTTTGCCCGCCGATCGGATTTGCCGATCCGTGCAATAAATGTGCACTCGTAACACCACCCGCGAGTTGCCGGTAAATATTTACATCGTCACAATCCAAAACATCGCCGATGCGCACTTCTGCACTGCTTGATTGGGTGCCTTCATTTACGCCGCTGGAAATTGCAATATGCGAATGTTCATCAATAATGCCTGCTGTTAAATATTGATTTGTGCCGTCGATGATCTTCGCATTTTTAGCGGAAATATTTTTCGCAATTTTTTCAATCTTCCCATTTGCAATCAATACATCATAATTTTTTAATTCAAATTCCTTTTCGCCGGTCCAGATGGTGGTATTTGTAATTAAAATATTTTCCTGCAGCGGTTTTATTTCCCAGCCATAAGCTGCAAATGGATAAATGATTTTTCCGGTTTCAGGAACGGGATTTTTCTTTTCCGCTTTTTTATCTGCATATACATTTGCAAATGTTGCATTCCAGTTTATCCAGTTGCCGTTGAGCTGACCGTTTCCTGCAAATTCTTTTTCTTTCAGCCAGCCGTTGAGGCGGTAATTATTTGCTCCGTCGGAAAACTGCAGTGAAATATTATCATTCGATAAACTGCCTGTTGCGGGAAGCGTATCCGTGTTTTTTATAATTGCAAATTCAGGAGCATCAATTTTGCCTTTGATCACCAGACCATAAGTGATATTTGAAACTTTCAAAAGGTAAATTCCACGCAGATCTGTTTCCATCCATTTTGAAACAGCATATGGTTTTCCATTCACCCAGTTTTGATATAGAATTGTTTCTTCATCAAAAATATTTCCCGAAGTAATAATAAAATTTGCAAGCTTTCCTTTTTCGAGAGATCCGATTTCTTTTTGCATGCCCAGCATTTCTGCCGGAATAATTGTCATTGCATTCAATGCGGTTTTTTCAGTTAATCCATATTGAATTGCTTTGCGGATATTTTTCAAATATTCATTTTTGTCGTCCAGGCCTGCAGATGTAAATGCAAAGCGAATCTTGTTTTGTTCAAGCATTGCTGCATTTGCCGGCGCCATTTCCCAGTGTTTTAATGCTCCGATCGTAATTAATTCCGCATCAAAGGGATCGCTAACATCCGGTGTTTTGGGGAAATTCACCGGAATTATGAGAGGTGCATTTGTATTTTTAATTTCAGCAATGCGCTGATATTCATCTCCGCCGCCTTTTATGATAAATTGAAAATTAAATTCATCACCCACCTTATCTGCACGCATGATTTCTAATTTATTTTTCACATCCATGATTTGCGGAAGTGATTTTTCTTCCTGAATTGCGGCAAGCGAAATATTTTTTTCTTCCAGATTCCCGCCTTTTGCATACCAGTCGGCATCATAAAATGTCTGCCGCAATAAAGCGATCGAACCCATTTGTGAATTCGGATAATCCTGCGTGGAGGATCCTTTTAAAAATGAATATGCAGCAGCTGCTTTTTCATGCAGGATCATTTCTCCGGCTTTTTCATCTCCTGTTAAAACAAGTGCGGCGGTGCCGCGGAAAATACCATCGTGGCGATATGTCAAAACGGTACCGATTCCAATATTCCGGAAGGATTTATTTTTTGAAGTATCTGTAGAAAAATCTTCGAAACTGTTGTATTCGGGTGTCACTGCCTGGTTCCAGTTTAATGCAGATGAAAATTTATTTTCCATTTGCGGACCTGGTGATGCCGGTGGATTTTGTTTTGCAGGCAAACCATATTCTGCATCCAGATCAATAAAGGAAGGATAAATATATTTTCCGCGGAGATCTTTTATAACCGCATCATCCGGTATTGAAATACCTTTTCCTGCCGAAACGATTTTACCATCACTGATAATTAAAGTACCGTCGTCGATGAGCGAATCTGCACTGATCACAATCCTTGCATGTATAAAAGCAAATGTTCCGCTTCGCTCATCCTGCACACCATTTACAGGATATGTGATTTGCGCATTGGAAATAACGGATACGAGAAGAAGAAGGGGTAAAGCAATTTTTTTCATGCGATCTGATAAAGGGTTTAAAGTATGCTAAGGTAAAAATTATGACTGTTAAGAGGGCACGAACTAATAATCATTCCGATTAATCTGTTTCAAACGCATTAATTTTAACAGTTCATGGAACTGATGTATCGAAAAACAGGAAAGGGGAAGCCGGTAGTGCTGCTGCATGGATACGGTGAAAATCAAATGATCTGGGATCCCGTTTTAAAATATTTACCGAAGCAGTATAAATATATTATTCCGGAACTGCCCGGTTTCGGGAAACAGGAAGTAAAAGATCCGGTGACGATGGAAATATTTGCTTCTTATATCAATGATATTCTCGAAAAGGAAAAAATAAAAAAAGCGGTTTTGCTCGGCCATTCGATGGGCGGATATATTACGATGGCCTTTGCAAAAAAATACCCTGAAAAATTAAATGCGATCGGATTGTTGCATTCGCATGTGTATGCCGACAGCGACGAGCAAATTGCAGCAAGAAAAAAAGCAATTACATTTATTCAGAAAAACGGTGCAATTCTGTATCTGAAAGATTTTGCAAAGAATTTATTTGCACCTTCAACAGCAAAGAAAATAGTTGCTGCACATCTCGCATCTATCATTCATACTGCTCCGGAAGGATTGACGGCTGCATTACAAGCGATGATCAAAAGAAAAGATCATGCTGCAGTATTGAAATCACTGCGCATGCCGGTTTTATTTTTATTCGGGAGAGAAGATAAAATTATGCCCCTTCAGAAAATGCTGACGCAATGTGCACTACCCGGCAAATGCACGGTAGAGATTTTAGATAAATCTGGTCATATGGGTATGCTGGAAGAACCGAAGAAATTCGGAAAAATTCTCGGGGATTTTTTGAATGGGAATTAAAGGCATCTCTGAGCGAAAAGTCATGGTGAGCTTGTCGAACCATACTACACTTCCCTTCGACAACCCTTCGACAACCCTTCGACAACCCTTCGACAAGCTCAGGGTGACAATCCTTATTTATTTAACATTTCAGTTTCAAACTATGACAATTTTCTTACCCGAACAGCCGAATTAAATCCCTATTTTTAAAGTCAATAAAATCAGTTGATCAAACGATACATTTTCCTGCTGATGCTCCTTGTCGGTGCGAAGGGAGTTTTCGCCTATCATATCATAGGCGGGGAAATGTATTACGACAGGCTGGATGGAAATAACTTCCGCATTACCCTCAAATTATACCGTGATTGTTCTGCAGCTGAAGGTGCTCCATACGATGATCCGCTGCAGATCTATGTGTATAATGCATCGGGTGTGCTTGTCGACAGCCTGGTGATTCCGTTTCCGGGTTCGATCACAATTGATCCGGATCTTTCCGATCCATGCATGACCTCACCACCAGATGTTTGCGTGCAGGAAGCTATTTATTCGCAGATCATCAATCTGCCAAACAGTGCAGGCGGTTATGATCTGGTGTATCAGCGCTGTTGCAGGAATTCAACCATCATAAATATTGTGGATCCTTTGTATACCGGTGCGACTTATACCGAGCATATTCCCGATCCTGTATCTATCGATAATTCGAGTCCGAGGTTTGATTTATTTCCACCGATTGTGATCTGCGGAAATTATCCGTTTTCTTTCGATCATTCCGCAACAGATCCGGATGGTGATGTATTGGTGTATGAATGGTTCAATCCATTTACCGGCGCATCTTACGATGCACCCGATCCGGCTCCGGCACTCGGCCCGCCCTTTTATGAAGTGAATTATGCAGCTCCTTACAGTTATACCTATCCGATTGAATCATCACCCGTATTCACATTAAATTCTTCAACGGGCTGGCTCGCAGGCACGCCAACAGCATTCGGACAATATGTTGTGGGGATTGCAGTGAAAGAATACAGAGCCGGAGTTTTGATCGGCACACATTACCGCGATTTTCAATTTAATATCACAGATTGTGAACCTGCAATTGTTGCAGCATTACCGGATGAAATAAATGAATGCCAGGATTTCACCGTGCATTTTGAAAATCTGAGTTATGGTACCGACACATATTATTGGGATTTTGGGATTGATGGAATTACAACCGATGTTTCTGACCTTGAAAATCCATCTTACACATATCCCGATACCGGAACATATGAAGTTATGCTAATTGCTTTTCCCGGTGAAACATGTTCCGATACAACCTATGCAACAGTGCAGGTATATCCGCATTTAATTGCAGATATGGGATTTGAAAATACCTGTGCGCAAAACGATGTTGCATTTTCAGATTTATCTACAAGTGATTTTGGTGATGTTGTTGCATGGCAGTGGAATTATGGCGATGGTGGCGGATCAACAGATCAGAATCCGTTTTATGCATATGATGAACCGGGTGATTATTTATTGATTCTTACAGTTGAAAATAGTTATGGATGTGAAGCGGAAATTTATGATACGATTAAAATTTATCCATTGCCTTATCCATCATTTATTACTGATGATGCATGTATTCAAACGATCGGTACCGTTACGAGTACTTCCGTAATTATTTTCGGAAATGATATTGTTGATTTGCAATGGGAGATGGAACCGGATGCATATTTTTCAGGTGAATCATTTGATTATTATTTTGATACGGCCGGCATTTATACGGTGCATCTTGAAGCGACAAGTAATTTCGGATGCACGGATTCAATTACCGACGAAATTATTGTTCCTGAAAATGTTGTTGCCGGCGCATTGCCCGATACAATTATTTGTGAAGGCGACAGTGTATATGTAAATGCAACCGGGGGATATTATTATTCGTGGTACCCGGCAGAAAATATTTCGGATCCCAATATTGCGAATCCATTTTTATTTCCTGATGCATCAACAACTTATCATGTAATTGTTTCAGATGAATGTACTTCTGATACATCTGAAATAAATATTCAGGTGCTCGCTGCACCGGATGTAATTTCCAGCCCCGATACAATTGTATATCACGATCACCCTGTTCAGCTTTGGGTAACAGGTGCCGCTGGTTATGAATGGACGCCGCCTGCCGGTCTTGATGATAATTATTCTGCAACTCCGATTGCATTGCCTGATCAAACAACTTTATATATCGTGGAAGGTACGGATAAGGATGGGTGCAGCGCAAAAGATTCAACTGTGGTTTATATCATTCCTGTTTGTTTCAGATATACGGTTGTAAATGCATTCAGCCCGAACGGCGATGGCCTGAACGATAATTTCAGATTTATTACGTCCGGGGATGATGAATTAACAGACCTGAGTATTTATAACAGATGGGGTGAAAAAATATTTTATACAAATGATCCCGTGAAAGGTTGGGATGGAAATGACCTTACCGGTAAACCACAGGAAATTGGTTCTTACATATATACGATTGAAACCGTATGCGATGGGATCTCACAGTCGCTCAGCGGCAGTGTTACCCTTTTGAGATAATGTTAATTTTCTTATTTTTAACCTTTGTAAATTCAATTACATGAAATACATTAAAGTTTTACTCCTCTCTATTCTCATATCCGCAGGCGTGAAAACGTATGCATCACACATTATCGGTGGCGAAATAGTATATACATGTACCGGCGCAAACTCATATCAGGTAACATTAATTCTCTACCGTGACTGTACGAGTTTTACCGATTTCGACAATCCTGCTTTCATGACCATCTTTAATGATGCAGGTGATTTTGTAAGCAATTTCGCTTTGTATTCTCCGGTAATAACCGATGTGCCTGCCGAATCTGATAATCCATGCCTCGATGCACCCGATGATATTTGTGTTGAACAGGCTATTTATACGGTAAATATTACTGTGCCGAACAGCGATCAGGGTTATTTACTTGTATATCAGCGCTGCTGCCGCAATGCTGGTATTGTAAATATTACAGATCCTGATAATACCGGTGCTACTTATCAGCAGGAAATTCCACCCGGTGCCGATGCAGATTGTAACATGTCTCCTGAATTCAATGATTTTCCACCAACTGTTATTTGTATCGACGACCCGATCGTATTCGATCATTCGGCAACTGATCCCGACGGTGATTCACTGGCATATAAATTTTACTGGCCTTATATCGGAGCAGATCCTTTTGCACCTGCGCCAATGGTAGCAAGCGATCCTCCTTATGATGGTGTGAACTGGGTGGCAGGATATGATGAAACATATCCGCTGGATGCAGTTCCGGCATTTACAGTGAATGCAACTACCGGCATCATGACCGGGACAGCAAATTCGGAAGGACGCTACGTTGTTGGTGTTGCCTGCGAAGAATACAGAGACGGAGTATTACTCGGCACGCATATCAGAGATTTTCAATTTAATGTGGTTGCCTGTACACCTCTTGTTGTTGCAACTTTTGATATAGATGATATTACTTTCGGAGATATTACGCCGGATGAAGAATATTTAAATTGCGAAGATTTCCTGGTTGAATTTAATAATTTCAGTACGGGCGGTACTTCTTATTCATGGGATTTCGGAGATGGAACCACTTCAACAGAAATAGACCCGACACATATTTACGGTGATACAGGAACGTATTATGTAATGCTGATCGTGAATCCGGGATTTGTTTGTGCAGATACTGCAATCGGTATCGTTAAATTATATAATACATTAACAGCTGATTATTCATTTGTTGCAGGTTGCTCAGGCACACCGGTTGATTTTACGGATTTATCCAATTCAACCGAAGCAGGAGAAATAATTTCCTGGGAATGGAATTTTGGTGACGGATCCACATCAACAGAATCTGATCCTTCTTATGAATATGGTGATGGCGGAACATATTCTGTAATACTCACAGTAATTACAGATGTAGGTTGCGAATCTTCAATTACATATGATGTGCTGGTTGAATCAGGGCCTGCAGTTGATTTTGTTGTTGATGATGTTTGTCAGGATGAATTTGCCGTATTTAATAATCTTACAACTATTACTACCGGAACAATTACTTCTTACGATTGGGATTTTGGTGATGGAAATACAAGTGATGAAGAAGAACCTGTTTATCAATATGCCGCACCAGGAGATTATACAGTTACATTAATTGCATATTCTGCCAATGGCTGTTCTGATACAATTACACATGAAATTCATATCGGCGAATTGCCGAATGCAGATGCAGGCCCGGATGCTAGTATCGGTTATCTGGATACTTATACATTAAACGGTTCGGGTATCGGTACATTTTCCTGGGAAGCAATTCCACCTCTGAATGGTGTGTATGATACGATCAGCAATATTTTCATTGCCAAACCAACCATTGAACTCGAACAAACAACAACATTTATAATTACAGTTGTGAGCCCGGATGGTTGTGTTGAAACGGATACTGTTGTGATCTATGTAATTCCTGAAACAATTGTGGATGTGCCGAATGCATTTTCTCCAAACGGCGATGGCATAAATGATGATATTTTTGTCATCACGCATGATGTGAGTCAATTGCTTGAATATTCGATTTACAACAGATGGGGTGAACAAATATTTACTACAACTGATCTTGGAAAGGGATGGAACGGACAAATTGAAGGCGAAGATGCAGAAATGGGTACCTATGTGTATGTAGTTCGTGCGATAGGAACCAGCGGATTAACGATTCAAAAACAAGGCAATATTACGCTCGTAAGATAAGCAGCGATCAAAAATTACAAACGAATAAGTAGCTTTACATCTCAATTTTTTCAGGATGAAAAGGCTACTTATTTTTTTTATTTGCAGTCTCTCATTAGCTGCCTGCAGTTCTGATGCTGATCAAACTGCTTCATTGCCGATTTCAAAAGAAGAGGAAGCTGTGTTACCCGGTAAAATGATCTTTACAAAAAACTGTAAACTTTGTCACGGCAGCGACGGCACCCTGGGCTTAAGCGGTGCTGCAAATCTGAAAATATCGGCATTGACGCTGGATGAAAAAATCGAAGTGATCACAAACGGCAGAAGAGGAATGGCTTCCTGGAAATCACAACTATCCCCGGAAGAGATCAGGCAGGTTGCAGAATACGTAGAAACATTAAAGAAATGATTTTTTGCCGGATGTAAAAAGATATCATGTCATCGGATTAATGTCGGGCAGTTCGCTCGACGGATTGGATATAGCATACACGGAAATTGAAACCAGCGCCGAAAATAAATTCCGGATTCTGCATGCACAAACAATTGCCTACGATACTTCAATAAAAAAATTTCTGCAGCAGATAGATATTACAAAACAGAATTTTCAATTCGAAGAAAATTATTTTGCTGAAATTACCGCACATGCCGTGAATCAGTTTATTTCTGATTTTCAAATTGAGAAAATTGATTTTATTGCTTCGCACGGACATACGATCTATCATTTTCCGGCAGAAAAAAGAACATTGCAAATTGGTGATGGAAAACGTATTTCCGAGATCACGCAGCATACCGTAATATCCAATTTCAGACAGGCGGATCTAGATGCCGGCGGTCAGGGAGCGCCGCTTGTGCCGGTTTGTGATGCATTATTTTTTAAGGGGTATGATGCATGTCTGAATATCGGTGGGATCGCAAATATCTCATTTGAGAAAAACAATTTGCGTATCGGGTTTGATATCTGCGGAGCAAATCAATTATTAAATGCATGTGCCGCTGAATTAAATCTGCCATTCGATCATGCGGGAGAAATTGCTGCAACGGGAAATGTAAATGAAGAATTACTCAGCCGCCTGAATAATAATTTTTATTTCAAAAAACAATTTCCAAAATCACTCGATAATCATTTTGTTGAAATGCATTTTACAAAATTATTATCGGAGTCTGAAATCGGCACCGCCGATAAACTGGCAACTGCGAATAAGCACATCGCCACGCAGATCGCAAATTGCATCCGGCAACAAACCGCATCTGAACAATTACAACCGTCTGATTACCGGCTTCTGGTCACCGGCGGAGGCGCATACAATACGTTTTTAATTCAAACAATAGTAAAATCTGCCGGCATTCAAATACATTTACCCGCAAAAGAAATTATTGAATATAAAGAAGCCCTTGCAATTTGCCTGATGGGTGTATTGCGTATGGAAAATAAACCAAATTTTATCACATCGGTAACCGGTGCGGCATATGCCGTTAGCGGCGGCGATATTTATTTTTACGGAAAATGATTTTAGTTACAGGAGCAAATGGTTTGGTGGGAAGTTATCTCTGCAGATATTTATTAATGCAGGGTGAACAGGTTCGCGGTTTGAAACGGCCGGAAAGTGATATGAAATTAATTGCAGATGTAAAAAATAAGATCGAATGGGTGGAAGGCGATATTCTGGATATACTCAGCCTGGAAGATGCAATGCAGGGAATTGATAAAGTATATCATTGTGCAGCATATATTTCTTATTCAAAAAAAGATGCAGAAATTTTAATGCAGGTGAATGTGCAGGGAACGGCAAATGTTGTAAATGCAGTTATTGAAAATAAAATTCAAAAATTAATTTACATCAGTTCAATTGCTGCATTGGGACGCACGGGAAAAGACAATGAAACAATAAATGAAACCACACCCTGGGATCGGAAAACGATGACATCCGATTATTCGCTGAGTAAATTTTTAGCAGAACGTGAAGTATGGAGAGGTATTGCTGAAGGATTAAATGCCGTGATTTTAAATCCATCGATAATTGTCGGTTCCGGTAATTGGAACAGCGGTTCATGCCGTTTATTTTCAACTGTATACAATGGATTTAAATTTTATACCGAAGGCATAACAGGTTATGTGGATGTCCGCGATGTTGTGAAAATCGCATTCCGGCTTATGCAGAATGAAATAAAAGGAGAACGTTTCATTGTCTGCTCCGAAAATTTATCGTATCAGGATTTTTTGACAACCATCGGCAAGGAATTAAATGTAAAAGGCCCGACAATAAAAGCGGGAAAATTTTTATCCGGAATTGCATGGAGGGCAGAATTGCTGAAATCGGTATTTACCGGAAAAGCACCACAGGTTACAAAACAAACTTCACGTATTGCAAATAAGAAAGTATTTTTTGACCATAAAAAAATTGCGGACCTCCTGCAGTATGAATTTATTCCCGTTAAAAAATCAATAGCCGACACAGCTGCATCTTTTAAAAAGGAAGTAGAGACAAAACAATTTTACCCGGTCAGTTTATCAGAATGAATACGCCAATTAAACATATAATTTTCGATCTCGACAATACGCTTTGGGATTTTTCAGGTAATTCAAAAAAGATCCTGAAAAATATTTTCACTGAGTTTGAACTGCCGCAAAAACATGCATTGGATTTTGAAAAGTTTTTGGCCCAGTATAAATTCCGGAATGAAAACTTATGGAAGGAATATGCCTTTGGTAAAGTTACAAGAGATGAAGTGAGGTTCAACCGGTTTTATCTCACATTCAATGATTTTGGAATAAATAACTATAAACTCGCATCCGACGCTGCGGATTTTTATATCAGCCACACAAAAAATCAAACCGAATTATTGCCGCATGCAATTCATTTGCTGGATTACCTTTTCGAAAAATATCAGTTGCATATCATCACAAATGGATTTGAAGAAGTGCAAATATTCAAATTGAAGAATTCGGGCATTGCACATTATTTTAAAACGGTAACAACAGCAGAGGCCGCACAATCTTTAAAACCGGATAAAAAAATTTTCGATTATGCGTTGCATAAAATGCAGGCTGTTTCAAATGAATGTGTTTATATCGGCGATACACCGGAAGTGGACGGTAAAGGTGCCGTAAATGCAGGAATGGATTTTATCTGGTTCATTCAGAATGAAAGCCCCAATGATTACGATTTTAAAAAAGTATATTCACTTTCGGAGATCATGAATTTGCTTTGAAATGTGAAAATAAAAAATCCCGGTTTTGGCCGGGATCTTCAATGTAATCTGGTTATGATTAATCTTCAATTTTCTTTTCTTCTTTGGTAAGATTTGCAGTTGGTTTTACCGCACTCATGCCAAACGAAACAGTCTGACATTTTTTATCTGATTTTTCTTCTTCAGTTTGTGCTGCTTCAGCAGTTGTGCTTTCTGATGTATTTGTACTTGTAAGTGCCGCTGCTTTACTTGTTGAACTGCAGCATGATTTGGTCGTGCACTTTGCATCTGTTCCGCTCATTTGAACTGCATTCACTGTCGGCGTAACAGGTGTGTAAGTAGTTTGCGTTGCGGTTTGTGCAAAAGAAACGGCTGAACCCGTTAAAACGAAAACCAGAATTGCAATTAATTTTTTCATGCTGTTTTGTTTAGTCCTTAAAGATAAAACAATTATTTCTTTCTGACAACACGTGCGATAACCGTCTGCCCGCCTTTTACTTTTTCACCCACATTCACTTCCACTTTCGCATTCAAGGGTAAAAACAAATCCACACGTGAACCGAATTTAATAAATCCGAATTCTGCGCCTTGTTTCACATCATCTCCTTCATCCACATAAAATTTGATTCTTCTCGCAACTGTTCCGGCAATCTGGCGCATTAAAATTTCCATATTGTCGTCTTCATCTTCAATAACGAATGTTGTGCGTTCATTGTCGGTAGATGATTTCGGGTTCCATGCGAGTAAATATTTTCCGGGATGGTATTTAAAATATTTCACCTGGCCTGCAATGGGTGTGCGGTTTACATGCACATTTTTCACACTCATGAAAATGGAGATCTGCAAACGCTTGTCTTTAAAATATTCACCTTCAAACGTTTCTTCAATTACAACTACTTTCCCGTCGGCCGGAGCGATGATCGCACCTTCTTCAACAAATAATCTTCTTTTCGGATTGCGGAAGAACATCATGACGAATAAAATGCCGCCCAATGATGCAATCAATATGATAAGGTTGAATAATTTTTGCTCCGGTAAATAATAATGAACAGTTAAATTCAGCAACACAAGAAATGCTAAAAATGCGATAATGATCTTGCGTCCTTCTTTATGAATGAATTTCATTTTATGACCTTCTTTTAGTTAACAGGTCGCAAATTTAATACAATTCCATCTGGTAAAAGGTTCTCGGAGTTCAGATGCCAAGCATGAGATAGGCATAAACCACCGGTGCGGCAAGCAGTGTGGCATCGAACCGGTCGAGGAAACCACCGTGCCCGGGCAGGATGGAACCCGAATCCTTGATATGGAGACTTCGCTTCAGCATCGATTCAACCAGGTCGCCCAGCGTGCCGAAAACAGAAATGATACATGCGATCACGATCCAATCGGTAAGAGAAAGAATATCTACAGAAATATGCAGCAGATATGCACAGATGAGTCCGGCGATCATGCCGCCGAAAAATCCCTCCCATGTTTTATTCGGGGAAATGCGCTCAAATAATTTATGTTTCCCGAATAATCTGCCGGCGAAATACGCAAAACTGTCGTTGCTCCAGACAATGAAAAAATAACCGAGAATAAACCATTTACCGGAAATTGCAGGCGGTAAATTGGAAGAAGAAGTATGGGAATAATAACCAGCCATTAATTTTAAAGGATCATTAAGTTGAGATAAATTAAGATGTGCCTGCTCAAGTAATGCAAATGGCATAACACAATAAAAAATTCCAATAATGTTTAGTCCGATATTTTGAAAAGGGTTGATTCTTCCTGAAAACAATTCAAATATTACAAAAGGAATTATGATAAAAATTATAAAAATCGGTGAAGTGAATAAATTATAATTCTGAAAAAATCTGCCAATATTGGTCAGATGGATTCCCGGAATTAAAAATGGAAGCATCATTGACCAAAATAAATAGCAACCCATCACCAAAATCAAAATCCATTCTCCGATATTTTTTTTCTCTCCTTTAAATTGCTGAACAGTTTTAATATATTCGAAATGCACGGCGAGCGAAAGCAAAAATAAAATAGCGCATAAAGAATAATCATTCCACAAAATTCCACCGATCATGATTGCAGCTCCGATGGCAGCAGTGGTGATTCGTTGTGTAAGATTATTCATGCAGTTGCTTTATAAATTATTTCAAGGGCTGTTTCCGCCTGCTGCCAAAATACATAAAATTCAACTTCCCCGAGTTGTGTGTACGGATAACCGGATTTATTGATCAAAACTACTTTTATATTTTCCTGTTCAAGCAGGCCTTTCAGCATTGCAGCCGCTTGCTGATCAGGTGTTGCGTAAATCATCATCCATCCGTTCTCCATACAATTCCAAAGGTTTTGTCTGGTGGCGTTTAAATACCACCAGCAATAAAATTACAAACGGCAATGAAATAAGCGCAGCTACCCAGCTCGATGATTCTGCGAGATTTTCATCTATCACTTCTCTCTGCAATAAAAAATAAGCAATAACAGATGCCGCATTATTTACAAAATGAGCGAATATACTAGCCCATAAACTACCGCTCCAATAATATAAATAACCGAGTAATGCGCCGAGCAATAACCGCGGGAAAAATCCGAAGAATTGAAAATGAATAAAACTGAAAATAAAAGCGGTGATCCAGATCGCAAGATGAATTTTTTTAGTCCAGTCCCAGAATAAATTCTGCAAAATACCACGGAATAAAATCTCTTCTCCGATTGCAGCCACTAAGCCCACAATAATAATATTCAGCAGCAATCCGGTAATTGCAGTTGTAGATAAAAATGCTTCTGTTTGCACTTTCGCCATTTCTTCCGAATTGCGCATCGCATCTTCCAGTGTTTTTAAAGAAGCAGGAAAGGTAATTCCCTGGTTCCATTCTGTAACAATATTTATCACACCGGGTGCCGAGAGCATGATCATCACGATGAGCAGTAACGAACCGATCTGAATTTTTTTATCGAGTTGCAATGCACTTAAAAATTGCTGGCCATTCAGATAAATAAAAAAGAAGGGCACACATAAAAATCTTCCGAGAGAGGTGATCAGTTGAAATATTTTTAAACCGCTTATTTGCTGCGGTGAAATTTCATCAACCGATTTGATTTCGGTAAGATGTTCCATAAAATGATAAAATCCCGAATCGGGATAGATCAACTGAATAAAACCGATGGATAAAAGTGTAAAACAAAATTCACCGATCAGGAACAACCCGACAAGAATGAGTAATTTGGCTATGATTGGGTAATCGCGTATACTGCCTTTCAGCATTGAAATGTAACTTTGCGCAAAAATACGTTTGTGCGCCGAGAGTAAGGATGATGAAAGTGTGAATCCGGCATTGAATCCAGAATATGCATGATTCCCAACTCCTTATTTCTCACGCATCACTGATAATTAAATGGTGAAGATCGCCGATATAGAATTACCGGATTTCCCGTTGCTGCTGGCACCGATGGAGGATGTGAGCGATCCGCCGTTCCGTGTTTTATGCAAGCAGCAAGGGGCCGATATGATGTATACGGAATTTATTTCAACGGAAGGCCTGATACGGAATGCGCAAAAAAGTGTAAAGAAACTTGAGTTTTATGAGGAAGAACGGCCTCTGGGTATTCAGATTTTCGGAGCCGATATTGAAGTGATGAAGGGTTGTGCAGAAATTATTGAAGAAGCGGGCCCCGACCTGCTCGATATTAATTTCGGCTGCCCGGTTAAGAAAGTGGTTTGTAAAGACGGGGGTGCCGGAATTTTAAGAGATATCCCACGCATGGTGCGCCTCACTGCCGAAATTGTGAAAGCAACCAAACTTCCTGTTACGGTGAAAACAAGATTGGGCTGGGATGATAATTCGAAAAATATTGTGGAAGTTGCGGAGCGCTTGCAGGATATCGGGATCGCAGCATTAACTATTCATGGCCGGACAAGGGCGCAAATGTATAAGGGTGCTGCGGACTGGACCCTGATCGGTGAAGTGAAAAACAATTCACGGATTCATATTCCGATCTTTGGCAACGGAGATGTTGATTCGCCGCAAAAGGCGCTTGAAATGAAAAACAGATATGGCGTGGATGGCGTGATGATCGGCAGGGCAAGTATCGGCTATCCATGGATTTTCAGGGAGATGAAACATTTTCTTGCGACCGGAGAAATTTTACAAGCACCATCATTAGAAGAAAGAGTTGAAGTTTGCCGCACGCATCTTTTAAAATCCATCGAATGGAAAGGAGAAGTGTTGGGCATTCTTGAAATGCGCCGTCACTATACAAATTATTTCAAAGGCATTCCGGATATAAAATCTTATCGCAACCTGCTCGTTACTCTAAATCATCTCAATGAATTAAATGGAGTGCTGGATGAAATTGCTGAGATGAAATTTGAAGAAGTAGTTTAAGAATCAGGAGCCAGGAATCAAGAGTCAGGATGCTGGCGCAACAGGCAGTCTTCAGTCGGCAAACGTACGATGAGCTGGCGCAGCAATCTGCCGGCAAACGCTTAAGGCTGAACTTCGGCAGGCAAGCCCAGAACTCAGAACTCAGAACTCAGAACCCATAACTCAGAACCCAGAACTCAGAACTCAGAACCCAGAACTCAGAACTCAGAACCCAGAACTCAGAACCCAGAACTCAGAACCCAGAACTCAGAACCCAGAACTCACAACCCAGAACCCAAAACATTTAGCTTCTACTTTTTACCTTTACATAAAAACCACCTCTATGTTTCTCATACCCGTAATTATTGTTGTTGTATTGCTGCTGATCATTATCGGCCTGTACAACTCGCTGGTAAGCCGGAAAAACCAGGTTGAAAATGCTTTCGGAACAATTGATGCGATGCTGAAAAAGCGTTTCGATCTGATCCCGAATCTCGTTGAAACGGTTAAACAGTACATGAATTATGAAAAGGATACGCTCACAAAAATTGTCGAGCTCCGCAATACCGTTCAGCAAAACCCGACCATGCCGGCACAGGAAAGGATCGGTATTGAAAATCAGCTTACTTCTTTATTGTCAGGTATTCGTGTAGCAGTTGAAAATTATCCGGACCTGAAGGCAAATCAAAACTTTTTGCAACTGCAGGCTGCTTGGAACGAAATCGAAGAACAATTATCTGCTGCCCGTCGCACATATAATGCTGCTGTTACGTCATATAATAATTCAGTGGAAATGTTTCCGACAAATATCATGGCTCGTATGATGAATTATCAGCGCAAGGAAGTATTGAAAATTGAAGAAGCGGAACGGAAAAATGTTTCTGCCAAAGATCTTTTCAAAAGCTGACAAGCTGGCTTGATTTATACCAAAGCATGGCGTTTGATACAAACTTTCTCAACAATTATTTGTTACACATAAAAACAAAATAGAAAATGTTAGGAGCTTATATTATTGGAATTTTATTCGCCGTGATCGGAATGATCGTAAGCGGTGTTTTGAAAAGTAAATTCAAAAAATATTCTCAGATTCCCGTAAAGGGAGGTTTAACCGGAAAAGATATTGCCGAACGCATGCTGAAAGAAAACGGCATTACGGATGTACAGGTAATTTCTGTTGCCGGACAATTAACCGACCATTATAACCCGATGAAGAAAACCGTAAACCTGAGTGAAGGTGTATACGGTTCCGACAGCATTGCAGCAGCTGCAGTTGCAGCGCACGAATGCGGTCATGCGGTGCAGCATGCCAGATCATATACATGGCTGATGCTGCGCAGTAAACTTGTGCCGGTTGTGAGTGTGGCTTCTCAATGGGTAATGTGGGTGATCCTTGCGGGTATCATTTTCGTGAATTCCTTCCCGCAGTTATTATTGGTTGGAATCATATTATTTGCCTGCACAACTTTGTTCAGCTTTATCACCTTACCGGTTGAGATCGATGCAAGCCGCAGGGCAATCCACTGGCTTGAAGGTTCAACAGTAGCCGGCAGTATGGAGATGGGCAAAGCAAAAGATGCACTGCGTTGGGCAGGATACACTTACGTTGTTGCAGCCCTCGGTTCACTGGCAACTCTTATTTACTATATTCTGATCTATGCAAACAGAAGGTAATTCTGTGGCAATGAAAATAATTGTATCAAATTTTTACTGTGTTTCAGCGAGTTATGAATATGCCCTGATGAAATATTTCTAAAAACCTTGCATACAAAAGAGTCAAAATCTATCTTTGCACTCCGCTTTTTTAAGGCGGAGTTTTTTATTTCAAAACAAAATCTAAGCAGTGGATACTTTAAGTTACAGAACAAAATCGGCCAACAATGCCACGGTAACCCGTGAATGGTGGCTGATCGATGCTGATGGCCTTACGCTCGGACGTCTGAGCACAAGGGTTGCAGCAATCCTCAGAGGAAAAAACAAACCCTATTTTACTCCGCATACAGATTGTGGTGATTTCGTGATCATTATCAATGCTGAAAAAGTGCGCCTCACCGGTAAAAAAATGGTTGAAAAAGAAATTGACTGGTATACAGGATATCCCGGCGGACGTAAAGTTGCCAATCCGAAAACAGTTCTCGCAAACAATCCCGAAAAATTACTGGAGCGTTCCATTAAAGGAATGCTGCCGCATAATAAACTCGGATCAGCGATGTATAAAAAATTATTTGTTTATGCCGGAGCAGTTCATCCGCATACGGCACAAAAACCTAAAACTTTAAAATTCTAACGAATGGAAATTATAAATGCGGTAGGACGCCGTAAAAATGCCGTTGCCAGAATTTTTCTTAAAAAGGGAAAAGGCAATATCACAGTTAATGGCAAAGACTACAAAGAATATTTTTCTGTTGTTCACTTACTTCATAATATCACCGAACCACTTGATACCGTGAATATGCGCAACGATTTCGATATCGTGATCAACGCAACCGGCGGTGGTGTGAAAGGACAGGCAGAAGCTGTGAAAATGGGAATTTCTCGTGCCCTTGTAAAAGTAAATGAAGAATTAAAACCTGCATTGAAAGCGAAAGGCCTTCTTACACGTGACAGCCGTATGGTTGAACGCAAGAAATTCGGTCTTCACAAAGCTCGTCGTGCTACTCAATTCTCTAAACGTTAATCAGGAAGAAACAAATGGAAAAACTTACATATAATCAGTTACTTGAAGCAGGTGTTCACTTCGGTCACTTACGTAAAAAATGGAATCCCAAAATGCTCCCGTACATTTTTATGGAGAAAAAAGGAATCCATATTATCGATCTCTACAAAACAATTGAAAAACTGGAAGAAAGTGCAGCAGCATTAAAAAATATTGCACGCAGCGGAAAGAAGATCATGTTTGTTGCCACCAAAAAACAGGCAAAAGAGATCATGGAAGAACAGGCACGCCGTGTAGGAATGCCGTTCGCAACTGAACGCTGGTTAGGCGGAATGCTCACAAACTTTACAACCATCCGCAAAAGCATAAAAAAACTGCAAACGATCGACAGAATGCTGAATGATGGTTCTGCGGAAAACATGACGAAAAAAGAGAGATTGGTTTTAAGCCGTGAACGTGATAAACTTGAAAAAGTAATCGGCGGTGTTGCGCAATTAAACCGTTTACCTGCAGCATTATTTGTTGTGGATATCGGACATGAACATATCGCAGTTGCAGAAGCAGTGCGTTTGAATATCACCACATTCGGTATTGTGGATACAAACTGTGATCCGAATAAAGTTGATTTTCCTGTTCCTGCAAATGATGATGCCGCAAAATCAATTGCGATCATCGTTAAATATCTCACCGATGCTATTGTTGAAGGTCTTGAAGAAAGAGCAAAAAATAAAGAAGAAATAGAAGAAGCCCGCCAGGAAAGAGGTGAAGAATTTGAAGACGCAGATACAGAAAAAGAAGTTGTTAAAATTGAAGATGCGGATGGCGCTGGTCGTAAACCGAGAGACGGTAACCGTTTCAGAGGCAGAACGGATAATAAAAAAGCACCTGCAAAAAGGCCGATGACTCAAAAAAGAAAATAACAGAGGTAATTTATTAAATCAATTCAATGAAAACCCTGTCAGGTAATTGGCGGGGTTTTTTAAAAAATAAAAGGAGAATAAAATGTCAGTTTTAATTAGTGCAGGCGATGTAAACAAATTACGCCAAATAACAGGCGCCGGTATGATGGATTGCAAAAAAGCATTGACAGAAACAAACGGCGATTTTGATGCAGCAATTGATTATTTACGTAAAAAAGGTCAGAAAGTAAGTGAGAAACGTGCCGACCGCGAAACAAAAGAAGGTGTTGTAATTGCAACGGTATCTGATGACGGATCTTATGGGACAATTTTCGGTCTTGGTTGCGAAACGGATTTTGTTGCGAAAAATGAAGACTATATCAAATTCGCAAAATCAATTTCTGATATTGCAATGAAAAATAAAGCAGCAGATAAAAATGCATTGCTTTCATTACCGCTCGACGGCAGCACTGTTGCTGAAAAAATTGAAGAGCAGGTTGGTAAAATCGGAGAGAAGATCGATATCACCGATTATGCAATTCTGAGCGGTGAAACAATTGTTGCTTACAATCACTCAAATGGTAAAGTAGGCGTACTCATCGCATTGAATAAAAAAGGCGATGCAATTGTTTCAACTGGTAAAGACCTTACAATGCAAATCGCTGCAATGGCTCCGATCGGCATTGATAAAAATGATGTGCCTGAAGAAGTAAAAACACGCGAGCTTGAAATTGGCCGTGAACAGGCAAAAGCTGAAGGTAAACCGGAAGCAATTCTCGAAAAAATTGCAATGGGAAAACTTGAAGCGTATTATAAAGATGCAACACTGCTCAATCAGAAATTCGTGAAGGATAATTCAAAAACAATTCGCGAAATACTGGCAGGAGTTGATAAGGATCTTTCTGTAATTGCATTTAAACGTATTGCGATAGGCGGATGATCATTTCCGCACAAACGAAAAGCCGGCCGGATATTCCTGCCGGCTTTTTTATTTATCAGATTGCCGGTAATGTATTTGTGTAAAAGCCTCATGTAAACTTTCTTACCTTTAATCAGACAAGCGAATAAAGAAACAACCAATATTTCATGAGGTCGTGCCATTTACAAATTCTCTTCTGGATCAATCTCTGTCTCGTGCTACCAGGCTTTACAGCAGAGGCCGAAAAAATTTCGGTTGCAACAGGTTCAAATGAAATCCTGTTTATTGAAAACAAAGGCCAGATAACTGATCAATCGGGAAATCCTGCAAAAGATGTTTTATTTATGTTGCGTGCACCATCCGTCACGGTTTTTATTTACCGCGATGGTTTAACGTATCAGTTGTTTGAAAATTCCGGCAATGGAAAAATGAAAAAAGGACCTCTCCAAAATACGGATGAAGAAGAAACATTTTTGAAACAAGAATTTAAATCGTGCAGAATTGATGTGCGCTTTAAAAATGCATCTCAAAATGCAATTGTAAGTGCTGAAGAACCATCCTCTTATTATGAGAATTATTTTACAGCATCGCATCCTGAAGGAATAAAAAATATTCATACGTTTAAAAAAATACAATTCCGGAATATATATCCCGGAATTGACTGGGTGCTTTATTCAAAGGAAGGAAAATTAAAATATGATTTCATCGTGCAGCCCGATGCAGATCCGTCTGCAATTCAGATGGTCATTCAAGACGCAGATCGCATCGGTATCAATTCAAATGATCTGATTATAAAAACAAAACTCGGTACGATCACCGACAGTAAATTATATTGTTATGAAAAGGAAACCGGAAATACCGTTGATGCAGCATTTCATTTAAATGGAAAAAATGTTTCATTTTCCACTTCGCAATACAATACGAATCATACATTGATCATTGATCCTGAATTACTCTGGTCAACTTATTACGGCGGAGAAAATGAAGATGCAATTAATTCAATTGCAAAAAGTGACGACGGATATATTTATATCACCGGATATACGCATAGCGGTCTTGCAATGGCAGGAAGCGGATATGATAATACGTATAATGGCGGCGCATATGATATGTGGTGTGCAAAACTCGATACAACAGGCAATCGTTTATGGGGCACATTTTACGGTGGTTCTGGCGGCGATTATGGAACAGGTGTGGCAGTAGACGGAAACGGAAATGTATGCATTTCAGGATTTACATACAGCAGTAATTTTCCAACAAGCCCGGATGCATTTCAACCTGTATTCGGCGGATTGTATGATGCATTTCTTGTAAAGTTTGCGCCAAACGGAAATCTTGTTTGGGCTACTTTATTCGGAAATAATAATGCCGATTATGGCCGTGCAGTAACAACTGATCCATCCGGAAATATTTATCTGGCCGGCAGTGCTGAAAGCCCCGGCCTCGGACATTTTGGATATCAGAATACGATCTCCGGCATGTCGGATCAATTGCTTGTAAAATTTGCTCCAACCGGACAGCGCTTATGGGCAACATATTACGGCGGCGAAAAAAATGATTATGCAAGAGGTGTTACAGTTGATATGGAAAATAATATTTACATGACAGGATATACGGAAAGTACAACCGGCATTTATGTAAATGGATTTGACAGTACATATGCGGGAAAAAATGATTGCAGCCTGGTAAAATATAATGCGTCGGGAAATTTATTATGGAGTACTTATTATGGAGGATCGGCTGATGAAAATTCAAATGGTGTTGCAACGGATGAAGCAGGAAATGTTTATATCGCTGCACAAACAGGAACAACAAATGGATTGGGATTTAATGGTTATGATAATACAGGAAACGGAAGTGCTGATGCGTTGATCGTAAAATTCAATAAAAACGGACACCTGAAATGGGCTTCGTATTATGGCGGATTATATGAGGATATGGGAAAAGCAATTACGGTAACAAACGAATTTATTTATATGACCGGCCACTCATACAGTGCATACGGAGTTGCCCAATTCGGATATCAGAATTATCTGACGGGTATTGCAGACGCCATCATCACAAAATGGGATACGAGCGGAAATTTTTTCTGGTCTTCGTACGCCGGTGGTTATGATATCGATTATGGCCGCGGTGTTATTGCATTCAGCCCATACCTCGTTTTCCTTGCAGGTAAAACATTCAGCGAAACATTTCCGACTACACCAGGTGCTTATCAGGAATTATTCGGAGGTAATCCTGCTGACGGGTTTATACAGAAAATTGCAGATTGCCCCGATCCGTCTTTTTATTATTTTGATTATGATAATGATGGATATGGAAATTATTTCTGGCCTGTCTTAGCCTGTCATCCTGTACCTGGTTATGTTGAAAATGCCGGAGATTGTAATGACTTTTTTGATTGGATCAATCCAACCGCAACTGAAATTTGTAATGGCTTTGATGATAATTGTAATTGGTTAACTGATGATGCAGATCCTGAAATTACCGGTCAGCAAACCTGGTACGCTGATGCGGATAATGACGGACATGGTAACAGTGCAGTTACAGCAGTTGCATGTGTAAAGCCTCCCGGTTATGATAATTCTTCAAATGATTGTGATGATGAAAATAATACAATCTATCCGGGTGCAACAGAATTATGTAATGCAACGGATGATGATTGTGATTTTATAATTGATGAAGATGTAATTTTTACAACTTATTATGCAGATGCAGATGGTGATGGGTATGGTAATAATTTATCCAGCACTTCCGCCTGTGCAGGTGTTCCTCCCGGCTATACAACAAATTCGATCGATTGTAATGATGCAAATCCATCTGTTCATCCTTCAGCATTGGAAATATGTAATTCAATTGATGATGATTGTGATATTTCAATTGATGAAAATTTAATTATTTCTACAATCTCTCCTTCCGGACCCACATCATTTTGTAAAGGCGCCGGTTCATTAACATTGTCTGCAAATGATGGTATCGGATTTACTTATCAGTGGAAAAGAAACGGAGGAAATATTGCAGGCGCAACAACTAAAACATTAAACGTAACCAAAACCGGCAACTATACTGTTTTAATTACAATCCCTGGTGGTTGCAGTGATTTATCTGATGCAATTGCCTGCAATGTATATTCAAAACCAAATCCATCTATAACCGCATTGGGTTCGCTTGATATTTGTGCAGCCGGATCCGTAGTATTAAAAACAGCAAATAAACCCGGCGATGTATATCAATGGTATAAAAACGGCGCTATTATTACCGGCGCTACTTTAAATACATATACAGCTACCAGCATTGGTACTTATTATGTGAAAGAAACAAATATAAATGGCTGCACAAAAAATTCTGCTTCTGTTGTTGTAACAAAATCCTGCAAAGAAGGAGAAGATTTTTCTGAAATTGGTTTACTGATTTATCCGAATCCGGTAAAAAATAATTTATTTATCCAGCTCAATACAAATTCAGCTCAAAATGAGTTTCCCGTTATAAATATTTATAATTCAATTGGAGAAATTATTTATAGTGAAGGTGCTGAAATGCTAAATGGTATTTTAACCGAAGAAATAATATTACCGGTTACCATCTCGAATGGTATGTATTTAATTCAGATTGCAACAACGGAAGAAATATATTCGCAGCAGACTGTGGTTGCGAAATAAATTTTGAGGCTCTCACTTTTTGTGAGGGTCTCAAAATTTATTGAGTGTCTTGTTCCGGCTAATTCGTGAGACCCTTACTTGGAGTGCGAGCCTCACGTGAGGCCCTCACGATTTGGTAACTCGTGAGGGCCTCACAAAAAAGTGAGAGCATCACTTCTACTCCACCCAAACTTCATCACAAAATATCCAACTCTCACCGCCTTTACCGGGATGCCAGTCGGGGATGGTGCCGAATTGTGTTGCGACAAATTTTACATATCTTGTTTGAACGGAAGGAAATTCGGTTGTGAGGTTTTGAATTTCTTTTGAATCGTAATTATTATTTGCAATGGTATTATTTATTGTTGTCAGCAATTTAAAATGCTGACCGTCATCCGAAATATAAATATCCAGTTTTACCGGCATCCATATCCAGCTGCGCACATCCTGTAAAAATCCGGCACCTGCTTTTTTAATTTCCGTTTCTTTGCCGAGATCCAAAACCACTTCCATGTTTTCTCCCTGCCAGCCCTGCCACATCCCGGTGCGGAAATCATCTCCACCTCTTAAACCGTCAATTAATGCAACATCTCCGCCGGCGGTATACTGCGAATTGTATTTTGTGAGATAGGATAAATTATAATTGTGAGGGATTTTGTAGAAATGGGCGGTAACAACTCCTGAGCAACCTTCAAGTTTGCCATTTACAAGTTTGCCGTTTTTATAACAATTTATCGCCTGAATAATTTTATTTTCATAGATATAGAACGATGTATCTCGTGTAATTGGAATTGTGGGATTTAACAAAGGATCAGATCCATCAGTTGTCATAATTAAACCTCCACCTGCATGTTTAATAATTACTTGCATTGAATCTTTGAACGTTGAATTTGATGCATATATAATGGGTGCTGTCATGGGAGATCCCGGATCTCCATTTGTATTTAATTTAGGAATAAAGGCTTCATCTTTTTTATTTGTTTTTATAAATTCCAATTCGGCACCTTTGATAATTTGATCATAGCTGATTTGGAAATCTGTTTCAGGCATATCATTTACCTTAATGGATTTTAAATAAATATTCTCAACATTATTATTTAAGGATTTTATTTTAAACTCATTTTTGTTTTCAAGATGTATAATTACATTATCGAAAGCTGATGTTCCATAAGTAAATTGTGGTGAACCCGGACAAACCTGATAAAATCCAATAGAACTTAACACATACCAGGCGCTCATCTGGCCGCAATCTTCATTTCCAATCAATCCATCCGGCGAGTTTCGATAAAATTCCGTAATAATTTTGTTTACATATTTTGCAATCTTCCAGGGTGCTTGTCCGTACTGATATAAATATGGAATCTGATGACTCGGTTCATTGCCATGGGCATATTGCCCGATAAGACCGGTAATATCAGATTGCTCACGCCCTGATGTTTTATCTGATGCATTAAATAAATTATCCAGAAAGGTTTCAGAAATATATAATCCCGATTGAGGGTGATAGGCTGAATATTGCCATGCGTTTGCTTCCGTATAATTAAAATTTACTTCATATGGATCAAAAGGTGAATACCATCCTCCGTTAAATCTTGGTCGTGCAAAATCGCCGTCTTTCAGATTTAAAAAATAATTTGATCTGTTGAAAAAGGTTTCAACATCTGCATATGATTTTAATAAATCCGCCATTCTATAAATACACCAATCATCATAACTATACTCCAATGTTTTCGAAACGGATTCGGGCTCTTCATTGCTCTCAATAAATCCTTTTTCCTTATAATATTTTAATCCGTAGATATCGAGATTGGCAGAATGCTTCATTGCTTCATATGCTTCATTATAATCAAAACCTTTTATTCCTTTTACTGCCGCATCTGCAATTACACTTACCGAATGATAACCGATCATGCAATCGGTTTCGTTGCTGCTTAATTCCCAAACAGGCAAGCGCCCGCCCTGCTCATATTGTTTCAGAAATGTATTGATGAAATCAGCCGTTCTTTTCTGATCAATAATTGTGAAGAGCGGATGTTCTGCACGGTAGGTATCCCATAACGAAAAAACCGTATAATAATCAAATCCGTCGGCAGTGTGAATTTTATTATCTCTCCCCCGGTACTTCCCATCCACATCTTCGTAAATATTGGGTGCCAGCATGCAATGATATAAGGCCGTATAAAATATTACGAGTTTGTTTGTGGAATCGCTTAATGATTTTTTTGAATCTTCCGTGCTTGTTACTTCAATCTTTGATAATTCTTTATTCCAGACATCATTTGCATTTTTTTTCACCTTTTCAAAATCCCAATCCGGAATTTCTGCTTGCATATTCTTCCATGCACCTGCACATGATACAGGGGAGAGTGCGCATTTTACATAAACCGGTGTTTTGCCGTCGGATGTAAACTGGAAATAACTTTTTAATTGGGTTCCGCTCACAATGGAGGGCACCTGATTTTTTATTTTTATATCACCGCTTATAATTTCTGAATTATAAAATGGTTTTGAAAATTCAATTGCAAAATACAACCACTGATCTTTTGCCCACGATGAACTTCTCCTTAACCCTTGAATTTTTGTCGGTGAAATAATTTCAATATACGAACCTTCCAGTAATTTATCGCGGTGTGTAAGATCCAAAACAATATTTGCTTTATCCGTTTTACGAAATGCATATTTATGTATTCCCACCCTTGCACTTGCAGTTAATTCAACAGGTATTGAATCGTCTTCAAGTAAAACAGCATAAAATCCGGCAGCTGCTTTTTCATTCTGATGTGAAAATTTTGAAGCATAACCCTGCTTCGGATCATTGTTTTTTATATTGACCATATTCGGTTCTCCAACAGCAGGCATTAATAATATATCACAATAATCAGCTACGCCTGTCCCGCTTAAATGCGTATGAGAAAACCCATAAATTATTGAATCGGAATAATGATAACCACCGCAACCATCCCAATCATTATAACCATCAGGCCTTGTATCCGGACTCAGCTGCACAAATCCGAACGGGACAGTAGCACCGGGATACGTGTGTCCATGTCCGCCTGTACCGATAAAAGGATTTACATATTGTGTGAAATTTTGTGCGTGCAGTTTAGTGCTCAGGAGGAGTAAACAAATTATGAGCTGTTTCATAACATGAAGATAGAGATTTCAATAAAACGGTGCGGAGATTTGAGGAATTCTTACACATGTTGTGGCATAGTTCCACAACCTTGCCGTAAAAAAATTTGCAAAGGATTGATTGCGGCACTCTGAACTTTTGGCAATTTCAAAAATTGCTTAGTCCTGCAACAAGATGAATTTCATCGGCCCTTTACTTATTTTACGATCAGCCCGCAATAAATCTATCGCATAAATATTGCCGCATTTAACTCGAAACAATAACCGGCTGCTTTCTTAACCAATTAAATTTTCAGAAGCATGCTCTCTAAGCTTTACGCACTTATCCTCCTCATTGCGTTATGCAATATTGCGTATACACAAAAAGATTGCACACACGACAACACCGGATTAATTCCGATCACAGATCTTGGTATCGATAAATACCGTGGTGTGATGGGTGGATTGTATCCGGGTGGCAGTAATACACGACCGCCTGCTTATCTTACCAAATGTATTGAACATGTTCAGGCAATTGAACCACTCGATCATGAAGGCGAATATTCTGACGACGGAAGAATTGTTATGTTAGGAATCGGGGCATCCAACCCGGGTTCCGAATTTCAGCGGTTTAAAGAAATCGCAGAAGTATTTGAACCGTTAAATGACGATCTCGCAATATTAAATGTGAGCGAACCGTCAGTTGGAATTCAGGAAATGTATAATGTATCGGAAGATTATTGGGAACACGTGGAAGATATTTTATCATCAAACGGGCTCACTGCCGACCAGGTACAGATAATCTGGATCGAAGAAGAAAATACGGAAACGGGTGATACAACTTTTCCTGCAGCTGCAGTGAGTCTGGTGAATGATTATCTCAATCTGCTTCAAACAATAAAAATTTTATTTCCCAATACGCAAATCTGTTATTTAACGGCAAGAGCATATTCCGGTTATGCAGTTCCCGATGCAGGTACGGATAATGGTTTGATGTTTCCCCGGGATTACATGAATGGATGGGCTTTGAAATGGTTCATTGAAAATGTCATCAATAATGAATTGGGATACGATTACAGTGATCCGGATGCCGAAATTCCATTGGTTACCTGGGGATCTTATCATTGGACCGACGGATCTACTCCGCGTGAAGATGGTTTGTTTCTGGACTGTGAGCTGGACGTGGGTGCAGATGGATTACATTTAACAGGGGCGGGAGAATACAAAATGGGTATGCAGATGTTTAATTATTTTTCAACAGATACAACTGCAAAATATTGGTTTTATGATGAGGGTTATACAGGCATATATGATCATGCAAAAGAAAATGCAATTCAGGTTTACCCAAATCCGGTGAGTGGAGAAAAATTGCATATTTCAACAGATGTTTTTCAGCAAAATGAATCAGTAACAATTTCAGTTTATTCAACAGAAGGACAATTGCAAATTTCAAATCAGTTGCACTACACTGATAATATGACTTTGGAAATTGATGTACTGCCTGCAGGAATTTATGTATTGCAAATGCAATCGGAAACAAAATCCACTACAAAACAATTTGTGATCACACCCTGATTAAAATTCATTTTAATTCATTCCATATAAGCGAAGCGGATCCTAAAATGGCTGCTTCGCTTTCTTTTAATCCGCTGGGCAGAATCGGAATTTTATTTTTATAGATCGGCAATAAATTTTCTTCGAAACTTTCTATCGTTGGCTTGAAAATTAAATCGCCTGCCTGTGCGAGCCCGCCGAATAAAAATATTTTTTCCGGCCGTGTAAAACAAACAGCATTTGCCAGCGCAAGGCCGAGTGTTTCTCCTGTTTTTTGAAATGCTTCCAAAGCCGTTTCATCTCCCGCATTTGCTTTATCACATAAAACGGATGAATCGATCATATTGCCGAGACTTGTACGAAATGCATCCAGGTTTGTATTGCGCAATAATTCATAATAGGTTTTTACAATACCGGGAGCACTTACGTATTGCTCGAGGCAGCCATTTCTTCCACAGGGACATTGTCTTCCGTTTTTTTCTATGATCACATGGCCCACTTCACCGGCAAGGCTGTCGTACCCGTAAGCGATTGAACCATTTACAACAATGCCGCTGCCGAGCCCGGTGCCAAGTGTGATAAATAAAAAATCTTTCATCCCTTTTGCATTGCCGAAATACATTTCACCAATTGCAGCAGCTTTTGCATCATTGGTAAGCGCAGCGGGTGTTTTAAAAACAGATTCGAAAATTGATTTTAATTGAATAATTCCTTTCCAGGGTAAATTCGGTGCAAATTCAATGGTGCCCTTATAATAATTTCCGTTCGGCGTGCCGATTCCGACACCGGCAATTTGAAGATCAAATTTTTGGGACTCTTTTTCTGCCCATTTATGAATTGCCGCGGCAATTAATTCAGGTTCGGGATACTCCGCCGTTTTCACTTTCGAAGTGAGCAATATTTTACCTTCTTTATCAACAAGCCCGAATTTTACTCCGGTGCCGCCGATATCAATTCCAACAACTGCTTCTTTCATAATTTTTTATGCTGACTCAAAAATAATTCTTATTGCACTATTAATCTCCTGTGATAATTTATCTGGCCGAGATGATAATTCAGATGTGCAAGCAAATACATTAAAATATATGCATTTGTTCTTTCCGCCCCGAATTTATCTGATGGATATATTGCAGTCTCACTTCCATCACGCATCGCCGATAAAGTTGTATCCATCATTTCACGTGTTGCTTTTATATCGTCGAGCAATTTTTGTTTCGGTACATTTTTATCCGAAAATTCGAGATCACGGTTTCTCACATATCCGGTTCCACCGAGGTAAGTGCCGATAAAATAATTGAGATTTCCAATCAGGTGTAATGCAAGATTTCCTGCACTGTTGCTGATTTGATTCTGAATGGTCCAGATATCATTTTCGTTTGTATACAGGCTGATCTCATTATGCAATGCATCGAGATTTTTTAAATAGATTTCTTTAACGGATTGTATCATATAGCGGTGAATTTAAGAAAAAATTTCAAGCACCTGTGAGATCTGTGCTTTAGAACCCATTGCAATAATCGCATCTCCCTGCGATACTTTTACCCCGGGTGCCGGATTTAAAATATATTCTTCGGTATTCAATTTAACGCCGATAATTGTGGCGCCGGTTTTTTTCCAGATATCTGCATCACCTAAAAGTATTTCTTTACCGGATCTGATCTCCTGAATTAAAAAATCTTCCCCCGAATGCGTCGACATAATGTCGATTAATTCTTCAATATCCGGATTTGTAACAAGCATTGCCATATGTGCTCCACCGATTTTATCCGGCATAATTACATTATCCGCCCCTGCACTTTTTAATTTTTTAATGGAAGAATTAATATTTGCCCGGCTGATGATTTTTATTTTCGGATTTAATGCTTTTGCCGAAACAACAACAAAAACATTTTGCGCATCATCGGGCAATGTTGTGATAATTGTATGCGCCCGCATGATGCCCGCATCTGTTAATGCGTCATCACGAGTGGCATCTGCATGCAACACAAATTTTATTTCCTGTGCTGCTTCTTCAACTTTTGCTGCGTCCGCCTCTATCACCACAATATTCATTTTACCTCTTGTGAGAATGCGTGCTGCTTCTCTTCCGTTTCTTCCGTACCCGCAAATGATAATATGCCGGTCGAGTTTATTGATCTCTTTTATCATTTTATAATACCTTAAATATCTTTGAAAATCACCATCCAGAAAATATTTGGATAGCTGTGTGAGAAAAAATGTAAAATCCCTAATCCTGAAAAAATAATAAATATTGTAAATACTTTTCCGGCAGCCGAAAGTGGTTCAACTTCGGAAAACCCGACCGTTGCAATGGTAATAACGGTCATATAAACGGCATTCAAAAAGGAATACCCCTCGATGAGCATATAGCCGATAATGCCGACAACCGTGGTTGCAAACAAACAATAAAGTGTGATATATAATTTTCGTATCGGGTTCTTGCGGTTCATTCAGGATAGGAAGCTTGATGCAAAAATATACAGGGGCAGCAATAAATGAGGTGATTTTTGTGTCGCTGCAGGTTCTTATTTATCCTGCGGGATAAATCGTGTTGCATAAATACATTTTATATCAGATTTTTGTTGCAACCTTTCAAACAATGGACTATTTCGATTTTAGCATATTTGCTTCCGGTGATACCTGGATCGCATTACTTACACTTACGGTTCTGGAAATCGTACTTGGAATCGATAACATTATTTTTATATCGATTTTATCAACCAAACTTCCGGAAAATCAGCAAAGGCCAGCCCGAAGATGGGGCCTTGCACTCGCAATGATCACCCGTGTGCTGCTGCTTCTTTCACTCAGCTGGATTTTAGGATTGGATGCCGACCTGTTTTCAATCGGGAGTCACGGTGTTTCAGGACGTGATATTGTTTTACTTGCCGGAGGTTTGTTCCTGATCTACAAGGCAACCGCGGAAATTCATGAAAAAATTGAAGGCGACGACCATGCGGAAATGACTGAAGTAAAACGCCCTTCGTTCACTTCGGTCATTTTACAAATACTGGTTCTCGATATTGTTTTTTCACTCGATTCTGTAATTACTGCAGTAGGGATGGTGGAACCGGAAAAAGTTTTGGTAATGATACTTGCTGTGATCATAGCTGTAATCATTATGTTGTTTGCGGCAGATCCGATCAGCAATTTCGTTCATAAACATCCAACCGTAAAAATGCTCGCACTTGCGTTTCTTGTGTTGATCGGCGTTTCATTACTCGTTGAGGGTTGGGGCGGACATGTAGATAAGGCTTATATTTATTTTGCAATGGGATTTGCCATATTGGTGGAAATGCTCAATCTGCAAATGAAAAAGAATGCGGCAAAGAAAAAAGCGAGGAGAGAAGCGGGGAAAAAGTAGGCAGTCGCAGTGGGCAGTTGGCGGTCTCAGTGGGCAGTCGAATACGCGGCAACTATTATAAATTAAATATTCATACCTGAACGATAATTCCAATCAGCTAATCAACCAGCTATTCAGATTTAAACAACCATTTTTGTTTTGCCGCCAATAATGCGGGGAAGAAAGATGCAATACTCCCGATAAAAATAATTGTGAGGAATACATTCACATAATCTTTCCATTCAAGCGATATCGGGTAGGCGGCAACTACAAAAGTCCCCTGACCGGGAATCGTAATAAATCCGTATTTTAATTGCAGCCAGCATAAAATTGTTGCCAATAGAAAACCGATTGTAATACTCACTAATGTTTGCAAGACACCTTGCACAAAAAATATATTTCTGATCGTTGATTCACTTGCACCGAGTGAACGCAGTACACCGATATCTTTTCTCTTATCGATCACCAGCATGGCAATCGAACCGATCATATTAAATGCTGCAATAATGAAAATAAAAGTGAGTATTAAATAAACCGCCCATTTTTCAGAGCGCATAACGCGATATAAAAACTCATTTTGCATGAAACGGTTTTTCACTTCAAATTTTTCACCCATTATTTTTTCGATCTGTGGAATTATTGAAGAAGTGCTGCCTTTCTCATTTAATTTTATCTCAATTGAACTGATCTCATTTTTATTATATTCCAGTAATTCACGGATGAATTCGAGTGAAGTGATCACATATTTACTGTCAAATTCCTGCTGAATCCTGAAAACACCCATGGGTTGAATTCCCTTTTGAATAAATGTATTTCTCGGATTGAATCCACCGCCCTTCATTCCACGCCGCGGCATAAAAACCTGCACAGGTGTATTGTCCAGGCCAAGTCCAACGGTTAATGTTGAAGCAACACCCGCTCCCATTACCGCACAATTGATATTGTAATTAAGGTAATTATAATTTAAAATATAATCGCCAACAAATACACTGTCTGCAACAGAGGTCACATATCTGTACATCGAATCCACACCCTTTATTGTTGCAATATGTTCCTGTTTATTATATGCAAGCAATGCATTTTCTTCCAGTGTTTCGGTGAGGTAGGCAACACCTTTTATATTTTTTATTTGATTGATCTGCGCACTGTCTGCTTCAAATACTTTTCCTTCTTTCAGCGTAATTGTGATATCGGGATAAAATGAACTGTAAAGCCGCTGTACTAAATTTTCAAATCCGTTGAATGCAGATAAAACAATAATAAGTGCCGCAGAGCCGATCACGATGCCCGTCATTGAAATGCCGGAAATAATATTGATCGCATTGGTTGATTTTTTTGAAAAGATATAACGCCAGGCAATGCGAAGAGTAAATTTCATCTGCAGAATAAATTAAATTCAGGAATTTGTATCTTCTGATTCTTTTGGTTTATCCTCTTCGTGAATTTTTTTAAATATTTCTTCAAGCCTGAAAACCTGGTCGAGTGTTTCATCAAGAAAAAATTGTATCTCCGGAATAATACGCAACTGTTTCGCCATAATTCTTCCAAAGCGGCCACGCACATCACGGATATGGAGATTTAATTTATCTACAACGGTTTGCGCTTCTTTATCATTAAATACACTGATGTAAATTTTACATTGTGCAAGATCAGGTGTAATGGAAACTTCAGTAACTGTAACGAACTTATGGCCATAATAATTTGCTCCTTCACGTTGCAGGAAACTGCCCATTTCATCCTGAATCAGCTGTGCGATCTGCTTTTGCCTTCTCGTATCCATAATGCGCTAAGTTAGCATGTTTAGAGGATTCAACCCATCCACGCCCCGATTAGTTTCCCTCTGGTTTGACATCCGGCGGACAGTAGTTTTTGTAATTTTGACCGCGATATGAAAAGTTACCTGAGGATTCTCAAATATGTTGGCAGGTTTAAATACTATGCGATATTAAACTTTGTGTTCAACCTGTTTTATGCATTCTTCAATTTATTTTCCATTTTAATGGTGATCCCTTTCCTGCAGATCATATTTAAAACAGTGGAACCGCCGGCAACAAAACCTGAATTCAGCTGGAGCGTGAAACAACTGATGGTTTCGATTAATTATTCCTTTTCAAAATATGTGGCTGAACACGGCGAGTATACCGGTTTAATGCTGGTAAGTATTGGTGTGGTGATTATGTTTTTCATGAAAAATATATTTCGCTATCTCGCACTTTATTTTCTGGCTCCCCTGCGTACGGGTGTTGTTCGTGAATTGCGCCAGGGTGTATTCGATAAAATTCTGCAATTACCTATTTCTTATTTCAGTGAAACAAGAAAGGGAGATATCATTGCACGTATGAGTACCGACGTGAAGGAAGTGGAAACAAGCATCATGAATACAATTGAATCTACATTCAGGGATCCGATTACAATGCTTTGTTTTTTTGCCGCGATGATGGTGATCAGTGTTGAGCTCACATTATTTGTAATTATTTTATTACCTGTCGCAGGTTTTGTGATCGGAAGAATCGGAAAATCATTAAAAAGAAAATCAAAACGTGAACAGGATCAGCTCGGATTTTTAATGTCGTTATTTGAAGAATCTTTATCGGGCTTGCGTATTATAAAAGCATTTAATGCCGAGCGTCAGCAAAAAGGAAAATTCCTTCGCGAGAACCGCCAGCTTGAATCGCTTGCAACAAAAGCACTTCGCCGCTGGCAGGTGTCAAGCCCGTTAATTGAATTTTTAAGCGTGATGGTGGTTGCGGCATTATTGTATTATGGTGGCAGCATTATCCTTAAAGGAAATGAAGCACTCACTGCAGATGTTTTCCTCGGTTATATTTTGGTGTTTGCAAATATGCTCGGGCCCGCACGCAATGTTGCCAATTCATATTTTTATATTCAGCGAGGTGTTGCATCACTTGAAAGAATTGAAGTGATCATGGATGCGGAAATCAATATCAAGGAAAGTTTACATGCAACAAATATTAAAACATTCGAACATGAAGTGGAGTACCGAGATGTAAGTTTTCAATATGCGGACACACCTGTTTTGAAAAACATTCACCTGAAAATCGGTAAAGGAAAAATGATTGCATTGGTTGGGCCGTCGGGTTCGGGTAAATCAACATTTGCCGATTTACTTGCACGATATCATGATGTAAGTTCCGGTGAAATATTAATTGACGGATTAAATATCCGCGATTTAAGAATTACAAGTTTGCGCAATCAATTGGGAATTGTAACACAGGAATCAATTTTATTCAACGATACGGTATTTAATAATATCGCATTCGGGGTGGATCAGGCAAATGAAGAAGATGTGATCAAGGCTGCAAAAGTGGCAAATGCACACGATTTTATCATGCGGCTTGAAAAAGGATATCAGACAATTATCGGCGACCGCGGAAGTAAATTAAGCGGTGGAGAAAGACAGCGCATTACCATTGCAAGGGCTATATTTAAAAATCCTCCGATCCTGATTCTCGATGAAGCAACTTCTTCACTTGATACGGAAAATGAAAAACTTGTGCAGGATGCATTATTTAAACTTATGCAGAACCGCACTTCTATTGTTATAGCACACCGCCTTTCAACGATTCAGTTTGCCGATGAAATTGTTGTAATGCAGGATGGCAGAATTGCAGAACGTGGAAATCATACTGCATTAATTGCGAAAAACGGTTTATATGCAAAGCTGGTGGAAATGCAGGCGTTTTGATGAAATACCTTTTATTTTTAATTCATCCCACTCACAACCTTTCATGCCGGGCCTGCCTGTCGCAGCGCATGGATCAGTAGCGGCAGGTAGAACTGATCGGCATCTTATTAAAAAACGAATTGCGGCCCGAAGGCCGCAATGACGTTATCTTTTTTATAGCGGTGTGCGATTTATCTAACTTATTCTTTTCATCTGAATTGACCGGATTAAATATGAATATTCAGGAATATTAATAATCTGAACCTGCATTGATCTCCTCAAGTACTTTATTGATATAATCAATTGAGATCTGATATTGTTTTTTAGTGAATTCATCTGCTGTTTCCATATTGGTTTCATACGTCGTAACCAATCCGGTTAAAATCGTTTGTGCGCTGTACGACATCCAGAAATTCTCTTCGTCCAAAGCAATACGTTTCAATTCATCAACACCTTTTTGAATGACATATGAATCATTCATTCGCTGCAGGAATGGTTCATAATAGATCATCACATAATACGCTTCGTATCCTGAAGATTCGGAAAGCTTTGTGAGAAAATAATCATTGTCTGTCGCCACTCCTTCATTTCCCAAAATACTTAATACTGTATATTTAATACTGAAATTATCTTCCTTCATGAATTTTCTCGCCTGCTCAACACCTTTCACCGGATCAATTTCATATAAGGCGATCATGGCATTTGATATTACCGAATAGGATGAATCCTTCATCGCATTCAGTAAAATTTCTTCTTCATTAATTCCATCCAGTTCCGATAACCTTCTCAGCGCCGATCCACGCACATAACTTTTTGGATCGTGCTGCGCCATGTCGACGATTTTATTTTTTATTTCTGTTGATGTTGTTGCATCTATCATCAATGTATCCAGCACAAATTCCCTGATTGCCCAATGCTTGTCGTATAATGCACTTTCCATTAATGCTCTTGCAGATGTATCGGAGAACTGATCAATTGATAACCAGTCTACACTTTCATATCTGTCTAAATACAGCGGTGCATGTTTATATTGGAAAATATATTCAGGTACGGATTTACTATCTGTTTTATAGCAAAGCAACATTTTTTCTGCATCCACATTCACAAGGTCCGGTGCAGTTTCACTGCTGAATGTAAATTCCTGTCTTGCCCTGTCTACCAGGATCCGGTGGCGTTCAACTTTTCCATTTGCATAAATGTCCACGTCAATCGGTAGAGTATAAATGGGTGCTGTGGTTGTATCCTGGAATTGTTCAATATGAATTGAGATTGTTTTGGTTTCTTCGTTGTATTCCGAATAAATATCCAGAGACGGATGGCCGCTGTTGAGGAACCATTCATCAAAGAACCAATGCAGATCTTCTCCACTTACAGCTTCCATTGCAAGGCGTAAATTTTCTATTTCAACGGAGCTGAATTTATTATCGTTGAGATATTTATTTAATCCCGCAAAAAATGCATCATCTCCCAGATATTTGCGCAGCATATGCAACACTCTTCCGCCTTTCGCATAAGAATGCGAATCAAACATATCTTCACGTGAATCATAATTAAAACGAATGAGGTTAACCTGCTTATAACTTGCTTCATCGAGGTATGTGCTCAAATCATTTTGTCCAAGCTGATCGGCATCATCACGGCCGTATTTATATTCACGCCATAAATATTCGCCATACGTTGCGAATGATTCATTTAACGGCACATTACTCCAGCTTTCACAGGTAACAAGATCGCCGAACCATTGATGAAATAATTCGTGCGAAATCACATCCTCATTTGATTCATCCAATAATTCACGTGCTGTTTGCTGTAAAAATTCACCGTGCACGGTTGCGGTCGTATTTTCCATCGCACCACTCACATAATCACGAACTACTACTTGCGCATATTTTGGCCATGCATATTTTACGCCGAGTTTATTGCTGAAAAATTCAATCATTTCCGGTGTATTTCCGAAAATGGCTTTCGCATCCTGTTCATATTTTTTCTCCACATAATAATTTACCGGCATGCCTTTCCAGTTATCTTTTACAATTGCATATTCACCAATTGCCATCATAAATAAATAGGGTGCATGCGGCAGATCCATTTTCCAGTAATCGGTTCTTGTGCCGTCTGTATTTTTCTTGGAAGAAACAAGTGTGCCGTTCGATAATGTCTGATATTTATCTTCGATCGTTATGGATATTTCATCGGTGCAACGTTCGTTCGGATTATCAATAGTAGGACACCAGCAGGAAGTTGCTTCGGTTTCTCCCTGTGTCCATATCTGCATCGGCTTATCTTTTTCGAGCTCTTCATTATTTATAAAATATAATCCCTTGTCAGAAGTAATTGCAGCACTGCCGCCTTCAGTTAATGTATTGGGCTTGGCGATATAATCTATAAAAATTGTGTACTCTTCGTTTCTTGAATACGTGCGCCCCAGGTTTATTTTTATTTGCAATGTATCAGGTACTGTGTCTGTATTATAAATATAACTGAGTGGTGTTTTACCGGTAGCAGTCACCATACTTATTTCTTTTATTTCAAATCCTTTTGCATCAAGTGTTAATTCGGATGTCGGATAAAAATATGGCTTGAGTGTAAGTGTTGCTTTGCCGTACATCCACGCTTTTTTCCAGTCAAAACGCACTTCAAGTTTTGTATGGAGAAGGTCATTTACTTTCTTTTCACTTCCCATGTATATAACAGGGCTGTACGGGCTGATTACCGTATCGTTTTCAGAATACGAATCATAATAATCTTCATCTTCATATTCTTCATAATCATAATCTTCATAACCTGTATAACTGGTATCAATATCGCCCATATATTCTTCAGAACTGTAAATCTTTTTTGTCGGATCGCATTGTATAAACAAAATAGAAGACAAGCCGCAAACTGCCAATAATTTTAATTTCATAGCTTTGTTTTTAGTAACCCGTTTTAGGGTGCGTAAAGTTACACATTTGAAATTTTCATAAACAGCCAAACCGGAGAGATTCGCATATCAATTATGAATAAAGTGACAGTAAATGGCAAAACCACCTTTGAAATAGATGGTTCAATAATAAACGGCAATGCATTTTTAGCCGATATCGTGCGGACGGGCGACCGGTTTTATCATGTTTTGCAAAACGGGAAATCATATTCTGTTGAATTACTGAAAGCAGATCATCCTGCGAAAACCATTACCCTGAAAGTGAATAATTCTGTTTTTGAAATGCATGTGAAAGACAAATTTGATCAGTTGCTCGATCAGATGGGACTCACGAGTGCTACGAAATTTCTGGCAGGAGAATTAAAAGCCCCGATGCCAGGGTTGGTGATTGATGTGCGGGTTGAAACAGGGCAACAAGTGAAAAAAGGTGATGCCGTACTCGTACTTGAAGCAATGAAAATGGAAAATGTTTTAAAAGCTGCCGGCGACGGAAAAGTAAAAAGCATTGAAGTATCAAAAGGAAAAAATGTTGAGAAGGGGCAGGTGTTGATTGTGTTTGAATAGATGCCGCTGGCTGATTATTGCTGGTACCAGTATCTAGTATCTAGTAGCTAGCAGCTAGTGGCTAGCGGCTAGTAGCTAGTGCCTATCGGCTAGTATCTCACGACTGATAAATATCATGTATCCGGATTAACCCGACACAGACTCCATTTTCAACAACAGGCAATACAGATAATTGAGACGCTCTGTTTTCCATCAGATCAACCGCTTCTTTTAAACTTGCATGCGGCGAAACGGAAATGGGATTTTTTGTCATGACGCTTGCAACAGTTGAATTGTTTACATCAAGATCTTTTAATAGACTTCTGCGCACATCGCCATCGGTAATTAATCCGATCAGATTATTTTTTTCATTTACAACACATGCGGCACCCAGATTGAATTTTGTCATGGCAATAATCAATTCACGAAAAGTTTGATTTTCTTTTACCAATGCCACTTCAAATAATTCATGCATGACGTCTTCCACTTTTAATAAAAGATTTTTTCCCAATTGTCCTCCCGGGTGAAAACGGGCAAAATCTTTTTCTGTAAATCCTCTTGCATGCATAAGTGCAACTGCAAGTGCATCACCCAATGCAAGCGCAACGGTTGTGGATGCGGTGGGTGCAAGATTTAATGCATCGGCTTCATGATCCACAGTTGCATCCAAAACAAAATCCGAATTGCGTGCAATGGCGGAATTTAAATTTCCTACAATGGAAATTACTTTTGAATTTGATTCTTTGAAGAATGGAATAATACGCAGCATTTCTGCAGTTGTACCGCTTTTGGTGATCATAATAACAGGGTCGCCGGATTGATATACGCCGAGATCGCCATGTGCCGCTTCGGCTGCATGTAAATAAACCGCCTGTGTGCCGGTGCTGCAAAGTGTTGCCGTTAATTTTTCGGCAACTGCACCTGATTTCCCGATTCCGCAGACAACTATTTTTCCGGGGTGAATTAATATCGCATCCACTGCTGAATTAAAATCTTCATTCAGCCGATCCATCGCTCTTTGAATTTGGTTAGATTCAAATAGCAAAACGTTTTTTGCGATCTCTATGTAGCTCATTTTTTATTTGTGTTAGTAAAATTAAGAAAACTCCTTGGCCTTTATTTTCCATTTCATAATCCACGGTCCACAGTCGTCAGTCCACAGTCCACAGTCTTCAGTCGGCAGTCTCACTCATCCTGGCTTATATTAAAACTTCCTGTGATCAATTTCTTTATACAATTGTTCTTCGGGTAAATTTTTAAAATAATCGTAAGTAATTTTTAATCCTTCACTGCGATTTATTTTCGGCTCCCAGTTTAATATTTTTTTCGCGAGTGAAATATCGGGCTGACGTTGTTTCGGATCATCAACAGGTAAATCGGTATGAATGATTTTTTGTGTTGTGCCGGTGAGTTTAATTATTTCTTCCGCAAATTCATTAATTGTTATTTCATCCGGATTGCCGAGATTCACCGGATGCGCATAATCACTCAATAACAATTTATAGATCCCGTCGATTAAATCATCCACAAAACAAAATGAACGTGTTTGTGTGCCGTCGCCGAAAACAGTTAAATCTTCACCACGCAATGCCTGACCGATAAATGCAGGTAACACTCTGCCGTCGTTTAACCGCATGCGTGGGCCGTAGGTATTAAATATTCTCGCAATTCTGGTTTCTAATTTATGATATGTATGATACGCCATTGTAATTGCTTCCTGAAAACGCTTTGCTTCATCATACACACCACGTGGCCCGACAGGATTTACATTGCCCCAGTAATTTTCATTTTGCGGATGGACCTGCGGATCTCCATATACTTCACTTGTGGATGCAACTAAAATTCTCGCATTTTTTGCTTTTGCCAATCCGAGTAAATTATGTGTGCCGAGTGAGCCGACTTTTAATGTCTGGATGGGGATTTTTAAATAATCGATTGGAGATGCGGGTGAGGCAAAATGCAGAATATAATCCAGGTCTCCCGGCACATGCACAAATTTTGAAACGTCGTGGTGGAAATATTCAAATTCTTCAAGGTGAAATAAATGCTCGATATTTTTTTTATCGCCGGTAATTAAATTATCCATACCAATCACACGATATCCTTCTCGTATAAACCGATCGCATAAATGTGACCCTAAAAATCCTGCTGCTCCTGTAATGAGAATTCGTTTCATTTTTTGATTTGCAATTTAATTGTTTGTCCGCTTACTTTTTTCCTTGATGAAAAAAGTAACAAAAAAATCAAGAAAAAACGATGCTGCCACGCGGCATAATCACCCCGCCAGCCGTTTTTTCATGCCACCCGCAACTCTTAATAAAATTTATTCATAATTGAGGGGCGTTATTCAAGATCGAGGTTTATCTGCGCAAATCCCCGCCTGAATCACCAGTCGGGTAGGCGTTTAATCCGTTCCATCCCTGCCGGCCGACGCTCAGCCATGTGCTGCGGCAGGCGGGCGTGTTCCTTGTATTTCAGGAAATTAATTTCCGTCCAATACTATCATAATAAAACCCTTGCTCTTCCATCTCCGAAAGTTCAAACAAATTCCTCCCATCAAATATTACCGGTAATTTCATCAACTTTTTCATTGCATCAAAATCAGGTGTGCGGAAAACACTCCATTCGGTTACAATAATTAATGCATCGGCATCATTTAAAACTTCGAGTTGATTATTGCCGTATTGAATTTTATCGCCCAATTCTTTTTTTACATTTTGCATTGCTTCGGGATCGAAAGCGTGAATTGCGCATCCACGATTTAATAATTCTTCGATAATATATAAAGCCGGTGCTTCGCGAATATCATCCGTATTCGGTTTAAATGCCAGGCCCCAGATTGCGAATTTTTTTCCTTTCAGATCTTCACCGAATTTCTTTTTTATTTTATCAATTAAAATCACTCTTTGTTTTTCATTTACTTCCATCACCGATTTCAAAACTTTAAATGCATAACCGGACTGATTTGCCATTTGATGCAATGCTTTCACATCTTTCGGAAAACAACTGCCGCCATATCCTGCACCCGGAAATAAAAATCGTTTTCCAATCCTCGAATCACTGCCGATCCCTTTGCGCACCGCATCCACATCTGCACCTAATAATTCACAGAGGTTTGCAATTTCATTCATGAAGGTGATTTTGGTGGCAAGAAAAGAATTCGCTGCATATTTCGTGAGCTCCGCACTTTTTTCATCCATAAATATTACTGGATTTCCCTGGCGGACAAACGGCGCATACAAACGATTTAATATTTCTTTTGCTTTTTCACTTTCAGTACCAATTACCACACGTTCGGGTTTCATAAAATCTTCCACCGCCATTCCTTCACGTAAAAATTCCGGATTACTCACAACATCAAATTCGCATTTACAATTTTTTGCAATGAGTGATTTTACTTTTTCGGCAGTGCCAACCGGAACCGTACTTTTATCAATTATGATTTTATAGGTAGAAATTATTTTTCCCAATTCTTCGGCAACATCCAAAACATGTCTTAAATCTGCAGACCCATCTTCATTTGGCGGCGTAGGCAATGCAAGAAAAATAATATCCGAATGATCTACGGCATATTTCAATTCGGTTGTAAAATGCAAATTGCCTTGTTTGATATTCCGGTGAAAAATTGTTTCCAGCCCGGGTTCATAAATCGGCACTTCACCGTTTTTCATGCGTTCCACTTTCGCCGCATCAATATCCACGCAAATCACGTTATTGCCCGTTTCGGCAAAGCAGGTTCCGGTAACCAGGCCCACATAGCCGGTGCCGATGACTGAGAGTTTCATGGCGTAAAGGTAATGAAGGGATGAGGGGTTTGAAAGTACAGAGTTCGGAGTTTGAGGTTCGGTGTTCGGAGTTCAGCGTTCAGAGTTTGGGTTCCGGGTTTTAAGATGGGATTTGAGGGAAGATATGTATTTTCGTTTTACAAGAAATGTATGTTATGAAAAAAACCAATCTGATTATTTTATTTATGTTTTTTACGCTGATCGGATTTACGCAATCTGTGCGTCCGGGATATGATAAGCAATTAGCTGATTCGCTGGGTGCTGATCAGTATGGAATGAAAATGTATGCGCTGGTGATTTTAAAAACCGGAGATGCGGTTATACATGATCAGGTGCAGCGTGACAGCATCTTCAAAGCGCATTTAAATAATATCGTAAGCCTGGTTGAAGCGGGAAAATTAATTGTATCAGGCCCTTTATTTGAAAATGAAAAACAATACGAAGGCATTTTTATTTTTAACGCATCAATGAAAGAAACAGCCGAATTATTAAAAACAGATCCGGCAATTCAGGCGGGATTGCTCAATACGGAACTTTATAACTGGTATGGATCTGCCGCATTACCGCTTTATTTAAAATATCATGATAAAGTGCAGAAAGTAGATTTTTAAAATATTAAATTGTTTTGACTGCGGAATTCCTGCATAATATATTTTTGCAAAATGATACGTCTCATCCGCACAAGTTCCGATGATGAAAATTTTATTTTACTCGTAAAGCAACTCGACAAATACCTCGCAAAAATAAATGGCGAGCAACATGGATTTTATGATCAATTCAACAAGGTAGATAAAATTAAAAATATTGTTTTGGTTTATGAAAATGGTCAGCCGGTTGGTTGTGGTGGAATAAAACAATATGATAATGAACTAATGGAAATCAAACGCATGTATACCTTACCGGAAAAAAGAGGAAAAGGGATTGCAACACTTCTTTTAAATGAACTTGAAAAATGGGCAGCGGAATTATCTTTTAAAAAATGTATTCTCGAAACAGGCAAACAACTCACAGATGCAATATCACTTTATGAAAAGAATGGTTATAAACTCATCCCGAATTACGGCCAATATGCGGGAGTGGAAAATAGTGTTTGTTTTGAGAAGATGATTAAACCGAAATGATTAAATGGTTAAAACCATTTTGTGATAATTGAATTTGTTTTTTACCCACGACTGAAATCGTGGGCTATGGTCGTGGGCTAGAGTCACGGGCTGAATCATGCGCCAGGTTACAGATAATTTATTCTTCGTCGATTTCTCCCTTCTCCCTTCTCACTTCTTCCTTCTCAATTACTCCCCACTTTCATCTTCTCCGCATTTTCTGCGACCTGTAATGCATCTAATAATTCATCAATATTTCCATTCATGAAATCGGGTAAATTATAAATGGTGTAATTAATTCTATGATCGGTTACACGGCTTTGCGGAAAATTATATGTGCGGATTTTTGCGGAACGATCACCTGTAGATACGAGCGTTTTTCTTGCTTTGGAAATTTTATCCATGTGCTCGTTGTAGAATTTTTCATAAATGCGTGTGCGCAACACTTTCAATGCTTTTTCGCGGTTTTTTATTTGTGAACGTTCGTCCTGGCATTCTGCAATTAATCCGGTTGGCAAATGCGTCATGCGTACTGCAGATTCGGTTCTGTTCACATGCTGACCACCCGCACCACTCGCACGAAATACATCCACTTTAATATCGCCCATATTTATTTCGACATCAAATTCTTCCGCTTCGGGTAAAACAGCAACCGTTGCTGCAGATGTATGCACACGCCCCTGCGATTCTGTTTCCGGAACACGCTGTACACGATGCACGCCGCTTTCGTATTTTAATTTACCGTATACTCCAGAGCTTGCCGAAGGATGGCCTGACGAAGGCCCCTCTACTTCAATCACAACTTCCTTATATCCGCCTTTATCCGATCCGTTCGTATTCATCACTTCCGTTTTCCACCCCTGCTTATTGCAATAGCGCATATACATATCAAATAAATCGGCGGCAAATAATGCAGCTTCATCACCACCTGTTCCCGCACGAATTTCGATGATGGCATTTTTTTCATCTTCGGGATCTTTCGGAATTAATAATTGTTTTATTTCTTCTTCGATCTCTTCTTTTTTTATTTCCAGCTCATTGATTTCCTGTTTTGCCATCTCACGCATTTCATCATCTTTTTCCGTATTTAGAAGATGTTTGCTGTCGGCATAATTACTTAAAATGAGTTTATATTTTTCAAATGCTTCCACCACAGGTTCCATATCGCGGTAATCTTTATTGAGCGATTTAAACCGCTTCATATCCGCAATAATTTCCGGATCGCTCAGTTGCTCCTGAATATTGAGCCAGCGCTCTTTGATTGCCTGCAATTTAGAAATCAGATCCATTTGAGATGTAAAATTAAAAGGAAAAATTAAAAGGAACCTGCCGGCCGACGCTTGAGCCATTGCTTAGGCAGGCAGGCGCTGATGACGCTGATGAAGCAGTTTTGCACTGATTTTATTGCCTAATGTAGAATTTAATATCAATAAATTCAGGTTCAATTGTTTTTTATTAAGAAATGCCCTTCGGCAAGCTCAGGGTGACAATCTTTTTAGGAGAAAATTTAATTTAAAAGCGAAAGTCATGGTGAGCTTGTCGAAAGTCATGGTGAACTTGTCGAACCATTATTTCTTCAAAACAATAATTGCATTCTTTGTCCTGTAAAATTCAAACCCCGGCTGAAAATTCACCTGCAATATTTCAGGATCAGAAATTTTTGAAGATTCAGTTCCGGTTGCACCAAGATCGTGATATTGAATTTCATCACCTGAAATAAAAACGATTTTATCGGCGATGATTTGTGCGAACGAATCTCCGGTTAGATCGTAACTTGTGATATAAGATGAAAAAATATCAAATACCGAAACACCGAGAACAGGATCGAAGAGATATAATTTTTGTCCGGATGCAATTATTTGATACGGATCCGGTGTTGCATCAAACAACTGATCGAACACTTCACTTTCATTTATTTTATTTCCCCGTTCATCGAGCTGAATAATTTTCCGTGATAATTCATCAAAAATCCAGATATGGTCGCCCTGTTCTTCCTTGCAGGCGACAAGCGGTTTATAATAATTTCCGGTTTGGGGCGAATTGAATTGGAGCACACTCAGTGCGGCCAATTGTTTATCCAGCAAAACAATGGAACTGTAGTCCGGATATAAAACCAAAATTTTTAAAGGGTTGGATGCATCAATATATTTCGGTGTGCCGAGTTGTTTGTTGCTGTATGTGATTGAGTCTTTTGTGAGGACATTGTATTTCACAATTTCATTCTGATAGTTGATGAAATAAATGTTCTGATACTGGTCGGTGGTGAAATAAGAAGCATGGACATCGAGTTTGCAAATCAGGCTATCCTGAGCAAACGAATGGGTAAAGTTGAAAATAAATAAAATGAAAATGAATTGTTTCATCATTAAAACAAAAATTAAAATTACCTTTTTATGTTGAGATTGCGGATCAGGTCTGCAATGACTTTGACTTCCTTCCAGAGATTATTTTAACTAATAACTTAAAGTCATCCCGGCTTGACCCGGGATTTTTTATGTTGAGATTGCTGATCAGGTCGTCCGCAATGACTTTGATTTTCTTAGTGAGATTATTTTCTAATTAAAACTTAATGTCATCCCGGGCTTGACCCGGGATCTCTTAGCACGAGATTGCGAATCAAATCAGCATTAACAAGAAATAATTTATTCTTATCGTCTTAGCGCCTTGGTGTGAATTTTTTTCTCTGCGTCTCTGCGTCTCCCTGTAAATTTATTTCTCAAAATACTTCAACTCAATTTTCTCCCCATCAAACACCGCATATGAATTATACGTGATCCAATCCCCTAAATTAATAAACGTCGAATACCTGCCAATCGGTATTTGAATTGCAATATGCCGGTGTCCGAATAAAAAATAATCAACATGTTCTTTCTTCAGGATATCTTTTGCAAATAATATCTGCCATTCTTTACCTTCCCCTAAAAATTTTTCTTCCTGATTTGCATGACGGCTTGTGCCTGAAAAATAATGCCCGAGTTTAAAAGCGATATAAGGATGCAATAACGAAAATAACCATTGATTGAATTTGCTGTTGAATATTTTCTTCATGAATTTATAGCCGTTGTCGCCGGGGCCGATCCCATCGCCATGACCGATAAAAAATTTCTTACCGTTTGCTTCGAATTGAATTGGTTTTCTGTGCACGGGAATACCGAGTTCTTTTTCAAAATAACCAAACATCCAGAGATCATGATTGCCGGTGAACACCTGGATATCAATTCCTTTATCTTTTAAATTGGCGAGCTTGCCGAGTAAGCGCACATATCCTTTCGGTACTACATATTTATATTCAAACCAGAAATCAAATAAATCTCCAAGAAGAAAAATTTGTTTCGCATCATCTTCAATGGAATATAACCAGCGCACAATTCTTTTTTCACGTTCGAGGCTGGTATCGTGATCAGGAATACCGAGATGAAAATCTGAAGCAAAATAAATATTAGTCCGTTGATTCATTCATCCATTGAATTGGGAAATTATCAATCAGGAACACATATACTTCCCGCGGGCCATGGGCACCGAGTACCAATGTTTTTTCAATATCCGCAGTACGGCTCGGGCCGGTATTTAAATTCACCATGGATGGGAAATTACCATCGTATTTTTTGCGCACCATGGCAATCCCTTCATGAATATCCAGAACAATTTGTTTTGTTGATGCAATTACAATATTTACAGAAGGAAATATCGGTAATGTTCTGCCGCTTGCCTGTTTGCTTGAAATAATAATACTGCCCGTTCTTGCAACCAATGCTTCACACGTCACAATGCTCACCTCCGATTTTGTAACAGGGATCTCCGTTTCATAATTAATAAATGCCTGCCTGTCGAACAGTGCATGTAATTCAGGCTCAAAGCAGCTAATGTTTTTTAAATCTTTCTGACCGATTAATTCTTTCAGAGCATCAACACATTCTTTTTCATTTTCACAAAAAACAAATTCGCCATTCACTTTCAAAAATTCCTGAGCGAATAAAATTTCGAGTGGTTCATTTTCGATATTGTAAATATTATCGTTTGATTCCAGATTCGGAAACGGCTGTTTATTCTGATGCAAAAGTGCACTGCGAACGCTGCTGAGAATTTTTTCTTTTGATGATAACATTTTGGCCATACCCTCTGCGATGATCTCTTTGGGAGTTTTTTAAAATTAAAAAAGGTTTGACAAATTTCTACAATTTATCAAACCTTGTCCTATCATTTATAAACAATCAGGATTTTATCTCTTCCTTGTTTTCAATTTCTGAATCATTTCCCTTTTCTTCCGTATGTTTTCCATTTTCGCTGTAGCTGATCGCATCTTTTTTCACTTCTGTTTCAGGTGCATCTTTTTGTTCCACATTTACGATCGGCTCATGGTGCTTATCTTCAAATGGGCGTTCACCGATCAGGCGTTCGAGGTCTGCTTTGAAAATGATCTCTTTATCCAGCAATTCCTTTGCAATGATTTCGAGTTGTTCTCTTTTGTCGACGAGTAATTTTCTTGTCCGCTGATACGCTTCATCGATCAGTTTCCGCACCTCTTCATCAATTTTCGTCGCAGTTTCCTCCGAATACGGTTTGCTGAAACGGTAGTCCTGCTGCGGATCATAAAATGAAATATTTCCGATGCGGTCGTTCATACCATAAATCGTAACCATTGCATACGCCATTTTTGTAATGCGCTCAAGGTCGTTTTGTGCACCGGTTGAAATTTTTCCGAATACCACATCTTCTGCAGCACGACCACCGAGAGTCATGCACATCATATCTATAAGCTGTTCTTTGGTATAGAGATATTGTTCTTTCGGATTGTATTGCGCATAACCCAATGCAGCAACTCCTCTCGGCACGATAGATACTTTCACAAGCGGATCGGCATGTTCGAGGAACCAGCCGCAAATTGCATGGCCCGCCTCGTGATACGCTACAATTTTCTTTTCATCAGGGGAGATGAGCTTATTTTTCTTCTCCAATCCACCGATCGACCGGTCGATCGCATCATTAAAATCCTGCATATCCACAAATTTCTTCCCTCTTCTCGCAGCGATCAGTGCAGCTTCATTACAAACGTTTGCAATTTCAGCACCTGCAAAACCCGGAGTTGAGGCGGCAAGTTTATGGGCATCCACATCTTTGGAAACTTTCACCGGTTTTAAATGCACTTTGAATATTTGTTCACGGCCGTTGAGATCCGGTTTGTCGATTGAGATCTGTCTGTCGAAACGGCCGGGCCTCAATAATGCCGGATCGAGTACATCAGGGCGGTTGGTTGCAGCAAGAATAATTACACCCTTATCTGTTCCGAAACCATCCATCTCCACCAATAACTGGTTGAGTGTATTTTCACGTTCGTCGTTGCTCTGGATCATATTTTTTCCACGGGCACGACCGATCGCATCTATCTCATCAATAAAAATGATACACGGTGCTTTTTCCCTTGCCTGGCGGAACAGATCCCGCACACGGCTTGCACCCACACCCACAAACATTTCAACGAAATCAGATCCTGAAATGCTGAAGAAAGGTACTTGTGCTTCACCGGCCATTGCTTTTGCAAGAAGGGTTTTACCTGTTCCCGGCGACCCAACCAGTAATACGCCTTTCGGAATTTTACCTCCGAGTGCAGTATATTTTTTCGGGTTTTTCAGAAAGTCCACCACTTCCATCACTTCTTCTTTCGCTTCATCAAGTCCCGCAACATCATTGAAGGTGACATTTACTTTCGTGTCTTTGTCGTAGAGGTTTGCCTTTGATTTTCCGATATTGAAGATCTGGCCGCCGCCGCCCATGCCACCACCACCGGTAACCCTGCGCATGATGAACATCCAGATGGCGATGATGAAAAGGAAAGGCAATACCCAGCCGAGAATACTCACAAGATAATTGTGGCGCTCTTCGCTTTCCGGGATGATCTTATTTTCTGCAGGCCAGTCTTTCTGCCATTCAGCTAAATTTTGCTGGAATGATTCATAGGAGCTGATCGGAATTTTATATTGCGGACCTTTTGTCGGGACTTTATCTTTTTTATAAGGCTCTTCTTCCAAAACCGATTCTTTGATATAAATCTCGGCGCTTGTGTTATTTACAATCACGATCCGGTTCACATCACCTTTCTGCAACATTTGCGTGTTGAATTTCTTTTGGTCCTTCAGTTCAACCGGGCTTCCTCCCCACTGAAAGAAATTCAGCGCAAGCAAAAGCAGGGCAATGATCCCGTATATCCAATAGAAATTGAATTTCTTTTGAGGTGGTTGTTGTTTATTCTTGTTTTGATTTGGTTCGATACTCATTCGTTATAATCCTTTACTTTACAAATTAGCTACTTTTAAAATACGGGCATCATGCCATAAATCCTCCAGCTGATAGAAAAAACGTTTTTCTTTATAAAACACGTGCACTACAGTATTCAGGTAATCGATCAGGATCCATTCGGCATTATCGAATCCTTCCTGGCTGATGGGTTTGATACCTGTCTTCTCAAACACATTATCTACGATATGGTTTCCGATTGCCCGCACTTGTGTGGTTGAATCTGCATGGCAGATGATAAAATAATCTGTTACTGCATCGGAAAGAGCCGTTAAATCAAGATTTACCGTTTCTTCACCTTTCTTATCGAGAATACTGTCAATGACGATGTCGTTTAACGAATATTGTTCAGGGGCGACTACCTTTTGAGGTTTGGTTGTTTTTTTTCTCACTTACTTTGTTCTGCGTACAAATTTACGAATTCTTTTGCGGCCTTTATCAGATACACTATTTATCGGCAGGGACTTACAGCATTTCAAAAGACTGGATTCCACCAATGCATATTTGCGCAATTTGCTCCATGTTCAAACAGAAAAGATCACAGAAGGTTTGGTAGTTGTAACAGATGAACAATTTGCCGGGAAGGGACAATTGGGAGCGGGATGGATAACTGAGCCCGGAAAAAATCTTACCTGCAGCATTTTACTCAAACCCGGCTTTCTGCTGCCGGCCGAAATTTTTTATCTGAATAAGGCAATTGCCCTGGCGGTGCGATCTGCCGTGGAAGAATTTATAACAGGCCAAACGATCAGTATCAAATGGCCGAATGATGTGTATGCCGGCAATAAAAAAATTGCAGGTGTTTTGATCGAAAACGGCTTTCAGACAACAGCCGTGCAATATTCGATTATCGGGGTGGGATTAAATGTAAATCAAACGGAATTTGATCCTGCAATTCCAAATCCCGTTTCAATGAAAATGATCACAGGAAAAGATTTTGATTTGCAAACGGTGCTGGAAAAATTAGCGGGCGCTATTGAACACTACTATTTAATGCTCCGTAGATTTGATTTTAAGCAGGTGGATGATCTGTATCACACGCATTTATATGGAATTGGAAAAGAGAGAAAATTCAAATCTGCAGACAATGAATTTTCAGGAATAATTGAAGGGGTAGATGTAAATGGAAAATTAATTCTGAGAACAGGCGGTGAGATGAAAAAATTTGAGGTGAAGGAGATTGGTTTTTTCAATTCTTTATAATATATTTGAGAACTATGAAATCACAAATTATAATTTCAATTATGCTCTCTGTAATATTTCTGTCATCTTGTAAGAAAGAACAGATTGCTACAGATAATTATCGCCTCGAAGTTGAAACCCTTGTTTCAAATGTTACTAATGGTTCGGAAACGATTTATAATTCAGACAAGGTGTTTTATTACGACCAGACGGGACGGCTCACCGGTACGGGTGATCACACAGTCATTTCAGAACATTACGCATATATTGGCACAGACAGCTTAGTGTATTATGGTTTAAATGATACGACTGTTTATCTGTTAAATGCAGACGGATTTCCGGTCTTGAAATTCCATTCCGGCAATGGCGGAACTCAAACGGATTATCATCAGGATACAACATGGTATACTTATGATGGTTATAAACTGATACATCAGGAAATGCATGAATTATTTTCAGGTGTTGGGATCACTTCATATATACTAACGGAAACATTTTATAAATACGATTCCGGCGATAATCTTATTTCAGATTCAACTTTTAATTTAATTTCCGGCACACTTGTTTCAAAAAGTTATTACACTTATTTACAGGATGTTGATCACAGTGATACAAAATATTTTAATCAGATTGGCAAATATCCTTATACAGGTAAAATGGCCGGATTTCTTCTCGATAATAAAATAACCGTACAAATGTTCGACTGGGGATCAGTTGAAACGAGTTCTCATTTTACTTATTCAATGAATGAGAACGGTTTGCCGTCTCAAAAAACAGTAAATACCACAATTACCGAATCCGGTTCTTTAACAACAATTGAAGCCGCGAATTACACATATTCCTGGGAAGAAGTTGGGGATGTTTTTTAAATAGTCAGGGTATTATTAACGGCTGATACGGGAAATTCTTTTTCAATCGGCGGGTTATGAATTTACCTTTCCGTATACGATCTGATTTCCAACCATCGTTTTTCTTACCTTTGAATCTCAAATCCGTATCCGATGAAATATTTGCCGATCGATCAAAAGCTGTTTATCCAAAACCGCAGCAATTTTGTAAAACATCTCAAACCCAACAGCATTGCCATTTTCAACAGCAATGACGAAATGCCTTATAATGCAGATCAATTTCATCCTTTTAAACAAAACAGCGATCTGTTTTATTTATCGGGAATCGATCAGGAAGAATCAATATTGCTTATCTATCCCGACAGCCCCAACCCAAAATACCGCGAAGCGTTGTTCCTGAAAAAAACAAATGAATATATCGCAGTTTGGGAAGGCCATAAATACACCGAACAGGAAGCAAAAGACACCAGTGGTATTTCAACCATTCACTGGAAAGAAGATTTCATGGCATTATTTAATATGCTGATGAATCATGCGGAAAACATTTATCTCAACAGCAATGAAAATGATCGGGCTCAAATTCATGTGCCTTCACGTGATACCAGATTTGCAAATGATGTGAAATTGCGTTTCCCGTTGCATAAATATGAACGGTCGGCTCCGATACTTTCAAAATTGCGGACAAGCAAAAGTTTATGGGAAAGAGAATTAATGCAAACAGCTTGCGATATCACCAATAAAGCATTTCGCAAAGTGATGCAATTTGTAAAACCGGGTGTGATGGAATTTGAAGTGGAAGCTGAAATTGTGAGCGAATTTATTCGCAACCGCGGAACAAGATCTGCCTATGGAAATATTATTGCAAGCGGACCGAATGCATGCGTTTTGCATTATGTAGATAATAATATGGAATGCCGCGATGGCGATTTGATATTAATGGATTTCGGTGCGGAATATGCAAATTATTGTGCAGACCTTACTAGAACAATTCCTGTGAACGGTAAATTTAATAAGCGGCAAAAAGATGTATACAATGCTGTTTTACGTGTGCAGCGTGAAGCAATCAATATGATGCATGTTGGTATGATCCTGAAAGAATTTAACGCGGAAGTGGGTAAAGTGATGGAAAGTGAATTGAAGGGATTGGGATTGATTTCTGAAACTGATATTAAAAACCAAGATCCGGAAAATCCTGCTTATAAAAAATATTTCATGCATGGCACCGGCCATTTTTTAGGATTGGATGTGCATGATATAGGCAATCATTATGAACCGGTACCGGCAGGTGCGGTGCTCACATGTGAGCCCGGAATTTATATCCGCGAAGAGGGAATCGGTATTCGCATCGAAAATGATATTATGCTGATGGAAGACGGAACAAAATATGATTTTATGCAGGATACACCGGCAGATGTGGAGGAGATTGAAGAAATAATGAATTCTGTTAACAAATTAGCATTGAGTTGATCGGCTGAAAATAAATCAGGAGTTTTTATTTAACATTAAATGTTTTTGCAACACATTAAACCCAATCAGCTAATCTGCTAATCAACATGCGCCTGATAAAAAATTTACCCAATCTTCTTACATTATTCAATTTATTTCTCGGCTGCATGGCGATTGTTTTTTTGTTCAACGATCATATGGTGATCATTGATGCGAAAAAAAATATTCTGGTGGATATGGGTGAGATCGATATGGCGGTATATTGTGTTTTTCTCGCAGCAATTATTGATTTCTTCGACGGATTTATTGCAAGATTATTAAAAGTTGAAAGTGCAATCGGCAAACAACTCGATTCGCTTGCCGATATGGTAACCTTCGGATTTGTTCCGGGTATGATCATGTACGAAATGATTGCAAGATCATATTATTCGAATTACAACGCATTTGATTATCCGGTTTTATTTTATGCAACCGGATTTTTACTAACACTTTGTGCTGCATGGAGACTGGCACAGTTTAATATCGACAAAAATCAGATAAGTGCGTTTCGCGGATTGCCAACCCCTTCCATGGCACTTATTATTGTGTCGTTACCGATGATCGCATTGCGCAATGAAGCCGGCCTCGATACATTATTAACCACGAATTGGGTACTGATGCTTATCACTGTTTTATTCAGTTATTTAATGGTGAGCGGCATGCCAATGATGAGTTTGAAAATTACATCGTTCAGACTTGAAGGAAATCAATGGCTGATGGGTTTGCTCTTGTTATCAGCTGTTTCAATATTTCTCGGCCTTGCAGTCTTTCATATTTTATTTTTAGTAATTCCATTTGTAATCTTATTGTATATCGTTTTATCCATCATAAAAAATTTAGCAGAAAATGGCATTTAAAGCAGAAATCAATATCATGCCTTTAAAAGAATTGCTCGACCCGAAAGGTAAAGCGGTTGCTGGCAGTATGAAAAATTTACATCTTGAAATGATCAAAGATGTGCGCATCGGCAAACATATTCAATTAATGATTGATGCGGCAAATGAAACGGAAGCAAGAAAAGCAGCGGATGAAGCATGTAAAAAATTACTTGCCAACCCGATCATGGAAAGTTACGAATTCACTATACATCAAATCTGATTAGCTGATTAGCTGATTAGCCGATTAGCACATTAGCGCATTGGCACATTATTACATCGGTACATTAGTACATTGGTACATTAGCAAAGTATGAGTAAACTTTTCATCATACCAACACCGATCGGGAATTTGGAAGACATGACTTTCAGGGCGGTGCGTATTTTAAAAGAGATGGATCTCATTCTTGCGGAAGACACCCGCACTTCTTCTGTTTTGATGAAGCATTATGCAATTTCTACCAAGTTAATTTCGCATCATAAATTTAATGAACACGAAACCGTCGACCGGATGGTTTCGGAATTGAAAGCAGGTAAAAAAATTGCTTTGATTTCTGATGCAGGAACCCCGGGTATTTCCGATCCCGGATTTTTACTGGTGCGTGCATGCATAGAAAATCAAATTGAAATAGAAACATTGCCCGGCGCAACTGCATTTGTTCCGGCATTAATTAATTCCGGATTGCCGAATCATGAATTTATTTTTATCGGATTTCTTCCGGTGAAAAAGGGCAGAGAAACGAAATTTAAAGAACTCAAGGATGAATCCCGTACTTTGATATTTTATGAATCACCATACAGAGTTGTAAAAACACTCGAACAAATGCTGCAATTTTTCGGCGACAGGAAAGCAAGCGTCTCAAGAGAGCTTTCAAAAAAATTTGAAGAAACAGCAAGAGGAAATTTATCTGCATTAATTCTGCATTTTAAAAAGAAAGAACCGAAAGGAGAATTCGTAATTGTTGTGGAAGGAAATCAGGCGGATAAATAAGTACTTGATTTTTATCAAATTCAAATCAGATATCCCACATCTGCTATTACGGGAGAACAGAAATAAAAAAAACTGCCGGTTAGTTCAGCTCCGGCAGTTCCCATTCACAACTTGCCTGCCTTCGGCAGGTTCATACATCAGACAGGCTAATATTGGAGTCAGGAATCAAGAGTCAAGAATCAAGAATCAAGATTTGAAATTTGATTCCCTGTAAAATTTCATTTTTATGCTTTTCAAATTCAATCATTAATTAATTCATAATTTATTTCCTGCGCCAGCCCCTTCTCCCTTCTCCCTTCTCCCTTCTTCCTTCTGCCTTCTCCCTTCAATTCTTCAAATCTTTTTCTACATCATCCCCCTTAGTCTGCCGTCAGGCGGAAAGTGGAACGCTCAATCATTTATTGATATGCAAATATTATAGAACACTCAAAATTTGTCGAGACGCATTCTCCCTTCTGCCTTCTCCCTCCTCACTTCCAAACCTTCGGGCATTCCAATTGCCTTGCACTTTTCGGCGATTTATTTAACCAGAACGGATTTATTTTTATTCCGGCATAAATATCTGATCCGGTATAATCATCTTTCACAAACCAGGATAAAATATTATCCGAACCAACAGTTAAAAAACCGATACGAGCGGCAGAGCCGAGGTGAAAGAATTTATCTTCATATAAAACCATCGGCAAAGTAAATCCGAACCATCTTTTTTCAAATCGCGGAGAAATTGCAAGCGTATTTGGTCTTGCTACCAGACTCGAATTAAAATGCGGTATTCTTCTTACAATTAATCCATTTACAAAAAAGCCGCTCCCTAAATTTTTATCGGCGCTGATTGAAATTGCTGCCGGCAATGCCATATTAAATGCTGCATCTGTTTGTGAAGCCGACGAATTATCATATAAATTTCTTGATCCTGTGAAATTAAATTCATCGAGATCATCAATTGAATCGAGTGAAGCAGTGGAAATGGAAATTGTTTCTGAAGAGCTCAGATGATAATCGCCTGCATTTCTTTTAAAACGAATAAAACCGACATCGAGTAATGATGCGCCAAGTTTCCATGAATAGGCAGCAGGATTTTTCATATCATCATAAGATCCGTTTTTAATTTCATAAAAAACGCCTGCATCAAATCCGAGTCCGCTGCCGTTGATTTTATAATTCGAAAGGTCCGCCATTTTATTTGAACCAAAATTTGTGGAATAGGAAAAATCCATATCAACAGGTGTGATGGTTGAAGTTTGCTCGCCTTTCGTGTAGGTAAATTGCGTTTGGTTGTCAAAATCCATTGCATCCATACCCATTAAATATTTGATATTCGCACCTATATAAATTGCATTTGCAGATGATTCCAGCAATACCATTTCACCGTTTACACCGATCTCATGCCAGTTGATCACTCCAGCGGTTAAGGCCGGAAAATCGGTCGGCACATGAAAAGGAATTGTATCATATGAAGGAACACCAGGTGTGTATTTTTCACTTTTTACATAGCCCGCACTGCGTGTTGTAAAAAATAAACCGACCGCCATATCATTTATGCGCACAAAAGCGGATGGCCATTGCACAAACATATTTTCGTATGCATATACTTTTTGGGGATGATAATACGCAACCGGAATTTTCTCTCCTGCCAATCCGATCATTGAAATCGTATTCTGATCCGGTGCATAGATATAATTATTATTCGCTGAAAAACCTGCTGCAAGTATATTTACATCCCAGGGCAACGCACCGCTTAAAGGTGTTGCAGGATTGAGCAACATGCCGTTTGATCCTGCGTAATTATCGGTTCTTAATCCGATAAATTCCTGCGCTTTACTCTCTTCAAAATACATACTGCTCAAAAGAAGGCAAACCGGTGCAATGAGTTTTTTCATACAAAACAATTCGAGGGTGAATAAATACGTGTGTTGCTTAAATGAGTGTTGATGAATGTCCTGGGAGACCTGGGTAATTAATTTCTCAACATGCTCTATATTTTGTTGTATGAAAACGGGTGACGTTGTGAATTGTTTCCGGAAATGAGCGACAAAAAAGCATCGTTTCCGGAAATTTTATGCATAACGCAAACGGAGAGAAAATTATTTTGCGCTGCAGAATGTATTTGGAATTTTGAAGTGGTAATTATTTATCTGTAATATTTTTCAGGCACTCGAGAATTTTTTTCTTGTTCTCTGCGATCAGCCAGTACGGATTGATTTTCACGCTCATATACATATTGATGGATGAATAATCTTTCTGATCGATAAATGTGAGGAGATTATCTGAACCGATGGTTACGAACCAAAGCCTGGCGGCTGCGCCGAACCGGAATTCTTTATCCTCATACAGCGAAAGCGGAAGCATAAAGCCATATTCTCTTTTTTCGTACCGGGGTGTAAGCGCAAACGTATTTGCCCGGGCGATGAGGTTGGTGCCGAATCGCGGAATACGGCGCACGATCAGTGCGTTTACATAAAAGGAATTATTAAAGTTTTTATCGGCCGTCAAAACAAATGCTGCGGGCAGCATCATTGTGAAATAATCGGCATTTTGCGAAGCCGAACTGAGGTCATATAATAAACGGGAACCTGTTCTGTTGAATTCATCAATATCATCTATCGAATCGAGAACAATATTCTGAACAAGAAACGATGCATCCTCTTCCAAATGATAATTCCCTGAATTTTTATCGAATTTGATATATCCCAAATCAAGTAATGACGCACCGAATTTCCAGGTATAATTTAAATTTTTAGAATAATTAAATTTCGATTTTCTGTGTAATTCGTACACCATCCCGAAATCAATTCCCATCCCGCCGCCGTTTACCGAATAATTTGATTTATCGTATAATAAATTTGAGCCGAGATTTTTCGTATAATTAAAATCAGTATTAAAATGTGAAATTGTAAAATTGACGGTGTCTTTTGTAAATGTAAATAGCTCATTGTTTTCAAAACCAAGTGCTTCCAACCCTGTGAGATATTTAATATTTGCACCCATATGCAATGCAAATACGGAATTTTGTTCGAGCGATACTTCACCATTTAAACCGGCTTCGGCCCAAATCAGAATACCCGCATTAAATCCGGGCATATCGGTAGGTGTATAAAGCGGAATATCTTTTAATCCTGTTGTTGTTGGCGGATGTTTATCAGCTAAGAAATATCCTGCTGAACGGCCTGTGAAAAAAATGCCGGCGGCAAAATCACCGGTCTTTACAAATCCGGAAGGCAATTGCAATAAAATATTTCCATGCCCGTATATTTTTTTCGGATTGAAATAATCAATATCGATTATGCTGTCGGATGTTGAAATATATTTTAACATGGGAGTTGGTATGGAGATATAATTATTATCCTCATACAAACCCACACCTGCAATATTTATATCCCATGCTAATTTACCTGCAATAGGGGATGCAGGATTCAGCAGCATACCATTCGATCCGGCATAATTATCCGTCCGCATCCCGATAAATTCCTGTGCAGAAGCTGCATGATAATTTACCGACAATTCAACGATCAGAATCAGAATGCATAAATAAGTATACCTCATTGAAAAGCGATTGCTTTGCGTGTGGTACTTTCAAAAGAGGAATCGTGTATATCCGCCGGTGTGGTTTTCGGCTTGGAGAGGCCTGCGGCAAGACAATAGTTAAAGTTAAAATAAATGCAGTTAAAAAATCAAATTTTTCTCCCTGATTTTCACTCAGAGGTCTGTCACTTTACCTGGATTTAAAATCAGGTTCGGATCAAACATTTTTTTTAATTGCCTGAAAATATTGAGCTGTGTCTGATCAAAGGCAATAGGCATATAATTTTTCTGAACGAGGCCGATTCCGTGTTCACCGCTGAGTGTGCCGCCCAGCGATACCACCAGTTCAAAAATTTCGCGGATACCTTTTGGCAGCTGATCGTTCCATTCGGTATCTGTGAGTGCACCTTTCAGAATATTGACATGTAAATTTCCATCGCCTGCATGCCCGTAACAAACCGATTGAAATCCATATTTTTTTCCGATTTGTTTTACGCCGGATAAGAGAACCGGTAATTCGGCCCGTGGCACTACCGTATCTTCTTCCTTATAAACAGAATTTTGTTTCACTGCTTCGCCTGTTTTTCTGCGCATCCGCCAGAGGTCATTTTTTTCCCGCTCGGTTTCGGCAAATAAAATTTCATCACAATCAAATTGTTCTGCTATTTCTGCAATCCTTTCACATTCTTTCATCAATACGTCTTTCGAATTTCCATCCACTTCGATAATGAGATGGGCTTTTATTTCATCTCCGATCTGCATTTGAATATCGGGATTGAAACGCAATACAAAATCAATTGCATCACGCTCCATAAATTCCATTGCACTCGGTGTAATGCCCGCCATAAAAATTGCAGGTACTGCTTCACATGCTTTTTGTGCAGATTTAAACGGAACCAGCATTAATAAATTAAATGGCGGGTAGGGTATCAATTTTAAAACAATTTTAGTGATGATACCCAAGGTGCCTTCACTGCCTATAAATAATTGTGTGAGATTATAACCGGTTGCATTTTTTAAAACATTCGCACCCGTCCAGATAATTTCTCCGGTGGGTAAAACAACTTCGAGATTTAATACATAATCTTTTACAACTCCGTATTTCACCGCTTTCGGCCCGCCCGAATTTTCTGCAACATTTCCTCCGATAAAACAACTCCCTTTACTTGCAGGGTCGGGGGGATAAAAAAGATTTTTTTCAATCACCGCATTCTGCAATACTTCGGTGATCACCCCCGGCTCCGTTATCACCTGTAAATTGCGCTCGTCGATTTTGAGAATTTGATTAAACCTTTCCATACTCAGTGCAATTCCGCCATGCACCGGCAGTGCACCGCCGCTGAGGCCTGTTCTTGCACCCTGTGGTGTAACCGAAATGGAATAACGATTTGCAAGGATCAGGATGGCAGAGATCTCTTCGGGCGTGCGGGGTTTTACAATTACTTCGGGATGATAACGCAGGTCTTCCGTTTCATCGCTCGCATATTTTTCAATATTTTCCGTATCGGTGAACACATATTTTTCACCTGCAATTTTTTTGAGCTCTCCGATGATTTCCAGATCAATTTTCCGGTATTCCATACAGCAAAGTTCGTCACATAAAATTTAACAATGAAATGACAAAGGGCTGCGTCAGCGCTGGAGTCCTTTGAATAAATCGGCTTAACTTTGTAGCTTTATTCTTAAAATCTACATCAAATGAAAAAATATGTCTACTCCTTGTTTGTATTAGTTGCGTTGGTTGCCTCAAACAGCTATGCACAATATGCAAAAAAATATCCTTTATTCGAGCATTTCACACAGGCATCCTGCGGGCCTTGCGCAGCACAGAACCCATATTTTCAGGAAGTATATTATGCAAACGAGACAAATGTCCATCACGTAGCATATCATACTTCATGGCCGGGCATTGATGAAATGTATGATTTCAATTCTTCAGAAAGTGATGCAATGGTTGATTATTATGGAGTTACCGGCGTTCCTGATATGTTCCAGAACGGTACTGAGATCGGAAGCCCTGCAGGCGTAACGCAGGAAATTATTGATAATCTTTTAACCGAATCGAGCCCGATCAGAATTCTTGTTTCTGAAACAACAACAGGCACAACACGCAATGTGCATATTGAAGTGCAAACAGTAAATACAGTTCCTGCCGGTACATATAAATTAAAAGCTGCAGTTGTAGAAAGAGAAATTACATATGCAACTCCTCCGGGTACAAACGGAGAAACATTTTTTCCGAATGTATTCCGCGAATCAATTACAGGAACTGACGGCGTGACAATTACTCCTGCCGCTATAGGCGGATCGGTATCATTTGATTATACATATGAACTTGACCCGATTTATAATGAAGATGAAATTTATACGCTTGCATGGGTGCAAAATTCTTCGACTAAAGAAGTTTTAAATTCAGGTGCAACGGGAGATCCTGCTGTTGAAGTGGTGCCGGTATCTATCGCATCATTTACACAGGGCGCTGCCGGCGGAAGCCAGGATTTTTCAGGTGATATTATCAATTTGGGAGATGCAAATGCAAATATTGATATCACACTTGAAGCAGTTCAGCCGGGCGATTGGTCAGCAACATTCATGTACAATGGAAATGAATATACTTCAACTGCAAGTGTTGCAATAAATGCATTGGCAAGCTTACCTGTTGATCTGCATGTAACTGTCGGGCCAACACCTGCAATCGGTGAATATAAAATCACAGTTGAATTTCCCGATAATCCGGAACTCACTCCGCAAACTTTAAATTTCTATGTGATCTCCGGAGTTACTGATCTGATTGTTAATAATGAAGTTGCTTATGGCGACGGATCACCATATGATACATACGATTTCGAATCTTATTTCACCGATGGATTATCTGCTGCCGGAAGTACGGCTTATGCAGTTACTTCACATTTTACAATGAAGAAAGGATTTACAAATAATGCATTAACCGAAGTGAAAAATATTTATTACAACGTTGCATGGACATTTCCTGCTTTGGTGGGAGATGAAGACAGGATCATGCAGTTAAAAGAATTTTTGGATAACGGTGGTAATTTATTTATCTGCGGACAGGATATAGGCTGGGAAGTAAATGAATATGATATTTATTATCCGGAAGCAGTGGATTTTTATAATAATTATTTACATGCGGGTTTCGTAACAGATGCTGCTTCAGGTGCAACTTCATTTACTGCGGTTGCAGAAGATGAATGGTATGGTGCAACTGCAGAATCAGATATCAGCAAACCTTATGGCACTACTTATTATTATCCTGATCAGATTGAAATGGATGGTAATATTGATGAGGCACATGAAATATTTACATACAATGCAACTGCAAGTAAAGTTGGTGGTATCCGTTCTGAAACGGGTGATTACAAAACCGTTTATCTTGGAATTGGTTTGGAGATGGTAGCTGATGAAGCTGTAAGAAATGCAATTATGGATGCAACATACCAATATTTCAAAGGTGAATTAAACGGAATTGATTTCGATCATGCAATTCAGAATTTATTGGGAAATGCATATCCGAATCCGGCTTCTTCAACTACAAATATTACAATGAATCATGTAGACAAAGATTATGTAATTAAAGTAACTGATATCGCCGGCAATATTGTAAAAGAAGAGAAAGTAAATGCAGGCACAACAAATTATGTATTAAGCCTCGACAACCTCGAAAGCGGTATGTATTTTTATTTCCTTACTGATGGAATGAATAGCACACAAACACAAAAATTAAACGTAGTTAAATAAATCATTAATAGAATCAGGTTCGCCATTTTTAAGGCGGACCTGATTTTTTAAATAAACAAGAATGAAAAAAGCGCTATTATTTCTTTCAGCAGTAATTTCTTCTTTCGGATTTTACGCTCAAAATATCATACTGGATCCGGCGTCGGCCACCGAAACTGGCGAACCGAGTGAAATTGTTGACATCCATATCAACCTTACAAATAACGGTGATGATCAAATGATGACATGGAAGCGGACAGTAAATGAAATTCCTGAAGGATGGAAAACATCAGTTTGTGATTTTACATTGTGCTGGTTATATACTGCAGATGAACCCGGAGATCCTTTTGTTGTAAAAGCTGATACAACCGGAACTGTTTATGTAAAATTTGATGCAAGAAATATTGTCGGTGCAGAAGACCTTGAAGATATTCCGGGTTGCGGTTATGTGGAAGTTGTGTATTACAGTATTTCTGATAGCGCAAATTATACAGCAACAGGCATGTTTGAAGCGAAATTGGGTGTGGATGATGATTGCAACGTTGCTGTATATTCCTCAGCAATGGAAAACAGTTTTCACGTTTATCCGAATCCCGCAGTTGATGTAATGCAGGCAATTGCTTCTTCATCAGCGAATATTCAACGCCTCGAATTAGTGAATATCGTAGGTAAAACAATGAAGGTTGTGAAATGGACTCCCGCAGCAGGAAAAATGACGGTAGATGTAAGTGATCTTCCTGCAGGCGTATATTTTGCAATGTTTATTAATGCTGATAATAAAGTGCTTTCCACTGAAAAAATTGCTATCAATAATTAAAGCTGAATAAATGAATTTAAAGCCGCTCTCTTTGAGCGGCTTTTTTTATTTGGAGGAAAGGCAATTATTTTTTTTATAAAGTATTTGGAAATCCGGAACAGATTGTTTTATCTTTGTTGATATATCAATAATATCAGTATCAATGAATGACCTGAAACTCGACGAAGTGTATTTATACCTCCTGGAAAGGACGGTACGGCAGTTTAGAGTCAAGTCCAAAAAATTTCTGTCTTCTTACGGCGTGGATATTTCGGGGGAACAGTGGGTGATTCTGAAACGGATTTATGAGCAGGAAGGAATTAACCAGCGGGAAATTGCAGGGCTCACATATAAGGACCCGGCATCTGTTACACGCATGATCGACTTGCTCGAAAAACAGGAACTGGTGAACCGCCGTGATATCGACGGCGACAGGCGGAGTTATAATTTATTTCTGACAAAAAAAGGAATTACCCTGGTCGAAAAAATAATTCCGCTTGCAAAAGAATTGCGCAAGCAGGGTATCAAAGGCATCAGTAAACAGGATATGGAAACTTTTAAAAATGTGCTCAATAAAATTTATGATAATCTGAGCTGATTTTTTTTACTTAAAATGTTGAAATATCAATAGTATACACATCAATAAAATTATACGTATTCAATTCATCATTAAAAAACAAAACAATGAAACATCAGGTCATTATTTTCTCCGTGATCATTCTCACAACCACAATGGTGCAGGCGCAAATCAGCGACAAGGAATCCATTACAAATCTTGTAAATCAATTTGCGGAAGGTGCCGACAACCGCGATACGGTTTTGCTCGATCAGGTATTGGACACACATTTCCGTGCTGCGGTGAACAGGGCATTTGGTTCAACACAATTACAGGTAATTGATAAATCAACCTATCTCAATTTGATTAAGGAAAAGAAACTGGGTGGAGATAAACGCTCTGTTTCCATTCAGAACATTATGGTGCATGAATCAACGGCTACCGCAGAAGTAATTATGGAAGGAAGTAAATTAAATTTCACAACATTTATTTCATTGATTAAAAATGAAGATCAAACCTGGAAAATTATACAGGATATGCCGGTTATTAAGACCAAATAAAATTCCAGAACCCTTTTGATCTGCTCCTTTACTTTAAGGCGGTTGAACACCAGTTTAACCGCCTTTGTTGATTTCATAATCTTGCTACAATTGAAAATTTTTCTCCTTGATTCGGGGCTGCATTTGAGGTCTCTTTACACTCAATTTCAAACCACGGATATATGAAGCGTTTCTTTACAATCATCCTGATCCTCTTCCCTGTTTGCTTGATCCACGCACAAAATATCGCGATCAATTCAGACGGATCCACACCGGATAACTCGGCAATGCTGGAGATCAAATCCACTACCAAAGGTTTTTTGATTCCCCGGATGACGGCTGCCCAAAAAACCGCAATTACCACACCGGCAACGGGTTTGCTCGTTTATCAAACCGACGGCACAACCGGCTTTTGGTACTATAACGGAAGTATATGGGTGAATCTGTCTTCTGCAACCGCCGGATGGAGTACAACCGGAAATGCCGGTACCGTTGCGGGAACGAATTTTCTCGGGACGACTGATGACGTTCCGTTTGAATTTCGCATCAATGCAACCAAGGCAGGCTATATCCATAAAAATGGAAATTCTGCATTGGGCTATAAATCCTTGTTTTCAAATACCACAGGTTATGGAAATATTGCATTGGGACATTCGGCTTTGTATTCAAATACAAGCCGTGGCGGATTAATTGCAATCGGCGATTCGGCACTTTATTCAAACGGCCTGGGAGCAATAAATTTCTGGGACGGAACATCGAATGTTGCTGTAGGGGATCATGCATTTTATGCAAATACAACCGGATATTCCAATACGGCCATTGGTTCCTACGCCGGTTTTTCCAACACAACCGGATATGTAAACACGTATGTTGGGTCCGTTGCAGGTTATTCAACAACAACAGGTAATTATAACACCGCGGTTGGAACTTCTTCTTTATTTGCGAATACAACAGGCGGTTCAAATTCCGCAATTGGTTTCGCAGCATTATATTCCAATACAACCGGATACAGCAATGTTACAAATGGTGTATTTTCCGGGTATGCAAACACTACCGGATATTATAATACGTTCATCGGGACAAGTGCGGGATATGCAAATACAACGGGATATTTAAATACATTCATCGGCCGTCAATCCGGTTATTCAAATACAACTTCTTTCTCAAATACATTTGTTGGTGAACAAAGCGGTTATTCAAATACGACCGGATATTCAAATGTAATTATCGGACAGGATGCAGGTTACTATAATACGACCGGTGTTGAAAATACATTTATCGGTACAGATGCAGGCGAGCAAAATACAACAGCAAGTTATAATACGTTTGTAGGAACAAATTCCGGATTTGTAAATACAACAGGTACGCAAAATACATTTATCGGTCAGGAAGCAGGACGTGCAAATACAACAGGTATGTGGAATACATTTGTCGGGGAAGATGCAGGTTATGCAAATACAACTGCCAACTTTAATTCTTTTTTCGGTGTGAATGCGGGTCAGGCAAATACAACAGGACAAAAAAATAATTTCTTCGGTGTTGGCGCCGGTCATGATAATACAACAGGAAATAATAATGTGATGATCGGCACGGATTGCGGATTATCAAGTACAACAGGATACAATAATGTTTTCATCGGAATGGAATGCGGTTATGGAAATTTAACAGGCGCTGAAAATGTTTATATCGGCACACAATCCGGACGGACAAACACCACAGGATTTTGGAATACATCTGTAGGCACGTATTCCATGTATGCGAATACAACCGGAAATTATAATACAGGTTTGGGATATAATGCTTTGCGGTATAATACAACCGGCGCTGACAATACAGCTATTGGAATTGTAACGCTGAATAATAATACAACCGGAAATTATAATACTGCAATTGGAAGCAATGCATTGTTTAACAATACAACAGCTTCAAATAATACCGCTATCGGCAGATCAGCATTATATGCAACAACAACAGGAAATAATAATACAGCTGCCGGATTTAATTCAGGTTATTCAATAACAACTGGAAATTTCAATACATCCTACGGATCCTCTTCCTTGCAAACAAATACAACAGGTGCGCAAAATACGGCGATCGGTTATGGCGCATTGTATACGAATACAACTGCAAGTTTTAATACCGCTATTGGTTTACAGACGTTATATTCAAACACAACCGGCACATGGAACAGTGCAAACGGGCACCAGACAATGTATAACAATACTACCGGATCTTATAATGTTGCTCAGGGAGCTTATGCATTGAATTATAATACGACCGGAAATAATAATACCGCAATCGGATTTTATGCATTACTCAATAATACAACAGCAGGAAATAATACGGCTGTTGGTTTTGAAGCATTAAATAACAGCACTACTGCATCAAATAATACTGCAATAGGATATCAGAGTATGGATGCAACAACAACCGGTGGCGGAAATACTGCTGCCGGGATTTCATCGATGTTATCCAATACAACTGGTTTTAGTAACGTGGGTGTTGGAAATGCTGCGCTTTATAATAATACAACCGGCGACTCTAATGTGGGCATCGGTTATAGTTCGGGCAGTTTTAATGATGCAAATACTAATTGCACATTTGTGGGTTATGATGCAGATCAGGCCGTGCTGACAAATTTTGATAATTCAACAGCATTGGGAAATGGTTCAAGAATAACGGCAAGCAATCAGGTACGTATCGGAGATGCAGCTGTAACAAGTATTGGCGGCTATGCAAACTGGACGAATATTTCAGACGGAAGAATTAAAACGGATGTTGTTGAAAATGTGCCGGGGCTCGATTTTATTTTACAATTGAAACCGGTAACATATCATCTTGATATCGCAGCAATAAATCAAAAGCTAAATAGTGCGGATTCAAATTTAAATCAACAGGCTGTTGCCGATAAATCGAATATTATTTATTCCGGATTTATTGCGCAGGATGTGGAGGCTGCGGCGAAAAATATCGGTTACGATTTCAGTGGCGTTGATACGCCGGATAATGCAGATGATTTTTATGGTTTGCGCTATGCAGAATTTGTTGTGCCGATAGTAAAAGCTGTGCAGGAACAACAAAACCTGATTGAGCTGCAACAGCAACAAATTGATTTGCTGAAAGAAGAAATTGAATTATTAAAAAATAAATAAACCGGTATGAAAAATATCTGCTTTCTGCTGGTTTGTTTATATGCCGGCCAATGCACAGGTCAGACACAAATGGTGTTAAATAACGATGTAAATATTGTAATGAATAATGCGGTGTATATTGTTGTAGATAATTCGAATGCAAATGCAATTACAACTACGGGCACCGGAGGAAATATCATAAGTGAAAATGAATTCAATATCATTAAATGGAATATCGGAACTGCAACGGGAAATTATATTGTACCTTTTACTACAGCTTCTGGTAATAAAATTCCGCTTTCACTCAATATAAGTGGCGGAGGTGCAGGAGCGGGTAATATGCAGTTCTCAACGTATAATTGCCCGACATGGGATAATAATAATTATAAACCAGGCGGTGTGCTGAACATGACGAATATGGGGTTTATAAATAATTCAAGTGAAGTGATCGATCGGTTTTGGATGATTGATGCACAATCTTATACAACGAAACCATCCGGCACAATTCAATTTAATTATATTGATGCGGAACATACAGCGATCGGAAATACAATAGCAGAAGCCGACTTAAAAGCCGAGCGGTATGAAGATGTAAGCGACAGCTGGGAAATTTATCCGGTTGGCGGTACCGTAAATACAACTTCAAATTATGTAAGCGGCGTTCCGTTTAATTCAATAGACTTTACCCGAACATGGACATTGATCGATCAGACAACACATTTACTGCCTTTGGTATTGCTCTCGTTTGAAGCAACATGTGATGTAAATAATACGATCATCAGCTGGCAAACGGCACAGGAATTAAATACAAATTATTTTCTGCTTGAGTCAAGTGATGACGGGATACACTATAATTTTCTGGCAACCATGCAGGCTGCAGGAAATACAAATTCAACAAGTGATTATTCGTACATTCTTGAAAATAGTGAAGCAACCTACTACAGGCTGAGTTTGGAAAATCAGGATGGAACTTCAGAAATACTGGGCGTGGTTTCAAAAGCATGCATGCTATATGATGAAATCAGCGTAAATGCTTTTATGTCCGGATTCCATGAAATAACGATTCAAACATCTCAATTACCAAAAGGAATCTATCAGTTGCAATTAATTGATCTTGCAGGGAAAGTTTTTCTGAATCAGCAAATTGCGATCGAAAACGATTTCAGCAGTATTCAAATCAATGATGCACGGCTGGCGGCCGGCATCTATATTACCAGATTAGCCGGCATCAATAATGAAAAGCCGTACTTATTTACAAAGAAAATTCAAGTTGTAAATTAAGAATTAAAGCGTTGTTCAAAATTCGGATGGGATTTGTTTTTTTATGATTTAGGAAAACCAATGCCGGCAATGGCGCCGGTTTTTAAAAAATTTCTTCGGTGCATAAAAAAATGATTAGACTTTGTGAAGGGCGTTCACCAAATCTAATCATTTAGGGCAGGCAATTGAAATCTCATGCCCAGCAATATCCGTTCTCTGCAATCATTTTCGCAGCGATCCTTCTTCTTGCATCCTTTGTATTTGTCAATTCGTATTTTGTGAATCTTTTCAATCCAAGCAGCATCATGCGCATTTCATCGCCATCGGCAAAAGATGAAATTGCGGTTTTCCCGTTTTTATTTAATTTATCTGCAATATCCGTCATATATACTTTCAGCATATCTCCATAAATTGCAGCTTCTGTCTCACCTTTCATCATATATAATTTCTGCACACGCAGCAACATTGATTCGGCGGCATACAGATCGATAAGCATATCTGCAACATTCATTAATATTTCCTGTTCTTTTTCAAGTTGCATCATTAATTTTTGAACAGCAGCACCTGCTATCATTAAAATTGCTTTTTTGAAATTCCGGATTGTTTTTACTTCTGTTGAAAATAATCCTTCTTCTTCTGAATTAAAATCTGGAACAGACATTAATTCTTTTTGCACACTCATTGCGGGTGTCATTAAATCGAGTTTCCCTTTTAGTGCTCGCTTCAATAACATATCAACGGTAAGCAAACGGTTTATTTCGTTGGTGCCTTCAAAGATCCGGTTGATTCTTGCATCACGATAGGATCTTGCAGCAGGGTATTCTTCACTGAAACCATTTCCACCATGGATCTGTACGCATTCATCAACAACATAATCCAATACCTCACTGCCGAGTACTTTTAATATGGCGCATTCAATTGCATATTCTTCTGCTGCACCCAATAATGCTTTTTCAAAACCGGCACCGGCGGCCATTAATTCTTTTTCTTTTTTGTCGATATAATCACTTGTGCGGTATGTTGCACTCAAAGCCGCAAATGTTCTGATCGCCTGTTCGCTTAATTTATATTGGATTGCACCAAAGGATGAGATTGGCACATTAAACTGCATCCTCTCATTAGCATATTTTACTGAAATATTTATCAATGATTTGGAACCACCCAATACCCCGATACATAATTTATATCGTCCGATATTTAAAATATTAAATGCGATCAAATGTCCTTTTCCGATTTCACCTAAAACATTTTCTACGGGAACTGGAGTATTTTCAAAAAATATCTGGCAAGTAGATGATCCTTTAATTCCCATCTTTTTTTCTTCAGCACCGATCGTAAATCCGGGTGCATTTCTTTCCACAATAAAACCTGTGAATTTATCGCCGTCAATTTTTGCAAATACTATATAAATATCTGCAAAGCCGGCATTGGTGATCCACATTTTCTGTCCGTTTAAAATATAATTTTTTCCATCTTCACTTAATACAGCTTTTGTTTTTGCTGCCAATGCATCGCTTCCGCTTCCCGGTTCGGTAAGACAATAACTTGCATGAATTTTTCCTGCTGCAAGTCCGGGTAAATATTTTTGCTTTTGCGCTTCTGTCCCAAAATATAATATAGGTAAAGTGCCGATTCCGCTTTGTGCACCATACGCCACTGAAAATGCATGTGCCGCACCGGTTTCTTCTGTAACCACTGAAATCGTATTGAAATCTTTATTGAAGCCACCATATTGTTCAGGAATCGGTAAGCCGAGAATCCCGATTTCTCCTGCTTTTTCCAGCAGACCAGCCATCAGGCCTTCTTCATGCGCATCAATTCTGTCGAGATTCGGTAATACTTGCGTCTCCACAAATTCTTTTGTCATTTGTTTGATCATTAATTGCTCTTCATTCAATTCTTCCGGAATGAAAATATCTTCAGGCTGTGATTCTTTAATTAAAAATTCTCCGCCTTTTATTGTTGTTATTTTTTCAGTGATCATTTTGTGAGATTTACAATTTACAATTAGTGGATTTTTATTTTATTTCTGAATATAAATTTTATAGCCGTTCATAAATTCCTGCGATACCTTGTCCGCCGCCAACACAGGCTGTCACCATTCCGTATTTTTTATTCAGTCTTTTCAGATCATGTAAAATCTGCACGGTAAGTTTTGTTCCGGTACACCCAAGCGGATGCCCCAAAGCAACTGCACCGCCGTTTATATTTACCTTATCCGGGTCGAGTCCTGCGCCACGAATTACAGCAAGTGCCTGGCAGGCAAATGCTTCATTTAATTCGATCAGGTCAATATCATTTAATTGCATACCGGCCTGCTTCAACGCTTTTGGAATAGCAGCAACAGGGCCGATCCCCATGATATGCGGTTCGACTCCAACACTCGCACAGGAGATCATGCGTGCTATGGGTTGGAGATTTAATTCATTCATTAATTTTTCACTCATCACAATAACGAAAGAAGCGCCATCACTTGTTTGTGAAGAATTACCGGCGGTGACAACTCCTTTTGCAGCAAATACCGGTTTTAATTTTGAAAGAGCTTCTAAATTCGTATCACGGCGTGGGCCTTCATCTGTGTCGACGATATATTTTCTTTCCGCACGTTTATTTTTTTCGTTGACATACACTTCTGAAACTTCAATCGGTGCGATGCCATCTTTAAAATAATTATTTTCAATTGCATGAATTGCTTTTTGGTGAGATTGAAAAGAAAATAAATCCGCATCCTCTCTTGAGATATTAAATTCTTTCGCAACATTTTCTGCCGTAATTCCCATACCCACTAAATATTCGGGATGCTCTTTCGCCACTTCATAATTCAATGCAATTTTCCAACCGGCTGTCGGCACTAAACTCATGCTTTCTGTTCCGCCTGCAATTATACAATCTGCCATGCCCGCTTTTATTTTAGCAGTTGCAATTGCAATTGCTTCCACGCCACTTGCACAATAGCGGTTAATCGTAATTCCGGCAGTTTGTTTTGAAAGTGCACGAACAGCAATTTGTCTTGCAATTTGCAATCCCTGTTCCGCTTCAGGAACAGCATTTCCCACAATTAAATCTTCCACTCTTTCTTTATCGAGTTGCGGTACTTTTTGAAGTAATTGCCTGATCACTTCAACGGCAAGGTCATCGGGCCGCATAAAACGAAATACACCACGTGGTGCTTTTCCAACTGCTGTTCTTAATCCTGCGATGATATATGCTTCAGTCATAAAAAAAGTATTGAGTGTTTAGTATTGAGTATTGTGATTTTACTTTATTTTTTTATTAACAGAGATCTTTGTAATTTATAATTCATTTTTTGAATAACATTGATATTCTTAATATCCTCTTTGGGAAAAAAAGCAAGCCTTTCACATAACATAAGTTGAGTCTCAAGTTCATATGATGAGCCATTTGCGATTGATAAAAAATGAATAAATTCATTATCTGAATTTCTTCCTGCTCCTTCCGCAATATTAGAAGGAATTGATACGGCACATCTTCTGACTTGAGAAGTCAAACCATAAATTTCTTCTTTTGGTAATTTTTTTGTCAATAAATATACTTTTTCGACTAGATCCATTGCTTTGTCTAAAATTTTTAATTCATTTTTGTTATGCATAACTTCATATTTAGGGGTTAAAAAAATATCTTAAAGTAATAAAGAACTTGTCTCAATACTCAATACTCATTTCCCATATCTCTCTTAATTCCTCAACGGTTTCCCTGTTTTCAAAATATGCTGCATGCGTTCCAACGTTTTCTTTTCTCCAAGTAATGATAAAAATGCTTCCCGTTCCAGGTCCAATAAATATTGTTCATTTACTTCAGTTGCCTGGCTCAGATCGCCACCGCATAAAACATAAGCGACTTTTTTGGCGATTTTTTCATCGTATTCAGAAATATATCCTGCCATACGCATCGATGCAATTCCAACATAAAAACTTCCAAGTGCAGATCTGCCGAGTACTTTAATATCGTTTCTTGGTTGAGGTTGTGTATATCCGTTTTCCGCAATTTCAAGCACAGCTTGTTTTGCTTCAGAAATTAATCTGTTTGAATTTGTAATTTCTTTGTCCAGGCCATTGCGCAATATTCCCATTTCAAATGCCTCTCTTGCTGATGTTGCAACTTTACCTGTTGCAATATTCAAACTGATTTCCTGCAATACTGGAATTTCAATATCGCCTTTTACATATTTATCTGATGCACGCAAAGCAAATTCCTTTGTGCCACCGCCGGCAGGAATTAATCCGGCACCAACTTCAACAAGGCCAATATAAGTTTCAGCTGCAGCAACGGCGATATCGCTGTGTAAAGTCATTTCGCATCCGCCGCCTAATGTTAAACCATGCGGTGCAAGTGCAACAGGAATACCGGAGAAGCGAACACGAGCAACGGTATTTTGAAACATGCGGATGGCCATATCAAGTTCATCAAATTCCTGTTCGATGGCGAGCATGAGCATCATCGCAATATTTGCACCTGCAGAAAAATTCTGTGCTTCATTTCCGATCACAAGACCGCGATAATTTTTTTCAGCAATTTCAATTGATTTATTTATACCCTCCAGAATTTCGCTGCCGATCACATTCATTTTTGTATGAAATTCAAGATTTAAAATTCCATCACCGATATCGTGCAATGTTGCGCCTGCATTTTTCCAGACGGCTGGTTGTGTCCTGTAATTATCGAGTAAAATAAAAGCATCTGTTCCCGGGATCTGTAAATAGGATTTTGATGTTATATCGTAATATTTTCTTTTACCGCCTTCTGTTTTATAAAAAGATGTATTTCCTGCAGCGATCATTTCATATACCCAACCGGCTGGTTTTTCACCGGCAGCTTCCATGAGGGAAATAAATTTTTCAACACCAAGTAAATCCCATGTTTCAAAAGGCCCGAGTTCCCAACCGAAGCCGGCTTTAATTGCATCATCAATTTTATATAATTCATCTGCGATCTCAGGAATACGGAAAGAAATATATTTAAATATTAAAACAGATACTTCGTTGTAGAATTGCGCAGCTTTATCATTCCCTGCGTGTAAAATTTTTATTCTTGATTTTAAATCATCAATTGGTTTTGCCGCATCGAGTGTTGCGAATTTTGATTTTGTAGATTTTTGATATTCGAGTGTTTGCAGATTGAGAGAAAGTATTTCTGATTCGCCTTTTTCGTTTTTTGTTTTTTTGAAAAATCCCTGTCCGGTTTTATCGCCGAGCCATTTATTTGAAATGAGATGATCAATATAGGAAGGTATTTTAAAAATTTCGCGGCTCTCATCCTGGGGGCAATCATCAAATGTATTTTTAGCGACTTTTACAAGCGTATCAATTCCAACAACATCAGCCGTTCTGAATGTTGCAGATTTTGGCCGGCCATATACAGGCCCTGTCAGCAAATCAATTTCATCGATGGACAATTGCAATTTCTCCATTACTTTCAGAACTGCCATAATACTGAACACACCGATTCGGTTTGCAATAAAAGCCGGTGTGTCTTTACAGAGCACAGTTGTTTTCCCTAAAAAGCGATCTCCGTAATCCATTAAAAAATCTATAACGACCGAATCCGTTTTCGGAGAGGGAATGATCTCCAGTAATTTTAAATAGCGGGGCGGATTAAAAAAATGTGTACCGCAGAAATGTTTTTGAAAATCTTCAGTTCTGCCTTCTGCCATCAGGTGAATTGGTATACCCGATGTGTTTGATGTGATCAATGTTCCGGGTTTGCGCAACGCATCCACTTTTTCAAATAATTGTTTTTTGATTTCAAGATTTTCAATTACGACCTCAATGATCCAATCACATTCTTTTATTTTTTGCAGATCATCTTCAAAATTTCCAGTCGTGATTTTTTTCAGGACTTTTTGCGCATAAACAGGAGAGGGATTTTGCTTCACCGCCATTTGCAACGAATCGTTTACAAGCTTATTCCGCAATGCAGGTTTTGATTTTTCTTCTTCAGTCAATTGCATCGGAATGATGTCCAGTAAAATTGTCTGCACGCCAATATTCGCAAAATGACATGCAATTCTGGAACCCATTACACCGGAACCAAGCACGGCAACTTTTCTAATAATTCTGTTCATGTGTTTTTATTTTAATTAGCAAATCAACTAATTGGCATCCCGATAGCTATCGGGACTAATTAATCAACGCTTCTTTACTCGCTTTTTCAAATTTTTCCATGATCATTTCATGCGCTTTCATTAAATATTCCTTATCGTCGTAAATGCGCATCATCATGGCAGCGCCTTCAATTGCACAAACACTTTCTCTTGCAAAAAACAGTGCCGATTTCTGTGAATACTGTTCACTGAAAATATGTGCAAGTGCATTTACCCAATCTTCAAAAAAATCTCTGATCGGTTGCCTGAATTCAGGTACTACATTATTTGTTTCCATGGCAATATTGGCCATTAAACATGCGCCTCCTCCGGTTGCAAAAACATCTATGCTTTTTTCACCGAGCAATTGCAGTTTTTGTTTTGCAGATAAGGATTTATCATAGGCAACGGAAAATACTTTCTCGCGGTAATAATCTTTGAGAAATTCGAGAACAGATTTCATCAGGTCTTCTTTCGAAGAGAAATAATGGTAAATGCTGCCCTTCAGCAGGCCACATGCATTCCCGATATCCGCCATTGTGGTTTTATGGTAGCCCTGGGCCCGGAATAATTTGAGTGCTTCAACTATAATCCCGGATTTGGTAATTTTTTTTACAGGCATGATTCAAAGATAAATTTAAATTCATTCATACCAAACGTTTGTTTGATAAAAATATTTCATCTCGTTTCGTGAAATAAAAAAAGAGGCTGCTTTTAAAAACAGCCTCCTTATCAAAACCAAGCCTACTATGCTTTATAATTTGAGAAAATGCACCTGGCTTGCACCCGAGGCATCGACCAACTGCATACCAACTTCCGACATATCAGCTATCATCCATGTCTGATTCAGAATGTCCATCTGATTGATTGTAAGGACAATCTCCTGATCATAAAATGCATCATTGCTGGGCTGGATCAGCCACGAACCTTCATAAATTTCAGCTCCAGTGCTTGCAGTTACCGTTCCGTCGTTCTTGAAAGTGAAGGTATAACTGGCAAACTGATCGGCTGTTCCACCGGCATTATCACCAAAGTAATTTACTTTCCAGGTGCCGGGAATAATTCCTTCCGCTTCGGTTATTGAAATATAATCCATCTGATCTCTCGTGCATGAAGTTGTTCCGATCAATGCGATTGCCAAAACCGCGATAACTAAACTTGTTCTTTTCATAATTCTTGATTTTTAATGTTTTTAAACTGATTACAATATCTAAACGCCCCCCGGTTTGTTCTGGTTGCATGAAAAAAGTGACAGATTTTACCCATTTCCAAGAAAATCTTATCTCAACAGGTCTATAAATAAAATCAGAAGTGACCCATCAGATCAATAAATAAATGTGGTGCTAAAAGGAATTCAGAGAATATCAAAACCTATATCCCTTCTGAAATAACGGGACGAAAAATAGATTCTTCCGGCATTGATATAACAATTTGTGAGTGCCTCATCGAGGGTATTTCCATAACTTGTGACAGCAAGTACTCTTCCGCCTGAAGTTACGAGTGTGTTGTTTTCGTCGAGCTTTGTGCCTGCATGAAAAATAAGCGCATTTTCGCAGTTTTCAATTCCGGTAATGGGTTTACCTTTTTCAAATTCACCCGGGTAACCATGACTGGCTAAAATCACGGTTGCGCAAGTTCGCGGGTCAATAACGAGATGTTTTTCCGAAATATTGCCTGAGGTAACAGATTGAAATAAATCCAGGATATCATTTTTAATTCTTGGGAGGATAACTTGTGTTTCCGGATCGCCCATACGTGCGTTGTATTCGATCAGGAACGGCTCATCACCGCACTTAAAAAGTCCGAAGTATAAAAATCCTTTGTAAATAATTCCCTCATTTTTTAAACCCTCCATCGTAGGCCGAATGATTTTTTCTTCGACTTTTTCCATGAATTCCTTTGTGGCAAATGGCGGAGGAGAGATAGCGCCCATGCCGCCGGTATTTAATCCAGTATCACCGTCGCCGATTTTTTTATAATCTTTTGAAGGAGGCAGGATGAGATAATTATCGCCATCCGTCAGAATGATAACGGTTAATTCAATGCCTGTCAAAAATTCTTCAACAACAATTTTATTTCCTGCTTCGCCGAATTTTCCCTGCAGCATTAATTGCATTTCATGTATGGCCTCTTCATGTGTTTCACAAATCACAACGCCTTTACCCGCTGCAAGCCCGTCTGCTTTTAATACAACAGGTAATGCATGTGCCCGGAGATACTCTTTTGCGTTATTTATTTCAGCTGAAGAAAATTCTTTGTAAGCAGGTGTCGCAACGCCATTCCGGAGCATGAATGCTTTTGCAAATGCTTTACTGCCTTCCATGCGTGCAGCTGATTTGTTTGGGCCGATCACCGGTATATGTTTTACGGTTTCATCATTTTCAAAAAAATCGACCACGCCTTTTACGAGCGGATCTTCCGGGCCAACAACCACCAGATCAATTTTATTACCGGCGCAAAATGCTGCGAGTGCAGGAAAATCGGTAGTGGCGATGGGAACGTTTTCGCCGTATTGCATAGTGCCAGGATTACCCGGAGCGATATATAATTTTTCACATTGCGGTGATTTGCTGATCATCCATGCCTGTGCGTGTTCACGTCCACCAGCTCCGAGTAAGAGAATTTTCATAATGCAAATCTAACCCACGAATTCATTCGTCGCATATTACATTCTTCATGACCCAGCCCACGATCCAGCCCACGACCCAGCCCACGACTTCAGTCGTGGGTTTATATAACCATTCGCAGTTGAACGAATTTATTCGTTTGTTTATGAATCCAATCGCATCATACAACCCACCGTCATTAAACCCCCACCATGTATATTTGCAATTTAAATCAGAAAATTATTAAACCATAATAAAGGCACTCATCACTCGCCACTCACAATGAAAGTAACCGATCATCTCAATAAAGCCGACCGCACATTATTATCGTTTGAAATATTGCCTCCTTTAAAAGGCAAGAGTATTCAGAATATTCATGAGGTATTGGATCCATTAATGGAATTCAATCCTGCATTTATTAATGTAACATACCACCGCAGTGAATATATTTTTAAAAAGAGGGGAGATGAAACATTTGATAAAGTATTTATCCGCAAACGTCCGGGCACGGTTGGAATTTGTGCGGCCATTCAATTTAAATATAAAGTGGATGCAGTGGCACATATTATCTGCGGCGGATTTTCAAAAGAAGAAACGGAAGATGCTTTGATCGATTTAAGTTATTTGAGTATTGATAATGTTTTATTGTTGCGGGGGGATGCAAGTAAAAGTGAACGAGATTTTACCCCTGAACCCGGCGGGCATAAATATGCAAGTGATCTGGTAAAACAGGTGGTGAATATGAATCATGGAAGATATCTGGAAGAAGATTCCATTCAGGGATATAAAACAGATTTTAATATCGGTGTTGCGGGATATCCCGAAAAACATTTTGAAAGCCCGAATTTTAAAAGTGATTTAAAATATTTAAAACAAAAAGTAGATGCGGGTGCAGATTATATCGTAACGCAAATGTTTTTTGACAATCAGAAATATTTTGATTTTGTGGACAGATGTCGTGCAGAAGGAATTACGGTTCCGATTATTCCCGGCATTAAACCCATTTCGTCTGCGACACAAATTCATACGATACCAAGAACATTTCATGTGGATATTCCCGATGCATTAAGTGATACGATTGAAAATTGTAAATCACCTGAAGAAATAAAAAAAGCCGGTGTGGAATGGTGCATTGAACAAAGCCGCGAACTCATAAAAAAAGGTGCACCCTGTCTGCATTTTTATACGATGGGAAATGTGGATGCGATGCGAAAGATTGTAAAGGAAGTTTTTTAAAAAAATTCGTGAGGACCTCACGCTAAGTAATGTATGGGCCTCGCTCTAATTGAACAATTGCTTTTCAAATAATACTCTCTTAGTGAGGTCCTCACGATTCGATGACGTGAGAACCTCACTCCAATTATTTTTTAAAATCTCACATCTGATTAAGACTTTTGATCTTTTATATTAAATACCAAGTGAGATCCTCACGATTACTCTTTAATAAAACGAATCCCCTCTACTCCATCTTCAGTTGTCATTTTCAAAAAATAAATTCCATTTGAAAAATGATCAATCGGAATTATAATATTTGAATTTGCAGATTGATTAAATATGTTCTGACCTCTTGCATCAAAAATTTCTATTTCAAAATTTCCTTCTAAACCAGTCTCAATAAATAATTGATCAGATGCCGGGTTCGGATAAATTTTTATTGCAGATTTAATTTGTTGATTTAATTCAGATTGTAATTCATTTACAGCAAGAATTGCAATTGCTGTTGTATCTAAACATGGCGCATCTCCAACAATGCATCTGAAATTCTGATTATTATTTGCAAGCGTAACATCTGAAATAAACAACGTATCATTATTTGAACCTGCATATTGACCTCCATCAATAATATTTTCCCAGCCTCCACCAAAATCACTCTGCCATTGATAAGATATTGCAGTATCGGAATTAACAACATAAAAATATGCAGTGCTGTCTGTATTCACTTCCATATCCGCAGGCTGATTAATAATTGAATCTGAGCAGATCACAAATTCAGATCCATATCTCGCCAAAGCAAAATCCATATTAATTCCATCAAAGGTCCAGCCGCCGGCCATTATTTTTCCATCCGGTTGCAGTGCTAATGAAAAAATAATATCATCCTGTGTTTCAAAATCTGTTCTTACAATTCCATTCTCTCCAAAAATCGTATCCAGACTTCCATCGGTATTATATCTTGCCAAAGCAAAATCGCCATTCTCAATTCCAAATTTTGAATAACCACCGGCGACAATTTTTCCGTCTTCCTGTAAAACAATTGATTGAATTTGATCCCATCCTTCACTTAATGCAGTCTTTACAATTCCGGTATCATTAAATGTTGAATCCAGTGTTCCGTTTGAATTATATCTCACCAAAGCAAAATCCATATTCACATCTGCATCAACTCCCGCACTTCCTGCTGCAATTATTTTTCCATCTGTTTGAATGGCCATTGCATTTGCTTCTCTTGTATCGGTCGGGATATGTGTAATTAATTTTCCGTCTCCGCTGAATGAATCATCTAAGCTGCCATATGTTTGATAACGTGCAATTGCAAAATCATAGGAAACACCCGGTGAGGTATAATATCCAACGGCGACAATTTTTCCGTCTTCCTGCACACCAACTGCATAAGCGCCGTCATTATTTGATCCGAAATTAGTTGTGTGTTTTCCGTCGCCGCTTAATGTTGTATCAATGGTGCCGTCCGGATTAAATCTTGCCAGTGCAAAATCGCCAATCGTTCCGTTCCATGTAAATCCTGCCGCAAGAATTTTTTGATCAGGCTGAATTACAATCGAACGTATCACATCTATATAATGTGTGTTGATGGCGAATGTTACGATTCCATCTTCACCAAAACTGCTGTCTAATGTTCCGTCTGTATTATAACGTGTTAAAGCAAATTCATTAAAATTTATAATATTATGAGTTGTTCCGCCGGCCACAATTTTTCCATCACCCTGAATGGCAACAGACCAGGCCGCATCATAATCATCGCCAATCGGTGTAATTACAATTCCATCCTCACCGAAACTACTGTCCGGAATTCCGCTTGAAAGAAATCTTGCAACCACAAAATCATCATTCAATCCATTAAAGGATTTGCCGGCAGCAACAATTTTTCCATCATCCTGAACAGCAATGGAATAAATTGCATCATCTCCGCTGCCAATCGCCATTATCAATTTCCCATCCTCACTAAATGTGCTGTCTAACACACCGGGAGCCTGAGCGAATATAAATGCCGGTAAAAAGAAATAAAATAAACAGAATTTGATTTTCATGAATACGAATTTATTCTTTCACAAAATTAATTCCGGCAATACTATTTTTCGAAATAATTTTAATGAAATATATACCTGAAGAATAATTAATAAGAGAAATATTCGAACTTGAATTAATTATTGAATTGAAAACAATTTTTCCTCTCGCATCAAAAATTTCAATTTCAAAATTCTCCTGCAAACTTGTTTCAATAAATAATTGATCGGTTGCAGGATTGGGATAAATTTTTATTGCAGATAATAATTGATTATTAATTTCCAGACCCTCATCAATCAATCCATCGCAATTATCATCCAGTCCATTTAATATTTCGGGAGCGCCGGGGTAGATGGAAGGGTTGGTGTCGTCGCAATCGGTGGAATCGATTACATATCCGGCTAATTCAAAACAGGAAAGTGAATCATTTAAAATATTACCGAAATCATCGCCATCCAAATCGGAGAAATAATTTATAAATATTGCATCTTCATCAATTAAGCCGTTACAATTGTCGTCGCTGGCGTTACATATATCTTCCACGCCAGTAACTATACAGTCCGGTTTTAGTTTGACAATCCAATAATCCATTGTTCCATGATTGCCTGAAACATCGCCCGTATTCGATGAAGCATACCCAGCAACAATATAACCAGTATCATAAGTTTGATTGATATCAATTGCCCCGTCAAATCCTGAACTGCCAAGAGATCTTTCCCATTCTAAACTCCCGGTGGGTGATAACTTAACGACCCAAAAATCATGATCTCCGTGATTACCTGTCACGTCCCCATCAATTGAAATTGATCCACCTGCAACAATGTATCCTCCATCAATTGTTTGATGAACTGAAGAAGCTGCATCTATTTGAGAACCACCATAACATTTTTGCCATTCTAAGCCACCTTCTGCATTTAATTTTAATACCCAAAAATCATAATTCCCATGATTTCCTGAAACATCTCCGTCATTTGAAATAGTCCAACCTGCAACTATATATCCCCCATCAAATGTTTGCTGAATTGAATTTGCACGATCCTCACCTGATCCTCCATAGGATTTTTGCCATTCAATACTTCCATCGCTTGAAAGTTTTAAAATCCAATAATCATTATCGCCATTATTAATTGTCAGGTCGCCATCACTTGATGAAGACATTCCACCAATGACATATCCGTCATCAGAAGTTAGTGCCAATGACCAGGCATAATCAAAATTGCTACCCCCATAAGATTTTTGCCATTCGATATCACCATCTTCATTCAACTTTAAAATCCAGACATCCCCACCTCCGAAATTTTCTGTTAAATCACCATCGACCGAATGAGCATCGCCCGCGACAATAAAACCGCCATCTGAAGTTTGATGTATGGACCATCCATCTTCAACGTTCGATCCGCCATACGATTTCTTCCATTCAATGAATCCCGAATCAGATAGTTTTAAAATCCAATAATCACATTGACCATGATTATCTGATACTTCACCATCTATTGAATAAGTCCACCCTGCTATAATATAACCATTATCATTTGTTTGCTCTACAAATTTTGCATAATCCCATTCGTACCCACCAAATGATTTTTGCCATTCAATAATTCCGAATTTATTCACTTTTACTATCCAATAGTCGGTACTGAGGCCATAATGAAATGTTATATCACCATCATCCGAATGTGTAAGGCCAGCCATAACATAACCACTATCACTTGTCTGATATATTGAATATGCTTCATCAATTGAAGTTCCCCCATAAGATTTCTCCCACTCAATCTCCGGCGCTTGTCCGAAAACTAAAATACTTTTAAATAAAAAGAAATAAAATATGCAGAATTTAAATTTCATGGGCAGAGATTATTCTTTTATAAAATTAATTCCGGCAAAACTATTTTCTGAAATTATTTTCATGAAATAAATTCCCGAAGAAAAATTAATAAGAGAAATATTTGTGTTTGAATTAAATATTGAATTAAAAACAATTCTTCCTCTCGCATCAAAAATTTCAATTTCAAAATTCTCCTGCAAACTTGTTTCGATAAATAACTGATCAGTAGCAGGATTCGGATAAATTTTAATTGCAGATAATAATTGATCATTAATTTCCAAACCTTCATCAATCAACCCATTGCAATTATCATCTAAGCCATTTAATATTTCCGGAGCGCCGGGATAGATGGAGGGATTGGTGTCGTCGCAATCGGAATCATCAATTACATATCCATCGGGAATATCACATGCAAGAGAGTCAATTTCTATATTTCCGAAATTATCAGCATCTGCATCTTCATAGGAATGCAAATAAGAAAGATTATCATCAATAATTCCATCACAATCATCATCCAGATAATTACATATTTCTTCTGCTCCCGGATATATTAATGGATTCGTATCATCGCAATCTGTGGAATCGGAAATATATCCTGGAATTGAATCAAGGCAGGAATTAATTAAATTATCCGCATCTCCAAAATTATCTGCATCATAATCTGCATATAATATGTATAATGGCAAATCTTCATCAATTAATAGATTGCAGTTATCGTCGATGGTATTGCAGATTTCCATTGCAGAAGGATTAATTAAAGAATCTGAATCATTGCAATCGGTATTGTCTAAAACATAATTCAATGGCTCGTTGCAGGAAATTGAATCGACCGAAATATTCCCAAAACCATCAGCATCAAAATCGAAATAATAAGTAATATAAATTGCATCTTCATCAATTAAACCATTGCAATTGTCGTCAATCAAATTACAAAAATCCACCACAACCAACGGATTTATTGTTGAATCTGAATCGTTGCAATCAAGTGAGTTTAACGAATAATTATCCGGATAAAAACAACTAGTGGTAAAAGAAGCAGGGTCGCCGAAACCATCATTATCAATATCAGAATAATACGAAACATTGATACATTCTTTTTTCAATTTGATTGTCCAACAGTCCGTACCACCATGATTCCCGATTATATCGCCATCATCGGAATTGGCCCAACCAGTGATAATATATCCGGAGTCGATAGTTTGTGTTATGTCATGAGCCACATCTAATTCTGAACCGCCAAAAGATTTTTGCCATTCCATAGTTCCAATGCTGTCAACCTTATATACCCAATAATCTAATCCGCCTTTATTTTCCGTCAGATCACCATCGCTCGATTCGGACCTTCCGCAGACAATAAATCCATTATCAAAAGTTTGATGAATTTTCCATGCTTCATCATCTAAGGTTCCCCCGTAAATTTTTTGCCATATAATTTCCCCAGTTGAATCAATTTTAATTATCCAACAATCATCCTGTCCGATATGATCCGTTAAATCTCCATCGGAGGAGCCAGACAAGCCAGCTAAAATATAAGATCCGTCATTTAATACTACCGTTGAATAAATATAATCATCTAGTGTTCCGCCATAACTTTTTTGCCATTGAATAACACCGACTGAATCAATTTTTACAACCCAGCCGTCTCGATTTCCATGGTTACCGCTAACATCAATATCATTGGATGTTGAATATCCCGTAATGATTAATCCATGATCCTTCGTCTCATTTATTGACAATGGATTATCGTCTAGCGTTCCTCCGTAATTGTGTTCCCAATTAATATTACCATCAGGATCCAGGTTAACAACCCAATAATCAGAGTAAAGATCACTTCCATAGTGATTAGAAACATCATCACCTTCTGAATCTGAATATCCCACAGCAATAAAATTTCCATTATTTAATTCAATAATGGATTCAACCCCGTCATCATCTTCACTGCCGTAACTTTTTATCCATACAGAATTTCCAGCTGAATCAATTTTTGCAATATAAAAATCGGGGTTAAGAGGTGCGGCATGATATCCTCCCAGTATAAATCCACCATTGGTCAAAGCTGCCATTGAAACTACAGATTCTGCATTAGAAGTACCGTAACATTTCTGTGTTTCAATAATACCAGTTGAATCCAGTAAAAGAAATAAAAAATCAATGCTACCAATATGCCCGACTATATCACCATTTGTTGAAAATGTACCACCGGCAATTGCATATTGTCCATTCTTAGAAAAACAAGCGCTGCCCCAGTCAGTTAAACTACCACCAATTGAATTTTGCCATTCAATCTCCGGCGCCTGCCCAAAAATTAAAATGCCTTTAAATAAAAAGAAATAAAATAAACAGAATTTAATTTTCATGGTAAATAATTGGAGAAGACTAAGATAGGGGAATATCGAATAATGAACAAGGAATAAAAAATAATAAACGGGCTGGCGCAAAAACTTTCGCGTCAGCCACTTGAACACTTGAACACTTGAGCATTGGCCGTAGTAGGAGAATATCGAATATTGAACAAGGAATAAAGAATAATAAACGGGCTGGCGCAAGAATCTTTGCGCAGCTACGTGAACACACGAACACGTGAACCTGCCGGCCGACGCATGGCGCATGTGCTGCTGGCAGGCGGGCACTCGAACACCTGAGCACAAAAAAAAGCCCCTCGTTTCCGAAGAGCTTTTTAAAATCTTGAGAGCCTCACTGAGTGAGACCCTCAAGATTTTACAGCGCATGCTCCTGTGGAGCGGTTCTGCTGCTGTAGTCCATTATTTTGTTTACCACTTCCTGCCGCGTGCTCATCCGCACCTTATCGAGCTCGGCTTTGCCTTCCAACAATGAGTCGTATAATTCTTTTAACTCAAAGTCGCCGGCCAATGCCTCCTCAATTAAGCTGGATTCCTCTTCGGTAGTTTCCTGATAAATGTAACGGATGAGATTGTCTTGCGTAATGTTTTTTGTCATGCAATAGCGTTTTAGGTTTAACCATAAAAATAACAGTTAGAAAACGCCGCTGCAAAATTTATTATTGTGTCAGATCGTGATATTTTTTGCAGACATTAATTTACGCAGGTTGATAAGCGCATACCGCATACGGCCCAGGGCAGTATTGATGCTTACACCGGTCACTTCCGAGATTTCCTTGAAACTCATATCTGAATAGTGGCGCAGAATCAATACTTCTTTCTGTTCGTCCGGCAACTGATCGATCAGATTGCGCACACGCACAACCGTTTGATCTTCAATGATCTTTTCTTCAACACTGGCATCCGAAAATTTCAATACGCTGAAAATATCAAAGCCATCGCGGGTTGTCACTTTCGGCAAACGCTTCTCGCGGCGGTAATAATCCACGCAGAGATTGTAAGCCACACGGCTGATCCAGGGCAGAAATTTATTCTGTTCCTGATACTTTCCTGTGCGTAGTTTATCGATTACTTTAATGAAGGTTTCCTGGAGGAGATCTTCGGCCAGGTAGGAGTCGCGGACGAACATGAAGATGTAGGTGTATATCCTATCTTTGTGGCGATTGACAAGCTCGCCAAGAGCTTCTTCATGACCGGATAAATAAAGCTTTACAAGCTTATTATCAGGGAATTGCTGAACCTGCATAATTAAATAAGGTTGTGATGAGGTGAACTAAAAATCTTAATAATTAGTGTAGATGTATAACCTTATAAGCAGTTCCTTTGTAGATTGTTTACGCAAATATAATTCCTGTTTTGTAAAAACCAAAACAGTTTGAGCAAGATTTACGGCTTATTTTTCTAAATGTTTCAATAAGATGACAGTTTTGAGCAAAAAAAACCAAAATAATGGCGATTCTTCAGCAATATTTATAAAAGGTGCCCGCGAACACAACCTGAAGAATATAGATGTAACAATCCCGAGAAACCAATTGGTAGTGGTGACGGGTGTAAGCGGATCGGGGAAATCATCACTCACAATCGATACTTTATATGCCGAGGGCCAAAGACGCTACGTTGAAAGTTTGTCATCCTACGCACGTCAATTTCTCACCCGACTCGATAAACCGGATGTGGATTATATAAAAGGAATTTCTCCGGCAATTGCACTCGATCAAAAAGTAACTACACGCACAACACGATCAACCGTAGGTACACTCACGGAGATTTATGATTATTTGCGATTGCTATATGCAAGGATCGGAAAAACAATTTCTCCGATCTCAGGAAAAGTTGTGAAGAAAGATGAAGTGAGTGATGTGGTGGATTATATCGAAACATTAAATCATGGCGCAAAAGTTTTTTTATTGGTTGAATTGCAGATTGATAAAAGCAGAAAAATAAATGACCTCGCAAGAATTTATCAGCAAAAAGGTTTTGCAAGATTTTTTATAAATAACGAAATAGTAAAAATCGAAGATATAATTGACGATCAAAATTATTTGCTTAAAGTTGATGCAACTTCGAAAACAAAAACTCCTCACTCCTCACTCCTTACTCCTTACCTTCTGATCGATCGCATTGTTGTAAAAACCGATGATGAAGAAACGCGACAACGTATTGCCGATTCAGTTGATATTGCATTCAGTGAAGGAAATGGTGGTTGTGTTGTTCGCACGGAAGATGAAAAAGAAAAATATTTTTCAAATCGTTTTGAAGCGGACGGGATGATATTCGAAGAACCATCACCGCATTTTTTTAATCAGAATAATCCGTACGGTGCATGTAAAAAGTGCGAAGGCTTCGGGACAATTATCGGAGTAGATCGCGACCTGGTTGTCCCGGATAAAAATCTTTCCATATTTCAGGGAGCGGTTGCCTGCTGGAAAGGAGAGAAGATGAAAGCGTGGCTGGAGAAATTAGTGAAGTCTGCATCGAAATTTAATTTCCCGATTCATAAACCGTTTTATCAGCTTACAAAAGAGCAGGTTGAATTATTATGGGAAGGCAATGAATATTTCTGGGGACTGAATGAATTTTTCAAAATGCTGGAAGAGAATGCATATAAAATTCAATATCGTGTGATGCTCGCCCGTTACCGCGGCAAAACTATTTGCCCCGAGTGCAAAGGCAGCCGTATCCGGCCCGATGCGGATTATGTAAAAATAAACAGCAAATCAATTTCAGATCTTGTTGATCTGCCGGTTGAACATCTCGCTACATTTATTCATTCAATTGAATTAAATCAATTTGAAGAAACAGTTGCAAAAAGAATTTTACTGGAAATCAGAAATCGTTTGACATATATGCTTAATCTCGGTTTGGGTTATTTAACTCTGAACAGGAAAAGCAATACATTAAGCGGTGGTGAAACGCAAAGAATTAATTTGACGAGAACGCTTGGCAGTAATTTAACTTCTTCACTTTATATTCTGGATGAACCAAGCGTTGGTTTGCATCCGCGAGATACGGAAAGACTGGTAAGCGTTTTAAAAAATCTCCGCGATCTTGGAAATACGGTTGTAGTGGTTGAACACGAAGAGGAAGTAATTAAAAATGCTGATCATATCATCGATATCGGTCCTTATGCAGGAATACACGGCGGGCATATCGTGAGCACGGGAAATTTCAAAGAAATATTCGCGGATAAAAAAAGTCTGACGGGTAATTATTTATCCAGCCGGCAGGAAATTGCATTGCCGAAAGTGCGCAGAAAATCTTCAAATAAAATAAAGCTGAAGCAATCGCGGATGCATAATCTGAAAAATATCGATATTACTATACCGCTGCATAATTTAATTGCCGTCACTGGCGTGAGTGGTTCGGGAAAAACAACTTTGATCAAACATATTCTCCATCCCGAATTAATGAAAATGCTGGATGATACAAGTGATACGGCTTATATCTCCAAAATTCTGGAAGGTGATCTGAAAAAAATCACGCAGGTTGAATTAATTGATCAGGACCCTATCGGTAAATCGTCTCGTTCAAATCCGGTAACTTATGTAAAAGCTTATGATGAGATCCGTGATTTATTTGCAAAACAACAACTCTCAAAAATCCGCGGATATAAATCCGGCTATTTCAGTTTTAATGTGGATGGCGGCAGATGTGATACCTGCAAAGGCGAAGGCGAATTAGTTGTGGAAATGCAGTTTCTTGCAGATGTGCATTTAACATGTGAAGATTGCAACGGAAAAAGATTTAAAGAAGAAATACTTGAAGTGCAGTATAAGGGAAAAAATATTTCCGATTTATTGCAGATGAGTGTGGAAGAAGCCATTGAATTTTTAAAGGAGGAGAAAGATATCATCACTAAACTGCAACCTTTATTTGATGTGGGACTGGGTTATGTAAAACTCGGACAAAGCAGCAGCACTTTAAGTGGTGGTGAAGCGCAACGTGTGAAGCTTGCCTCGTTTTTAGGGAAAGGAAAATCGAAAGAACATATTTTGTTTATTTTCGATGAGCCCACAACCGGTCTGCATTTTCATGATATCAATAAATTGCTCGATGCATTTAACGGATTAATTGATTGTGGCCACAGCATTATTGTAATCGAACATAATCTTGAAGTAATTAAATGTGCAGATTATATTATTGATCTCGGTCCGGAAGGCGGTGAAAAAGGCGGTTATTTAGTTTATGAAGGAATACCCGAAGGAATTGTAAAAGTGAAAGATAGTTTTACAGGACATTATTTGAAAGAGAAGTTGAAATAACATGATCTTAATTCAGGATACAACATCATACGAACCTTGGCAAAGATTTTCTGAATGGGGTCATCATTTTGTTGATCAACTTCCCATTATCATAACAGCCATTTTATTTGTCGTGCTGATTTTCTTCTTATCCGGCTGGGTGAAAAAAATTGTGGCCCGGATATTAAAAAGGAAATCAGGCAACCAGGCAGTTGCTGGTGTAATGGCAAGTTTTATTTCCATTCTTTTTATCATCACCGGGATTTTTATTGCACTCGCTATTTTAGGTTTAAATCAAACGGTTACTTCTTTACTTGCAGGTGCAGGTATTTTGGGATTGATTCTCGGTCTGGCTTTGCAGGATACTTTATCGAGCGCAATTGCAGGTGTTGTGATGACAATGCGCAAAAGTTATAAGGTTGGTGATTTTGTGGAGACGAATGATTTTTTGGGAACCATTGTCGAAATTAATTTGCGCAATACAACGATACGCCAGACAAACGGTGTAGATGCGAAAATTCCGAATAAACTCGTTTTAAATAACCCATTGATCAATTATTCGCTGACAGGTGAAAGAAGAATTGATATAAATGTCCATATTAAATATGAAGAGGATTTAAATAAAGTTGAAATAATTATTCGCTCAGCATTTCAACACGTTAATTATAACAGCGATAAAACGCTTGAAATATATTTTACTGAATTTGCTCCATCCTCCATAAATGTGCTGATCCGGTTCTGGATTAAAAAATTCAGACAAGTGGATTTTCTGCAGGCACAAAGCGAAGCGATTAAAGCAATCAAATTAACCTTCGATCAAAACGGAATTTCAATGCCTTATCCTTTTCAAATGATTGAGTTAATAAATAAGAAACCCTGATTGACATTTATCACATCGGTATAGTGGTTAAAAACCATTATTCAGAATGATTTAAATTCCCTGAGGCTTTATTTGCATAACGTATTATTGCATAAGGAATAAATATTGAGTTATGAAAAAGCAATTGATCATCTTACTGAGTATGGTGATAAGTATTTGTGTATCATCAATTGCTCAGGACCCGATTGAAAAAGGGAATATCTTCAAATATAACCTGACGCCTACAGCATTTGGAATCTACTCAATTCAATATGAAAGGGTATTAAATCCAAAACAAACGATCGCAATTAGTTTTAGTGTGGCGCCGAATGTTGAACTTCCATTTAAATCAACTTTAATTGATTTGTATGGAGATAATGCCGAGGCCCGTACTGCAATTGAAAGTACTGTATTTAATAATTTCAGCATCACGCCCGAATACAGATTTTATTTTGGTTCGAAAGGTGCTCCCGCTGGATTTTATTTATCTTCATTTATGCGTTATTCGCATATGAGCCATAGCCAGCTTTATCAATTCACAACGAGTGATGGAAATATTCATAACCCGGAAATCACTACCGAATTTAATGGATTAGGTGTTGGTGCAATGATTGGTATACAATGGTTGATGGGCAAACAACAAAATATTGTTTTAGACTGGTGGATCGTTGGCCCTTATTTCGGCTATCTGACAGGAACATCACATGGCGTAGATGATATGAGCGATATGGATGTGCAGGATAAAATAAATCTTGAAAAAGATATTGAAAGCATTCAAATTCCACTTTGGACAATTGATGCGACTGTTGGTGATGATGTGGTTGATGCAGATTTAAAAGGTGGTTACTATGGAACCAGATTAATGGGTATCTGTATTGGTATTAAATTTTAATCAGATAATTCCTTCATTAATTTTTGAAAATATGGTTTTGATGAGTAATTTTCTCTTTATTCATCAAAACCATATTATATGAAAACCTCAAACATTCTTCTTTTTTCCCTTCTGTTCCTGTTTGTTTCTTCCTGCAATAAATCAGGCGGCACAAAAGAAAACAATACTGATGAAAATGCATCAGGCGGAAAATCAGACAATAAATATGAACTGAAATCTGCAATCGTTACCTCCAAAACAGATATGGGTATGGCCGGAAGTGAAATGACGACAATATTATATTTTGACGACCATGGAGAAAAATCAGCAACTGAAAATAGGACGAAAATGTCGGTGATGGGACAAACGATGGAAACCAATACAAAAATGATCATGAAAGACGGCTATATGTATACCTGGAATACAGCAGATAAAACCGGATCGAAAATGAAATTGGATATGATGCAGAACGGAGAAAATTTTGATTTTAAAAAGATGACACAGGAAATGATGGATAAAATGAAAATCAAAAAAACAGGAAGTGCAAATGTGAAAGGGAAAAACTGTGATGTATATGAAATGAATGACGAAAGTATGACAGGAAAATATTATATCTGGGATAATATTACGATGAAATCAGAAACAAGTATGAGTGGTATGTCTGTTACAACCGAGGTTACTGATATCAAAGAAAATGCATCCATACCTGCTTCAATATTTGAGATTCCGGCTGACGTCACATTTACCGAGATGAATATGTCGGCAAATTGATTATTAAGCAAGTGTTTTAATCCGTAAATCATGAACAGAAAAAAATTTTTAAAGGGGCTTGGTCTGACCGGAATTGCAACTGTAATTCCATTTAATAAATCGAAGGCAAATAAAATCGCATTTACACAACTCGGTGCCGACTGTGTTTTAATTCCCTCCGAAACGGCAGGGCCTTTTCCAATCGACCTGAGCGGCGAACCGGAGTATTTTCGTGTGGATATTACGGAAGGTAAGACCGGAATTCCACTCACAGTGAATCTGACGGTTGTAAATGTGAATGATAATTGCAAACCGATTCCAAATTCAAGAGTGGATATCTGGCATACTGATAAGGACGGATATTATTCGGGATTTGTAAATTCAGGGTACCTTGGAACAATAGATAATACCGGAGAAACATTTTGCCGCGGAATTCAAATGACAGATGCGGAAGGAAAAGTTTCATTCACCACGATTTATCCGGGATGGTATCCGGGCAGAGTTGGTCATATTCATTTCCAGGTATTTATCGGCGCTACATTAAAAGCAACTTCACAACTTGCATTTCCAAATTCAATTAATGATTTGGTGAATTCAACTTCGCCTTTATATTCCGCCCATGGAATTAATCCAACAACAAATGAAGGTGATGGTGTTTTTGCATCACCGGCGGGAGATCTTGAATATGAAATGAGTTCGGTAACCGGAAGTGTGGATACGGGCTATATTTCTGAACTCACGATCGGGATAAATGCACCGGTTGAAACAGCCATCGCGAATTTCGAACCTGAAACCGGCGGGCAATTTGCACTCGGACAAAATAATCCGAATCCCTTTGATAAGGAAACAATAATTCCTTTTGCATTAATTAATCCTGCAACAGTTACAATTGATATTTTTGATCTGAATGCAAGAAAAATTGCACAGGTATATTCCAATCAGTTAAATGCCGGAGAACATTTTGCAACAATTGAAAAAGAAAAATACAATCTCTCAAACGGAAATTATATTTATCAGATCCAGACAGAAAATACAAAAGGTGTTTTCAGGCAATGTAAGGTGATGATGGTGAGATAATTAATTCGCTGATTAGTCCCGATAGCTATCGGGAAGCTGATGGGATTTAATGATATACATCCCACTTCTGCTTTTCATTCGTAAACAAAAGTGGGATATCTGTTCAATCTTTCTCAAAAAAACTTTTGTTTTCTTTTGTTTCTTTTGTGGTAAATAATTTTTCTCGCAAATTTTCGACGAAAATTATTTGTGATCCTTCGTGAGTTTTGTGAGAATTAAATCTCCACCAACTATTCGCAAAAAATGTTTATTTTCTTTTGTTGTGACTAATTTTTCTCGCAGATCTTGCAGATATGCGCAGAAAATTATTTATGATCTTTCTGTGCTTCGTGGGAATTAAATCTCCCGCAAGTATTCTCAAAAAAACTTTTGTTTTCTTTTGTTTCTTTTGTGGTAAATAATTTTCCCGCAGATTGCGCAGATTTACGCAGATAACTTTTGATTCCTTTAGTTGTGTATGGAAATTAATTAAAACCGCATCGAAAAACCCATCCCGATATGATCATTTTCTATTGCAGGAAAAAAGGTCAGTCTGTTTCTTGTTTCATGCAGTTTAGGAATAACATAGCCGATAGCAGCACCCATAGCATATCCAACCAATACATCCGTCGGGAAATGCTGACCGGAATAAATGCGCATGAGCCCTGTAATTGCAGGTAATGTTGCAGCGGATATCCACACGATTCTTTTTGCCGTAATGTTTTCCGAATAATGTGCAAATACAGATGCGGCAAAAAAACTGAATGCGGCAGTTGTGGATGTATGACCTGAATAAAAGGAAACCGAATTTTCTTTGTCTGTTCTGATTTCATCCTCCAATGCTGTATTATAAGCATAAGGCCTTGCTCTTCCTGCCGCATCTTTTACAATTAAATTAATTCCGAGCTGGGTTAAATACACTTCACCGAGCATCACAGCATCGACAAAGAAAAAATTATTTGGATTTTGAATAAAACAAACGGTTCCGGCAGCCAGTCCTGAAAGTATCACGGGAATGGCACTTGCAGCATCCAGATCAGGGTCCCATTTTTCTGTTGCCCATTGATCAATGCGGGGTAAATCATTTTTATTCAGAAGATCCAACTCTGAGATATTCCGTTGCGGATCTTCCACAAAATACCCTATCGCACATGCAGCGATATCGAATGCGCCGATTGAAATTTCTTTTACGGGATTCAGGCGATAATTATATTCGTAAATAATTACGAATGGCGGATGCGCTGCATTAAAATTTTGAACAGCGGAATTTGTAAATGGAATATCAAATGATAATAAATTTTGGGGAACAGTTTGCGCATGCAAACTTAAACTGGAATGAATTGCAGAATATAAAAAAAAGAGCAGGTGTTTTTTCATGTACAAATTTATTCTTTCACCTCAATAATGCCACCGTACCGCCACGTGTAAATTCAGCAGGACCTTCAAATGTGTCGACCTGGTAAACAATTTTAAAAATATAAGTGCCGATCTCGGAAGTGATATTATTATATGTTCCGTCCCAGCCGGAATTAATATCAGCACTTTCAAATAATAATTGCCCCCAGCGGCTGAAAATCTGAATATTGTAAGAAAGCAATTCATTGAACGGCACAATATTATAAACATCGTTCACGCCATCACCATTCGGGCTGAACGCCGTAGGTATAAAAATATCATGACCGCATCCGGGCGATAAATTTATTTCATCAGTATAAGAACAATTATTCGTATCTGTAACAACAACTGAATAGACACCCGGAATTGTTGCAGTATATACCGGGTTGATTGATCCGTCATTCCATAAATAACTAAATCCGGTACCGGTTGCGTCCAGGATCTTTTCATCACCTAAACAAATAATTGTATCGTTCCCTAAATTAATTTCAGGTAATGGCCATAAGGGTAAAACAATACATGTATCGGTTGTAGCACATCCGATAGCATTTGTAATTGTCACCCAATAAATACCTTCATCTGTTGCAGTAAAAGTTTGTCCGTTTGTTCCGTTCTGCCATAAATAACTTGTTGCACCTGCACCCGCGTCAAGCGGAAAAGATGCACCGGCACAAAATTGTAACGTGTCAGGTAGATTTAATGGCGGCGCATCATTTACAGTAATATAAACCGTATCCGTTGCTTCGCATCCAAAAGCATTTGTTACCGTTACAAAATAATTACCGCTGTTAAATACATTATAAGTAGAATCAGTTGAACCGTCATTCCATACATATCCATCATAACCTCCACCTGCATTCAACACAAAGGGATCCAGATAAACGCAAACAGTTGTATCATTTCCTAAATCAACAACCGGATATGTAAATGATGTCGGAATATTTAATAAAGTATCTCCCGGCAAACCTTGTTCTGCACCATGTGAAGTGCCATCGCAAAATGCACCGGGGCTTGTTATGATTCCCGGATCTCCACCCGCATTATCTGTGAAAACATTCACCGGCATTACAGCTGCCGACAAAGCCAGAATTCCACCACCGCCGCCGCCACCCGGTCCATGGCAGGTTCCGGCCCATAGTGTACTCTCTATACTTCCTCCTGTTCCACCGTGAATATTTACAAAAAGATCTGACGTGAAATTTGAATTGCGCAATACAACTGTTCCACCGGCACCGCCACCACCTGCACCTTCCGAATCGGTTACATAAGTCACATCGGCGCCGTTTGCATTGATGGCAAATCCATTTCCGTCGATCGTAGTTGCGGTAATAATTACAATGCCTCCACCGTTGGAGCCATCAGCAACTTCAAGTCCGTTATCCTGGTGGCCACCGCCGCCCCCGCCGCCCATGTAAATTCTGTTACCTGCATAATCGAGGCCGATTCCTCCGATCGCCTGGATATCATCATAACCCGGGCATCCTGTCCACTGAAAGCCGCTTAATCCGCCACCGCCTGAATTGGAACCGCCGCCACCTCCATGCTGACCGGCATTTGAACCGCCGCCACCGTTTGCAGCTTTTCCCCGTCCGCCGGCAACCGAACTTGTTAAAACTGCAATTCCCTCTCCCTTTTCACCTCCCGTAGATGATCCAATGCCAGTGTAACTCGTTGAATAATCATCCACGGCACAGGAGAAAAAACTTGTGCAATGTGTGCCGCCCCTGAATCCCTGTCCGGTTACATTTATATCAGCATTAAACGTCAAAGTATTGGTCACCTCGAGGGCAAATACACCACCAACCGTTCCATCCCATGCAAGTGCAGAAACATCACCGATAATTGTTGCATTATCATAAACAGGTACCCTGATCAGTTGAACGCCTGCATCAGGAATATCATAATCGAGGCAAAAGGGATATGCAACAGTAATAATAGATCCGGAAATTGAAATGATTGTACCGAATTCATAGTTACCTGCATTATGGTAATCAGTAATATCGCCGAATGTTGGCCCGTCTGTTTCATCAATTTCGGCACCCTGCATCTGAATAATTAAAACACGGTCGCCGACAAGAAATCCGGCAGTTGATGAAAGCGTAATATCTGAACCTGAAATTGCAGTGACTTCGGCATAAATATTTATCACTCCCGAAATTGTCTGGGCAGATAAAATAGTCCCGGACAGGAGTAAAAATATACCTGCTATTATTCTGAGTATTGCCATATCCGAAAAATTTGCCTGAGGAGTTCGGATACTTAAAGATAGGATACCGGGAGATAAATTAAAAATCTGCTGCAGGCATTTAACGCATTATTACATGATACAGTCTGAGAAATATTCCTATTTAAATTTTACTTTCGCATGATCAATTTATGCTGGGAACAATTTTAATGATCGTTGCGGGTTTATTTGCTGCCATTATTCTGGTAGGCATTTTTATACCCACGAAGTACCGCTTCTCGAAACATACAATAATTCAATCGGATAAAAAAGCAGTTTTTAATGCGATTGATGATTTGGAGCAATGGAAAGTTTGGAGTGCGTGGAGTGCCGAGAATGATCCAAAAATCAATATTCGTTATGGTGAAAAACATGACGGTACAGGAGGCAAAATGATATGGAAAGGAAGTAAAATGGGAAAGGGAGATATGGAAATAACGAAATCGGAACCATATAAAGAAATTGAAATATATGTTGTGTTCAATAAAGGAGTTTTTAAAATGGATTTCAGATTTCTGATTGAAGAAGAAAAGAATGCAACAAAAATTACGTGGTTTGTAAGTGGACGTACACGCCGTGGCGGGTTTGCAAAAATTTTGGGAAGATTACTTCCGCGATGGATGGGAAAAGATATGGAAACCTCGCTGAAAATATTAAAACATTATTGCGAAGGAAATTTAAAACCGACCGCATAAATCGTCTGCACTGTTATTCAGGCGCCGTCCTGCCCGATGAGAATCTTAATTTTAATTGTTCACCGATTTGTTTCATGCTTTGAATATTAAGCGGGAATTCAAGCACAACATGCAGGAAGCTCAGAAAATACAAACACATTAATCCGAGTTCATAATTTGTATAGTAGAGCGCAACTGCTGCGATCCATAAAGTGAAAATCACCACGAGCCAGGAGCGGGGTACATCATGCCATTTGATGATTGAAGTTTTGGAAAACCAGTTGAGATAATGGTAAGTATATGCATATGCAATAAAGCGGGTGATCAAAATACCTGTGCTGGAGGCATAGATCATGTCAGAGCCGGCGTCATCCACATGCAAAAATGCACGGAAAATTTCTTTATTGAGTGAGAAAAAAGAAACATCATAACTACCTTTTGCATAATTACTGACCTGGTAATTTGCAGCATCAGGTGCGATCACAAAAAAACTAACCGCACAGGCCACAAAAACAACGATCGATAAAATACCGGAAGTGCTGTTGCTTTTTAATGCACCCACCAGAATAAACAGCCCTGTGAAAATAAATACGTGAATAAGTGTGGGAAGAAATATTGCAAAGATGACATCTACAAAACTATTTGTGCGCAGGATGATCGCAATAATAAATAATAAAATAAATGCAACAAACCGCTGCATGGCATTTTTGATCAGTACAAATACAAGTGAGATGGCAAATGCAAAGAAAATAAGCATGGTTGCCGGATTCTCGTTGCGGAAAAAATTAAATAAATTGGAAAGTGATTCAGTGATCACAAGATTTCCTTCGGCATCACGCTGTCCGAGATTTACAAACGAATACGTGAGAACGGCAGGAATCGTAATCAAAATTGTCAGAACAATTAATACGAGATAATCTTTTTTACCGGGGCTGAAATACTGACGTTTGTGCAGCCATGAAATTTCAGTGAGATAATGCAGAGGACCCAGAACTGCATATGCAAATAAAAATAATTCGAAAGGAATCCAGAATGCAAACACAGCCGATATGATCATTAGGCCGATATTCAGATAATTTACTTGTGTTGTACTCATTCGACAAAATTAGCCAATTCGCCCTAAAAAAATTACGCCCTGTAGTTCCTACTACAGGGCGTAATTAAAAATTCGTATTTTTCATGTAGCAGACTGGCCACCACCGCCTTGCGCCGGCCCGACCCGCATACTTCCCAATTCTTTATCTATCCAGTAATGGCCTTTCGGATCATCACCTATCAGTTTTATTTTATCGATCACCTGGCGGAAAAGTTTTTCCTCTTCATGCTGTTCCGCCACATACCATTGGAGGAAATTATTTGTTGAATGATCTTTTTCGTGCATACAATGATCAACCAGATTATTGATCGAGGCTGTCACTTTAATTTCATGATCCAGTATCGCGGTAAATAAATCCAGCAATGATTTGAATTTGGTAGGTGGCTGTTTGATCTCCGGTGCCAGTGCATGTCCGCCGGCATCATTCACATATACAAAAATTTTCATCATGTGCATGCGTTCTTCGTCGGCATGGCCATATAAAAATGAAGCACATCCTTCCAGGCCTTTTGCATCACACCAGGAAGCGGCAGACAAATAATAATTGGAAGCATAGCCTTCCATTTCAATTTGTTTATTTAATGCATTTTCGATTTTTTTCGTGAGCATGGCTTTAATTTTTTACAATAATAAACATCCGTGAACAGATGTCGTTCAGAACAATTAAAATTTGTAACGATTCTAAATTAAGAATGATCTGCAGGATCCGGACTGGAATTTTGATCGGGTGTTTCTCCGAATGTTGGGCAGTCGCAATGGCCTTCTCCCTTAAAAATACCGCAGGATGAGATGAGCAGGATTGCGGGTATGATCAGAAGCAATATTTTTTTACTGATTTTCATAGCTTTGCACCTTTATTATTTTACGAATTTACGGCTTTTGTGTGGATTTCTGACTGAACGTAATTTTTAAACAAAATATTTTTGCCAGCTTCTGTTTCAAAAAAGCAAATTTTAATTGCTCCTCTCGATTGGGGGCTTGGCCATGCCACACGTTCAATACCTGTAATCCGCACATGTATTGATGCGGGTTTCCCCGTTGTGATCGCCTCATCAGGCCGCTCACTGGCATTATTAAAAAATGAATTTCCCGGTGTGCTTTGTATCGACCTTCCTTCCTACAATATATATTATCAGAAAAAAGGAAGTTTTGTTTTCACCATAATTCGTCAGCTCGGAAAAGTATTTAAAGCGATCAGGCGTGAGAACCGCGCAATTAAAAAAATCATTGCCGAACAAAATATCGGTTTGATCATTTCAGATAACCGATATGGTGTGTATGATAAAAATACTTACAGCATAATCATCACACATCAGCTCATGGTAAAACTACCCGGATTAAAGCCGGTGGAGCAAATTGTTTTTTTATGGCTGCAATGGCAACACCGCAGATTTGATCTCGTATGGATTCCGGATGTTGCAGGGGAAATAAATATTTCAGGCGACCTCTCGCATAAATATAAAATCGGAAAACAGATCAAATTTATCGGCATCCTGACGCGGTTTTCAAAACCTGCTGTAATGCCGCCAAAAGAATATGATGTGATTGTGATTTTATCAGGTCCCGAACCGCAGCGAAGTATTTTCGAACAATTGATTTTAAAGCAGGCAGAACAAACGGATTTAAAATTTCTGATCGTTCAGGGTATTTCAGAATTCCATAGTGATGAAATGAAAACTCCCGCCATCAGGATCATTTCACATCTTACCGGAAATGCATTATACAAAGCAGTACTTCGTTCTGAGATTGTGATTTCCCGCGGTGGTTACAGCACATTAATGGATCTTGCACCGCTGGGCAAGCGTTGCATTTTCGTTCCCACACCAGGCCAAACGGAACAGGAATATCTTGTACAAGCTCTTGCCGAAAAGCAACTTGTATATGCCGCTGATCAGGAAACATTTAATTTGATGGAAGCAATTCATGCCGTGGAGAAAATACATCCTTTTTTTATTGATGTGAATTGCGATGCATATAAATCACATGTACTGGAAGCATTAAAAAATATAAATTAATTAACCGTGTTGCTTCCTTTCAGAGATGAATTGTTTTCGATTGAATTTTACTCCCGAAAAATAATTCTGCATGCCGGTCGAAATTTTCTGAGGAATCAGTTGTAAAAAACCGGAGTGTTCCATGTTTGCTGCAAGCCGCATCTATTTCCGGATGCCTTTCCAAATAATCTTTTAAACTTCTGGCAACAATTTCACCCTGCTGTAATAATTGAATATGCGGAGGAAGAAATTCTTTAATTCTTGAAATCAATAACGGATAATGTGTGCAACCTAAAATAATGGTATCAATATCCTGTGATTGATTTAATAAATGTTCCACATGCTGCCTGACGAAATATCCGGCACCCGGTGTATTGATCTCATTATTTTCAATGATTGGCACCCACATCGGGCAGGCTTCCTGATAAACAGTAATGGCTGGAAAAAACTTTTCAATTTCAATTACATAGGATTGAGAAGCAACAGTTCCGGCAGTTGCGAAAATTCCGACTTTATTTGATTTTGTAATGCTGCCTATAATTTCCGATGTTGGACGGATAACACCCAGTACTCTTCTGTTGCCATCCATTTTGGGTAAATCATTTTGCTGAATTGTGCGCAATGCTTTTGCCGAAGCAGTATTACAGGCAAGTATGACAAGTTTGCAACCTGCATTAAATAAATACCGGACAGATTGAAGTGTAAATTCATAAACGGCTTCGAAAGAGCGGTTTCCATAGGGTGCTCTCGCATTATCGCCGAAATAAATAAAATCATAAGCCGGTAATTCTTTTACAAATTCCTTTAATACGGTGAGGCCGCCATAACCCGAATCAAAAACACCAATTGGATTTTGTGCTTGCATAAAATTCAGAATGTGAAATTACTACAAATCATTTCAATCCTTCCGGGCAAAAAAAATCCTGCAGTAATTTCATGCTGCAGGATTGTATCGAAAAAGTTTATTTATTGAATACCTAATTTCTTTTTTACAAGCGGAAGGATGTCTACCGCATCGGTTCCAACATATAACAGAGCAGAGCCATCAATAACAGCGGTAAATTTATTCTCTTCTCCAACCTGTTTGATCACCGATTTTACTTTATCGAGGATCGGGTCGTATAGCTCTGATTTTTTTGCATCGAGTTTATCGGCAGATTGTTTTTCATATTCGCTGATGCGCAATTGCAATTTTCCCAAATCCTCTTCTGCCGCTTCACGTTGCACTTCGCTCCATGCTGCAGAATTATTCTGATAGTCGGCAAGTTTTTGCTGATATTCCATTACATAACCTGCATATACTTTTTGCATATCGTCTCTGTATTTTGCAAGTACCGAGTCGGCACGTTTTACTTCGGGTAACTGAACAAGCAGATCATTTGTATTTAAGAAACCAATTTTTTGAGCAGATACTGAGCCTGCACATACTGATACAAATAAAATGATCAGTAATAATTTAAACTTCATAGTCGGCTGTTTAATATTCTAATTTGGTGAGATTAATCATTTCCTGTTGTTTTTTGCTGCGGCGTATATCCCATACGTTTCAAAATATCTTCACTTTTATCATTTTCCTTATTTGCAAATAAGATCGTTGTGCCGCTTGCTTTATCGAAAACAAAATCATATCCCCGTTCACCGGCAAATTTTTCAATTGCTTCATATACTTTATCCTGAATCGGTTTGATCAGTTCCTGTCTTTTTTTAAACAATTCACCTTCATAACCGAATTTCTGTTTTTGATATTCTTTTAAAGCTTTCTCTTTACTTTCAATCTCAGCGATTTTTGCTTTTTTCTGATCTTCGGTAAGCAGGTATTGTTCATTTTGGAAAATGCGGTACAGCTCGTCGATTTCTTTTTGCTTTTTGTCCACTTCTGTTTTCCATTCTGCGCTCAGTTTATCTATCTGGTCCTGTGCGGTTTTATATTCGGGAATATTGCTCAGAATATAATCTGTATTTACGTAGGCAAATCGCTGCGCATGCACTGCTGTGGATGCTGCAATTAAAATAAATGCAATAAAGATTGTTTTTTTCATGCTTTGTTATTTTTATTCAGGTTCAAATCCAAGGATAACAGTAAATTTTCCGTTCTTGGTTATATAATCAAAAAACCCTGATGATTCCTGTAAATCACCCGGCTGCATATCGTCAAACCGTATGCCATAGTCCACCCCGAGTAAACCGAACATCGGCAGCCATGCACGCACACCCAAACCAACGCTTCGTTTTACTTCCAGCGGATTAAATGATCTGAAATCAGGATATAAATTTCCGCCCTCCGCAAATGTCAATGCATAAATTTTAGCAGAAGGATTTTTGTCTGTGATCGGATAACGTATCTCTAAAGTGTATTTATTAAAAATTGCTTCTGTTCTTGTTGCCCCTGAATTATCGGAAAATAATTCATATCCGCGAAGCGAAATAATATCGGTTCCGATAAATGAATTTGTGTAACCGCCTGATAAACCATCACCACCCAGCTGGAATCTTTCAAAGGGCGGTACGCCGATATCGCTGTTATAAAATCCGAGCCAGCCGAATTTAACGGATGAACGCAATATGAATTTATCTACCAACGGGGTATACCATTCTGCATTAAAGCGCCATTTATAATATTCCACATATTTATATTTTTCCTGATCGCCCAAACCGGCATACGATTTATTATTCAATAAAGAATAGGGTGGCGTAAATTGAAGAGAGAGTGAAATATTAGAACCCGTTTTTGGGAATTGCGGATCATCAATCGAAGTTCTGCCGAGTGTTTCCTTAAAATTAAAATTATTGTAATTACCGTTGGTTGTTATGAAATTCGGATAATTTTCGAGGTTGTAATTATAATAACTTACCTGGCTCAATAAAGTAAAATAATCATCGGGCCATTTTAACCGGATACCATAACCAAGTGAAATACCGTTTGCCGCAAATAATCCTTCCAAATCTTTAATATCAGATCCGTACACATTATAACCTAATTGAGTTCTTGTTAAACTCACCGATAATGAATTTGCTTTTTTTCCGCCAAACCATGGTTCAACAAATCCGATATTAAATGCCTGATATAATTTTCCTGTTGTATTGATCCTGAATGATAATTTTTGACCATCACCGGTTGGAATCGGATGCCATCCTTCTTTTTTAAACATCTGGCTTGTACTCCAGTTATTTAATACAATACCAACAGTTGCAAGTACGCCATATCCTGCTCCCCCATATCCGGCAGATAATTCCAATTGATCGGATGGTTTTTCAACTACCGTATATTCAATATCCACTGTTCCTTTTTCGGGATGCGGGATCGGATTAATTCCGATTTGTTCCGCATCAAATAATCCGAGTGCTGCAATTTCCCTTTGCGAACGAATTAAATAGGAACGGTTGAATTTTTGACCGGGAACTGTTCTCAATTCACGACGGATCACATGTTCACTTGTTTTTGTATTTCCTTTGATAATGATCTGATCAATGGTTGCCTGCGGCCCTTCACGCAAACGGATCTCCAGATCAATCGAATCATTTTCCGCCCAGATCTCTACCGGATTTACACTGAAGAATAAATATCCGTCATCCATATACAGCGATGTAATATCTCTTTGTTGCAGGTCAAATGAAATGCGCTGATTTAACAAGGTTTGATTATAAACATCACCCTTTTTAATATTTAATACGGAATCGAGCTGATGTGTTGTGTATTTTGAATTTCCTTTCCAGGTAATATTTCTGAAAAAATATTGTGTGCCTTCATTTACCGTGTAGTGAATTCCCATATCGCGTTCGGAAATTTTATATACCGAATCTCTTACCAGTGAAACATCTCTGTAGCCAAGCGACTGATAATATGTGAGAATATTTGTTTCGTCTGTCCTCAATTTATCGGGATCGTATTTTGAACTGCTGAATATGCGCACCTGCACACGCTTTGATAAAAATTCAATGATGTTGTTGTAACTCAGGCTGGATAAAATATCAACAATGCCGGCCGGTGAATATGTTTCTTTTGTGTAGGGGTGTTCAGGGTCATTATAAAAAGGATGAAACTGTGTGCGCACTTTATTATCCTTCATATTTTTTCGCAGTACACGGTCGGTCACTTTTTTATTCTCTGCAAAATCGATTGTTTCTATTTTTACTTTATATCCCTTCACCACATCAATAAAAACAATTACCGAATTTGGAACGGTTGTATCGGGTTTTGCATACACATCCACTTCTGCATTTAAATATCCTTTTTCCGCAAAATATGCTTCGGTAACATGCGCAATATTTGCTTTGGTATAATCATTATACGGCGTCACACCGCCGATGATTTCCCATTTTTCACGCAAATCATCCCGTTCGGCTTTCGATACGCCTTCGGGTGAATACAAAGTAATTTTTGGTAATTCTTTTACTTTTACAATTAAAAAAATCTGATCACCGAGAATTTTATCAATTCTGATTTCTATTTCAGAAAATAAACGCATTTTCCATAAGCTTTCAATTGCTTTGCTGAAATCTTCACCTGGAACGGTAATAATTTTATTCGCCATCAGTCCGCAGCGAACGATCAAACTGTTTTCGTCAAGTAATCTTGATTCAAGGCCTTCGACATGCGTATTTGCTATCACATATTTTTGCGGATTCGCATAATCCACAACGTTTGTGTCGATGCCGAAATTTTGGGCATTGAGCACTGCACATCCGATTGTCATCCATCCCCATAAAAATAGTTTCAAAAAGTGCTTCATTTCAATTGTATTTGTTCTGTTGTTTGCCCGAAACGACGTTCGCGGTTTTGATAATCCTGTATTGCTTTATTAAGTTCTTCCTTATCGAAATCGGGCCATAATGTTTCTGTAAAATAAAATTCAGTATAGGCCGATTGCCATAATAAATAATTACTGATCCTGTGTTCGCCGCTTGTACGGATCATTAATTCCGGATCAGGAATATGTGCAGTATTTAAATGCGCAGAAATTAATTGTTCACTGATATCGGCAGCATGCAGATCACCACTCTCAATTTTAGACGCAATTTGTTTTACTGCATGTGCAATTTCCCAGCGTCCGCTGTAACTCAATGCAAGAATTAAATTCAACCCTGTGTTTTTTGCAGTGATCTGCATTGCTTCTTCCAGCTCATGCACGCAGGCAGCAGGTAAAGAATGCCCGTCGCCGATCATTCCGATGCGCACATTATTTTTATCGAGTTCAGGTGTTTCTTTTCTGATGGTCCGCACGAGTAATTCCATCAATGCATTTACCTCCGCTTCAGGGCGCTTCCAGTTTTCGGTGCTGAATGCATAAAGTGTGAGATATTGGACGCCGAATTCCTGGCAGGCTTCCACAACCTTTCTGACTGCCTCCACGCCGGCATGATGTCCGTAGATGCGTGCTTTCCCTTGCCGCTTCGCCCAACGACCGTTGCCGTCCATAATTATTGCAATATGTTGCGGGATCTTCTGTGCGGCGGGCTGATTCATCGTGCAAATTTATCTAAAAGACAGCGCATTCCCTGCTATCTGCTGCTTATCGCTTTCCCCATTTCCCGGGGCTGGGACATTTAAGCTGAACGAAAGTATAACTGAGGAAAACACCGGTATACATATATGTGTCCTTGTGCTCGCTGTCGCCTCTCTGTTTGTAGTTATCTCCAAGCGGAACAACATCTATTTCCGTTGACCTGTCTGCAAGGGCTACCGCAGTTGCTCCGTCTGTACCGGTTGCAAGTATCGAAGGGTCGATATAAGTTTTGCTTACATCATCGAGATAATCGGTGAACAACCAGTGCCAGGTACATTCTACTCCGGCAGTCAGGTTTTTATTCAGCACAAATTTGAATCCGCCACCCATCGGGACTGCTATTTGAACCCGCTTGTATTTTTCATTGCCGGTTAATTCAGGGAATTGCTGACCTTCGGTCCCGAGCGGTTGCAGATCTACCCATGCATCATTATAATATGCCTGCGGATTGAAATAGTATAGTGAAAGCCCCATAAACACATAAGGGCTGAACCATTGTGCCGGTTTCTCGCGTTCGAGTGGCAGAAAATTAAAATCGAGTCTTGTGGTAAGGTCATAAATATTGCTGCGAAAACTCAGGTTGCGCAGATGCTGGTAAGGATTATCGGAGATGGAATCATAACCGAAGGTTTGACCACCGCTGATGCCGATATATCCCGCCACCCTGGGATTATAATTATATCTGAAAAAAACACCAGCCCCCGGTTTGTAAAACTGAAGGCTTTCCATTGTGTTATTAATATCGCCGAATGAATTCGTAAGGCCGCCCCAGATGCCGATCTCTGCTTCCTGTGCAGCGGCTGTCCGAAAAAACAAAGCCGTTATAAAACAGAGACCAAATAATTTTAAATGCACCGTTCTCATTAAAAAGGATTGCAAATTTATACCATTCTTACTTCTCATGCCCTATAAACCGGGATTCCCGGATTTCAAACACTTTGTTCTCTTCTGTTCAGGGCAGGTTGAAATGAGAATTCAATAAGCCGCAAGGGTTAACGGTTTCAAAAAAGTATTATTGCCCAAATTCAAATTTTTGAAACCAACGTGACATTGCAGTAAACAGCCTGCATACATCAGCACAAGCTGCATTTTTAGCGAATATTTTTTTTGTCAGCCCTTCTTCCTTATCTTCACAGCCCCTAACAATTGAACCACCCACCCAACTAAACAGAAATTTAAATCGTCAATCTGATTTATGAAACAACTATCTCTTTTTTTAATTGTTGTGTCCATCGTGTGGTCGGGCTGTAATGAACAGGAACCGATTGAACCCAATAAGCCTGAAGATAATTTCAACTTTACGATCGACGGAACCATGATCGCCGCGAATGCTGTTACAGCAACGTTATATAATGATTATCTCAAGATCAATGCCTACGGAACTTACGAATTCACCATGCTGATATACCTGAATTCAACTTTCCCGGTTTCGATGGATAAAGAAAATTACAGTTCGCTCACCATGAATTCACCCGCTTTTAAAATGACGGATGCCGACGGAGGAACAGGAAGTGTGCTGACATTCAGTATTGATGAAACAGCCAGAACTGCAATGGGAACATTTACTGCAGTTCTTGTAAATCCCGATGACCCGACGGATATTGTTACAATTTCGGAAGCCAATTTTGATAATATTAAATATCAGATAGCTGCAGATACTGCGCAGTTATTCGGTGAAACAGCCGTTCGGTTTGACGGAGAACTCATCGCAGCAAATTCAATTTATGCCTATGATACAACCACCACTTCAGCGAGTTGTATCTCCGATGTGAATGGCAATTATGAATTGTATGTTCAGAATATTCCCAAAACACCCGGTGTCTATTCATTCGACACAGGAAATTTCGACCTTGCTTCCGGGCTGAGTGCGAAAGTGAATGTGATTGGCGGTTCAGTGTATTCTACCGTACTTGCCGGCGGAACGCTGACTGTTGAGTCGTATGACCCGGAAACGCAATCACTCGAATTTAATTTTACGGTAAGCGTGCAGGAAAGCGGTGGAGATATTATGGATCTTACCGAGGGCAGCGCAAAATTCTATACCGGCGGTATTCACTAAAATTTACATTTGTTTTTTTTATCAAGAATATCTTCAATGAATCATTTCATTGTAAGAGGACTTCGTTTAATTTTGCACGAGTTAATTTTTTCGTACAAAAATTACCGGTTTGCCTAAAATAACCATCGACGATATTTCCATTGAAGTGCCAGCCGGCACAACAATTCTTGACGCTGCGAGACAAATCGGAGTGAATGTGCCACCCGCCATGTGTTATTATTCAAAACTGGAAGGCAGTGGTGGAAAATGCCGTGTATGTCTGGTGAAGGTTACGAAAGGATCAGATAAAGATCCGCGTCCGATGCCGAAACTTGTTGCAAGTTGCAGAACAACTGTAATGGACGGTATGGAAGTGAAAAATGTTAGCTCACCAGAAGTGCTGGATGCAAGAAAAGGCATTGTTGAATTTCTGCTTGTCAATCATCCGCTCGATTGTCCGGTTTGCGATCAGGCAGGTGAATGTAAATTGCAGGACCTGAGTTATGAGCACGGACTTGCTTCTTCACGATATGAATTTCAGCGCCGCACATTTCCGGTGATCGATATCGGTGATAAAATAAAATTGCATATGAACCGGTGCATTCTCTGTTACAGATGCACGATGGTTGCCGATCAGCTGACGGAGGAACGTGTGCACGGAATTATCAACCGCGGAGAAGTTTCTGAAATCTCCACCTATATTCAAAAAGCAGTTGATAACGATTTCAGCGGTAATATGATCGATGTATGTCCTGTTGGTGCATTAACCGACAGAACATTCAGATTCAAAAGCAGGGTATGGTTTACAAAACCCGTTCTTGCGCACCGCGATTGTAAAAAATGTACCGGCAAGGTTACGCTCTGGTATCAGGGAAGTGAAGTGTTGCGTGTTACCAGCCGCCAGGATAAATGGGGCGAAAGCGAAAGTTTCATTTGCAACGAATGCCGCTTTGATAAAAAACATACAAGCGATTGGGTGATTGAAGGACCTGCTAAAATTGACACACATTCGGTTATTTCACAAAATCATCTTCCATACGAATTACCCGTAACAAATAAATTTTTAAAAGGCTGATGGATTTATTGCTGTTTAAGATCATTCTTGTGGTAGTGCTTTTTGCATTATCACTCGTAATTGCAATGTATAGTACCTATGCCGAAAGAAAAGTTGCGGCATTTATGCAGGACCGTCTCGGTCCGAACCGTGCAGGCCCGTTCGGAATTTTACAACCGGTTGCCGATGGAATTAAAATGTTTATGAAGGAAGAAATCATTCCTTCCACATCAAATAAATTATTGTTTATTGCAGGTCCGGCAATTACCATGACAACTGCATTAATGACAAGTGCAGTGATTCCGTGGGGCCCTGAAATTTCGGTGGGTGGTGTGAAAACAAATTTGCAGGTTGCTGATATTAATATCGGTGTTCTTTATGTGATGGGTGTTGTGAGTCTTGGTGTATATGGTATTATGCTGGGCGGTTGGGCAAGCAATAATAAATATGCATTACTCGGCGCTGTTCGTGCATCGAGCCAGATGATCAGTTATGAACTGGCAATGGGAATGGCAATTGTTGCCGTCATTATGACAACCGGTTCATTGAGTGTTCGTGAAATGGTGGAGCATCAGCATGGTATGGGATGGAATTTATTCCTGCAGCCTCTTGGCTTTATTATATTTATTATCTGCGCATTTGCCGAATGTAACCGTACACCGTTCGATTTACCTGAAAGTGAAACAGAACTTGTTGGCGGCTATCATACCGAATACAGTTCGATGAAACTCGGATTTTATTTATTTGCCGAATATGTAAATATGTTTATTTCAAGTGCCATGATCACGAGTCTTTATTTCGGCGGATATAATTTCCCGTGGATGGATCAGGTGCAATCGGCAACATCCGAATTCTGGTTTGCCGCAATCTGTGTTGTTGTATTTTTTGCTAAAATATTGTTCTTCATCTTTTTCTTTATGTGGGTGAGATGGACGATACCGCGGTTCAGATTCGACCAGTTGATGCGCCTCGGCTGGCAGGTGTTATTACCGCTTGCGATTATAAATGTTTTATTGACAGGCGCAGTGATTATCTTTAAGAATTGAGGAATTATAAAATCAATTCTGTGATTATGGCAACAAAGATTTTAAAAAATAAATAGAATAAAAATAAATTCGCAAGAGATGCAATCATTGTCAGGCAGATCCAAAGTAGTTTCCAACAAACACATGACGTTTGGGGAAAGGCTATATTTTCCTGCGATACTCGGAGGACTGCGCATCACATTCAAACATTTTTTTAAAAAGAAGGTAACTGTTAATTATCCGGAAGAGCAACGCCCGCACAGTAAATTTTTCAGAGGCGTACACGTGCTGAAACGTGACGATCAGGGGCGGGAGAATTGCACAGCCTGCGGTTTATGCGCTGTTGCATGTCCTGCAGAAGCCATTACAATGGTAGCTGCCGAACGCAAACCCGGCGAAGAAAAATTATATCGCGAAGAAAAATATGCTGCAGAATATAATATTAATATGCTGCGCTGTATTTTTTGCGGATTATGTGAAGAGGCATGCCCGAAAGATGCAATTTATTTAACAGACAGGATCGCAACCAGTAATTATCAGCGTGGCCAGTTTATTTTCACGAAAGATATGCTTGTTGAACCCGAAAATAAACTCATTGATATTTCAGCGAGGAGAAAAGCCGTGAGGGAAGGTGCACATTAATTTCTAAATCAAATTATATCAAACCTATTAGCAAACATTCAGAAAACTTACCTTTGCGCCGCTCATGTCGCTAACCGAATTACTCTTTTATTTTCTTTCAGCTATCGCCATCGGCAGCAGCATTACAATGGTATTTCATAAGAATGCCATGTACAGCGTATTATCCCTTCTGATTTGTTTTTTCAGTGTTGCCGGTTTATATGTCATGCTCAACGCACAATTTCTGGCCATCGTACATATCATAGTATATGCGGGAGCAATCATGGTTTTATTTTTATACGTCCTCATGTTTTTAAATCTGAATTCACCGGTGCAAATCAGAAAAAACAATCTGACGAGAATAGCAGCGGTAATGGCGGGTGGTTTATTGTTTTGCGTATTGCTATCCGGATTTTTACAAACACAACTTGTTGAGATGCCTGAAGCAATGGGAGAAAAAGTGGGCAGCGTCGAAAATCTCGGAAAAGTACTGTTTAATGAATTTTTAATACCATTCGAATTAAGTTCGGTTTTATTTATTTCAGCAATGGTTGGTGTGATCATCATCAATAAAAAAGAGGAGGTGCATCATGACGAGTAATGCAGGAAGCTTAAGTGAACAATTGCGATTGATCCCGCTTGAAAATTATGTAATTCTCAGTCTTATTTTATTCAGCATCGGTGTGATCGGAATTTTAATGCGCCGGAATCTCATCGTTGTTTTTTTAAGTATTGAACTGATGCTGAATTCCATTAACCTGATGGCTGCTGCATTCAGTGCATATCATAATGATCCTGCCGGACAGGCATTTGTATTTTTCATTATGGTTGTTGCTGCTGCAGAAGTTGCAATTGGTTTAGCCATGCTTGTAATGATTTACAGAAATATTAAAACAATTGATATTAATGCGTTGAATAAATTAAAATGGTGATGTTGGAGTCAGGAATCAGGAGTAAGGAACTTCTGCGAAAGACTCACAATCAAACGAAATGAACCTGCCGGCCGAAGCAAGGCGCATGCGCTGCTGGCAGGCGGGCACACAAATACACGAACACACGAACACGTGACGACAGAACAACTCATATCGATTTTAATACCGGCATTCCCGTTGCTCGGATTTTTTATTCATGTTTTCATGAAAAATAAAATTTCCGAAAAAACGGCAGGTATCCATGCGAGCGGCTGGATCGTGCTTTCATTTATACTTTCCTGTTTTTTATTCGGCAAATTACAAACAGAAGAAACAATTCATTTTACAATGTTGAATTGGTTTTCTGCAGGAAATCTCACAATTCCATTTGCTTTTTTAATTGATCATCTGAGTATTTTAATGATGCTGGTAATTACCGGTGTCGGCAGTTTAATTCATATTTATTCAATCGGGTATATGCATGGCGATGAAGGCTTCAACCGCTTCTTTGCTTATCTCAATTTATTCGTTTTCTTCATGCTTACTCTTGTGATGGCCGACAATTATGTTTTGATGTTCGTGGGTTGGGAAGGCGTTGGATTATGTTCTTATTTATTAATTGGTTTCTGGTTTAAAAATCAGGAATATAATAAAGCAGCAAATAAAGCATTTATCATGAACCGCATCGGCGATCTTGCATTGTTGATCGGTTTGTTTTTAATGTTTCAATATTTCGGTTCATTGCAATATGATCAGGTATTTCATACTGCAGCAGATTGGGTCCCCGATACACAAACAATTACCATTATCACTATTTTATTATTTATCGGTGCCTGCGGAAAAAGCGCACAGATTCCATTGTATACCTGGCTGCCAGACGCTATGGCCGGCCCTACACCTGTGTCTGCATTGATCCATGCCGCAACAATGGTAACTGCGGGTATTTATATGATCGTGCGCAGCAATATTTTATTTTCTCTTGCTCCGCTCACAATGGATACGATCATGGTGGTGGGAATTGTTACTTCCATATTTGCGGGAACCATTGCATTGAAACAAAATGACATCAAAAAAATCCTGGCTTATTCAACAGTGAGCCAATTAGGCCTCATGTTTTTTGCAATAGGTGTTGGTGCATATGAAGCGGGATTTTTTCATCTCGTTACACATGCATTTTTTAAAGCATTATTATTTCTTGGTGCGGGCAGTGTAATTCATGGAATGGGAGGAGAACAGGATATCCGCAAAATGGGCGGCCTGGGGAAATATATGAAAACCACCCATTTGGTTTTCGGAGCAGGTGTGCTTGCAATTATTGCACTGCCACCGTTCTCTGGATTTTTCTCCAAGGATGATATTTTATTAGGCGCTTATGAAAAGAGCCCTGTATTATGGGTGATAGGATTAGTTGCCGGATTATTGACTGCATTTTATATGATGCGTTTATACTACGTTGTTTTCAGAGGTGCTGAACGCATGGATGAAAAAACAAAATCGCATGTGCACGAATCACCTTCTGTAATCACAATTCCATTAATTGTGCTTGCAATTCTTGCAGTTGCCGGCGGCGTGCTCGACATTCCCGAATTGTTCGGCGGAAACAAAATGATGATGCATTTTCTCGAACCTGTTGTTCCGGTACTTGAACATGAAATCGCTTCTTCAACCGAATGGATATTAATGGCAATTTCAACTATCGCAATTTTAGGAATCGCTTATATTGCAAGATCAAAATACCTCGTGAAAAATCGAATTCCCGAATCGGATGCCGAATTAAAAGGATTCGGAAAAATACTGAATGCAAAATATTATGTGGACGAATTTTATGAACGTATTATTGTAAAACCGCTGCATGGGATCGGCAATGCCTTTTCAAAATATTTTGAATCATTCATCGACGGAATCGTGAACGGAACTGCCAGCCTCGTAAATTATTTTTCGGGACAGCTGAAAGTAATTCAAAATGGAAATATCAGTTTTTATTTATTTGCGATGGCACTCAGTGTCGGATTTATTATAATTTTTATTTTATTGATGTAAACCCGGGATGCTAACATTATTATTGATCATATTACCGATTATTTCAGCAGCAGCAATATTTCTGCTGAATAAATCTGCAGCTAAACAGGTTTCACTTGTCTCTTCCTTTTTATCACTTGCCGTTGCATGCATTACGATCTATCAATTTGATCCTGCAGGTGGTTACCAGTTTGAAATGGACAGAACATGGATTTCCATGATGGGCGTTCACTTTCATATAGGCCTCGACGGAATCAGCCTCGTGATGATCCTGCTCAGTAATTTATTAATGCCGTTTATTATTTTATCGGCGAATAAAGAAAACCATAATAACCCGCGGTTATTTTATTCTTTTATGCTCCTCATGCAGGGTGCAATGAACGGTGTATTTGTTTCACTCGATATGTTCCTCTATTATATTTTCTGGGAGATGGCATTAGTACCTGCATATTTTCTTGTATTGTGGTGGGGAAGGGGTGAAACAAGAAAGATCACATTCAAATTTTTTATTTATACATTATTCGGAAGTTTATTTATGCTGGTTGCCATTTTATGGCTGAGCTGGCAAAATACGAATCCGTCATCAGATATTTCTTCTGTGTATCATCTTGTAATTCCCGAACAAACACAATTGTATATTTTTCTTGCTTTCGTTCTCGCATACGCAATTAAAATTCCGATATTTCCATTCCATACCTGGCAACCTGATACCTATACATATGCGCCTACACCTGCAACCATGCTGTTAGGCGGTGTGATGCTGAAAATGGGTTTATACAGTGTGATACGCTGGGTTATTCCGGTTGTGCCGCATGCAGTTGAAGCATATGGAAATTATATTATGGTATTTGCCGCACTCGGCATATTTTACGCATCATGCATTGCATGGGTGCAAAAAGATCTGAAAAAATTATTTGCTTATTCATCCATTGCGCATGTGGGATTAATTACTGCCGGATTATTTACAGCAACACAAGCCGGATTGCAGGGTGGATTAATTCAAATGCTTGCACATGGAATAAATGTGGTCGGATTATTTTATGTTGCGCAGATATTTTTTATAAAATACGGGGATAACACGATTCATTCTTATGGTGGTGTAAGATTAAAAGCACCGCTGTTTGCAGGATTGTATCTTGTGATTTTACTCGCAAGTGTTGCCTTACCACTCACAAATTCATTTCCGGGCGAATTTATGCTGTTGTCGTCGGTGTTTGGTGTAAACGGATGGCTTTGTTTGCTGGCAGGAAGCGGCGTGATTATCGGTGCGGTTTATATGCTGAGCAGTTATAAAACAATTATGCTGGGTGAGACGAACAGTAAAACAAATTCATTCACAGAAATACATGCAGGTGATAAATGGGTATTAATTCCAATCGTTATTCTGATTTTTATTTTCGGATTATTTCCCGGCCTGATAACGAATTTAACAGAACATTCGGTAAACGAGATCATAAATCAATATCAATTACAAATCACAGACACAGCTATTAACTGATGAATTCGATAATCGTATTAGCAGCCTCCGGTATTTTGTCCATGTTTGTGGGTGTGTTCCAGCTTAAAAAACTGTCGCTGCCACTCATGATACTTGCCTGCGTCGCAGCATTATCACTCATCCTGTTTAATATGCCCGGCGACTACAGCGCCTTTATGAATAATATGCTGGTGTTTGATAAATTTTCAATCAGCTTCAGCGGTGTGATGATCAGCCTCACCATGCTTGTATTTGTTGTTTGCAGATATTATTACCGGAAATATATCGAGCATTTAAGTGATATCTATGCATTATTTCTTTTCTCACTGGTAGGTGGGATATTGCTTGTCTCTTTTCAAAATCTTGTGATGTTGTTTTTGGGAATTGAGATATTATCCATTCCACTTTATATTCTCGCATCAAGCAACCGCAGAAATCTGATGAGCAATGAGGCGGGTTTAAAATATTATTTACTCGGTTCATTTGCATCTTGTTTTTTATTATTGGGTATTACATTTATTTACGGCACCACACAGAGTTTCGATATGGATGTGATCGGTGCATATGTTGCAGGCAATGCAGATAATTTACCGGGCTTATTTATTATCGGATGTATTTTACTGATCGGCGCATTTATATTTAAAATATCTGCAGTGCCTTTTCATTTTTGGGCGCCTGACGTGTATCATGGTTCTCCGACCGTAATTACTGCATTTATGGCAACAGTTGTAAAAACAGCTGCATTCGGCGGATTCATCCGGTTTATATCTCACACCATTTTATTGCAGACTGATATCTGGCAGGAAGCAGTTGCAATTATTGCAGCACTTACCATGATACTCGGAAATATTTTGGCTTTGTATCAAACAAATCTGAAAAGATTATTGGGTTATTCAGGAATTGCAAATGCAGGATATGTTTTGATCGCGGTTGCAACACTGAAAGAAGATTCCTATTCCTATGTGTTGTATTATATGGCAGGATACAGTGTGGCAACGATCATTGCTTTTGCAATTTATTCGGTGATCAAAGAACAAACTACAATCGATTCGATAGATGGTTTGAAAGGATTGTTTTCGAATAACAGATTAATTACAAGCACACTGGCGATCGCAATGTTATCGCTCGCAGGTATTCCACCGCTCGCGGGATTTGTAGGAAAATATGCAGTATTCTCCAATGCAGTGCAGGCCGGTAATATCTGGCTTGTTATTATAGCAGTATTGAGTTCGCTTGCAGGTGTGTTTTATTATTTACGTGTAATGGTAAATACATTGCAAGCCGGCAACCAGGTTGAAAAAATTGTGATCTCTTCAAATTACAGATTATTATTGTTCTTCTGCATATTTCTGCTTTTGGTATTGGGGATTCTCCCGCAATTATTTTTCGACATTGTATAAATAAAAAACCCGCTGATCGCTCAACGGGTTGGTAAAATCATTTTATATTTTTATTTCAAAATACTGCGTGAGATTACGATCCGCTGTACTTCACTTGTGCCTTCATAAATCTGTGTGATTTTAGCATCCCGCATTAATCGCTCAACATGATACTCTTTCACATAACCATACCCTCCGTGAATTTGCACAGCTTCAACAGTTGTCCGCATGGCAACTTCACTCGCAAAAACTTTTGCCATACTGGATGCGAGGTCATAATTTTCATGCGCATCTTTTAATTGCGCAGCTTTATAAACCAATAATCTTGCTGCTTCAATTTCGGTTGCCATATCAGCAAGTTTAAATTGAATTGCCTGATGTTGTGCAATTTCTTTTCCAAATGCTTTTCTTTCTTTCGCATAATTTAATGCAAGTTCATAGGCACCGGCAGCAATTCCCAAAGCCTGCGATGCAATTCCGATTCTGCCGCCGCTTAATGTTTTCATTGCGAAAGAAAATCCGAACCCGTCTTCTCCGATCCTGTTTTCCTTCGGTACTTTCACATCATTAAAAATTAATGTATGTGTGTCGCTCGCACGAATTCCAAGTTTATCTTCTTTTGCGCCGACAATAAATCCGGGCATACCTTTTTCGAGTATCAGGCAATTTATTCCTTTATGGCCTTTTGCCGGATCTGTTTGTGCCATCACCAGATAAATACTTGCACTGCCACCGTTGGTGATCCAGTTTTTCGTACCGTTCACTAAATAATGATCGCCTTTATCTTCTGCAGTGGTGCGCTGCGATGTTGCATCACTTCCCGCTTCCGGTTCACTCAGACAAAATGCACCGATTTTTGTACCGCTTGCGAGATCAGGTAAATATTTTTTCTTTTGTTTCTCCGTCCCGAAAGCTTCCAGTCCCCAGCAAACAAGTGAATTATTTACACTCATGATAACGCTGCACGAACTGTCGACCTTGGAAATTTCTTCCATTGCAAGAACATAACTCATCGTATCCATACCGCCGCCGCCATATTCTTGCGAAACCATCATCCCCAAAAATCCAAGCTCAGCCATTTGTTTCACCTCTTCATACGGATAGCGCATTTCACGATCGCGATCAATTACACCAGGCTTTAAAACATTTTGCGCAAAATCTCTTGCAGCCTGTTTGATCATAAGCTGTTCTTCAGTTAAATGGAAATTCATTGCTTTTATTTTTAAGGTTCAATTTACGATTTTATTTTTTTTGTTGTATACTTTTTCTGAAATATGCCGGCAAACGGGTGACAGAAATTGTTATTTTCCATTTTCTCCAATTTTTTGAATTACCGCACTCGACGAATAATTTTCCAAAAATGGAATCACCACTACTTTACCGCCATAATTTTTTACAAATCCGGCGCCCACAATATCATCTTCTTTATAATCACCTCCTTTCACCAGATAATCCGGCTGAATTATTTTAATCAGTTCAATAGGGGTTAATTCATTAAATCCGACCACATAATCCACTACATATAAATTCGCAAGCAAAATTGCCCTGTCATTAAATTTATTGATGGGCCTGTTTTCACCTTTTAATTGCTTTACCGATTCATCTGCATTCAATCCAACAACAAGAATGGATGGATGATCAACTTCTGCTGCCTTATTCAGTAAATGAATATGTCCGTGATGTAAAATATCGAAACAGCCGTTTGTAAAAATAATTTTACTGCCTTTAAATCGCCCCACACTTAATTTATGAATTAATTCAGCGGTTTCAATTATTTTTTGTTGTATTGCTTCAGACTTTTTTATCATTTGATTCATTTACTGAAAGACGTGATAAAAGTAATAAGGATAATACTCCCGTAATAATGATCATAATTGTCTGGCTGCCCCATGCGATCCAGCTGAATGAATTTCCATAAGTTTCTTCAAGGCCATAAATGACAAATAATGTTTTGCTCACGATAAAATGATATGCACCGATACCACCCGGTGTTGCGATGATGCCAACCGTGCCGAAAACCATTACTGCGAGGGCTTCCACCATACCGAAATGGGCGGTTTGCGGAATTGCATAAAAACAAACCCAAACCATCGAAAAATAACAGAACCACATAAAGCCGGTATAGAAAATAAAAAGCGGAAAATTTTTAAGATGACGGATCGAATAAATTCCTTCGCGGACATTGAGTAATAAAATCCGGAGGCGCAGATAAAGATCTGTATGTTTGAATTTTTTTACAAATATCCAAAGCGCAATTCCAAGTATTAAAACGATGAGCCCGCAAATAAGCAGGAAATTATTGCTGTCCGAAATTTTCTGCCCGATGGGAATGATCACCTGCTCATTAAAAAAATCGTAGATCAGATTAAACTGCAGCAGAAAAAGTAATATTGTTACAAAAATCAATGTGAGCAGATCGAGTGCACGTTCAACCACAATTGTTCCGAGTGCTTTATCGAACGGTACTTTTTCGTAGCGCTGTAAAATTCCGCATCGTGTTACTTCGCCTAACCTGGGCACTGCCATATTTGCGAGGTAGCCAACCATCACTGCATAAAAAGTAGTTTTTAGTCGTGGCTTGAATCCCAGCGGTTCAACCATCATATTCCAGCGTAATGCTCTTAAAATATGACTGAGAATTCCGATCGCGAGCGCAAGGGCAACCCACCAGTAGTTAGCATGGAGTAATGAGTATTTAAAATTCGTCCAGTCCTCGTCGGTATAATCTTTCGTAATGAGCCATAATAAAAATACACCAACCGATAAAAAAACGGCAAACTTGAGAATATTAAAAAATAACTTTTTCGCCACTTTCAGCTCAGAGAATTTGTATTGCTATCAGGGAAAATAATAGTGGGCTTAAATTTTTTAGCTTCTTCAAAATCAAGTGAACAATAGGCGCAGATTATCACAATATCTCCCGGTTCCACTTTACGTGCGGCAGGTCCGTTCAAACAAATTGTTCCTGATCCTCTTTCACCTTTAATGATGTATGTTTCAAGCCGTTCACCATTCACAAGGTTGAGCACCTGTACTTTTTCATTTTCGATCATATTGGCGGCATCCATCAGGTCTTCATCAATTGTAATACTGCCGATATAATTGAGATTCGCCTCCGTCACCCGAACACGGTGAATCTTGCTTTTTAAAACTTCAACTCGCATAGCGGGGCAAAGGTAAATCTATTTATTTTCCTTTCCGATAAGGAGGTTATCAAGGAGTCTGACACCTTCTACAATCACACTTGTAATGAGAATATATGCGTGATTTTTCTTGTGTTTTTTTACCGGCCGAAGATTATTTGCATGTAATAACTCAAAATAATCCACCGTAAAATCAGGATGGCGGTTTAATTCATCAATTGCCAATGCAAGACAGGCTGCGGTTTCCCCTTGTTTGAGGCGCACGGCAGTTTTTTTAAGTGTTTTGAAAATAATACCCGCCTCATCCCTTGCCTCGGCCGATAACCGGATATTCCTGGAACTCATCGCCAGTCCGTTTTTCTCTCTGATGATGGGGCAGCGCACCACTTTTGTTTTAAGTTTCAGTTGTTTGACCAGATCGGAAAGGATAAGAAATTGCTGGTAATCCTTTTGCCCGAGATACATTTTATCGGGCTGCACTATTTCAAGCAAAATTTTAACAACCTGCGCCACTCCTGCAAAATGCCCCGGCCTGCTGGCACCTTCCAGCCGCTGATCAATCCCGCTGAAATCGAATTTCTCCATTTGGGCGGTCCCTTTCGGATATACATCAAGGGGTTCGGGGAGATAGAGAATATCACATCCACCCCCAATCAGCAGATCGATATCACGTTCTACCGGCCGCGGATATTTGTCGAGATCCTTCGGGTCGTTGAACTGGGTAGGGTTTACAAAAATGCTGCATACAGTAATATCCGATTTCATTTTGCTTGCGGTAATAAGAGATAAATGCCCGGTATGCAATGCCCCCATGGTGGGCACAAAGCCTATCCGGCTTCCTTTTTTCCTGAGGCCCTTTAAAAAAGGCGTTAAATCAGCACGATTCCTGAAGATTTTCATTCCGGCGTAAAAATCAAACTTATCATATCGAAAACCAAATCAGGATCCAATAAGCGGGCTGGTATGTTTCTGTCTCCTTAAATCTGTTTTCCCCTTGTATAAGTAGATTTTCGTTATTATGTTGTAATTTTGCACCTCTGAAGTTAAACTACATTAAGGCTTGAGAAACGATATCTACGCAGCTTACAAATCTTTGAACAGTTAATATGGAAAAGAAGAGGATTCTGATCATCACACAGGAAATGCAGCCCTATTTGAATGGCACCGAGATTGGCAATATTGCAAGCGAATTGCCGAAATATGCAATGGATCAGGGCAATGAGTTAAGAGTATTAATGCCGCGTTACGGCACAATCAATGAGCGCCGCCACAGATTGCACGAAGTTGTGCGCCTGAGCGGTATGAATATCATTTTAAATGACGACGATTACCCGCTGATCATAAAGGTTGCTTCTGTACCGGGTGCACGCCTGCAGGTTTATTTCCTTGATAATGAAGATTTGTTCAAGCGGAAGCATGTGTTTTATGATGAGAACAATCAGTTTTATGAAGATAATGCCGAAAGAATGGTGTTTTTCTGTAAAGCTGCGCTTGAAACAGTTAAAAAATTTCAGTGGGCTCCGGATATCATTCATTGCCATGGCTGGATGACAAGCCTTATCCCGCTATATCTGAAAACGGCATATAAAAATGAGCCGGTATTTCAGAATTCAAAAGTGGTTTTCTCCATTTATAAAAGCTCTTTCAGTGAAAATCTCTCGAAAGAAAAATTCCTTGAAAAAGCACCCATCAGTTCATTGATTGAAAAGTCACATCTCAATAGTTATAAAGACTATAACCATTTAGGCCTGATAAAAGGCGGTGCTGCGTATGCTGATGCTGTTATTATCGGAAGCCAGGAATTGGAAAAAGAAGTGGGCAAATATTTAAAATCACTCGATAAACCTGTCCTTGATTATATTACCGCAGACGGGTATCTGGATAAATATGCAGATTTTTATAATTCGGTAAGCCAATAAAAAAATACTTAAAGCGTTTAGTCCCACAAAATGAGGAATTTCGTATTGATCCTGGTCGCGGTTATGGGCATGATGACACTCAGCGAATCCTGCAGAAAACCAAATCTCATCGGCGACGATTTATTACCTGAAGAAGACCTGCTTAATTCAAGCCGGATCGATACATTTCAAATCATCACCTATACTGATTACGAAGATTCGGTTGTTACCAGCCAGAATTTATTTTATGCACTCGGCAGTTTGAACAGCGACATTTATGGAAAATCAACTGCGGGTATTTATGCGCAAATAAAATTGCCGACTAATAATTTGAATTTCGGTGAAGGTGCATCAATTGATTCAATCGTACTCACGATGGATTATTCTGCATTTTATGGTGATGCAGAAGCAGAACATCGTATTTCTGTTTACCGGTTGACTGAACATATGCAATCGGGCAGATTATATTATTCAGATACACGCTTTCATATCTTACCTGTTGCCCTTGGAAAGAAAACATTTGTTCCGAATCTTACCGATAGTGTTGAATTAAATAATGGCGTGAAACAGGAACCCCATCTCCGCATTAAATTATACGACTCATTTGGAAGAAATATCATCAATCTCGACACACTCGTACTTGAAAACGATACCTCCTTTTTATCTTATTTACCCGGCTTTTATATTGAACCCGATACTTCTGCAGGTTATTCAAACGGCATGATGTATTTTGATATGCTTTCCACTTTATCCGGTGTTACGGTTTATTACCGCAACACGGAAGCAGATTCATTGAGTGTGCGGTTTCCTTTTTCAGGCGTGAAAACAAACAGGTTCACACATACATATCCGGCTGATGCCGAAGTGACACCACATCTTACAACTCCAAACACAACGATTGGTGATCCGGTAACTTATGTGCAGGGGTTGGGTGGTTTGCGGACAATCGTTAAAATTCCCACAATAGAAAATCTGCAGGATGTTTCAATCAACAAAGCTGAATTGACTGTTTATGTTGCCGGCGGCACTACCTCGCAATTTCCATCTCCGCCAAAATTATTATTAACACAACTCGACAGCAGCGGACATAATTTTTATTATCTGCAATTATATAGTTATGAAGTGTACTCATCCATTGTAGATGATGTTCTCGGATCAAATGATATCGGCGGTGTGCCAACGCAAGTTACCGACAGATATGGAACACCTGCACTGGTTTGCAAATACAATATCACAAGGCATGTGCAGGAAATTATTGAAGGTTCGATAACAAATAATGGCTTTTCATTAACATGTTTTCCCGGAAACCGAATTGCAAACTCCTTAACTTTAGCGGGCAGTGACTGCCTGCGTTTTACAAACAGGCCGTACCTTACGATCACATACACAACTATAAACAAATAAATTATGTGTGGTATAGTTGGTTATATCGGGTATCGCAAAGCCTACCCAATTATTATGAAAGGTTTGCATCGTCTGGAATATCGCGGATATGACAGCGCAGGTGTTGCTTTGTTAAACGGTGATATGCATGTTTATAAAATTGCCGGTAAGGTAACAGACCTTGAAAAATTAATTGAAACAAATAAAGAAGATGTGGAAGGTACCTGCGGTATCGGACATACCCGCTGGGCTACACACGGAGAGCCGAATACAATAAATGCGCATCCGCATGTTTCGGAAAGTAAAAATCTCGCAATCATTCATAACGGAATCATCGAAAATTATGCATCATTAAAAACCGAATTAAAAAATCGCGGGCATCAGTTTTTAAGTGATACGGATACAGAAGTTTTAATTCATTTGATTGAAGATATTCAGCTCAACGAAAAAGTTGATCTGGTTGAAGCAGTGCGCATTGCATTAAATCAGGTGATCGGCGCTTATGCAATTGTAATTGTTGCAAAAGATAATCCGGACATGTTGATTGCTGCACGTAAATCATCACCCATGGTGGTAGGTGTGGGGGAGAATGAATATTTTCTTGCCTCCGATGCATCACCTTTAATTGAATATACAAGAAACGTTGTGTATTTAAATGATGAGGAAATTGCAGTAGTGCACCGCAATGGAGAACTTGTTATTAAAACAATTCACAACCAGGTTTTAACGCCTTATATACAGGAATTGCAGATGCAATTGGATATGATTGAAAAAGGTGGTTATGCGCATTATATGCTGAAAGAAATTAATGAGCAGCCGAATTCAATTCAGGATAGTATGCGTGGCCGTTTGATCGGATCAAAAAATTCGATTGTATTGGGCGGCATAAAAGAATATGAAAAAAAATTAGTGAATGCAAAACGCATGATCATCATCGGATGCGGTACTTCATGGCATGCGGGTTTAGTTGGTGAATATTTATTTGAAGATCTTGCACGCATTCCTGTTGAAGTGGAATATGCATCAGAATTCCGTTACCGCAATCCTGTAATTGGTGAAGATGATATTGTAATCGCCATTTCGCAAAGCGGTGAAACTGCAGATACACTCGCAGCAGTTGAACTGGCAAAAGCAAAAGGAGCAACCATATTCGGGATTTGTAATGTGGTAGGTTCATCCATCGCACGCACAACACATGCGGGATCATATACGCATGCCGGACCTGAAATAGGTGTTGCAAGTACAAAAGCATTTACGGCACAGGTAACCGTTCTTGCAATGATGGCCTTAAGTATTGCAAGAAAACGAGGAACGATTCCGGAATCAAAATATCAGAGCCTGGTTGTTGAATTAAGTAAAATACCGGAAAAAGTTGCAACCGTATTAAAAGAAGAAAAACATATTAAAGAAATTGCGGAAGAATATATGGATGTAAAAAACTTCCTGTATCTCGGCCGCGGTTATAATTTCCCTGTTGCATTGGAAGGTGCATTAAAATTAAAAGAGATTTCCTATATCCATGCTGAAGGATATCCGGCAGCAGAAATGAAACACGGACCCATTGCATTGATCGATGAAAATATGCCGGTGGTTGTGGTTGCAACAAATATGAGTGCGCATGATAAAATTGTAAGTAATATCCAGGAAATTAAAGCGAGGAAAGGAAGAATTATTGCAATCATTTCTGAAAAAGATACGGTGATAGAAGGAATGGCGGAACACGTAATACGCATTCCTGAAACAGAAGAAGCATTAACACCTTTATTATCTGTAATTCCGCTTCAGTTGCTTGCTTATCATATTGCGGTACTGCTTGGAAGAAATGTGGACCAGCCGAGAAATTTAGCGAAGAGTGTAACGGTGGAGTGAGGAGGAAGGAGTCAAGAGTCAGGAATCAAGAATCAGGATAGATAAATCTGTTTTAACCATAATAAAATTTTAATTAATAATTTTCTTCAATCAAATTTATATTTATTCCCTCACACATATCTTCAATTCAAATTATTTTAATTTTTTAGAGTGTTATTCACAGATTTTAATTTCGCAACAGAACTTACCGATGGATTGGAATCAATGGGATTTAAAAATCTCACACCGATTCAGGAACAGGCAATGCCATTGATCATGAAAGGCCAGGATATCATTGCATGTGCACAAACAGGTACCGGAAAAACAGCTGCTTATTTATTGCCGGTCATCAATAAAATAATTCAGCAGGGGCATGGTTCAATTAATACATTAATTATTGTTCCAACCCGTGAACTTGCAACGCAGGTTGATGATGCCATTCAGGCTTTTAGTTATTTCACGAATGTAAGTGCAATTGCAGTGTATGGTGGAAACGATGGCAGTTTATTCGAACAGGAAAAAAGAGCATTTGCAGAAGGTGTTGATATTATTGTCGCTACACCGGGTCGGTTGATTTCACATATCAGTCAGGGGTACGTGAAATTTAATACCTTGCAGCACTTGATTTTAGATGAAGCCGATCGCATGCTCGATATGGGATTTAATGATGATATCATGCGCATCATTTCCAATTTGCCTGCGAAAAAACAAACGCTTATGTTTTCGGCAACCATGCCGCCGAAAATCCGCACGCTTGCAAAAAAATTATTGCATGAACCCGAGCAAATTAATATTTCCTTATCGAAACCTGCAGCAGGAGTTACACAGGAAGCATATGTAATTTATGATGAACAAAAAATTCCGCTGATAAGATATTTATTAAAAGGGAAACAAATTCCAAGTGTTCTCATTTTTGCATCAACAAAAGAAAAAGTAAAAAAGCTGGAACAGGAATTAGTGCGAATGGGATTAAATGCAGCAGCAATTCATTCCGATCTCGAGCAACCGCAGCGTAAGGCGGTTTTACGTAGATTCAGTAATCGTGAATTACCTGTTTTGGTAGCAACTGATATTTTATCCCGCGGAATTGATATTGATTCGATCAGTCTGGTAATTAATTATGATGTGCCCGGTGATGCGGAAGATTATATTCATCGTGTGGGCCGAACTGCAAGAGCAGAATCAAAAGGTGCCGCCATCACATTTATTAACCCTCATGATCAGCGTAAATTTCAACGGGTTGAAAAATTAATTGGTGAAGAAATAAAAAAATCAACCGTTCCACCCGAGCTCGGTGAAGTACCGACTTACGATCCATTTACACATAAAGAAAAACCGGTATTTCATAAAGGTGGAAACCGGAGGGGGAATTTCAGGAGATAGATTTTATTCAATTAATTTCTTCTCAACTGCATAACGCACAAGCCCTGCTGTATTTCTCACATTCAATTTCGTGATTAGGTTTTTCCTGTGCGTTTCAACTGTGTTTTCAGAAATAAATAATTTCTGTGCGATTTCTTTGGTGGTTAATTCATTGGAGATAAGTTGAAGAACTTCCAGTTCGCGTTTACTGAGCTCGGCAGCAGGATGTAATTCGCCTCGTTTAATTTGTTTCAGGCTTTCAATTACAGTATCCGTTACTTCTCTGCTGAAATAATCCTTATCCTGACTCAATGCAATAATCGCATCCGTTAATTCTTTTTTATTGCAATTTTTTAATAAATACCCTGATGCACCTGCCGCAATTAATTCCACAATAAATTCTTTGCGGTTATGCATGGTGAGCATCAAAACTTTTACGGTGGGAAAATGTTTTGAGATATATTTTGTTGTTTCGATACCATTCATCTCCGGCATGTTCACATCAAGTATCGCGACATCAATTTGTTTCTGATTTAATGCTTCAATTACCTGCTTACCGTTATTGGCTTCGGCGAGAATTTCAAAATCCTTTACATCATTGAGCAGGGATTTTAATCCATCAATAAAAATCTGGTGATCATCGGCGATAAGTATGTTTATCATGTGCGTGTTTTTTATATAACCGCCGAATGGGTTTTAAACCTCGTTCGGGGTTTCGTCAACCGGTAAATCAATAATCACTGTTGTTCCCCTGTCAATCACTGAATCAAATTTAACCTGTCCGTTTAATTTTTCCACCCGCGAAAGTATATTTTTTAATCCGATCCCTTCATAATTCATATTAGTATCAAAGCCTTTCCCGTTATCTTCAATAATAATATTCAGGTTGCCGTCATTTCTCGTGAGTGATATCGTTACTTCGGTTGCTTTTGCATGTTTCAAAACATTGCTCAGCAATTCCTGGATGATGCGGTAAATTGAAATTTCCGTCTGCCCGTCCATGCGTTCATCCACATTAAAAACTTTCAGATTTATTTTTAATTGTTGTGTGCCTTCCACCGTATCGCATAAATCTTTTAATGCCGGCACCAATCCGAATTTCATTAAAATCCCTGAAATGAGATTATGTGAAATTCGTCTCACTTCCTGCACTGCTTCATCCAGCAAAGTATTCGCCTGGTCGTATTGTTTTTTATTCTCATCCTGGTAAGTATCAATTTTGGTATTCAACGACCCGAAATATAATTTCACTGTCGACAAAATACTTCCCACTCTGTCGTGCAGATCTTCCGCGATCCGCTTCCGTTCATTGTCCTGTCCTTCAAGCATGGCGTTTATGGATTTTAATTCCTGGTCAGATAAAATAGATTCGATTTGTTGTTGGGCGAGGAGGGATTTCTTTTTATTGATGCGTTTTTGCTGGAGGAAGGAAACCGTCCCGATGATGAGTAATAACAAAAGCGAAAAGGAAATGATAAGTGAAATTCGCTTGCCAAGTGATTCTCTTTTAATCTCCGATTCTTTTAATGTGAGCAGTGTAGATTTTTTATCGGAATCGAAGATTGTTTCAACAAAGTTGAGATGATACTGGGACTTAAGATTATTAATCAGTGTATCTCTTGTGTAGTATTTGATAAAATTATCATAAGCGGAATCCCATTTACCTGTAGTTGCGAATATTTCAGATTTGCTTTTATAAATATCACGTAAGAGATCAGTAGGTTTGAAATATATATCCGGTGTTAATTCCGAATTGCCATTGATCGTATCCAGGATGAGAAGCGCATGATTGAGATAAAATAAAGCCGAGTCATTTCTGGCCGTTACCTGCCATAAGGTTGATAAAGTATAATAATCTTCTGCAACATAATTGTATAATTCGGAAGACTGATCTATTTCAATTACTTTTTTGATCGACTGGAAGGCTTTATCGTATTGGTTTGTATTTTTATAAACAAGCGTAAGGTTGCTGAGCAATTCTGCCATCAGGCCATCATCCTCCAGGTATTTTGCATTTGTTATTCCCTTATTAATATAAAATTCTGCTGAATCATACTGATTGAAATCGATGAAAACCGTAGAAAGATTATTCATGGCTCTCGTTAAATACAAAGTATCCTGCTGTGAATTATAATAATCATAGCATAGCCTGTAAAAATAGTACGCTGTATCTGCCTTGCTTATAGTCTCGTAAAAATTGCCCAGTGAATTATAAGACCTTGCTACCTGTTCATCAAGATTTAGACGTTGCCTGATTTTAAGTCCTCTTTGATGTGATACGAGTGAAGAATCATAAAATCCAAGATCAAGAAAAAGAACTCCCAAATTGTCAAAAGTGCTTGCAAGTCCAGAAGAATCGTTTATATCAGTTCTTATTTCAATTGCATGTTTGTAATTTTGATAGGCTCCAATATAATTTCCCTTTTCTCTTTTTGCAACACCGAGGGCGTTAAACGCTTTCCCTATTCCATATTTATAATTTATAACCTCTGAATTTTCGAGTACTTGATTAAATAAAACGATGGCGCTGTCTGGGACATATGAAATTAAATCCCAACCTTGGTTGTATTTATCAAGAATTAAAGTTGTATCGATTTGTTGCTGCGCATCCAATGACAAATTTGAAATGATGCATATGATTACAAAGCAATGAGATTTGAGTTTCATGGTTGAAAATTAATTAATCATCGCCGCCGCCTTGGCCGGGCATTTGGGAATGGCGTTTACGGTCTCGTAATGTATCGGTGCCGTTTTCTCTTGTATATATTTCAATTAAATCTCTTACACTTGGATCATACCCATTTACTGTAGGGCTATCAAAATGAACGGAATTTTTAGTTCCATTTGGCTGAATAATTTCAAATATGACTTTTCTTAAATATTGGCCAGGAGGGTCTTCAAAAAGTGGTTCAGGATTCTTTATAGATGTTCCATCAGTGGATTCAATTGAGATGGTATGTGAATCTATGTTTTTTAAATAAGTTAAATTGAATCTAGGCATAATATTAAATTTATGGTTTGATATTACTAAAAGTTTTTATCATTTCTAATATTTTAAAATTGAATTTTTTTCTAAGGGTGTTATCTTCATACAATTCTGATCCTTCAATTATTTTAAGCAAAACTTCATGTGTCAATGTTATATGATTATCATTAAGGAATTGGTATAACAAACACAAGAATCCCGAAAAAATGATTGATGCAGTGCTAGTTGACATTGGAAGTTGTAAATATTCATCAACTTGCATTTTAATTTGATTGTTATTATATATTGTATCAAAGGCAATTTTTGTATCTTCTTTAGTTGGAACTTTTGAAGCAATATAAAACGGATATTTACATAGTTCAAAACATTTGTTGAGATATTGAGAAGTGTTATGTAATTGATAAAACATATTTTTTTTATCGACCTCTATTGCCTTCCCGGCACCTACCGCAATGCATGTACTGAAAATAGCAGGGGCGGTCAGTCCTTCTTGGTTCGTTTTATTAAAATGATTTCCAGCAGCCACAACAATAAAAACGTTATTTAAAAATAATGCTTCAATTAATTGTTTCATTTTAACAAACCCATTATAATCTTTTTGTTCCTTACCCAGGTTCTGTTTTGCGTTGTTCATGTATCTATACTGATCAGTTATCCTGGGATTCTCACTGTATGGAATAACTAAAATGTTTATTTTATCTTCTTTGGCACAAATCATATTATGAAAATACGCTGTTTCAAGTGCTTTTGTTATATGTGAAATATAAACATTTTCCGCATCTTCACCGACATAAAAATGTATTATTTTAGCTTGTGGTGCCACCCCAATAAAATCTAATTTTTCAATTTTATCTGCACATAATATTGTTGCCATCATACTACCGTGTTCGAGTGGTACTCCAGAATCACTTTCCCATCCCGAATTAGAATAAATTTGAGGAATAAGTGTGGGCTGAACATCTAATGTGCAGTCATATTCTCCAATCAATTTTTTGTAAAGATATTTTCGTGGTTCGATCAATGTGTCTACTAACCCAATTACAATTTTATTTCCTTTGGCAAATTTATCGTGGATATATACCCATTCTGGCATACCATCAAATTTATAAACACTATTGATCGCATTAAGGTAAGAAGTTGCAAAACTTTCTGTCATCATAATAATAAATTTTGGTAATACAAAAATATAGTAATTGCAATTTTTCAAGTTTATTTAATCCCGTCAAACTCCCAAACACGGAAAACCATGAATTCATAAATCATCTCATATTAATAGCGGTAGTAATTCTCTTTCCAAGCAACATGGTAATCGGGCCTAAAAATCAATACTAACTTAATATCCTTTATCCGCATTTCCAATTTTATTTATTACTATAATATGAAATGAGTGACACAGTTTAATATAGAATGCTTCATCTGTCAAACGTCGACCTAAAAGCAATCTTAATATTCGGTATCACCTTGTCAGCTGTATTTGTAAAACTTGCAATATCGCCATTTACCATTATAAAACCGAGATCAAGTACAATGCTATTACTCACCGTATTGTCATGCAATTCAAGAAGAGATTTAATCCCAAGATCAAGAAAACCATCCCTGTAATCCTTTTGAGGATACATGGATTTAAATTCCGAAATATTATCTGCGTAGTAGAGTGTATTCCAATTTGCATAAAGACTTAATTTTTGGAGAAAACTCAACTCCATTCCCGTAGTTATGTGAAACATGCCTAGTGTGTAACTGGTTAAGGAATCCGGTTTCATGTTTTTCCCAACATATGCTATTTGCATATTAAATACAGGCACGAAGGATTCATTTTTCTCATCGGGCTCATAGAAGAAAGCTGTAAGGCCATTTGTAAATCCGAAAGAACTGGCTTGTGGAACAAATAAGGATTTAAACTGAACTTCGGATTCTATCTCACTCGTATTTTCAACCGCGGTAAAAACTTTTGATTCTACGAACATTTTAAATCTTGTTCTTGTACTATCACGAACTGTATTGGGGAAATGCATATTATTAGATTCATAGTCTTTTACTAGATTGTATTTATCCGGAGATAAACTAATTCCACCTGATTTGATGTTATTATTTGTTGATGCATTTTGAAATCCAGCCGGTTTATAATATTTAAAGTGTATAGCATCAATAGCCCTGTTAAACTTCCCAATAGAATCTTTTAATATAAGTGTTTTCTTTTTAATATGGTTAATGCTATCAGCGAGGGTATATATGGCGTTTCGGATATTCCCCAGGCTTTTCATCAATTCTGAAATGTTAGAGGTGTCTGTTTCAATACTTAATTTTTTATTTACTTCAATCGAGTCTTTTATTTTAGCAGAGAGATCTGCTTTTAATTTCTCCATATTATTGTAATTAAATGTTGTATCCTTTAAGATGGCAGAAATTTTACTTTCGATTACATTTACATAGTGACTGTTTCGGACAAACGCATAATTCACAAGATATTTCCGTTTCAAAGTATAATTTGGTTGGTTTTTATAAAAGATAATTTTTGAATTTGCCAGTATGCTAATGTTAGGAACAAATTGCCTCGATCCAACAATTGTTGTCAAACCTGGCAGTGTGCCAAATGTCAAGTCTTTATTTTCGGCTTCTTTTTTTATCTTCTCTATTGTTTCGTTTTGTTGTTTCCCCTGTTCTGCAAAAGTTTTATATTTTTCTAACAGCAAATCACTTCCTGTTTTCAGTTCATTGTAATAAGCATTAATAATGCTTCCATAACTCAGATAGTTAGTATTAATTAGTGAGTCAATCAGGTCTGCTTTTTTACGCAATGGTACAATTTGACCTTTTAATTCCACTTTTGCGTAATCTGCCATAAAGTGATATGAACTGTCGATAAACCTTTGTAGTAAAATTGATTCTAAAGAATTTCCGTTCCTGATGGAATAATCCGCTTTACCTATATAATCGTTGAGTAGTGAATCTACTTGGTTAATATTAGCTATAATCGGTTTTAATTTTAATTGGTATTGTTCACTTATTACCTGTGTTAATTGAGCATTTAATGAATTTATATTGGATTCATATTTTATTTGCAGACTGTCATATTTACCTTGCATGCTACTCAGGTTTTTTTGAAACGCAATAATTTTCTCCTTCGATTCTGCGTCTTTTGTTTTAAACTCATCTGTTAATTGAGTTAAGGAAGAAAGCAGGTTCTTTTTCATTGTATCTAATTCGGCCAATTGTTGCCGTGAGGAGCTAAGAGCTTCCTGCAGATGAGCGATGGAATCAGCAAAGTCGCTCTGTTGAATTATATCAGTGGTGTTAAAATCCCCCTGGCCTGGAGTAATTGTAGAAGTTGTTATCTCTTCACTTTGTTCTTCATTTTGTATCGCTTCAAGGCCTAATTGTGCTTGTGAAGATTTTATGATAACAAGAAATAAGGATAAACAAAAAAAGGTTTTCATAAAATTGAGTTTTGGTACTTGTGCCTCACAAAATTCTTATTTTCAAATATTGTCACCTTCACCCATATCCCTGATTTCTCACATCCCGGTTTTCCGTTAACCTCGACCAAATTTCAATGAACAAACAAATACCAATTTGAAGTGAAAAATTAAAGATGTAGTACAAACTATTCTTGCATTATAAATTCACAATTAAAAATTCATTTATGAAACCTAACAAATTTATCAAAGGTGGCTTTATTACAATTTTATTATTGGCTGCAGTAATTCTTTTTCAAAGTCAGACGACTACCAAGAAGAAACCGGCACAATGGGATTATATTACTTTCCATGCGCAAATGAGTGCCGATCCATCAGGTAGCATGTTCCCTACCGGGGTGCTAAATAAAATAAATAATGAAGGATATGAACTGACGGAAATTTTCACTATTGCAGCTGATCCTACTTTGCCAAATTATCAATCCAATGTTTTGTTTGTGTTAAGGAAAAAGAAATAATTCAATTCTTACCAAAACAAAAACCCCCGCTCTCTCCGAACGGGGGTTTTGTATTTTAATTTGCAGAATCTTCGAAAGAATTCTTCTGTAATGTCTTCTCCTTTGGGGAGAAGATAAAAGAAGAGGGCTATTTCATCGCAGCAGTAAATTTCTCTGCAACTTTATTCCAGTTGATTACATTATAAAATGCGGCCACATAATCGGGGCGGCGATTTTGATAATTTAAATAATAGGCATGTTCCCAAACATCCAGACCTAAAATCGGAGTTCCTTTTGTTTCTGCAATATCCATTAAAGGATTATCCTGATTTGGTGATGATGCAATTGCGAGTTTTTTATCTCCGGTTACAACAAGCCATGCCCAACCTGAACCAAATCTTGTAGCTGCTGCATTGCTGAATGTTTCTTTAAATTTTTCCCATCCGCCTAAATGCGTATCAATTGCAGCCATCAAATCACCAGAAGGAGCGCCACCGGAGTTCGGTGCCATGATTTCCCAAAATAAATTGTGATTGTAAAAGCCGCCACCGTTATTGCGGACTGGCATGGAAATTTTTGAAACATTTGCGAGAATTTCTTCAATCGTTTTATTTTCCCATTCTGTTCCTGCAATTGCATTATTCAGATTGTTCGTGTAAGCTGCGTGATGTTTGTCGTGATGAATTTCCATTGTTCTTGCATCGATATGCGGCTCTAATGCATTAAATGCATATGGAAGCGGTTGTAGTTGAAATGCCATAGTGTATTTAGTTTATTTTAAGTTTTGAATAATCGTATCAAAAATAACATGTATTAGAAATATCAGTTCACTTAATTGCGCCCTTCGACAAGCCTGCCTGCCGCCGCACAGCGCCAGTGCTTTGGCAGGCAGGCTCAGGGTGCCCTTCGACAAGCTCAGGGTGACGTTCTCATTTTTAGTTTATATGATGATATAAATAAAAATGTCATGGTGAGCTTGTCGAACCACGCAATTTATAGTGAGCCTGTCGAACTACCGTTTTCCTTTGAAAAATTTCTGCAGCAATTCCGTACTTCTTTCCGCCATCACACCATTTTTAATTTCTGTTTTGGGATGCAGGATGCCCGGATATTTTGAAAACCCCATTTTCGGATCGGATGCACCGTAAACAAGTCTGGAAACCTGCGACCAGTTTAAAGCTGCAGCACACATGGGGCAGGGTTCAAGTGTTACGTAAACCGTGCAATCGATAAGATATTTGGCGCCAAAATGATTACACGCCGCAGTAATTGCCTGCATTTCAGCATGTGCAGTCGGGTCATGTAATTTTTCAACCAGGTTATGTGCTTTTGCGATGATCCCGTTTTCAGCCACAATGATTGCCCCGATCGGCACCTCATCTTCCTGCAGCGCTTTTTCTGCCAGCTTCAATGCCTCAGCCATAAAATATGCATCCGGATCTGTAATAATTCCCATAGGGGTAAAGTTATTGGTTATTGAGTTATTGGTTAATTGTCCGGTCGTCGTTAAGTTTAAGGCCTTCATCTAAAATCACCCCTCACTCGTATTTTTTGAATTAACTTTGGTGCCGTCATGAAACAGGTATTATTTGCCCTTCTTATTTGCCTCTCTCCCGTCTTATTTTCACAGACAACCATATCACTTTCCGAATGCCTGCAAACTGCGCTTGACAATAATCTGCAACTCCGTCAGGGAGCAGCAAGTGTCGAATATTCGGAAAAAGCATCATCGCAAAGCAAATTGTTATTGTTGCCGAATTTAAACGGAGGTGTTTCATATTTCTGGAATTTCGGATATACGATTGATCCGGTAACCAATTTACCCTTGTCAAATAATTTTCAGGCAAATAGTTATCAGCTGAATACTGCAATGAATTTATACAGCGGGGGTTCGATCAGCAATACAATTAAAAAAAGTAAAGTGGACATGCAGCTTGCAGCTATGAATTATTCCGAAGCAAAAGATAATGTGCAGTTCATGGTGATCTCCGCTTATCTGAGTGTAATGTTTGCCGAAGAACAATTAAAGATCACAAACGAAAAAATAAAAACAACAGAAGCGCAACTCGCAAATTCGCAAAAATTAGTTGCGGCCGGAAGTTTACCTGAAGGAAATCTGCTTTCGATACAGGCACAGCTTGCAAATGATCAGCTTATAAATATCCAGGCAAAAAATGCGGTGGATAAAGCATATCTCGATTTAAAGATTTTATTGCAGATGCCGGTTGACCAGGAAATAAAAGTGGTTTATCCGCAAGCACAAAAATTTGAAGAAATATTAAATATGCCCATTCCGGTTGCAAATGAAGTTGCAGCCTATGCAATTGAACATAAAGCCGGAATTAAAAAATATGATTATGAATTATTGAGCAATCAATATTCAAAAAAAATAGCGGCAGCTGCTGCCATGCCTTCTTTAAGTTTATTCGGTCAATTAACTACGAATTATTCCAATGCATCCTATGCAGGTGTTTTTGAACCGGATCCTTATAGTGTGCAAATCGATAATAACCTCAGCGAAGTTGTGGGGCTGTCGCTCCAGATTCCTATTTTCAATAACGGAACGGTGATGATCAATAAACAGAGTGCCGATTTAACGATTATTAATTCGGAGCTCAATAAACAAATTGCCATCAATACGATGCAGCAAAATGTTACGCAGGCAATAAATGATTTAAAAGCTGCCGTTGCATCTTACGGTGCGGCAAAAACAAATTATGATGCTGCGAAAACGGCATTTGAATTTACAGAAAAGAAATTCAATATTGGTTCTGCATCATCATTTGATTATACAAATTCAATCAATACAGTTGCTCAGGCAGAATCATCTCTTGTACAGGCAAAATATGATCTGATCTTCAAAGCAAAAATCATTGACTATTATCTTGATAAACCACTTGATTTTTAACTTATGCGCATTTTAAAAATTTTAGGAATTGTTGTTGTCGTTTTAATTATTCTTGTTTTGATCGGGAATAAAAACGGTTGGTTTGGCGGCGGGGGAGGAACTGTGGTAAATTCTGAAACAGTTCAGAAACGAAATATTGTTGAAACGGTAACAGCAAGCGGAAAAATATATCCTGTAAGCGAGGTGCAGATCTCTGCAGAAATTTCAGGCGAAATTGTTGACCTGCCTGTGAAGGAAGGTGATAAAGTAAATGCGAATGATTTACTGATCAGAATTAATCCCGATCTGTACGAGAGTCAGGTAGAGCAAGCACAAGCTGCATTGGATAATACAAAAGCGCAATTGTCCACTGCACGGGCAAGAGTAATTCAGGCGAAACTGCAATTTGATAATGCAAAAATCGCATTCGACAGAAGCAAACAATTACTGGCAGATAAAGTGATTTCACAATCTGATTTTGAACAGGCGCAACTTGCATATCAAACAGCGCAGGCCGAATATGATATTGCGAATGAAAGTGTGACTGCAATGGAATATACGGTGAAGAGCTCGGAAGCAATGCTGAAAGAAATGCGGAATAATTTTAAACGCACTTCAATTTATTCTCCGGTTGCCGGAACTGTTGTAGGACTCAGTAAAAAGAAAGGTGAAAAAGTGTTGGGGACTATTCAAATGTCGGGAGATGTATTGATGAGTATTGCAGATTTAAATAATATGGAAATCCGGGTGGATGTGAGTGAAAATGATGTATTGCGTATCAATCTCGGTGATACGGCAGAAGTGGAAGTAGACGCATATCTCAACCGCAAATTCAAAGGTGTGGTGATGCAGATTTCAAATTCAGCAGGAAGTAATAGTGTGTTAAGTGCCGTTACCGACCAGGCGACAAATTTCAAAGTGAAAATTTATTTATTGCCGGATTCATATAAAGACCTGGTGCCGGATGCGGCAAATCAAAAATATCCGTTTTATCCCGGTATGAGTGCAACTGTTGAAATCAGAACAAATACCGCACATGATGTATTATCTATTCCGATTCAGGCAGTAACAACAAGAGAAGATACTTCCAAAACAAATGAAGAAAAAGAATTAAAAGAACTGGTGTTTGTGATTGAAGACGGCAAAGCAAAAGAAACAATTGTAAAAACCGGTTTGCAGGACGATAATTATATTCAGATTCTTGAAGGATTGAATGATGGGCAGAAAATAATCAGCGGACCATATAATACGATTACTACAATTTTGAAAGATGGTGATATGGTGAAGGAGGAGGAGAAGAAGCCAGAGGAAAAGAAATAATTAGCTGATTAGCTGATTAGCTGATTGAATTTATTCTTGTGAATTGTAATTTAGTTTATAATAAATACCTTTTCTTACCTGAGTCTAAATCTATCTGATCAATAATTATTTCTGCAAATAATTATTTTTTATTCAGCCAAAATTATTCAAATACCAATTGCTTTATAAAAGAGTAAAATTATTTTGCCATACTATTTACCCAATCAGCTAATCAGCTAATTTGCTAATTCGTATTTGTCATCCCAATCTCATCTTTATTTATCCTTGTATCCCTTATATGGAATAATCCGTTTATAGCATCATAGCACTAAACTTCCTGCTATGGCCCAGATAGAAAACGCTTCCCGCTCACGCAGCGCAAAAGGCAAAGGCTTCCGCAAACAAATTTTTGTCGACCTCACACCCATGGTCGACCTGGCATTTTTACTCATCACCTTTTTCATGCTTACAACATCCATGATGGAATCGAAGTCGATGGATCTGCTGATGCCCAAGAAAGGCCCGGTTACAACGGATGTCCCTGAGGGGAAGACAATTACATTTATTGCTGCTGAAAACAATCAATTATTTTACTATAACGGAAAAGATTATGAAAAACTCAATCAAACAGATTATTCAGCCGGTGGCCTGAGATCAGTGATCTATGAAAATATCAAACGTGTCCGTTCAGAATACGGGCCGGACCAAATGCCCATCTGCATTATTAAAATTGATACCACTGCGAATTATCAGAATATGATCGATATCCTGGATGAAATGGCAATCACCGAGATTGATACGTATGCGATTCAGGATTTGACCGATTTTGAAAAAGCAGCTTTACTTGAAACTTTAAATAAATAATAGCAGGATTTATGAAATGATATCTACTCTTTCATCACAATTAAAAATTCACTGCTATGAAAAAACCAGAAATCTATCTCAAAACAACAATTGAAGATATTGTTTTTGAGAACCGCAACAAAGCATATGGTGCTTACCAGTTGCGCAAAGACACCGACCGCTTTTTAAAAACCGGTTTATTGATCGGGTTTATGTTTGTCAGCATGCTGAGTGCATACAGCCTGACAAATAAAAAATCATCCACTGCAATCGAGATCCCGGATTTACTCGACACAACAGTTTATATTGTAAATGATGTAAAGAAAATTGATTTGCCGGAACCTCCGAAAATTCAGGAAGTAACGCAGGAAATCCCAAAGCAAACTGCGCAACAGCGTTGGGCTGAAATGGCAATTGTAAATGATAATGTTCCAACTGACAATGCACCGCAACTCGATGATTTAAATCCTGAAATTCCAATCGGACTTGATAATGTTGAGGGCCCGATTGAGCCGATTGATTTAAATGATGAACCTGAAATTGCAAAGGGTGGAGGAACAGGAAATGAAAAGGTTGATTTTATATTAATACCGGAACAAATGCCGGAATATGTTGGCGGTTATCTTGCAATGCAGAGTTTTCTAATGAAGCAGATTGTTTATCCCATATCTGCAAAATCAAGAGATATTGAAGGCACGGTTTATATGAGCTTTATCATTAATACCGATGGTTCCGTTTCGGATGTAACTGTTGTTCGCGGAATCGGATTCGGTTGTGATGAAGAAGCCATTCAGGCGGTATCAAAAATGAAAAAGTGGATCCCTGGCAAACAAAATAATGCACCTGTAAGAGTAAAAATGACCATTCCCATAAAATTTGAAATCGCTGATTAAGTTTAGGTTTTGAAAAATGAAATTCCGGTGAGAAATTGCCGGAATTTTTTTATTCCATATGGATGCCTAATTTTTTACATGCAGTTTCCGAAGCTTTTTGTTCTGCACGTTTTTTACTGTAGTCGATATCTTCCGAAATTAATTCCGAATTAATAAATAATCCCATTTTATACATTTTCTTTCCTTTCACTTCCGTTTCTTCTATCATGTCAAATTTTGCTTCCTTCCCGTTTTTTTGCGCCCATTCAATGATCTTGCTTTTAAAATTATACACGACACTTTCAAGATCATTCACATCGTAATGCGGAACCAGAATTTTATTCATGAAAAAATTGCAGGCATCATCATATCCGTTGTCTACATAAATTGCACCCACCAATGCTTCAAGTGCGTTGCCGAGCACATTGCTTTTTGTAAGATCCGTACCGCCTTTTCTGATCTGCATTAATTCGCTCAAACCGATCTTTAATGCAACACGGTTCAATTGTTCGCGGCTCACAATTTTACTCCGCATTTCTGTTAAAAAGCCTTCACTTTTATACGGGTATTTTCTGAATAAAAAATCTGCAATTACCAGATCGATCACTGCATCTCCAAGTAATTCGAGACGCTCATTATTTGCATGTACGGAATTGTGAATCGAGCTATGCTGAAAAGCGAGTTTATATACGGAATAATTTTTCGGTGCAGCACCTGTTATATGCTGCAGTTTCCGGCAAAATTCTTTTTCCGGACCAAAATAACAATTATAAATTCTGCGTAAACTTATCAATCAATTGCTCAACTTTTTAAAAATTACCGATGCGTTATGACCGCCAAAGCCAAACGTATTGCTTAAAACGGCAGTTAGTTCACGGGTTTGTGCTTTATTAAAAGTTAAGTTGAGTTTCGGATCAAACACAGGGTCGTCGGTAAAGTGATTGATTGTGGGTGGGATAATACCGGTTCTTAATGCCATGATACTGGCAATTGCTTCAATTGCGCCTGCTGCACCGAGAAGATGGCCGGTCATTGATTTTGTAGAACTGATATTCATTTTGTAGGCATCTTCCCCGAAAATAGCCTGAATTGCTTTTATTTCCTGCGGATCGCCGATCGGCGTTGATGTGCCATGTACATTGATATACTGGAGGTCGCCGGTTTGCATACCTGCATCACGCAGTGCATCTTTCATTACCAGTTGCGCTCCGAGGCCGTCGGGATGGGGTGCCGTCATATGATATGCATCGGCGCTCATGCCTCCGCCCATATATTCGGCATAAATTGTTGCACCTCTTTTAATGGCGTGCTCATATTCTTCAAGAATGATTGCACCGGCACCTTCTCCAAGCACAAAACCATCGCGGTCGAGGTCAAATGGGCGGGATGCCGTTTGCGGGGATTCATTCCGTTCGCTCAGTGCCTTCATTGCGTTAAACCCGCCAACACCGGCAGCTGTAACTGCAGCTTCCGATCCGCCGGCAACAACAAGGTCGGCTCTACCCATCCGGATAATGTCACCGGCTACAATAAGAGCGTGTGTGGATGAAGCACAGGCAGATACCGTTGCGAAGTTCGGACCCCTGAACCCATAACGGATGGAGATCATACCCGCAGCAATATCGCTGATCATCTTTGGAATAAAGAAAGGATTAAAACGAGGCGTGCCGTCTCCCTTGGCAAAGGCGGAAACTTCTTCTTCAAAAGTTTTTAACCCGCCGATTCCGGAAGCCCAGATAACACCTACACGATCCACATCGACCGACTCTGCTGTTATAGAAGCATTGTTCACCGCTTCCTCTACCGCAGCCATTGCATAATGAAGATAGGGGTCTTGCCGCCTGACTTCCTTTTTTTCAATTACTGAGGTGGGATCGAAGTTTTTTACTTCACATGCAAAGCGGGTTTTGAACTTGGAAGCGTCAAAACGGGTGATAAAATCAGCGCCGCTTTTTCCAGCTACAAGCCCATCCCAATACTCCTGAACAGAGTTGCCCAGGGGAGTTAAGGCTCCAAGTCCGGTTACTACAACTCGTTTTAATGCCATTAACGAAAGTCTTACTTAACGTGTTCTTCCAGGTAAGCTATCGCATCGCCTACTGTAGTGATGCCTTCGGCCTGCTCATCAGGGATTGAAATGTTGAATTCCTTCTCAAATTCCATGATCAGTTCAACAGTATCTAATGAGTCAGCGCCTAAATCATTTGTAAAGCTGGCTTCAGGAACGACTTCGCTCTCATCTACGCCTAACTTGTCAATTATGATCTTTTTTACTTTTTCTGCAATTTCTGACATTTGAAAAAATTTTGGTTTATGAAAGTGCAAAGATAAGTGTACGCGGCCGGATTGTGCAAGTTTAAATCATTATAGCCATCTGTTGTTACCTTTGAGTGCATATCCGACGTGACTAAAACAAGGCTTAAAATTGATTTCGACTTTGATTTTACCCTCATTGGTATCGTTACACCATTGCAGGATTACAGGATGGCCTGGTTCTTAAACAATATATTGCACAAAGCGTTGAAGAAAACCGAAGATCATTTATTGAAGGATGATAAAAACAGAAGAGTAATGAGTTTTTCAAAATATTATTATGAAGAAGCAATTACCAAAACTGCATTTTACCTTCTTGAAAACAAACATGAGATAGATTGCCTGTTGCCGGAAATGAAAGAACTCGATTATCTGCTGATGATTAACGGTGATTATTATAAATCACGCAAATCTGAAATCGTAAAAAAAATACGTTCACTCGATGAAGTGCAAACAGCAGTGATCCTGAAACCATCCGAAATAAAATCAAAAAACAACCTGATCATGGAAAATGGTCAATAAAATGTAAAATGAGAAGAGGAAATAATAAAACAAAAATTATTGCAACACTCGGGCCTGCGAGTAATTCACCTGCAATGATCAGAAATCTGATAACAGCAGGCGTGGATGTTTTCAGATTGAATTTTTCGCATGGCACACATCAGCAGCATGCCGAATCAATTTTGAAAATAAAAGCTGCCAACGAAGAACTTGAGACACATGTGAGCATCCTTGCCGATCTGCAGGGCCCGAAAATCAGATTGGGAGAAGTTGAAGAAAATGTTTTTTTGAAAGATGGTGATTTATTTGAAATTACAACCCAACCGTTGATCGGAAATAGTACAAGAGCATATATCACGTATCAGAATTTTCCCAAAGACGTTCAGAAAGGCGAAGTGATTTTAATTGATGACGGAAGAATTGAATTAAAGATCATTGAAACGAATCATAAGGATTCAGTAAAAACAAAAGTGATTTTCGGCGGAAAAATTTCTTCCAATAAAGGCGTGAATTTACCCGATACGAAAGTATCAATTCCTTCACTTACCGAAAAAGATCATGAAGATCTGTTGTTTGCATTGGAACACGGTGCAAACTGGGTTGCTTTATCATTTGTCAGAACTGCGGAAGATATCACGCATTTAAAAAATATAATCCGCCATCATGGCAATCATGCGAAAGTGATCGCAAAAATTGAAAAACCTGAAGCACTGAAAAATATTGATGATATCATCGAACAAACAGATGCGATTATGGTGGCCCGCGGCGACCTCGGTGATGAAATGCCGGTTGAAAATGTACCTTTTATTCAATAAGATTTATGCAGGAAATGCGTCGAAAGTGCAAC
>CAYXBK010000008.1:0-178966 GCA_964463165.1 uncultured Chitinophagales bacterium
GCATTGCAGAAATCATCTTCAACGTTTTTTCTATATTCATAAGCAGAACCGTCGGCATCAACCGATAAACAAACTTCTTATGTTCCCGGAATTGCGTAAATATGAGAAGGATTGCGGTCTGTGCTTACATTCCCATCTCCAAACTCCCAGTAATATGTGGCAGCATCCGGATCACTCGCAAAATTTGAAAGATCAGTAAAATTCATTTGCAGCGAAACACAAGGAGAAGGAATCGTTGAAAGGAAGTTCACACCTTTGGGTGCAACCAGCCAATCTACATAGGCATGTTCGAAAGCATACGCATCTACATACGCATATGTGCTGATATAGAAACCATTCCATCCACCGTCTGAAATATTGTAACGCACTTCTGTGCTTGCAAATCCATCCTGATTATTTGAATATTCGGCCCAAGATACCGGTGCGCTTTCAAGTAATTCTTCATTACACAATAACCACCAGCGGTTGAGCGGGTTGGATAAAATGTGCGGAGGATCAGTGAAGTCAAGTAACGTATCTCCTACACTGTAAGGCTGACCCGGAACGAATTTGAAGGCAATACCCACAGTATGGTCGGCTGAATTTTTAGTAATCGTATAGTCGAGCGGAATAGAGATAGAAGCAATATTGAAACTTGCAGTGTCATCATCGCCTAACAGGAAGGTGTATTCTGTATAGGTTCCGTTCGGGCGGTTATCCTGATAGCGGTATTTAGAAAGAAATAATGAAACGTCGATTCCTTCATCGAAATCACCGTTTGCATCATTATCGAGGAAATAACCTTCCTGCCAAACAGTGGTATTCGGAGCCATCACATACACTTTGAGGGTATCTGTATAGCCTGTGTTTGGCCTGTCGTAGAAATAGTAGAAACGAACTGAATCGATATCGAAAGCATGGTCTTCATTGAACCAGTCTTTTGCATCACCGATCACAGTAAAGTTATCATCCACAAAATCAGAAATATAGTCTGAGATCGGGTCCATAGCATGTGCGAAACCATGGCCATACCAGTAGAAATCCTCACCGGTACCCGAAACAACATAAGCAGTTGAATCCGGCCATAAAGGAAGAGCTGCAAGATTTTCGAGAGCCCAACCGTTCAAGGCATAATCAACGGCATCCGAGTAATTTACCCAGTAATAATTTAAATCCCTTGAATCGCCGGTTCCTGTATGCGCAGTTTTTCCGAGATCAGCTTTTGTAACAGTTTTTGCATTCCTGAGCAGGTCTGAACCATATAATGGTGAGCCCTGATTGTTAAGAGGAGACTGAGCAGAAAGAATTCCTGCCGTGGCAATTGTTACAAAGAGTAGAAAAATTTTTTTCATAGCTTGTTGTTTGTTTATTTGAATTACACTCACAAATATACAAAAATCCGCTTCCGGCATGTCACCGGCGGGTAAGATAATTGGTTTTTAAGTATGTTTAACTTTCTTTCACAAAACAGGTCCTGCAGCGGGGTTCATATTCATTCTTTTCACCAAGTAAAACCTGCGCATCATTTTTTACTTTCCTGTAGGAATGCGTTGCAATATTCCCGCATTGCACACAGATGGCGTGCACTTTTGTGATATAATCTGCTATTGCCAGTAAATTGGGCATTGGGCCGAAAGGTTTTCCGCGGTAATCCATATCAAGGCCGGCAACTATTACCCGGGTGCCTCTTTGCGCTAATTTCTCACAAACTTCTATCAGTTGCATATCAAAAAACTGCCCTTCATCGATACCGACAACATCAACATCTTCACACATCAATAAAATGTTCATTGAATTCGTTACAGGTGTGGAACCCACAAAACTATCGTCGTGCGAAACAATATTGAGCTCATCATAGCGGACATCGACTGCTGGTTTAAATATTTCAACTTTCAGGTTGGCGATCCGGGCCCGCTTCAGCCGCCGGATCAGTTCCTCTGTTTTGCCGGAGAACATCGACCCCGTTACAACTTCTATCCATCCGCGTTTTTCACCTCTCAAATGTGGCTCAATAAACATATTTTTATACCGGTTTTGGCACGAATTTACGTTTTTGCAATCGTTAAAATTGAAAATTTAAAATGAATCCTAAAATTACTGAGATCGAATTATTGCTCGATAAGATCAACCTCCTGTTTGCAGAATTAAAATCCGACGGACATATTGATAAACTCGAAGCGGGGCTTTTTCTGAAATATGTGAAACAATTACAGGAAAAAATTGAAGCAGCGGCCGCAACCAGCCGCTACCTGCCCGAAAAGGAAATCATGAAAGAACCGGTTGTTAAAAAAGAGGTGATCAATGAACCTGTGGTGAAGAAGGATTTAAATGAATACCCGGTTGAAGAAAAACCTGAAATCAGAAAACCGGAAATCACGGAAGAGAAAAAAGCAACGCCCGAAATAAATATCAAAGCATTTGAAGAATTACAAAAACAAAAAGAAATAATTCAAAATAAGGAAGTGCCTGTTGCAGAAAAAACAAAAAATAAAAAGCAGGCGATCCAGATACCGGAAGAAGATGATGAAGAAAGCAATACCGGTTTAAATCAGAAATTACTGAAAGACAAAAAAACGCTCGCCGATAAAATTATCCATAAAAAAGCATCCGACCTGCGCACAATGATCGACCTGAATGACAGGATTTATTTTATACGGGAATTATTCAAAGGCGACAGTCATGCATTTGACAAAGCGATCAAACATATTAATCTGCTGCAATCTTTCAATGAAGCAAATAATTATATTGAGCAGGAATTAAAACACCCCTACAACTGGAAAGCAGATGAAGCTGCAGAGAGATTTATTGAAGTGGTGGGAAATAAATTCAATTGATTTTCAGAGGTAATTTGCAAGAGAATTGACAATAGTCTGCGTGCCGCCTCTGTGGGAAGCGACATATTCTTTTGCATCGCTTCCAGCACCGCTGAAAACAAAGTTGAATTGATTCATAAAATTGATACGTTGTAAAATATCATCCGGACCGTTAACCGGAAAAGCAATTCCCTTCTCCACCATTTCAACAGCTTCTTTAAATTTTTTGTATTTCGGCCCGAATAAAAGCGGTTTGCCATAAACGGCAGCTTCCAGCGTATTGTGAATTCCTTTATTGTAACCCCCGCCGATATAACAAACATCAGCATATTTGTAAATGGTTGACAGCAGGCCGATATTATCGAGGATCAAAACACGCTTGCCTGCGATATCTTCCGGTTTCGCATTGCTGATCTCCGAATAGCGCAAAGCATATTTTTTAAAAATGCGATAGGTTTTCCGCAGAAATTTTTTATCAATATTATGCGGTGCGATCACCAGTTTGAAATTATTATAAACCAGTGAATGGTAAAACGCTCCGGAAATAATTTTTTCGTCCATGGGCCAGGTGCTGCCTGCGATAAGCACATTGTGGTTTGCCGTAAAATCGCTCACGTATTTATTTTCTTTATGCGTTTCTGCGATTTCGGTTACCCTGTCGAAGCGGGTATCAAATGCGATGGCTGCATTTGAAATTTTATGTCGGCTTAATAATGCCAGTGAATCTTCGTCCTGCACAAACAGCATCGTATATTTTCGCAATGTTTGTTTGAAAACATTTCCATACCATTTGAAGAACAATTGTTTTTTTCTGAAGACCGCCGAAATTAAAAACAGCGGGATTTTGTTTTTTTGAATTTCGCAGAGATGGTGTATCCAGAATTCATATTTTACAAAAATTGCAAGGTCCGGTTTTGCAATGCGGATAAATTTTTTTGCATTTCTTTTACTGTCGAGCGGGAGATATGTGATATAATCGGCGCCTGCAAAATTTTTGCGCTGCTCATAACCTGAGGGAGAATAAAATGTAAGAAGTATTTTATGATCCGGATACGCATTCCGCAATTTTTCAATTACGGGTCTTCCCTGTTCAAATTCACCGAGCGATGCACAATGCATCCAGATCTTTTTTGATTGCGGAAAATTAAAATTTGCTTCCAGGTTTTTAAAAAGATTTTTGCGGCCCCTTATACCTGCTCTTGCTTTTTTATTGACCGGTGAAACCAGGAAAATCAGCACGTGATATATTTTTATCGCAACCGAATAATAAAATTTAGATAAAAATCTGAGTGATGTTGCAATCAGAATCAGGATGATTAAAATCAGAAGGGGTGTCGACATGTCAGTATGAATAATATTTGCGTTCCGGTTTTTCGAATAATGGAAGATTCCAGCTCAATTTAAAAGTGACGAGCATATCAAAGCGTTGATCAACATCAGTAATTTGCGTATCATAATTTAAGCTCCGCCGGTTTTGTGTAAATCCTTCACTTATTTCAAAACCGGCTCTGAAATTCACGAAATTTTTATTGCTGAAAAAATAATAACCGATATATTGATTCAGCATTAAACCGTTCGAAAGGCGATCATATCCTTTTCTATAGTCCTTGTCGAGCTGCGGAACCACACTTTCATCAATATAGATCCAGATATTATGCTGCAAAAATCCGATACCACCGAGAAATGTGAGGCCTGAATTTTTATTCAATGAAAATAAACTGGTGACTTTCCCGGCCTGGAATGAAAAATCAAAACCCTGTTCCCATAAAATCGGATCGTATAATAAACCATCGGTGCCGATCACATATCCATCCTCGTTTTTAATTGTATTTAGAATTGTATCCTCTTTTACATTACTGCCGTAAATATAGGTTCCATTCACACCAAATATCCAGTTACGGGCTGTTTTGAACTGATAACCACCTCCTACGGTAGCGTGTAGTCCAAATCTGTCGGCCATATCAGCAGCAGGAAGGCCGATACCCAGATCAATATTTATGATATGTGCAGAAACAATTGAGTCGTTGAGATTCACCTGCGCATTTGCCTGCAATACAAACAGGGCCAGGCCGAAAGACATCAAATATTTTTTCATTTGCAGGGGGCAAAAATACAAAGTTTATCTGCTTTCTGAACCGCTTCAGGGCGCATTCATTATCTTTACGACAAAATTTACAATGGGATGAGAAAGATCAATATGGTTGATTTATCCGGGCAGTATGAAAAGATTAAAACTGAAATTGACAGCGGGATTCAGGAGGTGATCGATACCACTGAATTTATTAATGGAACAGCGGTAAAAAAGTTTTCTTCTGAACTGGCAGCTTATCTCAATGCAAAATATGTGTTGCCTTGTGCAAATGGTACCGATGCACTTCAAATCGCCCTTATGGCGATAGGCTGTGAACCGGGAGATGAAATCATTACGGTTCCATTTACTTTCGTTGCCACGGTTGAAGTGGTGGCATTACTGAAATTGAAACCTGTATTTACCGAAATTGACCCGCATACATTCAATATTGACGAAAATCGCATAGAAGAAAAGATCACACCGAGAACAAAGGCGATCGTGCCTGTGCATTTATTCGGCCAGTCGGCGAATATGGAAAAGATCATGGCAATTGCAGCAAAACATAATTTAATTGTTATTGAAGATGCGGCGCAGGCGATTGGTTGTGATTACAAATTTTCATCAGGAAAAAAACAAAAAGCAGGAACGATTGGAGATATCGGAACAACTTCTTTTTATCCGACAAAAAATTTAGGTGGTTATGGTGATGGAGGTGCATTGATCACAAACAGGGATGATCTTGCACAAAAAATTAAAATTATTTGCGATCACGGCTCATCTAGAAAATATTATTATGATGCAATAGGTGTGAATTCGCGGCTCGACAGTTTGCAGGCTGCGATTTTACGTGTAAAACTTGCGCATCTGGATGCGTATAATGAAAAACGCATTGCAGCTGCAGCATTTTATAATGCAAAATTCAACGGATTGCCCGGTGTGCAATTGCCGGCAACAGCAGCGTATTCAAATCATGTGTATCATCAATACACCTTGTTAATTGAAAATAACCGTGATGAAATGAAAGAATTTCTTCAGTCGAAAGGAATTCCTTCGATGATCTATTACCCGGTACCCTTGCATTTAAGTAATGCCTACAAAATATATGGTTATAATCAGGGCGATTTTCCTGTAAGTGAACAGATCGCTTCACAGGTATTATCGCTGCCGATGCACACGGAGCTGGATGAAGAACAACTCAACTATATCTCCGAACATGTAATTGATTTTGTGAAGCAACATCAACCTGTTGCATTTTAATTTATATTTTATTCCCTTTCCGAAACATGTCGCTCTACGAACAATTAAAAAATAAGCAAACAAAAATATCCGTCATCGGCCTGGGCTATGTCGGTTTGCCGATCGCTCTCGAATTCGGCAGAAAATTTTCTGTAGTTGGTTTTGATATTGATGCAAAAAAAGTTGCATCACTCAAAAATAAAATTGATCCCGGAAAAGAAATTACACCTGCACAATTTCAAGATACGGATGTATTGTTTACTACTGATATTGAAGCATTGCGCAGTTGCAGCTTTCATATTATAGCGGTACCTACTCCTGTGGATGAGCATCGTGTTCCTGATTTGCAACCACTCTTATCTGCAAGCAAAACGATCGGGTCGGTTTTAAAAAGGGGAGATTATGTAATTTATGAATCAACGGTGTATCCGGGTTGCACAGAAGAAGATTGTTTGCCGATTCTCGAAAAATTATCCGGATTAAAACCGGGAACTGATTTTAAACTTGGCTATTCGCCGGAACGAATCAATCCGGGTGACCTCACACATACCCTGACAAACGTAATTAAAATTGTTAGTGGATGTGATGCCGAATCACTCGAAATTATTTCAAGAGTGTATGCGGAAATTGTGCAGCCGGGTGTTTTTCAGGCAACGTCAATTAAAGTGGCGGAAGCTGCAAAGATTTTGGAAAATACACAACGCGATTTGAATATTGCATTGATGAATGAATTATCCATCATTCTCGATAAAATGGAAGTGAATACCTATGATGTGATTGAAGCTGCTGCAACTAAATGGAATTTTCAAAAATATTATCCCGGACTTGTTGGCGGTCATTGCATTGGTGTGGACCCTTATTATCTGACATATCGTTCAATTGAACTCGGTTATGAACCGGAAGTAATTTTAAGCGGACGCAGAATTAATGATAATATGGCATATCATGTTGCAAAACGCTGCCTGCAAAAATTAATTGAGCAGGGAAAAGATCTGAAGGATGCAAAAATTCTCGTAATGGGAATTACATTTAAAGAAAACGTAACGGACATCAGAAATTCAAAAGTTGCAGACCTTGTTAAAGAACTGCGGTCTTTTGGATTGCGTGTTGATGTTTCCGATCCGAAAGCAGACAGCAATGATGTGCAGCACGAGTACGGATTTTCGCTGACCGCAATAAACGGCAATAATTATGATGTGATCATCGTTGCAGTTCCGCATAAGGAATATACTGTCATGCAGGAAGCTGATTTCCGGCAACTTGCAACCGAAAATTGCATATTCATTGATATTAAAGGGGCATTCAGAAATAAAATCAAACATTTAAATTACTGGTCGTTATAATGAAAAAAAATATTTTAATCACCGGCGGCGCCGGATTCATCGGATCACATGTTGTCCGCTTATTCGTAAACAAATACCCGGACTATCATATCGTAAATCTTGACAAGCTTACGTACGCAGGAAATCTTGCGAATTTAAAAGATGTGGAAGATGCGCCGAATTATGAATTTGTGAAAGGCGATATTGTAGATGCGGAATTTATTCTGCAATTATTTAAAGATTTCAATTTCGAAAAAGTAATTCATCTTGCGGCAGAAAGCCATGTTGATCGTTCGATCGCAAACCCGATTGATTTTGTGATCACGAATGTTGTCGGGACTGTGAATCTGTTAAATGCTGCACGTAATATATGGAAAGATAATTTCGATGGTAAATTATTTTATCATGTTTCCACCGATGAAGTATACGGCAGTCTTGGTGAGGAAGGGTTTTTTACAGAAGAAACCGCATACGATCCGCATAGCCCGTATTCGGCAAGTAAAGCAAGCAGTGATCATTTTGTGCGTGCTTATCACGATACATATAAATTACCTGTAGTTGTTTCAAATTGTTCGAATAATTACGGCTCATTTCAATTTCCCGAAAAATTAATTCCGCTTGCCATCAACAATATTAAAAACAACAAACCAATTCCGGTTTATGGTAAAGGTGAAAATGTCCGCGACTGGTTGTGGGTGGAAGATCATGCACGTGCAATTGATACAATCCTGCATAAAGGTAAAATCGGAGAAACATATAATATCGGCGGATTTAATGAATGGAAAAATATTGATCTGATCAAATTGATGTGCCGGATCATGGACGAAAAATTAAATCGCCCTGCCGGTTCAGGTGAAAAACTGATCACCTATGTTACCGATCGTGCCGGCCACGATTTGCGTTATGCGATTGATGCAACGAAATTAAATAAGGAACTCGGCTGGATGCCTTCGCTGCAGTTTGAAGAAGGACTTGCAAAAACGATTGACTGGTATCTTGCAAATGAGGAATGGTTGCAGTCTGTAACAAGCGGTGACTATAAAAATTATTATACCTCGCAATATGCACACAGGTAAATATGTCGACTGGTTTATTTTCGAAATTATTTAAAAAGGAAACATTCTTAAATTATGAGAGTTTGGCTGCGGATATGCATTCGCATTTTATTCCCGGGGTAGATGACGGCTCGTCTTCATTTGATGAATCGGTGGCAATGATGCAGGGATTGACGGAGCTGGGATTTAAAAAGTTTATTACAACGCCGCATATTCAGCCTGAATTATTCCCGAATACGGAAGACATTATTTTGCAGCATCTTGATAATTTCCAAAATGAACTTGAAAAGCGCAAATTGAATATTGAAATACAGGCAGCGGCAGAATATTATGTGGACGAAAATTTTTTGAATGGTTTGGGCGCAAAAACAAAATTTCTGACATTCGGACAAAATTATATTCTTATTGAAGTTTCGATGGTTTCGCGGTTCAAGGATTTGGAAAAAGTAATTTTTGAATTGATGCTGAAGGGATATAAAGTAATTCTTGCACATGCTGAAAGATATCCGTATATGTTTGAAAACGGGAAATTGGATTATTATGAATCGCTCAGGGATAAAGAAATTTTCCTTCAGGTGAACCTGCGGTCGTTTACAGGGAATTACGGTGAAATACAGAAAAGAATTGCACGGATGCTTGCTGAAAAAAACATGGTCGATTTTCTCGGAACAGACCTGCATAAACCGATACAGTTGAAAATAATTGAAGATGCACTGCACGACACACATGTTCAAAAACTTATGAAAGAAAATAAATTATTAAACAAAACTTTATAAATGCCGTTTATTGATACACCCATACCGGGCCTGTTTATTTTTGAACCGAATGTATTTGAAGATGCAAGAGGTTATTTCTACGAGTCCTATAATGCAAATGTATTTGCAGAAAAACATTTGGAGGAAGGATTTGTGCAGGATAACCAAAGCAAATCTTCATACGGTGTGTTAAGGGGATTGCATTATCAGCTGAACCCCTTTTCACAGGCAAAACTTGTGCGGGTGATTTCCGGTGAAGTATTGGATGTGGCGGTGGATATCAGACAGGGCTCACCAACGTTCGGTAAACATTTTTCAATTGTACTATCCGCTGAAAATAAAAAGCAACTTTATATTCCTCGCGGATTTGCGCATGGATTTGTTGTGCTGAGCGAGACGGCTGAATTTTTTTATAAATGCGATAATTTTTATGCGAAAGATTTTGATGCCGGTATCAGATACAATGATCCGGAATTACATATTGACTGGAAAATAGATACATCAAAATTGATAGTCAGTGAAAAAGATGGAAATTTGCCTTCTTTTAAGGATGCAAAAAATAATTTCACATTTTAATTCTCAGGCCGAACATAATTTTTGACAGCAATTCAATCAATATAGCATTTCAACAGCCGCGTTCGGGGTTAAAAACCTCCGAACGGGTTTTTAATCCGAAACAAAATGAAAATACTCGTAACAGGAAGTAAAGGCCAGCTCGGAAATGAGATCAGGGATCTGTCGAAAAAACAGAGTGAACACAAATATGTTTTTGTTGATGTGGATGAACTGGATATTACGGATGCATCTGCCGTAAATTATTTTTTTAAAGAATATCTTTTTGAAATTTGTATTAATTGCGCAGCATATACCGCAGTAGATAAGGCGGAATCTGATATGGAACTGGCGCATAAAATAAATGTCGCAGGTGTTGAAAATCTGGCAAACGCCTGTCAGAAAAATAATGCGGTATTATTTCATATTTCCACCGATTTTGTTTTTGATGGTGATGCAAATTCACCGTATAAAATCGATCATCCCGTAAATCCGATCAGTGTATATGGTCAAACGAAAGCGGAAGGCGAATACAGGGCATTATCTCTCAATACAAAAACAATTTTAATCCGCACAAGCTGGGTATATAGTTTTTACGGAAATAATTTTGTGAAAACAATGATCCGTCTCGGAAAAGAAAAAAAGGATTTAAATGTGGTGGATGATCAAACCGGGTGCCCTACCTATGCAGGAGATCTTGCAAATGTAATTTTTGAATTTATCAAACAATTGGATCATGTGCCGTTTGGAATTTATCATTTTGCAAATAAAGGCATTACAACCTGGTGCGGGTTTGCAAAGGAAATAATGCAGCAATACGGATTGAATTGTACTGTTCACCCGATTACAACAGACCAATATCCAACACCTGCACGCCGCCCGAAATATTCGTTACTCGATGTTTCCGGAACGATCAGCACATTACAAATTGAAATACCCGATTGGAAACAATCGTTAAACCATGTTATTCAACTTTTAAAAAACAATGAAATGCTCGAACAAATTGATGTAAGAAAAATTATTTCCATTGCGCAATCAGCAGGGAAGGAGATTATGCAGATCTATGATACGGATGATTTTGCAATAACGGATAAAAGTGATAATTCGCCGCTAACGAAGGCGGATAAAGCAGGAAATGCAGTGATTGTTGCAGCGCTGAAAGAAAATTACCCGCAGATCCCGATCATTTCTGAAGAAAATAAAATGATTGAATATGCAGACCGTAAGGACTGGGAATATTTCTGGCTGGTTGATCCATTGGACGGCACAAAAGAATTTATTAAAAAGAATGGTGAGTTTACCGTAAATATTGCTTTGATAAGAAAAGGAAAACCTGTAATGGGTGTGGTTGGTATTCCGGCGCAGAATAAAATATATTATTCAGTTGAAGGAAAGGGCGCATTCCGCATTGATCCGGATGGAACGGAAACGAAATTAATGGTGCATGCTCCAAAAGAAAATGAAATAGCTCTGATCGGAAGCCGTTCACATCCCTCACCGGAATTTGATGCCTATTTAAAAGATATGGAATCAAAATATGCAACAGTGCATTTTGTTCCGGCAGGCAGTTCTTTAAAATTCTGTCTGGTTGCAGAAGGGAAAGCAGACGTGTATCCGCGTTTGGGGCCAACGATGGAATGGGATACCGCTGCAGGACATGCAGTTGTTCTTGAAGCAGGTGCAAGAGTGAAAATTTATGGGCAGGAAAATGATCTGCAATACAATAAAGAAAATTTATTGAATCCGTTTTTTATTGTGGAGAAAGCAAATTGATTTGCTTTTCACCGCCCCGGTATAGATAAAATTTTACCGTTTCATGCTTCAGCATCGAATGCGTAAATTCTTTCTTTAATTCAAGGCTTGCTGCATCTAAATAATCCGGTATTGTATTTCCGGTTAATACGATTATTTCCGGCGCACTATGCAGGAGAGAATCGATTTTCAATTTCAGGATATCATCGCTTAAAATATTCTGCCAGAGGCAATAGGAACGTTGTGTGCCGGTTTCAATACTGAAATAATTTCTTTTTGTATATGCGCTGATCGCAGGCCTGATTGTTTTATCCAGGATGAGTACAGGTACGTCATCACGATAATGTGTTTCCAAATAAACCGTTGCATTTTCCGATACCGAAAATTCTTTTTGCAGGTCGTTAATATAAAAGAACAATCCATTGAAAAACTGAAGCGTAAAAATAAATCCTGCTGCTATTTTTTCTCCGCTGCGCATCGTATTGCGTGAAATGAGAAAACAGATAACAAAAACGACAAAAAAGAAACCATAATAACGCACACCGCTTACAAGGGGTAAAAAATAATTGCAGAAACTGTAGATGATAAAATAGCAGAGGAATAATGTGAGGGCAAATTTATTTCTGCGGAAAAGAAGGAGGGGTATGAGTATAGCAATAATTGAAATTCCCGTTAACAACCAGTTTGAAAAGCCTGCTTCAAAAAAATAATTGCTGTTCTCCAAACCTGAACTGCCACCTGCAAAATCGGGAAAATAAAATATACCTTTCAGGCAAACAGAGAGCGTTTTAAGAATTCTTGCACTGGATAATAAATCCGAATCATCGTAAGCCATAAATAAATAGGTATAGTGCCCGGGTGGTATAATGGAAATGAGAGCAATTACAAATGCTAAAGTGTAAATCAGGCCTGCGATAATTAATCCTGATTTATTCTGGAAAAGGTAATTGCGGTCGTAAAAAAGCAACGCAACAATAAAAGCAAGTGAAAATAATAAGCCATACAAATGTGTTTGTGCAAGTATAGCCAATGCAATTCCAAGAGGGATCATTGCAATTGATTTCCTGTTATAGCCAATTCCGATTATGCACATCATAAGTGTTGCAAGCCCGTAATTTCTGCTGATGATATTATATTCATAAAAAATAAAGAAGCTGAATATAATACAGCATTTTTCCATTATTTTCAATTCTGTTCCGGCAATTAAATAAACCGTGCAACAGCTGATCAATATGTGCAGCATTTGCATATACAGTGGATCCTGTGAAAATCGTGTAATAAAAAATAATAGCAGGTTCCATAATAAAGGATGGCCTTCCATCCGGCAATTATAGATCAGGTTTGAAATGGAGTTACTGTCGCGTGCCAGAAGAAAATGCTGCGCTTCGTCGAGCCAAATCTCATGTCGAAAAATTCCAATCAGGCTCAGGCAGAAAAAAATCAGGGTAAAGGTCCATTCGGTTTTGTGGTTTACAAAAAATGCAGGAATAGATTTTATTTTTTGATTACTGTATATGTCTGCCTGCATATCTGTACTTCGAATCTGTTAATTTTTCAGCGGGAAAATAATATAAGCGCATTGCACCGTGGATGCATATTGTGTTCGTCGGGAAAGGTAGAATTAGTATGTCATTTCTCCAAACAGCATGAAACCTCTTATGGTTGAACTTGATTTTCCTTTGTAAAGCGGATATTTCTTAATTTTCGCAGTAATTGAAAATCCAATCTAATATGAGAAAAGCCTTTGTAACAGCTGTTTTGGTAGCATTTGCAGCTAATATATTGTGGTCGCAGGTTGTTCCAACTTCAGCAAGCGACCGGACGGCAGGTCTTTCAAAAAGAAAGCAACTCGATGATATATCGCTGGTAAATCATGTCACATTCCGGAATATCGGCCCAACCATTATGAGCGGGCGAGTAACGGATATTGATGTGAATCCGAATGACCCGACAAAATTTTATGTTTCGTATGCAAGCGGGGGTTTATGGTATACAGAAAATAACGGGCAATCGTTTGTACCGATATTTGATAATCAGGATGTGATTACAATCGGTGATTTTGCAGTTGACTGGGAAAATAAAATAATATGGGTTGGAACCGGTGAAGTAAATTCTTCAAGATCAAGTTATGCAGGTAACGGAGTTTATAAATCATATGATAATGGCGCCACCTGGATTTATTGCGGTTTACCTGAATCACAACATATTGGAAGAATACAGATCAGCCCGAGTGATAAGAATACAATATTTGTTGCAGCCATGGGACATTTATATTCTCCGAACAGAGACCGCGGTGTTTTTAAAACCACTGACGGCGGCCTCACCTGGAAGCAGACGCTCTATGTTGATTCAATTACCGGTGCCGTGGATCTGTTAATTGATCCGAATGTAAATTCGTTTCTGTACGCAACCACATGGACCCGCGAACGCAGTGCATGGAATTTTACGGAAAGCGGTAGCGGCAGCGGAATATATAAATCCATTGATGATGGAGAAACATGGGTATTGTTATCAGATTCTGCATCCGGATTTCCAAAAGGAAATGGTGTGGGAAGGATTGGAATTGCCGTTTCGAAGCAACATAATAATATTGTTTATGCCGTAGTGGATAATCAATTTCCAAAAGATGATATTGTTGAAGCAAAAAAAGATACTTCGGTTTTAACGGTTGAAGAGCTGCGCAATATTCCGAAAGATTATTTCCTCGCAATCAATAATACAAAGCTCGATAAATTTCTTGCAGACAATAATTTTCCTAAAGAATATAATGCAACACTGATCAAACAGAAAGTTGCATCAGATGAATTTAAGCCCACTGTATTGACTGATTATTTAAATGATGGCGGATATATATTTAATCTTCCGATCAAAGGATGTGAAGTTTACAGGAGTAACGACGGTGGCACCACCTGGTATAAAACACATCAGGGTTATCTCGACGGAGCATTTTTTACATACGGATATTATTTCTCCACAATAAAAGTGAGTCCGCAAAATGAAAATAAATTATTGATTTCAGCATTTAATACATTGCTGAGCGAAGACGCGGGTAAAACAATTAAAAATATCGACGGAGCAAATGTGCATCCCGATCATCATGCAGCCTGGTTCGATCCGAAAAATGATAAACATATCATCATCGGAAACGACGGCGGCGTAAATATTACGTACGACAATGGGGCAAATTGGTTTCTCGCAAATAATCCTGCCGTAGGACAATTTTATTCTGTTGCCGTTGATAATGCTACTCCTTATAATGTATATGGCGGTTTACAGGATAACGGAGTCTGGAGCGGCCCATCAAATTATACGCAAAATAATTACTGGCAATCGAGCGGACAATATCCTTACAAAGCAATTTATGGTGGTGACGGCATGCAGGTGCAGGTTGATACCCGGGATAATAATACAGTTTACACCGGATATCAATATGGTTTTTATGCCAGAGTAAATAAATCAACAGGAGAAGAAGAACTCAGTATCAGGCCGCGGCATAAATTGGGAGAAACACCTTTGCGGTTTAATTGGCAAACACCTATCTGGATCTCAAAATTCAATCAGGATATTTTGTATTACGGATCGAATAAATTTCATCGGTCATTAAATAAGGGTGCAGATATGCAAACATTATCAGGCGATCTCACCTATGGTAAAAAAGAAGGCGATGTTCCTTATGGAACTGTTACAACGATACATGAATCACCATTAAAATTCGGATTGCTTTATTGTGGAACTGATGATGGAAATGTGTGGGTCAGTAAAGACGGCGGTTATACATGGACACTGATAAATGTTGCAATTAAAGAAGCAATTGCTCCTGCAAATCCGAAAACCAAAACACCACCCCAAACAATCAATAAAATACCATCCGGATTATGGGTAAGCCGCGTTACCGCAAGTAAATATGAAGAAGGAACTGTTTATGTTTCTTTAAACGGCTATCGCTATGATAATTTCAATCCTTATTTATTTGTCAGTAAAGATTATGGTGCAACCTGGTCGCAATTAGGGAAAGATCTTCCTTCCGAACCGATCAATGTTGTGAAAGAAGATTTGAGAAATAAGAATATTATTTATGTCGGCACGGATAACGGTTTATATATTTCATTAAACCGCGGCGCAAGTTTTATGTCGTTTAATGGCGGATTGCCAAGGGTTGCCGTGCACGATATTGCAATTCAGGATCGTGAAAATGATATTGTGATCGGCACGCATGGCCGTAGTATATATATTGCCGATCTCGAACAGATACAGTCGCTTGATACCATTATGCAGGAAGAAATATTTGTATACAATTTACCTGTTGTGCATTTTGATGAGAACTGGGGACACAGAGACGCAAGCTTTTATGAAGCTCAAGTGCCTTCTGTTTCATTCCCGGTATATATGAGAAGAGATTCATTAAGTACTTCCCGCAAGGTTACAATTACCATTGGCGATACAAAAGGAACTGTCCTACGGACATTTACAGATACACTCGAGGCCGGTTTGAATTATATCAATTTTGATCTGAGTATTGATGATATCAATGCATCACCTTATAAATATGATTTAAGAACAGACGGCGGAAAATATGATCTGAAACAGGCAGATGATAAAAAATATTATTTAGTGCCCGGTACATACCCGATTAAATTTGACGTATCCGGTTTGAATGCTGTCTGGAAAAATTTTGTGGTGGAAGAACAGAAATAACATCGTCAAGACTATACGGAGCAGGCAAGAGCATTCGTCAGAAACAAGAAATAAAAAAAGGCTGTTTCAAATTGAAACAGCCTTTTATATTTTGTTTTGAATATTATTTTACAACCGAGAATTGAACTGCATATTGTTTTGCATCAGTTGTAACTCTGGCAGAATAAATTCCGGCAGGTATTTCAGAAATATTGATGATTTCATTTATTGTTCCGTTATTGATCATGATCGGGTAATTCAACACCACCTGTCCATTCAGTCCAACGATATTTAAAATACCATTTGTCGACGGATCTTCAGTTTGCATGCTGAGTGTGATCTGATCATTTGCAGGATTTGGATAAGCCAACAATGCACCTAATCCGATATTATTTTGTGAACCTGCTTTGCATGAAGCAATTACGGTAACTGTTTCAGTTGTTCGTGTGCAACCAAAAACCGTTGTAATTGTGCAATAATAATCACCTTCTGTACTCACAGGCGTTTTATAATCTGTTTCACCATCAATTGGTAATCCGTTGCGATACCATTGCCATGCATATAATTCATCATAGCTTGCTTTTAATTTTAGGGAATCATCAAAGCAAAGGTCCAATCCTTCCGGATAGAAAATATTTGCAAATGGCATTTCATTTACTGCAACAGCTTGCACTGCAGACAGAGCAGAACAATCACCATTTGATGCCCATAACTGATAATAACCCGGATTATATGCTGTATATGTATTTGTAAATACCGGAATAGGGTTACCGTTTTTATACCATTGGTATGATTCATAACCTGCTGTTCCTGTTAAAACAACTGATTCGCCGTCACAGATATAAATATCACCTGTAGGTTCAATTGAAACTGCAACTTCATCAGATATACCATTACAGTTTTCATCGATATCATTGCAAATTTCTTCCGCTCCCGGGTGAATATCGGGATTGGTATCATCGCAATCAATATATTCGCTGTAACCGTCTTCATCGAGGTCAACCATATTGAGTGATCCGGTAACAATTAAATCAGTAATATTTAAACGGCCGTTGGTAACTACTGCACTGTAACCATACAATCTGATATATAAAACATCATCAGCTGTAAAATCAGGACAATCCCATTCTGAAAATGTTACGGAACCATCAATACATGTTGCAATCGTAGGGGTGAAATCGAAACCGGCATCCACCCATGTGGATCCAGAATCAATACTATATGCAAAGCGAACATAAATAGGCCCACCATCGGTGATGCGTAAATTAGCTGAAAACTTTTCGACATTTACAGATACACCCGGATTCGGAGTGATTTTCAAAACAACACTTGAAAGGTCATCTGCAAATACTTCTTCCGTTGCAAACGATTTAGATGTGAATCCGATAGGGCATTCATCACCGGTTCCGTGTGCACCTTTTCTTCTGCGGAGTTTATCTGCAGTGAGGTTTGGGTCAACGTAATTTGCATAACCGTCAATGTTATTCGTGTAAACATAAAGTTGTGAGTAGATGTCTTGTGAACCAAGCAGCAAAAACATCGTGACAAGGCTTGAGTAGATGATTTTTTTCATAAAATAAGTTTGATTTGTGTAATTTAAATGGGTAAGGAGGTTTTCTTTGAATAAATAAAAGTGGCGAAAATTTATACTGTTTTAATGCAGTACCTGAAAACGGGTTGACATCACATCGGTATTTCCAGTGAGAGTTAAAAAATAAATACCATTTGTGAATGACTGGACATCCAAAATAAAATTGTCCAAAGTCTGTTGAGAAAGACTCTGTCGGGCTACGACTCGACCATAGCTGTCGGTAATTAACATTGTTTCATAGGAATTATGAGAAGAGAGATTGATTTGAATTGTATGATTTGCAGGATTCGGTTGAACATTTAACGCCTGGGATGCAGCATCGCCCTGCACAACAATAATATTTGAATATTTAATTTGATGGTCCGTATCAACGAGGCGTAATCTGTAATAGGAATCAACTTTGAAATTGTCATCATAAAATTTATAATGTAAAGCGGATACTGAATTTCCTGCAGCTTGCACTGTTCCAATCGGCTCGAACGAAACTCCGTAATCGAGGCTTTTTTCAATTTCAAAATAGTCTGCGTTTTCCTCGCTGGAAGTTTCCCAGGAAAGTTCTGCAGTATTATCAGAGATTTGATTGCCTGTAAAACTCACAAGACTGATAGGTAGCATGATCGGCATGGTGATCTTTACATTATCAAACCATGTGGTTTCCGAATTGCTGGTTGAAAAATCTCCCCTTATTTTAATAACTGAGAAAGTTGAGATAAAGCTCATAAAATCTGTATATGTTACAGCCGAACCTGCGAGATTGGTGTATTTCCATCCCGCTTCGCTTAAAGTGATCAGATAGGATACCCATGTGTTTGCCGGAAGGGGATTCGATGGCGTATCGTAAACGATCCGGGTGCCGTCGCTTTTTACGATCATTACATCGCAGTCGCTGAATTGGCTTGCCGCTGAACCGTTTTGCTTGAGATCAAACGATAATGAACCACCATAATAGCTGGTAAGGTCGATATTAAATTCAGCCGGACTGTTATAATACCAAACACCATTTGCATTATCTGTTACCTTAAAACATCCCAATGTATTTCCATTCACGCCGTTCCAGCCTTGCGGGCCGGGTGTAACGATGCAGGGAGATTCGCAGTAAGCTGTCCATCCGTCAAGGTCGGCACTGAAATCACTGAATGGTTGTGCGCTTGCTGTGTAAACGGTATAAACGAGGCAGACTTGTAGTAAACCGAGGCGTAGAGTATTTTTCATGTGTGTGTATATTGTGACGATACCAATAGGGGCTTCAAATGTAATTCAGATTCTAAAACTGAGCAAATGATATTCAAATTTTTTATGATATGTTCACAGAAAATTTACATTTTGGCGTTGTCTGTATTCGGGAGACGGGTCAAATGTTTTTCCTGTTTCTGTGATCTGCTTAATTTTCGGGTATTTACGAAGAGTTTTCAGGCTTGGATTTAAGCGGGCGGAAAAAATTAAAGTGGTGCCAAAATCCCGTTTTGGGAGCCGATATACTTAACTGATAACAGGAATGTGGATTTTAAAAGCATGGATAGTTTTGCTTATTTGCCATTTTGATCAAAACATCCGATATTTGCACTCTTATTTAAAAAATTATGTCAAGAGTTTGCGATTTAACAGGGAAAAAGACGGTTTCAGGCAACAATGTGAGCCATTCAAACCATAAGTCGAGACGGAAGTTTTATCCGAATCTCCAGGAAAAAAAATTCTATATTCCTGAAGAAAACCGCTGGGTAACTTTAAAAGTTGCGGCATCAACCCTCAAAACCATTAGTAAACACGGCCTTACAGCATATGTAAAAAAGTTGCGCAGCAAGGGTGTGAAAGTGGATTTCTAATTATCAATCATTACAACAATGGCTAAGAAAAGTAAAGGAAACAGAATTCAGGTAATTCTTGAATGCACCGAACAGAAAAACACCGATGTGGCCGGCATCAGCAGGTATATCACTACCAAAAGCCGCCGCAATACACCAGACAGGATTGAATTCAAAAAATATAATCCCTATCTGAAAAAAGTAACTGTTCACAAAGAGATTAAATAAATTCATCCATAAAATTGATTCATTATGGGAAAAGTAAGTAAAAACGCCCGTGTTGCCGTAAAAGGTAAAATTTCTGGAGGCGGTAAAGAAATGGTAAAAGTGATCGTAACAGAAAAATCACCAAAAACCGGTGCATATATTTTTAAAGAAAGAATTGTGCACAAAGACAAAGTGCAGGATATTCTGAAAGGTAACGCCTGATCATCTTGCTCCAATGGAGCAAGATATATGAATAAATCATTCAAAAGCTTCTATAACAGTAGAGGCTTTTTTTGTTAGTGAACTAAAACTGATGGAAAAGACTCCCGTCTTTATACCAACCGACTAAATTCAGAAATGGGAATTTTTAATATTTTCAAAAAAGAACAGAAAGAAGATCTCAATAAAGGCCTCGAAAAAACGAAGCAGAGTATTTTTTCACGCATCACAAAAGCAATTGCCGGAAAAAGCAAAGTGGATGATGACTTTCTTGATGAACTGGAAGATATCCTGATTTCAAGTGATGTGGGTGTTGATACAACAGTAAAAATTATCAACAGGTTAAATAAACGAGTATCACGTGATAAATTTTTCGGAACAGATGAACTCAATGCAATTTTGAAAGATGAAATCGTAAATCTTCTTTCAGAAAATAATACGCCGGATTATGAAGATTTTATAATACCGGAAGGAAAGAAACCATATATCATTTTAATTGTCGGTGTAAATGGTGTCGGAAAAACGACAACGATTGGTAAACTTGCTTATCAATTTAAAAATAAAGGTTACAATGTTTTATTAGGCGCAGCGGATACGTTCAGAGCTGCTGCTGTAGACCAACTTACTATTTGGTCAGAACGGGTCGGTGTACCGATCATCAAGCAAAGCATGGGTGCCGATCCTGCCGCCGTTGCATTTGATACGGTGAATGCTGCACAAAAACAAAATTCGGATATTGTATTAATTGATACTGCCGGACGATTGCATAATAAAATAAATCTCATGAATGAATTAACGAAGATCAAACGTGTGATTCAAAAAGTATATCCGGATGCGCCGCATGATGTGTTGCTGGTGCTGGATGCTTCTACCGGACAAAATGCAATTGAGCAGGCGAAACAATTCACCGCTGCCACCGACGTAACAGCAATTGCTTTGACAAAACTCGATGGAACAGCAAAAGGCGGCGTTGTGATCGGAATTGCAGATCAGTTTAAAATTCCTGTGAAATATATCGGCGTTGGTGAAAAAGTACATCAATTACAGGTTTTTAATAAAGCGGAATTTGTGGATTCGCTGTTTAGTTGAGCATGCATGAAGGAGTCAGGAAAAGGATTCTGTGTCAAAAGAATCATAATTAAAGAAATCATTCACAAAAGCATCAGTAACAAAAGACGTGAAAACATGAACACTCGAACACATGAACACTCAGGCAATTGAAAACAAAAACAAAAAATAATAAAGTAAATATTATCACGCTTGGCTGCAGTAAAAATACGGTCGACAGTGAAGTGATTCTTTCGCAGTTAAAAGCGAATGATATTGATGCTTACCATGAGCGTGAAAAAGATGATGCAAATATTATCATAATTAATACATGCGGATTTATTGATAATGCAAAACAGGAAAGTATTAATACAATTCTGCAATACAGTGAGGCAAAACAACTTGGTGAAATTGAAAAATTATACGTCACCGGTTGCCTGAGTCACCGCTATAAAGATGAACTTGAATTGGAAATTCCAAATGTGGATGCATGGTTCGGCACAATGGAACTCCCCGCTTTATTAAAAAAATTCAACGCGGATTATAAACATGAATTGATAGGAGAACGCAGCTTATCTACACCAGGTCATTATGCATATGTAAAAATCTCCGAGGGATGCAACCGGACATGTGCTTTCTGTGCAATTCCATTAATGCGGGGCGGACATGTTTCCAAGCCCGTTGAAGAAATTGTCAAGGAAGCAAAATATCTAGCGTCTATCGGTGTAAAGGAAATCATGCTGATTGCACAGGAATTAACTTATTATGGCCTGGATATTTACAAAAAACGATCGCTGCCTGAATTATTATATGCATTAAATGAAATTGAAGGAATTGAATGGATCCGTTTGCATTATGCATATCCTTCAAAATTCCCGCTCGAAATAATTGATGCAATGAAAGCATGCGATAAAGTATGCAATTACCTGGATATGCCGTTGCAACATGCAGCCGATCCGATCCTGGCGACAATGAATCGACAGATCACCCGGAAAGAAACTATTGAATTGATAGGTCAGATCAGAAAAAGAATTCCGGATATCACTTTACGCACCACCATGCTTGTCGGATTTCCGGGAGAAACTGAGAAAGATATCGATGATCTGATTGAATTTATTGAATTGATCCGTTTCGATCGTCTGGGTGTATTTACCTATTCGCATGAAGAAGGAACAAGTGGTTATTTGCTCGAGGATACTATTCCTGAAGAAGTGAAACAGGAGCGTGCGGCAAGAGTAATGGAAGCGCAACAAACCATTTCCGCAGAAATCAATCAGAAAAAAATAAGCAAAACATATAAGACAATTATCGACCGGAAAGAAGGGAATTATTTTATCGGCCGCACCGAAGCCGATTCACCCGAAGTGGATAATGAAGTACTGATTGATGCATCTGCCCATTATCTTCGTATTGGTGATTTTGCCGAAATAAAAATTATACACGCGGAAGAATTTGATCTTTATGGAGAATCCATGCTTTAATTTATACAACAATCGTTTTTGATTTACCCTATTATGAAGGTGTCGAAACTTACTTATCAGGAAACCGGTGCATTTGCATCCATTGTTCTCGATTACCTTTCCGGAAATGAAAATCTCAAGCCGTTTTATAAATACCCGCCTGAAACGGAATCATTTTTAAAAGCAATTGAAGATAAAAAAAACGAAGAGCTCGACAGAGATTTGCTTTTCAGTGTTTTGCAAAGCCAATATCAGGGATTTCAAATAAATGAAAGCGTAAAAACAAATATTGAGTTATTCAGAAATAAAAACACCTTCTGTATCGTAACGGCCCATCAGCTGAATATTTTTACGGGCCCCTTATATGTAATTTACAAAACTATTTCAGTCATTAATCTTAGCAGGCATCTAAAAGAAAATTATCCGCAATATAATTTCATTCCGGTATTCTGGCTCGGCAGTGAGGACCATGATTTTGAAGAAATAAATCATGTAAATTTATTTGGTAAAACATATACCTGGGAAAATAATCAGGGCGGCGCCTGTGGTTCGTATGATCCGCATACTCTTCAAGCATTGCTGGAAGAATTAAAACCTGTAATCGGCGAATCGGAAAATGGAAAATATATGTATGATCTATTTTCTGCCGCTTATCTCAATTATCCCACACTTGCAAAATCAGCACGCTATTATTTAAATCAATTGTTCGGAGAAAAAGGCCTTGTTGTTGTTGATGGAGATGATATTGAATTGAAGAAAATCTGTTCCGCAATTGTGGAAGATGAGATCATGCATAAGGTCTCCAATAAAATCGTAAGCAAAACAATTTCCGATTTAAATTACGATTCTCAGGCACATCCCCGTGACATTAATTTATTCTACCTCAGGGATAAAATGCGTGAGCGCATCGTGCAGGAGCAAAATGATTTTCATATCAACAACACCGAAATAAAAGTAAGTTTTGACGAAATGCTCACCGAACTCGATGAACATCCTGAGCGGTTTAGCCCAAATGTAATTTTACGGCCCGTGTTTCAGCAAAAGGTGTTACCCTCCATTGCTTATATCGGTGGCGGAAGCGAGATCGCTTATTGGCTGCAACTAAAATCATTGTTTGAACATTTCCATATTCAGTTTCCGGTTCTGGTTTTGCGCAGTTCTTTATTGGTGATTGAATCGGCAGGAACAAAAAAAATGAAGAAACTGAATTTGTCGTTCAGCGATCTGTTTCTGCCGGAAGAGGATCTGATCAAAAAATATCTCCGGGAAAATGCAGGCGAATTATTCAGCCTTGCATCCGAAAAAGCGGAATTGCAGAATCTTTTTCAGCGCATCCTCAGCAAAGCGCTCCTTGCTGATCCATCGCTTGATAAAGCTGTTTTGGCGGAACAACAAAATACATTGAATTCGATTGAGAAACTGGAATCAAAATTTGTGAAGTCGCAAAAGACAAAATCAGAAAACGAAGTGAATATGCTGCGGGCGATCAAACAGAAATTATTTCCCGGGGGCAGCTTGCAGGAGCGAACGGATAACTTCATACCTCTTTACATCAAATTCGGGAATACTTTTTTCGATGCACTCTATGCTGCAATCGATCCTCTCGACAGGCGTTTTACGATACTTTCGGAAGAAGAATAGGAATTCCACAAAAAATGCCTATTTTTTGGAGGTGAAAGCACAACCGAAACGGTAAAACAGCAATCTTTAATTAAGGATTTCCCTTTTATACATTTATGTCATCACAGAAAATCAATTTAACGGCGCAGCAGTTTCCCGATCTCGATCTGATCGGCTTGCCGGTATTGATCATCGACCATGCTTTTCGCATCCTGTATGCAAATCAGAAACTTAAAGTCTTATTGGAATCCGCCGGAACCGGGAACGACATATTTCCGATCAATAGTTTGTTTTCCGTTTTTCAGGGGCTTGATGAAAAATCAAATGAGATTGCGCCTTTAATCGCAGATGAGTTTCACGACGGGCAGATCATCATTCATACGATGCATCTGAACAATCAGAATTTGATTTTTGACCTGTATTTTTCGCGATATAAAACAAATAATGTAAAAGGAGATTTTTTCCTCGTCACTTGTCTCGATGTTACAGAACGTGAAGCTGAATTTATGCATCATAAGGAGATCAGTGAGCAGCATACCATTTTTCTTGACCATACAACAACCGCAGTAATCATTCATCAGAATGGCATTATAAAATATTCAAATGCCAGAGCCGACAGGTTAGCTGGCGCCGCAGATGGAAAATCAATTACGGGTATGGAAATCTGGCAATTTGTATCTGCTGAATTCCGGACAATTGCTGCCGAGCGGATTAAACAAATATTGCAGGGCGGGGGTGTTGCAGAACCAATTGAAGAAAGATTCATCAGAATCGACGGGTCGGTGTTTGATGTGGAAGTACTTGCATTTCCAGTGAATTATCAGGGTGGTTTTGCAATTAAAACAATGTTTAATGATATTACGGAAAGAAAAACCGCGGAGAGAAAATTACTTGCGAGCCGGCAGCAATATTATAATCTTGTTGAAAATTTAAATGACGTTGTTTTTCAAACAGATGAAAATGCGGTATTTATTTATCTGAATTCTTCATGGGAAAAATTAACAGGGTATGCAATCCAGGAAACTCTTGGAAAATCCTGCTTTGAATTTTTATTTCATCCAAACGACACAAACTCATTTTACCAGAAAGTCCGGCGGCTCGTTATTGGCGGTGTTGATGAATTTGTTTATGATTTGCTTCTTCGGCATAAGAACGGCGAAAAACGATATGTGGAAGTGAGCCTCCGGCCTGTTATTGGAGAGGAAAATATTATTACAGGCATCAGCGGACTCATCAGTGATATTCATCAGAAAAAACTTGCCGATATGGAAGTGAAGGAAATTCACAAAAAAGTGAAATTCCATCAGTCCGTATTACTCAATCTGACAAAGGATCCTGCGATCATCAGCGGAGATTTTAATACTGCGATTAAAAACATTGCCTTTATTGCAGCAAGCACACTCAAAATAAGCAGCCTCAGTATATGGAGGTTTACGCATAATGATACACAACTCGATGTGCTGGTAAATTATAATAATAGCTTCAATGTATTTGAAGAATGTGTTTCATTAAAGCGTGAAGATTATCCGGTTTATTTTGATTCGCAATTACGTGAAGCGGTTATTGCTGTAGAAGATGTGTATGCCGAACCGTTAATTGCGGAATTTATAACGCCGTATTTAAAACCGAAAGGAATTGTTTCACTGATGGATGTGATTATTTCCCGTGGTGAAGAAATATTCGGTGTTATTTGTTTTGAGCAAACAGGACAATTGCGCAAGTGGTCGGTTGAAGAGCAATCGTTTGCCCGCTCGCTGGCGGATTTTATTTCGCTTGCATATGAAACGCATATCAGAAGTGAAATTCAAAATCAATTGCTTGAAAGTGAAAAGCGTCTTGAAATGGTATTGAAGGGGGCAGATGTGGGTACCTGGGATTATGATTTCAGGGAAGACAGGATGGTGCACAACAAGCGCTGGGCAGAAATGCTCGGTTATTCTTTTGAGCATACGGAAGTGAATTTGCAATTCGGAGAGAAATTAGTGCATCCCGACGATCTTGCAGAAGCAAGAGAAATTTTCAGAAAACATGTGAGCGGAGAAACACCTGTATATGAAACAGTGTACCGCATGTTATCGAGTTCCGGTGAATGGCGCTATATACAAGACAAAGGACGAGTTGTTGAATGGGACAGGGAAGGAAAACCATTAAGAGCTTCCGGTATTCAACTTGATATTACGCCTTTGAAATTATATGAACAACAAATAATTCAGCAACGGATCTTTTTAAATCAGATAATTAATGCGATCCCGAACCTGATTTATGTAAAAAATAAAAATCAGCGTTTTGTTGTTGTGAACAACGCTTTTGCAGGATTTTTAGGAGAGGATCCCGAAAGTTTGATGCAATATGAAAATTACGATGCATTCATCCACCGCAAAACATTGCAGAATTTATTTGATCAGGACGACGAAATATTTATTTCCGGTAAACCGGTTTTTATTCCGGGAAAAGAAATCTTTAATGAATTTACCGGTGTGAAGCACTGGATGCAGATGATCAAGGTGCCATTGCTCGATGCAAATGGAACGATCACGGAAATATTATCGGTGGCTACGGATATAACAGAACTTAAGCATAATGAATATGAACTCGAGCAACTGAATAATCTACTTGAAATAAAAGTAAAAGAGCGCACCGCCATGCTCGAGTCTGCCAATACCGAGCTTGAAACATTTAATTATTCCGTTTCACATGATTTGCGTACACCATTGCGCACAATCGATATTTTCGCTTATTTCCTCGAAAAGAATTACAGCGATAAAGTTGATGCGGAAGGGCTCACGCATTTAAATCAAATCAGGAGCAGTATCATTAAGATGAGTAACCTGATTGATAATCTGCTCATCTTTTCGAAAATCGGAAAAACAACTTTGTCTGTTGATACAATCGCTGCTGAGACTTTAATTGAAGATGTGCTCGCTGAATTTCAGGAAACAACAGATATTTCAAAAGTGGAAATACGCATCGGCGCATTGCCCGAAATCAAGGGTGATTATTTTTTAATGCGACAGGCATTTATCAACCTGATATCAAATGCAATTAAATTTACACGAACACGGGTAAATCCCCTTATCGTGTTTGAGGGTTATACTGAAAATAATGCAGTTGTAATTTCGATTGCAGATAATGGCGTTGGTTTTAGCATGGAACTCAAGGATAAATTATTCCAGGCATTTAAACGACTGCACAGTGATGAAAAATTTGAAGGCACCGGCGTGGGCCTCGCAATTGTTGAGCGTATCATAAAGCGGCACAATGGAAAAGTTTGGGCCGAAAGTGAGGAAGACAAAGGTTCGGTGTTCTATTTACAACTTCCCGCCTGAGAGAAATAAATAGTCAAATTCATTTCATTCTTTTTATTTTGCGCTTTAAACCGGAATGGTGGAACTGGTCCGCCGTACGGCGGACGTTTCAGTGGCGGATGGCTTCACGCCTATGAAGATATCTAATTATTTATTCTATCCTATTTATTTACCCTTTCGTTAAAACAATAATCTTTAATTATTTTTGCTGCAATTACCGGAATGGTGGAACTGGTCCGCCGTACGGCGGACGTTTCAAAGGCGCATGGCTTCACGACTATAAGGATATATAATTATTTATTCTATCCTATTTATTTACCCTTTCGTTAAAACAATAATCTTTAATTATTTTTGCTGCAATTACCGGAATGGTGGAACTGGTAGACACGCACGTTTCAGGGGCGTGTGGCTTCACGGCTGTGCGGGTTCGAGTCCCGCTTCCGGTACAATGGTTTACAGAGAAATTTGTAAACCATTTTTTATTTGTTCTTATCTTGCCCGCTATTTATTATTCAATTAATTTCGTCATAACCTAAAACTCAAACCAATGGAAGAATTAATCGATCAACAGGAAACCAGCAGTTCCCATCAACTTTCATCAACTGCAATTGAGCATATGAAACGATCTGCGAAATGGATGAAATTTCTGGCTATCACAGGATTTGTATTTACTGGCCTGCTCGTTTTTGCAGCGCTCGGCTCGGCCAGTGCACTTTCGGGTTTCGGTGCCGGAATTATTGTAGTGTATCTGGTCTTTGCCCTCATCGCATTATTTATGAATTTATTTCTGTTTCAAAGTGCGAATTATTTTAAAAAATTTGCGGATGGTGCAAATAGTGCAGATGGAGATAATGCATTTATAAAATTGAATACTCTGGCCACATTTGCCGGTGTGATTACAATTCTTTATCTCGCTTTTATCATAATCATCGCAGCAACCGGAAGCATGGGAGCATTATTGCTCGGTGGTGTGGATTTTTGATCAGAAAGAATAACTTACGGACACGGAAGGTAGAATCGGTAATTGATTTACCCTTTCATAACGCACGCGGTCGAAATAGAAAATATTTTCGCGGTTGTACACATTTGTCACACTCATTGTGATCTCCATTTTATTTTTATTCGCGAAACTGATCATGCGTTTTGCTCCGATATCAAGTCTGTGATAATATGGTAATCTTCCACCATTTAAATCTTCATCATAAATAATTCCGAGTTCACCGTTGGTGGTTGTATAATCTGTGCTTATACCGTCGAGAAAATCAATTGACTCATAAAATCCGGCAGTCTGTGTAAAAGGAAATCCTGACCCCAGATTCCATCTTGCGCTGAATTCCCATTTCTTTGCAATCGTATAGGTACCGAGGAAATTCAGATTATGTCTTCTGTCGTAATGCGGCGGATATACTTGTTCTCCATCGTTGCGTTCTACCCAGCCAAGTGAATAAGCGAGCCAGAAATACCAGGAATTGCGTTCGAATTTTGCACTTAAATCAATTCCGTATGCTTGTCCGGTTTCGGTTGCGAAATCCGGATCACGCGGTGTGATTTTATTGCGGTTGATTTCGATCAACTGTGTAAAATATTTAATATAGGGTTCAAGATTTAATTCAAGATAATCCGACGGGTCGTATTCAATGCCGCCGATCGCATGAATTGATTTCTGCAATTTCGTAGTTGCATTATCACCATCCGGCCTGTACAGATCATCATCGGGCCCTGATAAATATCCTGTGAATAAATTCACAACATCGCGGTCGCTTTTTGTTGAAATAAGATTCTGACTGTATAAGCCGCCGGCAAATTTTAAACGCACACGCTTGGATAAATTATATTTTAATCCGATACGCGGTTCCGGTGAAAATTCACTGAGTGATGAATAGTATTGAATGCGTAAGCTCGGTTCAAAAACAAGTTTTTCCTTAAACACTCTGCGGTATTTTAAATAACTGCCCAATTCAGTAGTGAATTGCTGCTGCTCATATTGCAAACCCAGGCGGTTGAAAAATTCATAGTTCGTCTGGAAACCGATTATTTCAACGCCGTACTGCAGGTCGCCATGATTTAAATAATAAGTGAAATCCACACCGCCGTTAAATCCGCCAACGAGGCTGTTGCGTGGTTTTTCATCGGCTTCATTCTGAACAACTTTATATTTGGAATATGCAAATACGCCTTCAATCAGCATATTTGCATCGGTAGGAACAATCACAAAATTGGATCCGATACCATAAGAATTCCATTTAAAACTCGTCACGTCCGAATAATTCACACTGTCGGTGAAATTAAATCCGAATAAATTCAATTTATTTCCGGATTGCGAATTCACTGAAATTTTTCCATATAAATCTGTAAAAGAATAGGGGATACCGTTGTTGCCCACAATTCCTTCTTCATTATTCACATAAGAATAAATTGATTTAGAAGTTTGGTTGAGGTAAGAATGTTTCGCAGTTAATAAATACGTTACACTCGACTCTTCGCTGCTCGGTTTTTTCAGCGGGCCTTCCAATAATACTCTTGCAAGAAACGGGCTTGCAGATACTTCGCCGCTTGTTTGTTTTTTATTTCCGTCGCGGGTTGTAATATCAATTACCGCTGAAACCCGATCTCCATACTCACCACCGAATCCGCCGGTAAATACATCCACATTCCGTATAATATCCGTTTCAAATACGCTGAATAATCCGATGGAGTGAAATGGATTATAGATCACCATGCCGTCGAGCAATACTTTATTTTGAATAGGTGACCCGCCGCGGATATACAATTGTCCGCCCTGGTCGCCTGTAAAAATCACACCGGGAAGAATTTGTAAATACTGTGCAAGATCCGGTTCACCTCCTACAGAGGGTAATTTTTTAATTTGAATCGGAGTGATGATCGTAGTCGAAATATTCACTTCTTCCACTTTTTGTTGTGTTTTGGAAGTGATGGTAACTTCATTCAATATGATACCTGATTGCAACAGGTTGAGTTTAACAGAAGTAATTTTATTCGCTTCAATCGTAAATTTCTGAAAAAGGGTATCGTATCCAACATAGGTAAGCTTCACGGTATAGTCGCCCGGCGGAATGGAAGAAACCGAAAAGAAACCATTTTCATCAGTCGGGGCGCCCATATCGGTGCCCGCAATATATACGTTCACATAGGGGAGCGGTTCACCTGTTTCATCATCATACACAAAACCACGCAGTGATCCGGTTTGAGAAAAGCCTGTAATACCAAGCGAAACGAGCAATAAAAGGAGCGGAAAACGAATTCTCATAAAACACGGCGAAGATACTTCAAATCAGCTAATTGATTTGTTTATGATTTTATTTTTACAGAGGTTTGACGGAGGGATGCGGGAGGGATGAATGATGAGTGAGGAGTAATGAGTGGTGAATCGTGAATGATGAAAAATAATTTATTTCATACCCCAATCAATATCGCCTCGTCTCAATACTCAATACCCAAAACCCAAAACCCAATACCCAAAACCCAATACGCAATACACAACATCTATCTTGAAAAAGGAAAAACAAATTTACTTTCACGTTGGCCTGGGGAAAACGGCATCAACGTATTTGCAGAATAAAGTTTTTCCGAAATTGAAGGGTATTTATTATATCCATCCGACAAAATACCGGCATTATCAATCAATAATTGAATCATCCGAAGCTGAAAAATTTTTTGTTTCGAGGGAGATGGACCAGCAACTCGAGCGGGAAGTGAAAAAGTTCTCAGCGGTCTATCCGCAAACAATTCCGATTATCGTATTGCGGAATAATGAAAGCTGGATCGCATCGCAATATAAAAGATTTTTGAAAAACGGTTATCCATATACTTTCAAAGAATTTTTTGATATTGAAAATAACAGCGGTTTCTGGAAAATTGAAGATGCTGCTTTTTATCCCAAACTGGAAATTCTTGAAAAATATTTTCATCAGAAACCTGTTGTTTTATTGTATGAAGATTTGCGCAACCAGCCGTTTCAGTTTATAGACAGAATTGCAAATTGTATGGGAGCAAGTTATGATAAAAATGAAATCCCGCTTGAACCGCATCATACGGCATATGAAGAAAAACAATTAAAGGTAATGCGGTCGGTAAGCAAATATATTTTTACAAAAAACCCAAAATACAAAGGTTCGCGATTTAATACATGGATGAGGAGAAGAAGCCGGATGCTGCTTTGTTATATTATTCTGTACGGTGCCTGGCTTGTTCCGAAATCAATGGTTTCAAAACGGGAATTGATTCCAAAAGAAGAACTCGAAAAAATAAAAGCATATTACAAAACCGACTGGGAATCTTGTTTAAATTATGCACGGAATATTTAATTGCTATAATTTTTTTATAGTGGCCGGATCTCCGTTCAGCATAACAGATTTTACCTGTAAATCATTGCTTGTTTCAGTAATATCGAAATAATAAGTGAGGCCGAAACAACAATCACAGGCGCATAAATTTCCATAGCCGTAATATATCAGATTTAAAATACCATCATCGGTAATATCCACATCACATAAAAATGAATAGCAGCAATTTTCAACCAGACTTGTTTGAATAATCAAAACTGAGTCTTTTACTTTTACGGATGTAATTTTGCTGCTGCCCATTGGCGGATCATCAGACTGGCATTGTGTTATTTCTACATCTTTAAAATAAAAACCATTTCCCAATGCTTCGTATCGTCCGGACGTACCGGGTAACATGCATGTTCCCGCAAGATAGAAGCGTTGTGTAGCTGCAGGAAAAATCAATGTGTCTGTTGTGTAGGTTAAGGTATCGTCATATCCGTCAATATCGTAACGAATAAATACCGTATCATTTTGTGAATAAGCACAAGTTGAAAAAATTAAAAATAAAATAATACTGCTGAATGTTTTCATTAATAAGGATGATCTTTTAGTTTAAAAACTGTTTTCAAAATCTATAATCAAATGAAACAGGTCTTCAAAATCTGTAAGTGGCAGCGTTTCTGCTTTATCATAAATATCGTGATAGGCTGCTATCCCGCCGAGGGTATAAATAAAAAATGCCGGCACACCTTTTTCTGTAAAAAAATAATGATCGCTGTTAGCAGCTTTACCCCGTGGCTGCACGGATTTTACATATTGCTTTTCTTCATTAATTGCTACAAGTCTGTCAAATTCTTTTGTATGCACGGCGCCATTCACTACTTTAATCCCGTCATCACCGGTTCCCATAATATCCATATTAAGCAGGAATTTTATTTTACTTAATTCGAAAAGCGGATGTTCCGTAAAATATTTTGAACCGACAAGTCCGGCTTCTTCTCCGGAAAATGCAATAAATACAATTGTATAATCAGGTTTGTTTTCAGGTTGTGCATAATATTTCGCCAATTCTATCAGCATGGCAGTCCCGCTTGCATTATCGTTTGCCCCGGGGAAATAAACACTGTATCCCAATTGCCCGAGATGATCATAATGTGCTGTAATCACCAGGAAGGAATCTTTCTCCACGCCTTCCACATAACCTATAATATTTTGTGTTTTGTAATATTTTTGAAAATCAGCTTCAATATGCATTTCTGCTGTCTGCGCTTTTTCCGGAAATGCATTTTGCAATACGATCAGATGTGTAAAGGTGCCTTGCTGCTGAGAAATGTCCATTGTAAGTTTTGCAGAGACAATTTCAATTAATCCTGCAGTATTTAATCCATTTGTTTCATTCAGATAAGCAATTAATAATTCATAGTTTTTCTGACCGAATGTTTCTTTGTTCACCACAATAAAAACATTTTTATTTTCATGTGCATAGAATTTTTTGATGCTTGCTTCAGACTGAATGAAATTTGAATCGATCCTGATTAGTTTATATTTTCCGATTGCAGGGGCAGAGGAGGCTTCAACAATGAAATCCTGCCCCGGAAGTAAAATTGTTTCATTTATTTTCAGGCTGACGGTATCAGGAAATGTATTGATATCCAATTTAAAATTCTGATTGTAGATATTATTGAATTTTTTCAATCCTGCGGTTTCAAACGCATTCCTGATATACGTAGCTGCGTGCTCTACACCGGCATTTGTATACCCACGGCCATTCATATGCGGTGAACATAAAGTATCAATAATTGCACGAGCTTCCGTGATAAACTGTGCCTGTGACTGAAGCAGGCCGCTGAATAGTGCAATTAACCAAATACGCTTCATGGTAATAGGATTACCGCATAAAGATACCCAGCATTTTTATAAGATGCCGCCATCGGCACAGTTACCTTGAAAACAGGCACAGCTATGATTTACTGCTCGCAACGTTTTTGGAAAGCCTTACATTTGTATCCGATTAAATAACTTATTATGAAAATAAAGATCACACTCCTCGCAATTTGCACTTTAATACTCAGTTCAATTCGTGCACAATTTATTTCTCAAATCAGTGAACCTGATGCAGATATCACCTTAAGTGCCGTTCAGGTACTTGGATCAAATTTTATTGCCGCAGGTTCTGAAAATAATAATGTCCTGCTGGCCGAAATTGATAATGGCGGCTCTGTAATCAGCAGCCGCACAATCACAATTGTGGATGAAACTGTATTGCCTTATGTAAGTTCCATGTTTGTTGATTCTGATGGAAAAATTGTAATTGCCGGTTACCGCGTCACGGCTGATGTGTATCAGTATACCAGTTTTATTTTGAAGTATGATTATGCAACAGGAAATATTGATTGGTTAAAACTGTTTGAAAACCCGGGTTCTGCATTTTTGAAAATCATCGAGAAAAAAACAGATGGGCCTTATATTGTTTGCGGGCAATCGATTAACGCACCGAATGGTGAAGAAGGAATTCTGTATTCAGTAAACAGAAATACCGGCAGTCTCATCTTATTGAATAATTATAATTACAACAACAGCTCAGAAACCTATTATAGTCTTGTAAAAGCGGCAGGTGGATATTTTACCGCGAATCGCTATAATTTCGACGGAGGCGGTTCATCCAGAATGCGGGGAACAATTTCGAAATTTTCATACACCGGTGGCCAGTTATTTACGAAAGCATATTTAAGAAATACGACAACTGATGTGGCCAGATTGTATGCATCCGATATCTGTTATGCTAACGGATCTTTATATATGCCGATTCATGGAGATGAAACCGGTTCATTATTAAATGATGATTTATTTATTGTGCGTTCGAAAGTAGATGGCAATTTAAATTGGGCGAAAATGTATAATCTCACAAATTATGGTGACGATGGAAGTTTCGCATCAATTAAAAGTAAAGGAACGGCGATTTATACGCTCGGCGCATTGAATGACGGAGCTGCCGATTATACAGGTGATTTATTTATTATGAAACTTGATTCTTCCGGGTCTGTTCTTTGGGCAAATTCATATGGTATTCAGGGAAATGTACGTGCAGGAAAATCGGATGCAATGCTGATCAGCGGGTCAAATATCTTAGCCGTCGGATATACGCACAATGATATAACCGATCATAATGACGGTGCGATCCTGTTTGTGAAAGCGTCAACCGGAACCTTACCGGGGGGCTGCTCAACATCTGAGCCGGTTACTGTTACAACTAAATCATCAACCAGTTATGCGGCTACATTAAATGCCGTGACACATGCTTATACCATTTCCGATCCGTTTACGGTTTCAAATGCATCAGATGAATCGAATTTGATTGTTTGTCAGAATGGTGCACGTTTGGAAGATGCAGAAACTTTAGCTGAAATAATGCCGAATCCAAACAACGGGCAATTTCAACTGGAGTTGAACGGAGCAGAAAATTTAGTTGAAATATATAATTATAACGGACAGTTAATTAAATCTGTTACTTCCGAAGATTATTATCTTGATATCGATATTCGTTCGTCGCCCGCCGGTATTTATTATGTGAAGGTGATGAATGTAATTTCAGATGAAGTTCAAACGATCACAATTGTAAAAGAATAAAATAACTTTATAATTAATTTGAAAGCCGGCAGTTGTCCGGCTTTTTTTTATCGCATAGATTAATGTTTTTTTTGAGGAAAAACTCTCCCGCAGATTTCGCAGATCAGCGCAGAAAAAATCTGCGGGAATCTCTGAGATCAGCGGGAAAATCCTCTCCCGCAAATTCCGCAGATCGAAGAAAAGTTTTGTGCCTCTGTTGGGAAACAAATTACAAAAAAAAGCCCCGGACAAATCCGAGGCTGTGTTAAAACAACCAAAAACTAAATCAGCACAATCTCCACTATTTCCGTTTTTGGTTTTATCAGTTCAATTTTATTTTGCATGACCGAACGGTACTGCGAAACTCAGCCATGGGACGGGATAATATGAACCATCAGCACTGAATTCCATGACTGCAAAATCGAGTGATGATTTTTTGAATATTACTCTGGCTCCACCTGAAAATACACCGGCAGAAGATTCTCCGCCATCGAAAATATAATTTTCAGTTACTAAATACCATGATCTTGCAATACGCACCATTCCACTGATGTTCATACTAGGATAATCGCCCCATTCTCCGCCCGCAAATCCATAACCCAAACCGAATGATATATTTGAATTTCGTGATCCTGCGGTTAATGTGCCGTATGCAATCCCGAACGAATTAGTACCGGTTTCTTCCGTTTCAAGTCCGAGTACGGTTCCGATCAATGCGCCGCCACCGATATTCAGTTTATCTTTCACAAGCGGAAATTGCACTTTTGGTGTGAGCCAAACAGGAGTTGGTGCACCATCAAATAAAAACAACGGCACAATGCCCAGGCCCATTGTAAAATTGTTTGTGAATCCGTAACTCGCCTGATTAAAAAAGAGAAATGTGTTTTGATAGTATCCTTCACCTTTGCGAAGTCCGTAACCATTCGGTGCGAAGAAATAACGTGCATCCTGTGGTGTATGCGTCCAGATTTTATCTCCTTTGATTTCAGAATCTGAAACCAATTGCATGGAACGCATATTTATTTTTAAGATTTTGACCTCTCCGATGTTTGCAGTTTTTAAAATAATTTCATTTTCATTGTTTGAGATCAATGTGCCGGTGTATTTATTTCCATCATTTGTTTCAACTACATAGATGGAATTATCGGCCGTTGAAGAATTTTGTGCTGAAGCTTGTCCGCATATTGCGAAAAAGAGCACGGTGTAGAGTAAGTGTTTCATCGTATTTGTTTTGTTGTTTAACAAAAGCAAATCTGCTGCAGATGACAGGCTGAAACGAATTGATGTAAGCCAGCCGGCCGGTAATATTTACCGATAAATCCTATTGAGCCGGAAGGAATCCTTATGTTAATTGATATTTGCCTGCCGCAGAAGTCGGATTGCGGGATTCAATAATCCATGTAATAGGAACCGGTGTTGAAAGGCTTACATTATCTGCACCGGACGCAGCAGGTCAAAATAATAATTGAAGCCAATGCCGAAAGTAAACGCCCGGCCATCACCACCCGGGTTAAACATATATCCCGCTTCGGGGCGCAATGCCCACTTGTCCAAATGAGTGCTGACGCCAAATCCTAAATTCAAACCGATCGGCAGATCCGCATCTTCCACCAAAAATAAATCTGATGTAACCGATGCCGTAATTTCAAAATACTGATTGTAGGAATATGTATATAAAATCCGCGGGCTTAAAACAAAAGTCGGTGCCTCGCTTTTTGCAGCATATACACCCAAAGGAAAAATAATCGCCCATTTATTTTCTATCAGGCTGAATTTCGGAGCGATATCGTAATAGTGATAATATTCAGTTATATTATCAGGGAAAGAAATTAATTCGTAACGGAATTTCAAATTTAATTTAGGTGATACTCCATAACCAAGGCCGATTCCGTAATTCTGATTTGATTTTTCCAGCTCGTTACCGTCTTCTGTATAATAATAAGGTGAAAAATTCCCGCGAATTTCAAGTTGATTTTGTTCGAGCATTTTTGCGCTGTCAAAAATGGAATTAACCGGAACGCAACCGGAGAAAACAAAAAGAAAGTACCAATTTGCAAATTTACCAATGTACCAATTGGCTGGCGCAATTGTGCGTTTGCTGATCAGTAGCAAAGAAGGTTTGCGCATTTGTTTTTTTTATTAACCACAAACAAATGAATTTACCAATATACCAATTAACTGGCGTAGCGAATTCTCATGTCAGCACATTGGTACATTGGTATATTGGTACATTGGTAAATTGGTATATTGGTACATTGGTAAATTGATTCATTGGTACATTTGCACATTGGCTCTCACACTTCCGCCAACTCCTCTTTATGTGCCGCCATTAATTGTGTTTGAATTTCAAACGGCACCGGTGCATATTCTGCAAATTTCCGGGTGAATTTTCCTCTGCCCTGCGTTAAGCTGCGCAAGGTGGATGAATAATCATATAATTCGGAAAGCGGAACACGTGCAATTACTTTTTGATAATGACCGTCGGTATCCATACCCATTACAATTCCCCTTCTTGTTTGCAGGTCACCGATCACTTCACCCATATAATCTCCCGGCACCAATACTTCGAGGTCATATATCGGTTCGAGTATTTTCGGATCCGCTTCACGGAATGCATTTCTGAAAGCCATCATCCCTGCAATTTTAAATGCCATATCATTGCTGTCTACGGGATGCATTTTTCCATCGTAAACACTCACCCGTACATCACGTACATATGATCCTGTCAGCGGGCCGTTTGTCATTTTTTCCATCACACCTTTTAATATGGATGGTAAAAATCTTGCATCAATAGCACCGCCGACAATACAATTAAAGAATACAAGTTTGCCGCCCCATTTCAACGGATATTCTTCACGTCCGCGAACGGTAATATCTTTCGGATCAGGCATGCCTTCATACCATGGCTCAACAATCATATGCACCTCGCCGAACTGACCGGCACCGCCACTCTGTTTTTTATGGCGGTAATCCGATTTAACCGCTTTTTGAATTGTTTCGCGATAAGGAATGCGTGGTTTAATATAATCGAGTTTAATTCCGTATAAATGTTCGATCTTCCATTTAATTACCGCAAGATGTAATTCACCCTGTGCATTTACAATGGTTTGTTTTAATTCCATATTGTGATCGATCGTAACAGTCGGATCTTCTTCATGAATATGATTTAAAGCCAAACCCATTTTTTCTTCATCACCTTTATTTTTCACTTCAATTGCGGCCTGCACTTTTGGTTCAGGGAAAATAATCGGCACCACTTCCACATCCTGTCCTTTTACTGCAAGTGTATTATTTGTATGTGTCTTTTTTAATTTCACTGTCGTTCCGATATCACCCGCCATTAATTCGGTAACGGTATCGCGTTTTTTACCCTGCAATACAAACAGCTGACTGATGCGTTCCGAATTTGATGTATTTGTATTTGTGAGATCCATACCCGTTGCAATTTTTCCGCTGCAAACTTTGAAATAACTCATGTCTCCCAAATGCGGCTCACTGACGGTTTTAAAAATGAAAGCAATTGTCGGGTTATTTGCATTGCACGGAAGATCCATTCCGTTCGTCAGTTTTTCAGGCGGCATAATGGATGCACTCGGGCAACATTTATCTATAAATCCCATAATGCGTCCGCTGCCCATATTATGTTTTGCAGATACACAGAAAACGGGAAATAATTCATGATGGCGAATGGAGATCATTAAACCTTTCACAAGTTCTTCTTCTTCCAGTGTACCTTTTTCAAAAAACTTCTCCATTAATCCTTCATCATTTTCTGCAATTGCTTCAATTAATTCGTTGTGTAAACGTTGAGCTTTTTCCATTTCCTCTGCCGGGATGGCAACTTTTTCGGGTTTTCCTCCGTCAGCTTTAAACTGATACATCACCATTGTGTGCACATCAATAATAGAATTAAAATCCACTCCCTGATTATAAGGATATTGAACAACAGTAATTTTTCTTCCAAAGCGCTCTTTTGCCTGATCAATTGTATTTTCAAAATCAGATTTTTCTTCATCGAGATGGTTCACAACAAACAGCATTGGTTTTCTGAGATGATCGGCATATTCCCAGATAATTTCAGTTCCCACTTCCACACCATGCGCCGCATTTAAAACCATGATCCCCGTATCCGCAACTTTAAAAGCGCTGAAAACTTCACCGATAAAATCGTCCATGCCGGGTGTATCGAGGATATTGATCTTCGTGTCTTTCCATTCTGCATGCATTAAAGTGGTAAAAATGCTGTTCCCTCTTTCGTGTTCGAGGTCGCTGTAATCAGAAACGGTATTGTTCTCCTTTACAGAGCCCCTGCGGTTAATAGCTCCGGCTTCAAACAACATGCATTCTGCCAGCGTTGTTTTGCCGGAGCCCTGATGCCCCACCAAAACGACATTTTTGATCTTATCACTGTTATAAGTTTTCATATATCCTCCTTGGCTTTTAGTTAGAGCTTGCAATTTAAAGAATGTTGGATATAAAAAAAAGGATTTCGATACGGGTATTCCCTGCTGCAAATTTGAGCGGCACTTGCATAATGATCTGTGATTGAAGTCAAGGGATAAGTCGAAATTCACACGCATCATTTCTGAGCAGAATTGAACTTAGATTCCAGCCTATATTTCCGTACCTTTAATAAAAACCTCTGCGATGGGAAATTTCAGGCATATTCCTTTCATCCTTATTTGTTGCATACTTTATAGCTGTCAGCAAACCGATGTAAAAATTTCATCCCAAAATATTTCATCTGCAACTGATGCGGAAATCAACAAATGGAATACTACAAATAATGTAATGCTCGGTATTCGGGGCAATGATCCGAAAAATGCAAACCTCACAGTTACACAGCAGGATGGAAAATACGATGTGCAGGTACGCACAAAAGAAAATCTTGCAGGCACCTTAAACAGGTACGGAACGGAAGATGAAGATAACGGCAGCTCTGATCTGAATTTTTTAATGATGTTGTCGCAACCATTCAATGCATTTTATAATAATGCCGACAAGAGTGATGACGACGAATGGTTTTTTCCAAATGTTCTGGAAGGTGACGACAAGCATTGCGGTGAAACAAAAATTACGGATTTACCATTTATGTGGGGCGAAGTTGCATTACCCGATGCCTATATTAATAATAACCGTTTTTTCCCCCGCAGTGATGATGACCATTGTGTTGAATGCAATTTTCTTCACAAAGAGGATACACTCGGGATGTATGGCGTTCTGGTTACAGACGGCGGTCACGGCAAACAACCTGAAATGCACCCTGTGCAGCAAGTTTGGTTCAGAGATAAAAATGTGATGACGAAAACCGAAAGCGCTTACTGGCTGGTATTTGCTCAGGATGCTTCCGACAGATTCTCCGATTGGATCGGATCGCCTTTGCACGGACAGTTTTTAATCGCCTTCAGCGTTCACCCTGAACCTCTGAATATTGTGAATACGCCACTTACAATGGATATATCCATTGAGGAGCAATCTGATCTGGTTACGCATAAATTTTCACCCGACAGGACAGATTGTGATAATGGCACGAGTCATTCTCTTTTTATCGATGGACAAAAACTACTGACCGTAAACGAATTCACGAATAATTTACCCGATGAATCAGGTGATGATGAAATTGGGATTCAATTTGTTGAATTAAAAAAAATTTCAGACGGCACGGTTCGGGGATATGTTCAGGTTTCAAGCGTGATCGGGGATAAGGCAACAGATCCATTCGGATTTTTGATTTTGCGACTTGTTATTCATCAGCCCAAAGGGCCGCTCACAAACGATGATGTGATATTATTGAAATAATCCGGAGGCTCGTTTTTTCTAAATCTGTTGATTGCTTTTATTTCTAATTGTTCTCAAAGTGACCGCAATTACAGCGTGCATAGCAATTAAATCCAGATATCAAAATTCATTTTACTTATCCACAAACACGCAAATTGCTGTTGGAAAGTTTAAGCCGGTTTTAGCCTTTACCGCCGGGCAAGCAATTAATTTTACGGTCAGTTCGCAAAACAAAAAATGCAGGTTACTTATTTTGGTCATTCGTGTTTTCAAATTGTTGTAGGCGGTAAGAAATTATTGTTTGATCCGTTTATTTCGCAAAACCCGCTTGCAGCTGAAATTGATTTAAAAAAAATTGAAGCGGATTATATTTTCGTTTCACATGCACATAATGATCATACAGCGGATTTATTATCGCTTGCAAAACAAACAGATGCAATGGTCGTTGGTATATGGGAAATGCATATGTGGTGTCAGCGGCATGGAATTACAAAAACACATCCGCTCAATATCGGTGGCTCCTGGCAATTTGATTTCGGAAAAGTGAAAATGATCGAAGCGGTGCATTCAAGTTCATTTCAAGACGGTACATATGGCGGCAGTCCGGCGGGATTTTATTTTGAGACGGCTGAAATAAATTTTTACTATGCGGGAGATACGGCTTTGTATAACGGGATGAAATTATTGGGACGCTTTGCAAATATTGATATTGCTTTTCTTCCCATCGGAAATAATTTTACCATGGGTGTCGATGATGCGTTGATCGCTTCAAAATATATTAAATGCGATACGGTGATCGGCATGCATTACGATACATTCGGATTTATTAAAATCAATCATGAAGAAGCAAAACAAAAATTCAGTAATCAGGATAAGAAATTAATATTGATGAAAGTTGGGGAGATGTTGGAGGTGTAGTCCTCAGTGCAGAGTCGGCGGTCTGCAGTCTTCGGTCGGCAGTCGGGCTGACGCAAAAGTAGCGGGCACCGAACACCGAACACAGAACAAAAACCAATCACTCTCAAACAACATGAACACACGAACACTTGAACACACGAACACATTAAAACAGACCAAATGGGAAAAATAATTGCGATTGCGAATCAGAAAGGCGGAGTTGGTAAAACCACCACTGCAATTAATCTTGCCGCGAGCCTGGCCGTACTGGAATTTAAAGTTTTGCTTGTAGATGCAGATCCGCAGGCAAATTCAACAAGCGGTGTCGGATTCGATCCAAAAGAAAACCGGATCAATATTTATGATTGCCTGATCAATGAAAAGCATGCAAAAGATGCTGTTGTGGAAACTGAAACACCACATTTGCATTTATTGCCTTCGCATCTCGATCTGGTAGGTGCGGAAATTGAACTGATCAATCACCCGAACCGTGAACGCATTTTAAAAGGTGTTCTGGAAGAAGTGAAAAATAAATATGATTTTATTTTTATCGACTGCTCACCTTCACTCGGATTAATTACCGTCAATGCACTTACTGCTGCCGATTCGGTACTGGTTCCTGTGCAATGCGAATATTTTGCACTGGAAGGATTGGGTAAATTGCTCAATACAATAAAAATTGTTCAGACACGGTTAAATAATAATCTGCAAATCGAAGGTATTTTACTCACGATGTATGATGCCCGCCTGCGCTTAAGCAACCAGGTTGTATCTGAAGTGAAGCGCCATTTTGCCGATGTTGTTTTTGATGTGATCATTCACCGCAACACAAAACTCGGTGAAGCACCAAGTTTCGGAAAACCCGTTATTATGTATGATGCCGATTGCACAGGCGCCATAAATTATTTAAATTTGGCAAGAGAGGTATTGCAGAAAAATGGTGAAGTGGATATGAAACATATTGACGAACTCCTGCATATCAACGAAAATTAATCGCTGCAGCAAATTGCAGCACAGAAACAAGCACTGCTGTTCAGCAGTCGAAATCAGGCGACATGAGTAATAAAAAATCAGATCTTGGAAAAGGCATCAGGGCACTGCTTGAAAGTATAGATACCGATTCGTCGGCAGAACTCACTGAGAAAAAAGTGATCCGTGAAATGAGTTCAACGACGAATATTTCTCTCTCGTCTATTGAATTAAACCCGTTTCAGCCACGTGCAGATTTCAATGAAACCGCATTAAAGGAATTAAGTGATTCGATCCGCATTCACGGCGTGATCCAGCCGATCACCGTGCGGAATATCGGCACAAATAAATATCAGCTCATTTCCGGTGAACGCAGGGTGCGTGCATCCAAAATGGCCGGGCTTACCGAAATTCCCGCATACGTGCGCAGTGCAAATGATCAGCAAATGCTGGAATTTGCTTTGATCGAAAATATCCAGCGTGAAGATTTAAATGCAATTGAAGTTGCCATTCATTTCAGACGGCTTCTTGATGAATGTGATCTCACACATGAAGAACTTGCAGAACGCCTTGGAAAAAGCAGAACATCCGTTACAAATTTTCTCCGCCTTTTAAAATTGCCACCGGATATTCAGACAGGTTTGAAAGAAAAAAAATTAAGCATGGGCCATGCACGTGCAATTATTAATCTGGAAGATCCTGTGGGGCAACTTGCAATTTATAAGGAGATCATCAGCCGCAATTTATCTGTTCGCCAGGTGGAGGAACTAGTGCGCAATTTTCAGCATAAAAAGCAGGGCCCGAAAATAACAACTGCCGGCAGTTTACCATTCGAATTCCGAAAACTGCAGGATGAATTATCTTCGCATCTTTCAACCCGTGTTGTTATTAAAAGATCGAAAACCGGAAAAGGAGAAATGATCATTTCATTTTTTTCGGATGAAGATCTGATCCGGTTAAAAGATATTATTGAAGATTGATTTGGAAAAACTGAAAAACATTTGCTTCGTTGTTCTGCTTTTAACTGGCAGCACAACAATTGTTTTTTCGCAGTCTGATACGGCAACAATTTCTACAGAAGATTCAATTCTCATAACACAGGATCAGGTTGCAGACAGCACCATCAGCCATCCGTTCGGAAAATTCTGGACGCACGATCCGCATTCCGTTAAACAGGCAGCATTATTTTCTGCAATTCTGCCCGGCCTCGGTCAGGCATACAATGAAAAATACTGGAAAATTCCAATTGTATATGCAGCAATCGGAACGGCAGGTTATTTTGCAATTGCAAATTCACATACCTATCATGATTTAAGAAATACATATTTATTGCGGATTGACGGTGATTCTCTCACCTCAGATGAATATGTAAATGTGTATGGCACCGAAGAATATACAGGCGCTTTAACAGATGATTATCTGCTCACATATATCGATCAGTGGAAGCGGTATACCGACATCAATATCATCGTGCTTTCCTTTATTTATGTATTGAATATTGTTGATGCAGTTGTTGATGCGCATTTATATAATTTTGATGTAAGCGACGATCTTTCACTCCATGTGCAGCCATTCATTCTTTCTAATTCTAAATTCAATACGCTGAATGGAAATACATATGGTGGTATCGGGCTTCATGTAAAACTTTCTTTTAAATGAAAATTGCACTTATCGGATACGGAAAAATGGGCAGGGCTATCGAGGAAGCCGTGCAGAATTATAATTTGCATGCCGCTGATCCGGTAGAAATTGTTCTGAAATTCAACAGAGCGAATTTTCATGAACTCCGTGCAGAGACTTTACATCAGGTGGATGTTGCAATTGAATTCACATCTCCCGCAACCGCAGTGTTCAGTATCAATACCTGTATCAAAGCAAATATTCCTGTTGTTGTAGGAACCACCGGCTGGTATGATCAGCTTCCGGAAGTGATCGCATATGCAAAGTCAAAAAATGCAGCGTTATTATATGCACCTAATTTCAGTATCGGTGTCAACCTGTTTTTTGAATTAAATAAAAAACTCGCCGAAATGATGGCAAAGCAAAAACAATATAAAGTGCATATTGAAGAAACGCATCACACCGAAAAGAAAGATGCGCCGAGCGGCACTGCAATTAAATTGGCAGAACAGGTGATCAAGCGGAATCCTGAAAAAAACACATGGATCACCGGTGCATCCGAAGATGAGAATAAACTGGAGGTGTTTGCTCACCGCATTCCGGACGTGCCCGGAACACATCAGGTGATTTATGATTCGGAAGAAGATGAGATCATGATCCAGCACACTGCACATTCACGCAAAGGATTTGCAAAAGGTGCATTGCAGGCAGCTGTCTGGTTGAAGGGAAGATCAGGAGTTTTTACGATGAAAGACGTTTTAGGGATTTAATTTTTTAATCATAAAATAATTTCTTCAACAAGAGAGTTTATTGCATCACTGTGAAAACAATACGAAATTTATTTATCCTCTTCTTATTATGCGGCACATTATCCGCTCAAACCAAAATTGATACCGTCGGATTAAATCGCCTCAACGGCGGATTAAAAGCATTGTCGCTCGATGGCGGACTTGTGCATGCAAACTGGGGTTTCTGCCTCATGGATCCGAAAACCGGAAAAATAATTACGGATTATGATTCGGAAAGAAGTTTAATGCCCGCATCAAGTATGAAAGTGGTCACAACTATTTCTGCATTAAACCTGCTTGGTGCAAATTATAAATACAAAACATTTATTCAATACGACGGAACTATTTCTTCGGATAGTGTGCTGAATGGAAATTTATATATCAAAGGAACCGGTGACCCTTCACTTGGAAGTGACCGCATCGACAGTACAATGCGTTTCGATTCTCTCGTTGAAGTCTGGGCTTTGAAAATCAAAAAGGCGGGTATAAATAAAATCACCGGAAACATTATCGCAGATGCTGATGCATTTGAAGATTATGCCGTGCCGGGCAGCTGGAACTGGGATGATATCGGGCAATATTACGGCGCAGGCCCGTACGGATTAAATGTGTATGAAAATAAATATACACTCTATTATTCCTCCACAAAAACTTCCGCTAAAGTCGACAGTATTTTTCCGGCGATCGAGGGATTACATGTGATGAACGACGTAAATGTCGGCGGCAGTTCGGATGAAGCTTTTATTTATGGTGCGCCGGATAATTATTCACGCTATGTGGTGGGCACCATACCTGCAAACAGAAAACAATACACGGTTGACGGATCAATGCCCGACCCGCCTTTATTTCTTGCAACCGAATTGCGGAATGCACTTGAAGAAATCGGTGTGGATGTTTCGTTGCAACCTACAACTGCTTATGCAATGCGCCGGGCGAATTTGAAAATAAATACCGAGCGCATTAATTTATTTGAATACAATTCACCGCCGCTCAGCGAAATTATTTTTCACACGAATCAGAAAAGTATTAATTTATATGCGGAAGCATTATTGAAAACGATCGGGAAAGAGCAATTAAAAGACGGTAGTGCAAAAGCAGGTTCTCGTGCAGTTGAAGCATATTTACTTGGGCTGGGATTTAATTTAAGCGGGTTTAATCAGGAAGACGGAAGCGGATTGTCACGCCTCGATTTTATTACACCAAAACAAATGTGCAATTTACTGCGTATCGAAAGCAACAGGTCGGATTTTGGTATTTTCAAAGAATCATTGCCCGTAGCCGGCAGATCAGGAACCCTGAAAACAATTGCAGATAATACGGTAGCCGAAGGAAAAGTGTTTGCAAAAAGCGGATCAATGTATAAAGTGCGTTCCTATTCCGGATATGTTACAACAAAGAGCGGAGAACTTCTTACATTTTGTGTGATCGTAAATAATTATACATGCAGCTCTGTAGAAATAAGAGAGAAGCTTGAAAAGCTGATGGTGTGGATGGTGGGGTTGTAAACCGGTCGGCTCCCGATAGCTATCGGGAGCGGTCCACAGTCTTCAGTCTATTTTGTCGTGCTGGAAGCTATAAGAGACCATCAATGGTTTTCTTTAATTCAGTGATTGTATTTATTTTCAAAAAATCTTCAGCAGAAATCAGCACATCAATATTTTTATCCTGAATTAGAACAACAGGTAATTTTAAATGGGCAAAAGAAGGGTAGGACTTTATAAATTCGCTTTTATGCAGGAATTCTTTTTGTACAGGTAATGCCCTCAAAAATTTTTTCCATTCTTCATGCATTGAAAAATTATTGTAAGTAATTGCGCATAATTTACAAGGATATGTTTTTGGAGAAATTAATTTATGGAGACTGTCAACAATCACATTTATAAATCCATCTTCCGCATTATAAACAAAAATCAGCTTCTTCATTTCAGATATCCCGGTGATAATTCACAAACATACTCAGCCATAATGCTCTTGAAAAACGAAATAAATAGGGTGATAAACCCACCCATGTAAGTGCCACAATTATAAAACTCCAGGTTGTATTGATCCCGAATAAAAAATTGAACAGGCAAAATAACAGGAGACTTTGTACAACCCCGATCGCATAACTCAGAAACATGGAACCGTAATAAAACCCAACTTCCGGTTCGAACACCTGCCCGCAATGCGCACATTTTTTCGGCATTTTCGAAAAATTGGAAAGGTCGTAGGAGCTTTTGGAAATGAACATATCTCCCTGGCGGCAACGGGGGCATTTCAAATGTAAGGCGGCGCCAAACCTCGAATACTTTTTAGGCATCTGCAAAAATACCCACAAAAAAGGGGAGGAGATAATAAAATATTTTCATTTATCGTTTTAGCGGAACATGCATAAAACCCACACAGTTTTATTTGTATTGCTCCTTATTTGCAATACTGCTTTGCCGCAAAAATTTCTAGCTGCGTATAACCGCGGTAAGTATGAAAAATCTCTGAGTCAGGCACAGAAAGCAATTGATGAGGATGCAAAAAATCTGGATGCATATCTGATCAAATCACTTTCCTATTTGCATCTTGCCACAAATGAAGAAACAAGTGCCGATTATGCAACCGGCATTGAATCTTCTCTCTCCACACTTAAATTTCTGTACTCAAAAGACAAGCAAAAAACTTTTTTCCCTGCGCATCAGCAGGAAGTGGATTCGGTAATTCAGACGGCTTCGGATTTTGCTTATGAACTCTATGAAAAAAATAAATTAACAAGGGCGGAAAAATTATTGGATAAGCTCATCGAAATCTCCCCCAGGCCTGAACATTATTTTTTAAAAGGAAAATTGTTGCTGGAAAACGGCAATGAAACCGAAGCCATGAAAATGTATAATACCGCTGCGGCGAAAATTTATCTGGATTATAAAAATAATAAAATAGCGACTCCTTATCTCGATGAGGCATTTATCGAACTTGCGAATTCACTGTATCATGAAAATGATTTTACAAGTGCAGTTGTGATTTATGTGAGGGCATTATCTGTTTTCAAAAACGAAGCGGTTGAATCAGCCTGTTATGAAATGTTTGCAGATGCAGAAGAAAGCCTGGGGGCATTTACCGGGCCCGGGCGCTTTGAAAATTTTCTTACCGGTATTGATACGGTTTTCCCGCTTGTAAAAAATACAGCACCATTTCTGGAATTAAAACAAGAAGCGGTTAAAGGATATTATTCATTGCTCGTCGAGTCGGGTTCGTATGAAACAGCCGATTCACTTATGATGGCACAACAATGTTCCAAACAATTTGCGGATTTTATAAGGGAAAGAATTCTGGATCAGACTGAAATTGTATATGCGCTACAGGATAAAAAAATAATGGATGCAAAAAATGAATTGCCTGTTTTATTAAAACTTGAAAATTGTAAAAACAAAAATAAAACGGATGAACAGGCTTTTACAGAATTAATTGATTCATTTGAAATGGAAGATCACTATCTTGAAGCGGCCAGGCTCTTGTATAATCTGAAACTTGTATCTGCAAATAAAAATATGTTGATGCAGGCAGAAGACAAACTTGTTCAGTATTTAAAACAGGAACCGGATTCTGTTTTAATGACTGTTGATCTGTTCGAACTGATTCAATATTTTCCCGCAAATAAAAACCTGAAAGCCCTGCAGCAAAATTCTGCGCTCACCACGATTGATAAATATATCCGGCAGAAAAAATTCACGGAAGCGGGCGACTTGCTGCGCAATCAAATAAAATTATATCCAAAGGATGCTTCGCTGAAATCACTCTATAAAATGTGGGTGATCGAAGATTATAAAGTGAATTATCTTGGTTCTGATCTGAAATACAATGAATTAAACTGGACCGGAAATGCAGATAGTTGCGAAGCAGGAAAAATTTCAAAAATTGCAGACGAAAAATTATTGCAGCGATTAAATTATGTGCGCAGGCTGGCAGGTGTTCCCGATCAATGTGTTTTGAGAGAAGAATGGAATAAAAAATGTCAGGCAGCTGCACTCATGATGACCTCGAACGGTAGTCTTTCGCATAACCCGCCAAAAACTTGGACTTGTTATACGGAAGAAGGTTTCTCGGGTGCCAGCCGTTCCAATCTTGCACTTGGCGCTTCGGGGGTCGACGGGCTAATGCTCGAATTGGATGACAGCGGAATTTCTTCAGCCGGCCATCGCCGTTGGATTTTATATCCGTACAGAAAAGTTTTTGGGCACGGCAGTACCGATAATGCACAGGCACTTTGGGCACTGGGAGGGGATAATGCAGATTATCCTGAAACAATTACTGCAAAATATGAAACACAATTTGTTGCCTGGCCACCGGAAGGATATGTGCCGATGGACCTGCTCACTTCACTCTGGTCTTTTTCACTCGAAAATTGCACATTCGAGAAAGCAACGGTTGAAATGACAAAAGGAAACCAAAAAATTGAATGCGCAGTGCACGAACAGGAATTCGGTTATGGGCAGAATACACTCGTGTGGACGGTGTCCAATCTCGGATTTTTTGACGCAGGGGAAATGGTTTTCACGGTTCAACTGAAACATGTAGGTATTTATGCACCTGAAGCAGAAGAGAAATATATCTATAAAGATTTCACTTATACCGTGAGTTTTATTCCCGTCTATTCCAATTAGAATCTTTCCTGTTTAACTTAGCAGCGTAAAATTTTCTGCATGAGTTTAATCCTGATCCTGCTTATCATCGTTATCGGCATCATTTTCATCTTTGTTGAATTTTTCTTCATACCGGGTTTTTCCATTTTTTCAATACTTGGAGGTGTTGTTGCCTGTTTTGGTATTTATCTCGCTTATTCCAATTACGGACAAACCACCGGCAATTGGATCCTCACATGTTCGGTCATTGCCACCGGAGCTGTTTTATACTGGGGTTATAAAAGAATGCAATCAAAAAAATGGGCATTGAAGACAGAGATCACAAGCAAAGTGAACAATGAAAATATTTCTGATTATCAGCCAGGCGATATTGGCAAAACAATTACTAACTTACGTCCGGAAGGAAAAGCGGTTTTTAAAGGGGATGAAAGAATTACAGTTTATTCGGTTGGAGAATTTATTGATAAAAACACCGAAATCCAGATCGCAAGAATTGAGCACAATAAAATATTTGTAAAACCCGTAAATAAATAAAATATGAATAGTGATCAAATAATAATGATAGTCGTCATTATCGTCGGCGTAGCCGTTCTGATATTTTTTCTGATTTTCATGCGGCTCTTCGGATTATGGCTGTCTGCACAACTTGCCGGTGTTCGTGTAAGTTTATTGCAAATGATATTAATGCGCTGGAGAAGAGTAGACCCGCGAGTGATTGTAGATAATATGGTTACCGCACATAAAGCCGGTATTCCCTTATCACGTGATCAGCTCGAAGCGCATTACCTCGCTGGAGGAAATGTAAAACGGGTTGTAAATGCATTAGTGAGTGCCGATAAAGCAAATATTCCACTGGATTTTAAAGCAGCTACTGCAATTGATCTTGCGGGAAGAGATGTATTTGAAGCGGTGCAATTAAGTGTAAATCCGAAAGTAATTGAATCACCACCGGTAACAGCTGTTGCGAAAAACGGTATTCAGTTAATTGCAAGAGTGAAAGTAACTGTCCGTGCAAATATTCAGAAATTAGTGGGAGGTGCAGGTGAAGAAACAATTCTCGCACGTGTAGGTGAGGGAATCGTAACAACGATCGGCTCATCTGAAAATCACAAAGCCGTGATGGAAAATCCAGACACAATTTCCAAAACAGTTTTGGCAAAAGGATTGGATTCCGGAACTGCATTTGAAATTCTTTCGATTGATATTGCTGATATTGATATCGGAAAAAATATCGGTGCCGAATTGCAAATGGATCAGGCGAATGCCGATAAAAATATTGCACAGGCAAAAGCGGAAGAAAGACGTGCAATGGCCGTAGCTTCCGAACAGGAAATGAAAGCGAAAGCACAGGAAGCAAGAGCAAAAGTGATTGAAGCGGAAGCACAGATCCCGATGGCAATTGCGGATGCCTTCCGCAACGGAAACCTCGGCATTATGGATTATTATAAAATGAAAAATATCCAGGCCGATACCGAAATGCGTGATTCGCTCAGCAAAGGCACGGGTAAGAAGGATGATAAATAATTAGCGATTTTAACCCGCGATTTAACCCACGATTTTAATCGTGGGAACATTGTGCACGCACGCATCAGCCTGCGACCCCAGCCCACGACTTCAGTCGTGGGACATAGATAAATTTACAAATGCAAAACCCACGACAATCGTCGTGGGTTAGTGTGACCTCGACAGGATTCAAACCTGTAACCTTCTGATCCGTAGTCAGATGCTCTATTCAGTTGAGCTACGAGGCCATTTCGGTGCCCAAAGATAATTCAATTATTTTTATTTGAAACTGCCTGATACCAGAACCACTGCACAAGAGGTACGATCACCTATCTTTGCCTTTCAAATTCAATCTTACATATGAGCGCTGAAATTCGCAACCTCGAGCCGAAACAGATCTGGAACAATTTCGAAGACCTGAATGCAATTCCGCGGCCTTCCAAACATGAAGAAAAAGTGATCGCATTCATGAAATCCTACGGTGAAAGCCTTGGATTGAAAACCGTGGTCGACAGTATCGGCAATGTGATTATTTACAAACCTGCATCAAAGGGAATGGAAGACAGAAAAACTGTTATTCTCCAATCGCATCTCGATATGGTGCATCAGAAAAATGCCGACACAGAATTTGATTTTGCAAGTCAGGGAATTCAATCTGTTCTGGATGGCGAATGGGTAAAAGCAAAAGGAACAACACTCGGTGCGGATAACGGGATCGGTGTTGCCACAATTATGACTTTACTCGCTTCAAAAGATATCCCGCATCCTGCCATTGAAGCATTATTCACAATTGATGAAGAAACCGGAATGACGGGAGCATTTAAACTGGATAAAGGATTATTGGAAGGAAAAATATTATTGAATTTAGATACGGAAGATGATGATGAATTTTCAATAGGATGTGCGGGCGGCATCGATACAAATACAACTTATAATTATCAGGAAGAAATACCTGCTTCAAATGATGTAGCATATAAAATAAATGTGAGCGGATTAAAGGGCGGCCACAGCGGCGTTGATATTCATCTGGAAAGAGGGAATGCAAATAAGATCATGAACCGCTTATTATATCAAACAGAAAAATATGGTTTGCAGATCGCGGAAATTGACGGCGGAAGTTTGCGCAATGCAATTCCCCGTGAATCTGTTGCAACAATTGTTATAAATGATGATACATATTTAAATGAATTTGAAAAACGTGTTGCTGAAATAAAAAATGAATATTCATTACAGGATGAAGGTTTGAAAATAATAATTCAACCCGTTGCCTTGCCCGAAAAAGTAATGTCTGCAAAAGACACAACTAAAATAACAACTGCAATTCAGGCAGTTTGCAATGGAGTTTTTGTAATGAGTTCTGCAATTCCGGGCCTGGTGGAAACTTCATCAAGTTTTGCACGAGTGCAAATTAAAAATGGAAATTTTATAACGCAAAGTCTGCAGCGCTCATCAGTTGACAGCGGTAAAATGAATGTTGCGTATACCGTAGCTGCTCCGTTGAAATTAATGGGTTGTACCGTTGAACATACCGGCGCTTACCCGGGCTGGAAACCAAATCCGAATTCTCCGATACTCGCATTAATGGAAAATAAATACGAACAATTATTCGGTTCCAAACCGAAAGTATTTGCGATACATGCCGGACTTGAATGTGGTATTTTAGGAGAACGTTATGAAGGACTTGATATGATCTCCTTCGGTCCCACGATTAAACATCCGCATTCCCCGGATGAAAAAGTAAATATTGCTTCGGTTCAGAAATTCTGGAAATTTTTACTGGAAATTTTAAAATCAATACCACAGAAATAATTATTTCTTTAAATGAATAGGCTATTATTTCTTTTTTTGTTATCCGGATTGAAATGTTTTTCCCAGTCGAATATTATTTGGGATGAACCGGTGGTTGTAAGTGAAGCGGGTACGGGATATTATCATCCGCGAATCGGGTTGGATGCAAATTCAAATCCGGTTGTGATATGGGGATTTAACGAGCAGGTTTATTTTGCGAAATGGGATATCACCGATTTTACTTCGCCTGTTGTTTTAAATCCAATGGAAATTTCTGTTTTTGCAACCTCTTGGGCGGGTCCTGATCTGGCAACACACGGCGACACAATTTATGTTGTATATAAAGCAAATCCGGAAGACCTTGAAAGAATTTACCTTATTCACTCATACGACGGCGGAGTAAATTTTTCAGAACCTGTAATTGTCGATGCAATGCTGGGTGATGATATTTCCAGATTTCCTTCGGTGACTACGAACAGTGAAGGTCAGCCGCTTGTTTCTTTTATGAAATTAAACTCTTCGTTCGGTGAGCCCCGCTATGTGATTTCAAAATCAAATGACGGAGGAAATACTTTTGAAATGGATGTACCCGCAAGTGATTTTTCCGGAGGTGAAGTTTGTGATTGTTGCCCCGCAGGAATTATTGCAAATGAAAATTATGTTGTGAATTTATATCGCGACAATCTCGATAATCTGCGCAATACATGGGCCGGAATTTCCAGCGACGGAGGAGAAATGTTTATGAACGGATTGCAGATCGATCAGACAAACTGGATCGTAAATGCATGCCCATCATCGGGACCTGACGGGATCATTATCGGCGATAGTTTGTATACCGTATTTATGAGTGCGGGAAATGGAACAAACAGAGTTTATTTTTCGGGCGCTTCACTCACCGGACTTTCAGATGGAGAAGATATCAGGTTAAAAAATGATTTTGACGGATTAATGGTTCAGAATTATCCGAGAATTGCAAATTATGGAGATGCAGCCGCAGTTGTTTGGAAACAAAATGCAAATTCATCTTCCGAAATTCCGCTATTGTATACAAAGGATATTTCAAACGGGTTTCCCGCAGATTACGACACGGTTGCATTCATGGATATTTACGGACTTGAAAATGCAGATGTGGCAGTTTCGTCTGACGCCGTGCATGTTGTTTGGCAAAACAGCAGCACAGATCAGGTGCTTTATCGCAAAGGCATTTATGAAAATCCGGATATCATCATTGAAAATGATAAAACAACTGGAGCACAATTACGTATCATTCCGAATCCATCACATAATGAATCTGTAATTTCAATTGACGGAATCAGCCAAATTGAAAGTATTCGGATCTTCAGATTGGATGCTTCGGTTCTTTTTGAAAAAACGCACATAAATTCTCCGGATTATAAAATAGAAACGAAAAATTTTACACCCGGCACCTATATCATTTCCGTTACCGACAAAGCGGGCAATGCATATAATAAAACATTTATGAAAATCTAAACGGCGATTTTACAGCCTGAAAAAAATCTCTGCGAATCAGTTTTGTTAAATTACATTTTTACAAATTGCTGCGCAGACATTTCAATTCCGGCATTTATAATTATTGTATAGATTCCGGCTGGCAAATCTTCGATATCGAGAATAAATGGATTCGTATCACGGATTAAAAAATTTTTAAATACTTTTCCTTCTGAATTTATTATCCGGAATGCATATTCTGAAAAATTCCGATCCATTTGAATTTTAATTGAATTTGCCGTGGGGTTTGGTGTAAGTTGAAAATCAAACAATTCATTCGACATGATTTGATTTGCGGAAGTATCGATCACAACAAAACTTCCCATCATACCATCATCTTCATGATGCAGCATATGGCAATGGTACATATATGGTACAACCGGATCGGCAAAATCTGCAAATTTTGTGATGACCTCCACGTATTCCATCGGCTTTACCAACACCACATCTTTTTTACCCTGCATTTGCAGAGGCACGGCAGCACCGTTTATATTATCGATATAAAATTGAATGTCATGAATATGAAACGGATGCGCAATACCCGTATTATTTTCAATGCGCCATTTTTCGGTGCTGTTTAAATAAACTGTCTCATTAATTATTTCCATATCGAAATGATCTCCGTTAATATTAAACGGACCGTTCACCTGCATAACAGGATCCATCATTGCGTCGGGTTGGAGATTAAATATTCTTGTATTTGTTTCCGGGTCAAAAGGTAAATTTTCTACCAATGTTGCAGGAATTGTTGTCGCCGGTTCAGGTGTTTGTGAAACCACATTGATTTGCAGAATTTGAAAATCAGCGCCATTTAACGGATTTAAATTATAATCCGGAATTTCGCCGCCCATCATACCCGTTACTGTTGCGGCGCCATAATAGCCATTCGCAAGTTCGGAGCTGTAACTTTTCAAATTAATTGTGTTTCCTTCTTTTCCCTGAAGGTCAATCAGAATTTCATATCGTTCTCCCGGGCCGATAATAAGTCTGGTTGCTTCGACAGAGTTATTCAATAATCCGCCGTCATTTCCGATAATAAAAAACGGGAGATCATCTGATAATCCTAAATTATAAACACGCATAGATGAACCGTTTAAAATCCGGAATCTGATTAGTTGTGCCGGTGCATCCAGAAAAGGATGCGCTGTTCCGTTCACACAAATCAAAGTATCTTCCTGCGTAGCAATTGCAATCTGATTTAATATATCAAATGCTTTTGACTGGATCACAATTGGAAAATCATCAACACCATAATTCCGCGGCAACGTTAATTCCGCTTCTGCACTGTCTTTAACGATCAGCATGCCTGCGATCCCTCTCGAAACCTGCAAATCGGTTTTGCCTGCGCCATGCGGATGATACCAGAATGTTCCTGCATCATTTAATATTTGAAACGACGGGCTCCATGTTGTTCCCTGCTCAATGATTTGATGCGGACCGCCATCTTCCGATGCCGGCACATGTAATCCATGCCAGTGCATTGTTGTGGAATTACCTGATCCCGTTAAATCATTTGTAACATGCATTGTAACCCAGTCCCATTTATTTACAACGAGTGTGGGACCGAGTAAGGCTCCGTTAATTCCGTAAGTTGGCGTGGAAATTCCCGGCCAGAATTCTGTTGTTCCGTTTTGCACATCGAGATTGAATTCTGTACCCGTCAGCAGGGGAGGAATTGAAAGCGGATTCTGGGCAATCACTGCACCGAGTGAACAAAAAATAAAAACAGATGAAAAAAATCGTTTCATTTAATCGGATGGTTGATTAAAAACTGAATTGATTGTAAAATTTTATTTTCACGGATGATTGATAAAAAATAAATACCATTTGGTAATGCACTTGTCTGCAGTTGACTGATATCCTCATTTGTATTACCGGAATAAATTTCCTGGCCGTACATATTTGTTATGGTGAATTCAAATCCCTGACTGAATTCTGTTTTAATCGTAATTGATTGATCGGCGGGATTTGGAAACAGATTCATTGAATTCTTATTTACCGAATCATAAATTTTTGTCGGCGTCTCTGAAGAAATGATCCAGGTAAGTGTGTCCTGTTGATCAGGTGTGGATGCTTCCCAGATCCTGTATTGAAAAAAACCGGTACCTGAAATTTCAAACGGATTTATGGCAACAGACATTAATCCGTAATCTCCGTTAAATACAGTATCCATTGTGCCGTTTAAAGGAAAGCCTGCATAACAATTTCCGTTATCGCATAAATTCGCTTCCCAGCCGACCGGTATTTCAACTGTAATTCTCTGCCAGCTGAATACCAGTTTGCCATTTGTCAAATTCGTTTGTTCGATATTAAAATGGTAGATATCGTTAAACGGAACCGTACCGGTAATTGTATCATTTGGTGAAATCGTATAATTCTGTGTAAATAAAATATTGGCGACTGCAATTAAAAAAGCAGTTGCCAATACATATTTTTTTATCATGCCGATCTTCATGTTAATGTGCGATCACAAAATTTTTGAAAGCAGATTGATCTTCTGCGTTAATCCGGATCATATAAATACCATCGGGCAACATTGCAGTATCAAATGTTGTTTGTAGTATTTGTGTGTCGGATTGCTGATCCTGAATCACGGAAATAATTTTTCCTGTGATATCAATTAATTCAATTTGCACATTTACATCCTGGCTGAATCCGGCTGTTAATTCAATTTGTTCATTTGCAGGATTTGGAAAAACGTGCATCGAAGAAATAACTGAATTCAATTCATTCAAAGCTGTTGGACCCGCAAGCAAACCAAGAATTGAATCACGCATTTCTGTTGTATCACTGTTTACGAAACTGAGTGTGGAGAACATCGTTCTGTGATCTGTTCCGCCGAGTAAAACTACTGTTGGCATTCCGAAACCGCCGTAATAAGCAACTGCAGTCGCACCGCTGTCCATCGGTTGATATAATGTAAGACCGTTGTCTTCGACCCATGAAACCGAATAATCGCATGTGGTTGAATTTTGAAACGGGAATGCATAGGCGGTGATCATATCCGGATAAGTTGATAATATCGAATTTGACATTGTTTCTATTTTTTGAGCGACAGGAGGGCAAGCACCACAATCAGGCATATAAAAATGCAGGATCACTGCTTTACCTGCGTCAAGATCTGCAAAAATATCCATTGGCATTCCGTAACAATCCGGGCCGCTGATCTGCATTGCCGTCTGGCTTTTTGCAATCATAATAAAACTGGTAAATGTGAAAAGAAGTAAAATCGATTTTTTCATTTTGAATTCTTTAAATGTTTAATAAAATAAATTGTTTGATCAGATATATAAAGGAATTTCCTGACGGTATTTTCCGCAGGTCAATTCAGGAGAAACAAATTCAAATCAGGAATGTTTGCACAAAAACGGAGATCCCGTCTTTCGGCGGCGGTGGATGAAAACCGGTAAAGAATGCTATTTCAGTCTGGTTTTTATTTTCTTTTAAAATAGGTGTTGAAGAAGAATATAATTCTGAAATAAAAGGAGGTTGAAATAACTGAACAACGTCAATCGAATGGAACTGTCCGATGGTTTGAAAAAAAGCTAAATGCTGATCCTGGCAATCTGTTTTTCCTTCCTGATTATTTTCAGGTTGTTGTGATTTGCAACAATCCGCAACAGCAGCAGCCGATTCATCGCAGCACATATAGAGGTCACTGATGCACAAACCCGAGCAAACATAGGTTTCCAAAATGGTGATCAGCATAAGAAAGCTGAGCCCTTTGACCATGTTTGAATTGAATTTGCGCATTTGCTGTGTAAATCTAACAAATTTATGCGTACCTGCTTACTGTTTGAATGGAAGATTCACTGTACTGGAATCCGGCAGAAGAATGTAGATAAGATGCATGATACAGACGACCAAATAACAAAACCGCATCAGTATTTTTGTGCAATCAAACACACTTACAGAAATATCGTCTTTTTCGCTGCATTTTGGATTGCCTTGTCGGCACAGGGTTGCAAAAATGAAAACCCGAATGCAGATAAAACCATTTTTAAGCTTAACCTTTCTGCCCCTGTTACTTCACTCGACCCGGCGTTTGCCAGTGACCAGCCAAATACATGGAGTGTAAATCAGTTGTATAACGGACTTGTTCAGCTCGACAGAGATTTAAATGTAATTCCATGTATTGCATCAGGTTGGGAAATTGCAAATGACCGGATCCATTATACATTTCATTTGCGCACCGACGTCTATTTTCATGATGATGCCTGTTTCAGCGGCGGAAAGGGAAGAAAAGTAACTGCACAGGATATTGCTTATTCATTTCACAGGTTGATCGACCCGGCAACTGCTGCAAGAGGTAACTGGGTATTTCAGGGAATTGTAGACAGCATTCTTCCATTTTTTGCATTGAACGATTCTACATTGCAGATTACACTGCAAAAACCTTTTGCACCTTTTTTACAGCGGCTGAGCATTCAATATTGTTCGGTTGTTCCGAAAGAAGCGATCGAAAAATATGGAAAAGATTTTCGCAGCCATCCTGTCGGCACCGGCCCTTTTCAATTTATTAAATGGGAAGAAGGAGAATTATTGATCCTGCACAGGAACGGTAATTATTTTGAACGTGATGAAAATGGAAATCAATTGCCATATCTCGATGCGGTGAATATTCAGTTCATCACAAATAAATCAACAGAGTTTTTAAAATTTCTCAACAATGATCTTGATTTTGTGAGTGATATCGATGCTTCCATGAAAAACACAATTCTCACACAGGATGGAAATCTGCAGGAGAAATATGCAAATCAATTTAAACTCTTAAAAAGCCCTTATTTAAATACCGAATATTTATCCATTTTAATGGATTCAACAGCTGCTGTCATGCAGCAAAATCCATTGCTTTACAAACATGTGCGGCAGGCTGTTAATTTCGGTTTCAACAGGAATGAAATGTTGTTGTTTCTGCGCAATAACCGGGGGATCGCCGCAACGGGTGGAATCGTACCTCCGAGTTTATTGCCTGATTCACTGAATCAGAATTATGGTTATGCTTTTGATCCGGATTCGGCATTGAAATTATTATCCGAAGCAGGATTTGAAAATGGTGTTGGATTACCTGAAATTATTTTGCATACAACAGAGCAATATCAGGACATGGCGGTTTACATAAAAGACAAACTGGAAGATATTGGTATTGCAATTAAAATCGAAACTATTGACCCGCGAATTTTGAGAGAAATGCGATTAAATGAAACAACTTCATTTTTCCGCAGCAGCTGGATCGCAGATTATGCCGACGCAGAAAATTATCTCACTTTATTTTATGGTAAAAGTCCGGCGCCGCCAAATTATACACGATATCACAATGCGCAATATGATTCATTGTATGAAATTGCAATTGCTGAAACAAATGCAGATAAACGAGATACTTATTATTATAAAATGGACAGCATCATGATTCAGGATGCGCCGATCGTTCCATTATTTTATGATGAGATCTATCGCTTTGTGCAAAATAATATTTCAGGCCTCGAACCGAATGCGCTGAATATGCTGGATTTGAAGAAGGTGGAAAAAGGCCACTAGCTGCTGGCCACTAGCCGCTAGCCGTGCGATGTTGACTAGTTTGGGAGATTGAATAGTTGTTAGTAAATAGTAATCAGATTGTAATAACCAGTAACCATCCGCAAGTAGCCAGCAGCTAGCAGCCAGCAGCCAGTAACATCCCCGCCACAACCTTATCAATCGGCAAACTCACATCTTCCGCATTTAACTCATTCAAATCTTTCCAGAAAAATGTTATTTCTGATGTATTGAATTTTGAAAGATCTATTTCATCTTCATAAATCACTCTATAATAAATACTGATGATCTGATCTGTGGAACGAAACATACTTTCAACAAAAAAATCAGTTGTATAAAAATGCGAGATATCTGAAATTATTATTCCAAGCTCTTCCTGAAATTCTCTTTTTAAACAATCAATTGTTCCCTCTCCAAATTCCAATCCGCCGCCGGGGAATTTAATCAGCTTATTACCGAGAATAAATTCTTCACAAAGCAAAATTTTGTTTTGCTGAATCAAAAGGCCATATACTCTGACGTTAAACATTTATTTTGGCTGCTGGTTGCTGGCCTCTAGCTACTAGCTACTAGCCGCTAGCTACTAGCTACTAGCCGCTAGCTACTAGCTACTAGCCTCTAACGGCGTCTATTCACAATCCCTCCAACACTTTCTTTATCGCATCAAAATCCGGAATCTCACTTGCATTTTCGAGAATCTCGGTATACCGCACGATCCCTTCTTTATCAACTACGAATGCCGATCGTTTTGAAACACCTTTTAATTCCATTCCCCAACGATCGTAAATACAACCATAGGTTTCAGAAACTATTTTGTTGAAATCACTCAATAATTTAAAATTCAGATTTTGTTGTTCTTTAAAAACTCTAAGTGAATAAGGTGAGTCTACACTGATTCCCAAAACTTCTGCCTGCATATTGTTATAAAAAGCAATATCATCTCTTGTTGCACATAATTCTTTTGTGCAGGTTCCTGTAAATGCCCATGGAAAAAATAAAAGCAAAACATTTTTTCCCTTTAATTCACTCAATTTTAAAGGAGCCTTCTCTGTATCATACATTAAAAAATCCGGTGCCTGTTGTCCGATCTCAATTTTCATTTGACTGATTTAGGTGTAAAAATAAAATTTGTCTGCTCTATAACATTCGTTTTGCACATTAGTTTTGGAAAAACCGGTTTGTTTGGGAAAATATAAATTCTACATTTGTTTCACTCAAAACCCAATCGTATGAAAAAACTAATTATTGAATTTATCGGAACCCTGTTTCTTGTTTTGGTTATCGGGTTATCCGGCAATCCACTCGCAATCGGTTCTATCCTCATGGTGATGGTATACATGGGCGGACATATTTCGGGGGCACATTATAATCCTGCAGTTACACTTGCCATCACACTCCGCGGTAAAATGCAAATGAATGAGGCTGTCCGCTACTGGGTCGCTCAGATTCTGGGAGGCTTGCTTGGAGGTGCAATTTCGATGTGGATCAAAGGTGTAACGGGTGGTGACGGTGTAACAAGCATTGCTGTCGGTGAAGGCTACAGCGCATTGGAAGCTGTTGCGGCCGAAATCATCTTCACATTCGCTCTGGCTTCAGTGGTTTTAAATGTGGCAACCAGCAAAGACACGGCAGGCAATTCATTTTACGGACTCGCGATCGGATTTACGGTTTTTGCAGCAGCCATGTCTGTTGGTGCAATTTCAGGCGGTGCTTTTAATCCCGCAGTAGGTATCGGACATGATGTTTGGGCGCAAAACTGGAGCGACCTCTGGATTTATATTGTAGGGCCGCTGGTTGGTGCCGCCATTGCAGCAAGTGTATATAAAATGACCAACGACGATTGATTTTCAGGAATGACGGAAAACTTACCGATCATCCCGAAAATTTGAGATATATTTATATTTGTATTTTAAATCATAAACAATAAATAGATAAAGTATGAAACTACGTTTACTTGGATTAGCAACCTGCGTTATATCAACCAGTGCAATCTTCGCTCAATTACCTAACGGCGATATGGAAACATGGAGTGTTTACACTTCTCCGGTTCCGCCAAATATCACTTGTGATTATCCGAATGGATGGGATACGCCTGATAAAATCGGATCAGATCTGGGGTTGACTGATCATGTAACTGAAAAAGAGAGTTCTAATGTGCATGGTGGCGCATTGTCGGCGAAAATGACAACAAAACACCTTCTTGTAATTCCACCGGCAACATTTCTTGATGTGCCGGGAACAATTACAACCGGCGTTATCGGTTTCGATTTTGTAACATTTACACCTTCCGTTTCAGGCGGTGCTCCTGTTACAAGTGTAATTGAATCATTCGACGGATTTTTCCAATATGCACCTGCCGGTCTTGATACGATGAATATTGTTGTATATATGTTCTCAGGTTCAGATACGATCGGTGTTGGTTTGTTCCGCTCAGGCGCTACAGCTGGATGGGAAGAATTCAACTGTCCGATCACTTATTTTACAGCTGATGTTCCGGACGTAATGCAAATCATTATTACCTCTTCAGGAAGTTTTGATTCACCTGCAGAAGGTTCTGTTTTATATGTTGATGATATGTCGGTTACCGGCGGTATCAATGTTGAAGAATGGACTTCACTCGGGCTCAAGCCAAATGTGTTCCCTAATCCGGCAACAGATCATATTAATATTAATAACCCGGCTTCAAATGATGTGCTGATGGAAGTTTATAACCTGCAGGGTCAAAGAGTGGATATTCTTACATTACAACCTGAAATGAACGGCATTAATTTATCTGCTTATGCCAGCGGCATTTATACTTTCCGTTTATTGGACAACGGTGTTCAGGTGTATGGAGGTAAATTTAAAGTAGCCAAATAATTTGATTGTATGGTACAACTAAAACCCCCGTTCGCAATTGTGAACGGGGGTTTTTCATTACCCTTTAAACCACTATCTGACACTTTATTATTTGATTTCAATTCTTTTTACGCCGGTTGCCTGATTCATTTCTTTTTTTGGCAACACTAAATGCAAAATGCCGTTTTCATATTGTGCATCGATTTTTTCTGCATCCACATTTTCAGGAATTGAGAACATGCGTTCGAAACGGCCGTAAGAAAATTCTTTTCTTGTGAAGTTTTTTTCCTTCACTTCATTGCTTACTTCTTTTTTGCCGGATACTTTTAAATAATCCTTTTCTGTTTCAATTGTAAAATCTTTTTTGTCGAAACCCGGAACGGCAAATTCCAGTGTAAATTCTTTTTCAGTTTCAGATACGTTTACTGAAGGAGTAAAATTGCCGCCATCTTCCATGAACTTTTCAGGAATGCGGTTGAAGAAATCCTCAAATGCATTGAATAATACAGGGATTCCATTCGGACGACGTCTTACAGTTATCATAATTGTTTTGTTTTTTTGTTATGATCTGAATTCGTCAAACCATATTCCAACGGTTTATTTCTGACAGAATGTTCAGGAAATGTAATATGCGAAAGACAAAATTTCAGAAGAGATAAATTAATTTGAATATTTTGTCATGAAATTGCTTATCAGGAAGGAATTTTACCTCGTAATCCTAATTCAATTACTTCAGGTTTTTCAATTTTTCCGCCGTTGATTTCGAAACGGATCATCGTGCGCATTTTATGAAAGCCATAAATTCCGGCGGCACCCGGATTCATACAAAGCATATTATATTTCTGGTCACGCATTACTTTTAAAATATGCGAATGGCCGCAGATGAAAACTGCAGGCGGTTTGATTTCCAGGATATCTTTTACACGCTTTTCATAATGTCCGGGATAACCACCAATATGCGTCATCCAGATATCAAGACCGTTAATTCCAAACCTGTTATCCAATGGAAAAACATTTCGTATATCTCTTCCGTCTATATTTCCCCAAACGCCGCGAACTGGTTTTATTTTTTGGATTTTTTCCGCCAGTTCCAGCGTCCCGAAATCACCGGCATGCCATATTTCATCGGCATTGTTTACATGCGATAGCATTGCATCATCCAGGTAACCATGTGTGTCGGAGAGAAGTAGAATTTTCATACAAAGAATCAGGAATCAGGAATCAGGATTGCTGGCGCAGCAACCCCGAACCTGCCGGCAAACGCACTGGGCGTGTGCTGCGGCAGGCGGGCTCAGAACCCTGAACTCAAAACCCCGAACCCTGCACTTTTGAATTTATAAATTTTAAAATTAAAGAAATATCTTTTGGATCAAAATAACTGTATTCCGGATCTTTTTTAAACCAGGTGATCTGGCGTTTAGCATAATTTCTTGTATGCTGTTTAATCAATTGTTTTGCTGTTCCCAAATCAATTTTATTTTCAAAATGCTGAAACAATTCTGTATACCCGACTGTTTGCAAAGCGTTCAATTCTTTAAATGGAAATAATTGTTTTGCTTCTTCCAATAATCCATTCGCAAACATTTCATCCACCCGCCTGCCAATTCTTTGATATAATTCATTCCGGTCTACATTGAGGCAAATTTTTATCGGAATGAAATTGCGTTTTGCTTTTTCATTTTTATGGAAAGATGAAAATGGTTGTCCGGTAGAGATACAAACCTCAAGCGCACGCATCAATCGCTGGGGATTATTTATATCAGAAACCGAATAATATGCGGGGTCTTTTTCTTTTAATAAATCCTGCAATGCTAATATTCCTTTTTGTTCGAAAATGAATTTCAATTGTTTTCGCACTTCAGGATCCACCTGCGGAAGTTCATCTAATCCATCAGTAATTGCTTTTATAAATAATCCCGAGCCCCCGCAAAGAATTACAATATCATGCTTCAAATAGAATTGATCGAGGAATTGCAAAACATCTGTTTCATATTTGCCGACATCATATGCATCTTGAACAGAAAGGGAATTAATGAAATGATGCGGCACTTCTTTTAATTGTTGTGGAGATGGTTTTGCTGTTCCGATATTTAATTCTCTATAAAATTGCCTTGCATCGGCAGAAATAATTTCCGTATTAAAATGTTTTGCGAGCTGAATTGCAATATCCGTTTTTCCGGTTGCTGTGGCTCCGGCGATTATGATGAGATATTTTGGTTTTGAGGAATTCATTTTAGTATAAAATTCGACCGAGCGGCTTTTTCTTTCAAAAAGACAACCTAACAGGTTTTCCTGTTACGAAAGAAAGAACCTGTTAGGTTGAATTTAATCCGAGTTCTTTTCCTTTTTCAAGCATGAGTTGATATGCCGATTCATAATCATTTGAAATAATTCCATCCAGAATTGATTCCCGCACAAATTCTTTTATTATTCCAACTTCCCGTCCGGGTTTTAAATGAAAGGTTTGCATAATTAATTCACCGGAAATGGGCGGCTGAAAATTCCGGATATGATCCCGCTCTTCCACATCTTTTAATTTCTGTGAAACCAGATCGAAATTTTCTTTATAGCGTTTTACTTTCTGCCTGTTTTTCGTAGTGATGTCTGCATGGCAGAGTTTCATCAGGCTTTCAAGATCATCACCTGCATCAAATAATAATCTGCGAATTGCCGAATCGGTTACATTTTCTTTTGTAAGGGAGATGGGCCTTAAATGCAATAAAACCATTTTCTCCACGAATTTCATTTTATCATCCAATGGCAGTTTCATGCGGTGAAATATTTTTTTCACCATTCGAGCACCCACCACTTCATGTCCATGAAATGTCCATCCTTGCTTCTCAAAATATTTTTTGGTTTGGGGTTTTGCAATATCATGCAATACCGCGGCCCAGCGCAACCATAAATCGTTTGTATGCAGGCTGATATTGTCGACAACTTCCAGTGTGTGAAAAAAATTATCTTTATGTCCGCGGCCATCGAGCATATCAACGCCCACTAATTTCACCATTTCCGGAAAAATATAATCCAGCAAACCGGTATCATATAATAAATAAAAACCGACGGAAGGAAAAGGGGAGAGGATGATTTTATTCAGTTCATCGGTGATGCGTTCCTGTGAAATGATTTTGATGCGTTCCGCAGATAATTTTATTCCTTCTAATGTTGCATCATCGATCTGAAAATTTAATTGTGTCGCAAACCGGATGGCACGCATCATACGCAATGGATCATCCGAAAAAGTAATTTCAGGTGCAAGTGGTGTGCGGATTGTTCTTTCTTCCAGATCCTGCAATCCGTTAAACGGATCGATCAGTAAACCATAATTCTTTTTATTTAAAGAAATTGCCAATGCATTGATTGTAAAATCCCGGCGGTTCTGATCATCTTCCAATGTCCCGTTTTCAACAACAGGTTTGCGTGAATCATGGTGATAAGATTCTTTTCGTGCGCCCACAAATTCAATATCGAGATCCTGATACGTAAAATGCGCCGTTCCGAAATTTTTAAATTCAGATACTTTCGGTTTGCCGGGTAATTTATTTGCAACTGCATTTGCCAATTCAATGCCGCTGCCTACACAAACAAAATCAATATCTTTTTTAAAATCGCGGTGCAATAATTTATCACGCACAAATCCACCAACGATATAACATGGATAATTTAATTTTTCAGCAGTGGTTGAAATTAATTCAAACAGCATTACTTCTTCCTGAGAAAAATCAAATTCTGATAATATGTTTGCAGACGATGAATACATAGTTGGTTTCTGGCTGCCGGCTGCAGTAGCTAGCGGCCAGAAGCTTGTTTTTAGACTGCTACCGAATTATCCCTCAGCGCTTCATTCAAACTTGTTTTTTTATCTGTGCTTTCTTTTCGTGTGCCGATTATTAAAGCACATGGAACCTGGAATTCACCGGCAGGAAATTTTTTTGTATATGATCCGGGAATTACAACACTGCGTGCAGGAACTCTTCCTTTATATTCAACCGGATTTTCTTTTGTTACGTCAATTATTTTTGTTGATTGAGTAAGCACCACATTTGCGCCAAGTACGGCTTCTTCTTCAACCAATACACCTTCAACAACAATACAACGTGAACCGATAAAACAATTGTCTTCAATAATTACCGGACTTGCCTGAACGGGTTCAAGTACGCCACCGATTCCGACACCACCGCTGAGATGTACATTTTTTCCGATCTGCGCACAACTGCCTACAGTTGCCCATGTATCTACCATGGTTCCTTCATCCACGTAAGCACCGATATTTACATAACCCGGCATCACAATACAATTTTTTGCAACAAAAGCACCGTAGCGGATTAATCCATGCGGCACCACTCTGATCCCCGCTTCCTTCAAATTTTTTTTCAAAGGTATTTTATCATGAAATTCAAACGGGCCGATTTCAATTGTTTCCATTTTCTGAATCGGAAAATATAAGATGACTGCTTTTTTTATCCATTCATGCACCTGCCAGATACCGTTCAATTTTTCGGCAATGCGCATAGCGCCTTTATCCAAATCTTCAATTACAGTTCTGATCTTTTCTTGTACGGATGAATCGTTTAATAAATTTCTGTCTGACCAGGCCTGTTCAATTATTTCTCTGCGGTTTTGCATCTGGCAAAATTAACTATCTTCGTTTCGATGCGCAACACAATTAAAATTCTCCTGGGTCCGCTGCTTGCAATTTGTACCGGTTTATTGTTTTATCAGGGTGGAAATGATGTGGTTGTTTGTAAAACAGCAGCTGTTCTTATTTTAATGGCGTATTGGTGGATGACGGAGGCTGTAAATATTTTTGTTACGAGTTTATTACCTGTTGTTCTTTTCCCGATTCTTGGAATTATGGGAATTGATACAGTTGCGCCGCAATATATGAAAGATGTTATTTTTTTATATATCGGCGGATTCATTCTCACATTTGCAATCGAGCGCTGGGATCTGCACAAACGTTTCTCATTGACAATTCTCATCCGGTTCGGATCATCTCCCGATCGCTTGCTTTTGGGGTTTATGCTTGCCACTTATTTTATTTCCATGTGGCTGAATAATACTTCCACAACATTAATGATGCTGCCAGTTGCCCTTGCCGTAATTAAACAAATACACGGTGGCGATAATACCAGAAGAACGGGTTTGGCAGCGGCGATCTTACTTGCAATTTCCTATGCATCCACGATCGGCGGTACGGCAACGCTTGTAGGGACCTTGCCGAATATGGTTATGAAGAAATTTTACGATGAACATTTTCAGAATGGAGCTGTGCTTGATTTTTCAAACTGGTTTTTATTTGCATTTCCCATGAGTATCGTATTGCTCGTCGCCTGTTATTTTGTATTAAAGTTTTTATTGGTAAAAAACAGTGATCATATTCAGCCGGATATAAGTTATTGCAAAGAAGAAGCGGCGAAACTCGGAAGAATGAGTTTTGAAGAAAAAGCAATTGCAATCATTTTCGGATTTGCAATTATTTTATGGCTCACGCTCGATGATAAAGATATCTGGGGTGTGCATCTCACAGGATGGAAATCAGTTTTATTAAAGTATAAGATAATTCCGGATGAAAAATTTGTAAATGAAAGTTTTGTTGCGATTTTGATGGGAATGCTATTGTTTTTCTTTCCGTCTAAAAATAAAAAAGGCGAAAACCTTGTGAGCTGGGATGATGTAAAACGTTTGCCGATCGGCATTTTATTTTTATTCGGCGGCGGATTTGCACTGGCCAAAGGTGTTGAGGTATCCGGGCTGGGAGACTGGATCGCATTAAATTGCATGGGCCTCCAGATATTGCCTGTTTGGCTGATGATATTGTTGCTTTGTATCATCACAACCATATTTTCAGAATTTGCAAGCAATACGGCAACGGTCAGTTTATTTATGGCAATTCTTCTTCCCGTAATTCCAGCAATAGGTGTTGCACCATTATTGATCATGATGCCGGTTACAATCGCAGCAAGTTATTCATTTATGTTGCCTGTGGGCACACCTCCGAATACAATTGTTTTCGGAACGGAAATGATCAAAGTGAAACAAATGATCCGCGTTGGATTATGGATGGATATGATCGGTGCAATTGTTATTCTTTTATTTATGCTTACTTTGGGAAAAGGTATTTTCGGGATATAAATTCAGGCAACATTTTTCTGTAATGGTTTTATTTTAGATTTTCAAGCCAGGACATCAGCGTACTTGTTTCGTATGTTACAAGATCCTGTTCAAACTTTGTAAGAATGGTAATTGCAGCTATTGCTGGAACATCCTGAAAATAATACTGTTCCCAATGCTTTCCGGACTGCACTGCCGGTTTGGTATCAAGAACTAATAATGGATCTTTAAGATAATGGTTGATAAAATTCTCATATCCGATCAACATGTTTTTCAATTGCAATGCATTGCCTTCAGCTATCATGATTTCATTTGTTACACTTTTATCTCCGGCACCTGTTGATTGTTTTTGAATGAGATTTTTTATTGAGTCGATAAAACAGATTATTTCTTCAGTTTTGCTTTTCAATGAATCGAATGGCAGACTGCTTGTAAACTGAGCGGCATAATCATACATCAATTTATTTTCCTCTTTCATGGGTTTGAGAGAATTGTCAATATTATTTGTAATATTTTCAAATGAATGCAAGGCAGAATCACCTTTCTCTTTTGCCTGGTTGCTTTGCCTGCTGTTTACATTGCAGGAAACCGGGAAGGAAAGAAACAACAGAATGCCGGATAATAAGCGCATGATTGTGCAAATAAAACTAAAACTTGCGACTATAACCCACGATTGAAATCGTGGGAATAAAATGTTCGCGGTTTCATCTTCAACGGTTTCAACCGTTTTTTCCATAACCTATTAAAATGGTTTGTGCTGAATCGCATCCATCAAATCCACGATTGAAATCGTGGGCTGCGTTTTGTACAAAAAAAATCTCCCGCATTTCTGCAGGAGATTTATTAAGGATCTGAATTTTATATTTAATGCACTACTGTAAATTTCACTGTTCTGTTAACATCTCCACTTTGTACTTTCACGAAATAAATTCCGCTTGCAAGGCCAGTCGCATTTACCTGATACTGGTGTGCACCTGCAACTGCATTTTCATTTGCAACGGTCATAACGGTATTTCCAAGTAAATCAACAAGACTCACCTGAATTTCAGTTGAATTACTAAGTTCAATATACAGGTTGCAATTTGTATTTACCGGATTCGGATACACAAGCACATCATCGATCACCGGAATATTTTCAACTGCAGTTTGATCTTCTACTTTTAATGCAACAGTTTGTTTTGATCCGAAATTCGCTTTGTTATCTGCAATAAAATCTCCATCCGATTTTCTCAATTCAAAATAACCCGGGCTTGCAATTCCTTCTCCACCCGTATCGTAACAAATAAATGAGTAGCAACCCGTGGTTGCGAAGATCAGGTCTTCATCAAATACAACTTCATTTTTATCACCGCTTGCATATGGTCCATCGTTGAAAATCACTTCATCATCTTCGTCTCTGATTTCCCATCTCAATTGTGTCGGATAATTATCAGTTTTAAATTCGAGATGGATGGTTTGTGTAATTCCATCTTCAAAATCTATTAAAGTATTTATTGAATTATTTGAAACATCATCATCAGCAGAGGTGATTTCGATATCGAGATCTGTTCCCGGTTCAGCAGGTGTATATGTTCCGATATTTACTTCTTCAATATCAAAAGTGGAAAGATTTCCTGTCCAGTCGTATGAAAGCACTTCAACGCCGTCATCAAATGCTTTGATGGTGCATGAAGTCAAAGGTTGTAAACCCATATTCTGAATATCAATCGTCAGGTCAACCGAAGAGCATGTATTTTCAACACCTGTATACCATAAAATAGAAGGATCATTATTCATTGTAGCAAAATCACAATTTACAATTCCGCTGTAAAGTGATGCTGTCGCCGCAGTACCCACTTCTTTAATAATTCTGTCGGGGCATATTCTGTAAATTGTTGGAAAATAACCGATGCTATAATCTACAACTGCACCATAGCTGTCTGTTCCAACATGCGTAAGCACGATCGGATAAGGTGTACCGGTTACCCAGTCGCCCTGGGTCACACCACTGATGCCGTATAATTCGTCCATAGTACTGAATCCGTCCGCTTCGATCATAAATACCATCAATTCATCGGTTCCGTCCGGACCGTATTCCTCATACAATGCTTCAAGGTTGCCTGAGGTGTGATAGCTCCAGCATGGTCCACACCAAACTGCCGAGAAATCGAGGAAAACAGTTTTGTTCTGGTTAAGCAATTCATAGAGGTTCCATGTTGTTCCGTTGATATCGGTTAAAGTCCAGTCCGGAGCAATGGTTCCATCTTCCAGCTGAGCAGATAATTGTTTACCGGTAAAGAAGAAACCAGCCAATAAAATAAATACAGGGAGGAAAGTTTTTTTCATATGATAGATTTGTGATAAAGAGAATTACCAAAGATACTTAACCCAAATCAGAAATCTGCCAAACTTTAACGCAGTATTCACATAATTTGACCAGAGTTTTACGTGTTTCCTGTTTTGAATTATTTAAATTTACGCTTCAATCGATAAATTTAACCACGATGAGAAAATATCTACTTCTTACAATTGTATCAATGGGATTGGTACAATTCGCTTCAGCACAATATCAGCGTTTGGTATTGTTTGAAGAATTTACACAGGCCAGCTGCGGCCCTTGTGCTTCACAAAACCCCGGATTCAATACTTTGCTTCAGGCAAACGACACAAAAACTGTTGCCATTAAATACCAGGTTTGGTGGCCGGGATTTGATCCGATGTATTTACAAAATTCGCCGGATGTTGATAGCCGTGTTGACTATTATGCGGTATCTGGCGTTCCTCACGGAACAATGGATGGTAATGCGATTGTAAATGACTGCGCATATTATACCGGTGCCCCAGCCTGCGCAGATCAAACCGAGATTGATAATGAATATGCTATTACTTCACCTTTGAATGTAGCGGTTTCACATTCATTCAATGCAGACTATACAACGATATATGTGCATGTTGATGTGACTGCAGGAGCTGATGTAACCGGGACTTTGAAATTACAAACCGTAGTTACAGAAAAAGAAATTGATTTCGCAACTCCTCCGGGATCAAACGGTGAGATGGAATTTTACGGCGTGATGAAAAAAATGCTGCCTGGTGCTACTGGTACCAGCACAGGTGATTTTACAGCTGGTGAAACAAAATCTTATGATTTCGAATGGGATCTCTCAAATGTATACAACCTCAATCAATTGATGGTTGTTGCTTTTGTTCAGGATGATGCGACAAAATATGTTGTGCAGGCCGGCAAATCCGAGCCAAATACCGGTTTACCTGAATTAGACTATGCGCTTAATTCAGTTTCTTCAGTTTCATGCTCCAATGCTTATGAACCCGTTGTAAATGTTGCTAATAATTCGGATGCAGCAGTAAACGAACTTGATTTTACATACAGTGTAGACGGTGGTGCCGATGCATCTTATAACTGGACTGGAACAATCGCAGCAAATGCATCTGCAAATATTACACTTCCGGAAGTTACTTTAGGTGCAGGCGGAAGCCATGATATCTCTGTTGAAGTTTCAGGTGTTGATGTGATTGACCTCAATATGGTTAATAATAATATCACAGGTGATATCAGTGTTTTAGACGTTGTTGCGGTATCTGTCGAACAGGATTTTCAGGATACGGAATTTCCTCCTGCAGACTGGGCCGTAGATAATTTAAATGACGGAACCGGCTGGAGCAGAGCTACCGGTGGTGCCGGCGGATATGGTGAAAGTACTGCATCAACAAAAGCATATTTCTATGCGATTGCTCCGGGTTCCGAATTCGATCTGTATTTACCGAAAATGGATCTGGCAACCTATCCTTCAGATGCAGTTTTGACTTACGATTATGCAAAAGCAGGTTATTCAGGATATTCAGATCAGTTACAAATCCTTGTTTCCGACGATTGTGGTGATACATGGGATGTTGTTTATGATGTTTCAGATCCTGACCTGATGACAGGCGGTAATCAAACTTCAGACTGGAAACCGGATGATAATGATTGGGAAACAGTAGAAATTGAAATAGGAGATTATGCCGGAATGAGTGATCTGTTGGTAAAATTCCATGCGATCAGCGGTTTTGGTAATAACCTCTATGTTGATAATATCCGCTTATCAAGCAATACAGCTATTCATACAATTGACCTGTTCAAAGGCTTATCCGTATATCCGAATCCTGCCAATGATAATTTTGCAGTTGATATTAACCTGACAGAAGCATCAGTTGTTTCCGTATCGGTTACAGATATCACAGGAAAAGTTGTGAAGGCGTATAACCTTGGTATGCTTTCAACAGGCGATAATACATTCTATGTAAACGCTTCTGAGCTTGCCAGCGGCTTATACAATGTGATCGTGCATATCGGTGGCCAGAGTGTTGGTGCTGAAAAAGTAATGATCAGCAAATAATTCAGAATACCGGTACGCTCCGGTTTAAGATCCTGCCCCGAAGTATTTTGCTTCAGGGCGGGATTTTATTTTTAAAGCAATACAAGAAATAATTGAACATTCCCGTTAAAGTGCCTGTTCATGTATAGACTGTGGATAATTATGGGATTATTTGGAGATTGAAACTAATCGTGATAAATTTTTGTCTTATCTTAGTAACTAAACAATTGAAAGTTAATGAATAATAGTGGCAAACGTACGGGAAGACCACCGGTAAGGGAAGCAAGGCTAATCGATGGCATTTATGTGGAAGTCCGCAATAAAGGATCAAAAGACAAAGGCATTAAAATCCGTTGCAGCAGTAAGAAAGAGCTTGAATCTCTCATCCAGCGCTATAACGGCTCTAAAGATGTAATCGTCCTCGGAGAATTCAAGAATAATAAGAACGTCTCTCATCATTAAAGGTTTTTGTTCTGTTCATTCCCACCGGCATTAACAGGCCGGGATTTGTATTATTTACAGGTGCTGAACATGGTAAAAGTCATTTTACCGTAAATAGTTATTCACCACCTGCACTGAAAATTTTAAACTTCACCCAGATTCTCGTACCGATATAAACAGGTATGAGGAGTATCAGTGCCTCAAGTCCAAGAAAGCTGAAGGCCGACATCCGGTCGCAGAAAAAGAGTAGGCTAAGGTTAACCACCGAAGTCAATAATACCAGCCATGCGAGTTTTTGCATAACAGGTTCTTCCTCATCATCCTGTTGCATCTGTTTAGTAAGCAGAAAAATTCCCACAAGTATAATCGAAACCGAAAGCACGAAGATCAGTCTAGCAGGAGAATGTGCTCCATATTCTGTTTCATGTAAAATGATCCGTATTGCCGACCCGGTAGCTGCAAATGCTGCCAGAAGCGGGATATTTATCAGGTTGATCCCGAGAAACGGCATGTATCCTTTTTTAGCTTCACTGTCGCCTGTCATGTCAAAATATACCCACCATAAAAGAAATGCGATCAAAACCGAAAGCATAAATAAAATCCAGACTTCTGTTGTGGTATGATTCAGTTCGGAAATACCATGCACAATACCTAAAATGGTTTCACCCAAAACAATGATCGTGAATAAACCAAAACGTTCGATCATGGATGTTGAAGTTACATATTCCAGACCCTTGCTTTTAAATTCTTTGATTACGCCGCGACTGCTGATAAAGGGTGCGAGATAATTAAAAAACAATGCTGCACCCCATAAATAATTAGCTTGTTTTAAGTCCGTAAAAACAGATAGAATGATAAGTGCAAGTGCTATGCAGTAACAGATGGAATAGTAAATATTTAATCTCCTGTGTTCCGGATCATAATATCCGACACTCCACCATAAATAAGTGATGATCGTTTGCACACATGCGAAGGCAATTGCAAAATTCTGATGATTGCCATTAAATAAATCGGGAAGTGTAATTGTAACAGCAGCAACAACAAACATCTGCAGTAAGGTAAAATACCTGGTTCGAATACCTGTGCTTCCGTGAATATCGTGGTAATTGCTTCCGTTGATCCACGACCAGAAGATCAGGGAAAAAATAAAAAAGAAATACCCAAGGCCCTGCCAGTCCGGATGTTCTGCAAGAAATTGGGTGAGTTGCGAAATTGCTGCTACATACACCAGGTCATAAAATAATTCAAGCCAGGAAATTTTTCTTTCAGCAATTTTTTCAGAAAACTTCCGCGGCGGCCCCCACCAGATATTTCTTTCTTTTTCATCCATCATACAGAATCAAATCTAAATCAATTCAGACAAAAAAAAATCCCGCCCTGTAGTATATGAATTACTACAGGGCGGGATTTTTTTATTATTTAATCCTGTTTGCCGGAGTTCGGATCAACTTCTGCGCATAATTTTAAAGCTTCATCCACCTGATCTTCTCCCCAATAAGGATCTAATGGGGTTGCAGGTTTAAATATTGCATATTTTTCTTTTGCCGTGTGCATCATTTTACATCCGGCTTCTTTACCACCTCCAAATTGCTCAGGTGTATAATATAAACTTTGACCCATAATATAATAAGCCCTCGGATTATTCGGATCGAGTTGCATTGCCTTGTTGATCATCATCGAACTTTGCATTCCGTACAATTGGCCGCGGGTCATCGGGTCAACCATTATTCTGCCACCCAGAATCATGCTTTTTAAAACCAGAATTTCCGAATTATTCGGGCTGAGTGAGTCTGCAGTATTTGCATATTTTTGTGCCACATCCAGCACCTCGTCCATTTTTGAATAATCGGCTGCAATAAATTGCGAAGTCACTCGTGCAAGAGCTGAATAATAAAATGGCAGCCATTGATTTTTTTCAGCCAAAGCAATTCTTTCAAATTTATTTGCAACGGATAGAAATTGGTCAGCAGTTATTATTGTGTCCATTTCTTTTAATGCTTTAGTCATCCCATCTGTGAATTTTGCCGATTGCGCAAACGATGTCATGCCCGTAATAAAAATTACAAACAGCGGTATTAATTTTTTCATAGCGTTTTATTTGATTAATTTGATTTATATTTTTAATAATTATTATTCAGCCGAACCGTCGATATCTTCATCATTTACCCGTCTGTCGTCGCCGTATAAAAACGACATAAATATCCCGAAAAATACGGTACTTTTTACAGGCGCCTGATCCACCAGCATGGTTGCGCCATCCTGTGAATAGCGGTACCCATAGATCTGGTCGAAGCCAAGAGCATTATCCCATGAAATAAAGAATACGGTGAAATTTCCCCACAAACTTGCCAGCACGCTTGCATTTAATGCCACATTATGCAATGCGGGTGATTTGTCGCCCAGGTATTGCGGATTATTCGGATTATAATAAGGCCAACCTGAAATATATCTGTATGTTGCACCCACCTGTGTATTGATTGCGGAGATATAATATTTGGTTACCACACTTAAAATATGTTGTGCAGCAAAAGTGGGTGTTACTTCTTCCGGATAATCAAGAAATTTTCTTTTTGTATCGAGGTAGGAATAAGAGATCCAGTAATCCGCATATTTAATTGTCTTTTTATCGCGGAAAAATAAATCGATTCCGCGTGCATATCCGAAACCATCGTTATCGGTAGAGAAAATATATGGATTCACATCGTCGAAAGATTGAGTAATGAGGTTGTCGTATTTTTTATAATATCCTTCAATGCGGAAAGTGCGGTCGTTGGTTACGTATTGATAATTCGCAATAAAATGTGTTGCCTTTTCATAATTCAGGGCGTGTGTTGAATCATAATATAAATACATCGGTTGGGGCGTCTGATAAAAATCGCCGTAAGCAAAAGATATCTGCGCATTTTTTCCGGTTTTATATGCGAGCGAAATACGTGGTGCAAGATTTACTTTATCGAGAATGGATGAATGTTCCGCTCTTACGCCAATTCTTCCCGCAATATCATTGGTAATGAAAATATCCGTTTCCGCAAACCCCGCTTTAAACTGATCTGTAATTTCATAATTTATTGCTCCGGCATTTTGTAAATACTGCTGATGCTGATATTCGCCGCCGAAATGCAATTTTATTTTTTCCGTAAATTCATGATTGAATGTGAGTTTTGCCTGTGCCGCTTCATCACCTCTTCCGGCATCGAAACCATCAACCGTAATGTCATCACTGTTTTTGCTGTATGAAGCGCCTGCCTGCATGCCCCATTTTTTCCCCAGCAATTCACGGTAAGTTAAATTGATATAATTATAATTATTGCCGAGTGCAATATCATCTTTTTCATTTTCTGCAATACTGTCGATATCGGGAACACGGATTTTAAAATGCGAACTTTCTTTTTGCGCATACATTTTAAAAAGTCCTGTCTGAGATGTTTTTTGCCGGAAGAATAAATTTCCGTCCACAGCTTCAACACTTTCCAGCAATTCAAATGTGGATGGAGTAAACACACTGTCAAACAATGCAAGATTCGTATAATTCAAACCACCGCCGACGGAAGTTTTTTTATCATTGAATAATTGCTCGTGAAATGCGCCTATAAATATCGGTGCCAGGCTCAAACCGGATGCTGTATAATCCGGCATATCCGACGTGTTTAAAATTACAGCTGATGAAAGCGCCTGACCATATTCTGCAGAATAACCGCCCGTACTAAATACGGTCCCTTTAAATAAAAACGGCTGAAACCTTCCGCGGCTCGGCACATCGGGCACAGTAGAATAATACGGATTATTTACAACCATACCATCAATAATTGTTTTTGTTTCATAATCACTTCCGCCACGCACATATAATCCATCATCATTTCCCACTTTACTGGCACCGGGTAATGTTTCGAGTGCGCCGTAAATATCACCTTCCGCACCGGCGGTTGTCACAATATCCAACGGCTTTAAAATGGTATTTTTCTTTTCATCACTTGCTTCAAATGCGCCTGCAGAAATAACAACGGCATTTAATTCATTGAACATTTCCTTTACAACAATATTCATTTCTAAAAGACCGCCGTTTAATTGCAGTGTATCTGTATGCGTATTATAACCGACAAAACTCACGACAAGAATTTGTTTGCCTGTTTCTTCCGTGGTGAATTCGAAACGGCCGAGCGAATCGGTGGTGGTTCCGTCGTATGTATTTTCGAGAATTATATTGGCGCCCGGAATTTTTTCTTTTTTTGTATCAGTCACCACACCTTTAATCGTCGTTTGGGAAAATACTGAAAACGTCATCAGAAAAAATAATAAAGAGAGGAATCCTTTTTTCATAACCTGATCAAATTGAGCTGGGCAAATTTAAGAAGATGCTTTCAGCCTTGATATGCCGAAAGCGTCAAAAACGGAAAAATTAACGTCAGATGGCATATTTTAGCCGCCATAAACAGATTCGATGAAAAAAGTTTTTATCACCGGCGCCTCCTCAGGATTTGGAAAAGCATGTGCTGAAATTTTTGCTAAAAACGGCTATGCACTTATACTCAATGCCCGCCGGGCCGACCGATTAAATGATCTCAGGAATAAATTGACAGAGAAATACGGTGCCGGGATTTATTTATTGCCTTTTGATGTGCGCAACAGGGATGCAGTGGAAGCTGCGATCAATTCGCTGCCGGAAGATCTGAGGCAAATTGATATTTTAATTAATAATGCCGGACTTGCAGCCGGGCGTGATCTTTTTCAGGACGGCGCAATTGAAGATTGGGAATTAATGATCGATACAAATTTGAAAGGCCTGATGTATGTCACTAAAATTTTGGTGGGGGAGATGATAAAAAATAAATCCGGACATATTATTAATGTTTCATCTCTTGCCGGACAGGAAGTATATCCCCAGGGAAATTTATATTGCGCCACTAAACATGCGGTTACGGCTTTGAGCAAAGGATTGCGGATGGATTTGTTGCCGCATGGAATTAAAGTGACAAATATTTCTCCCGGACTTGCAGAAACGGAATTCAGTATCGTACGGTTTAAAGGCGATGAGGAGAAAGCTAAAAATGTGTATCAGGGTTTTGATGCACTGCAAGCGGAAGATATTGCAAATGTTATTTATTTCGCAGCAACACGCCCGCCACACGTGAACCTGGAAGAAATCACAATTCTGCCGACGGCGCAAAGCGACAGCAGGACGGTGATCCGGAAATGAGCATTATATTGAAAGCCAGCGGCGATAATTCATTTTCTGCTGATCTGTTATTTCTTTTGCAGGATTTAATTTCATCTGCACAACATCTGTTTGCTGAATCGAAAGCTGGAGTTCTCTGATCATTCCATTGCGGTTGAGCGTTATACGGAATTGGTCTCCGGTTTTTTTACCGGTCATAATCGTCGGAAGAAAATTTTCATAAAATCTGAAACCATTTATTGCAATAATTTCATCATTCACATTTAATCCCGCTTTTTCGCCTGCACTGTTTTTTCTTATTAGGGAGATGATGTTTTTATTATTGATCACAATTCCGAGATCCTGCTCAATTGTATTTTCATTTACATTTTTAACTTCTACCCCCATCAGCCCGAGATATTTTTCCACTTCCGGTTGTTTGGTGCCGAATACGTGATCCTTATAAAACCAGTCGATGTTTTGTCCGCAATATTTTTCCAGAATGGATTTAAATTCATCTTCCGTATAACCTTTATTTTGTTTGAGGTAAAATTCACTGTATGCTTCCCGCATTACATTATCGAGCGAATGATTTCCGTTTGAATGATGAATAATTAAAATATCAAGTATCATTGCGAGCACCGATCCTTTCACATAATAATTCACCTGTGCATTTGGTGAGTTCTCATTCTGGCGGTAGTATTTTATCCAGGCATCAAAACTTGCTTCTCCAACCGTTTGCACAAAATTACCCGGCGGATTCAGCGTGTCATTCATATTTTTTTCAAGCACATCCAAATAGGCCCGTTCCGAATAAAAATTGCAACGGCGTAAAATCAGGTCGTCGTAATAACTTGTAAATCCTTCGGCGATCCAGAGCGAACTGGTGTAATTTTCCTGATCGTATTTAAAGGGCCCGAGTGCAGCAGGCCGTAATCGTTTTACATTCCAAAGATGAAAGTATTCATGCGCAACCAGACTGAGAAATTCCAGATAATTATTTTCGGGCTGATATTGAAATCGTTTAAAAATCAGGCTGGTTGAAAATAAATGTTCGAGGCCCCCGCGAAGTGAATTTGAATTCAATAAAATAAATAAATAATTGCTGCAGGGATGATGGCCGAATATTTTTACTTCCTCCTCAACAATTTTTGAAAAATCGGGTAGGAATTTTTCAGTCTGATAATTCCCTTCACCATATATTGCAATGGAATGATTTACCTGCGCCGCTGAAAAAGTAATGATTTTCTGATTGCCTATCTCTACCGGGCTGTCGTATAATGTGTCTTTGTCGCCAGCAATTCTTTTCCATTTATCGCCATCAACTGTTTCCAATGCCGTTGAAATTTCCTTCCATTCGGCCGGTGGATGAAAATGAATCGTAAACGGAAAATCATAGTCCTCCGGATACATAAATAATCCTGCAGGAGCGATGGAAGCGTGGTCGACATCCAGTAAACAAGTGCGCACACTTTCTTCAAACGCATATACACGATAGGAAACAATTATATTCTTGCCGCCTTTTATCCGCCATTTATTTTTTGCGGTTTTTGTCACTGGAATTTCTTCACCTGAATTTGTTTTTGCAGCGACAGCCTCCACATTTTTAGAATATTCACGAACGAGATAAGAGCCGGGTGTCCACACCGGCATTGCGAGATTTATGAATTTATCTTCAATATTTTCAATATGAAAAGCAATCTCAAAATAATGTGTTGCCGGTTGCGGCATGCGCACATGAAAAGTGAATTTCGGTTCAGGCATATTTCAATCGCAAATATGCGGCAAAATAAGAAGAATTTTTTTCAATCCACTTTGATGATCTTCAATTCAACCCTTTGGTTTTTCTTGCGGCCTTCCAAAGTAGCATTGGTGGCAACGGGCATTGTTTTGCCATATCCTTTCCAGGTAATATGGTCGGCACGCACACCTTTTGAGATCAGATATTCTGTAACGGCTTTTGCACGGTCGTTTGAAAGTTTCTGGCAAAAATCATCTCCGGGCAATCCATTCGTATGCCCGCCGATTTCTGCATAAATATTTTTATTATCAAGAAGAAATGCTGCAAGCTCATCAAGGGATGACATAGACTCGGATTTCAGATCAGCTTTATTTGCTTCAAAGAAAATATTATTTAGTCGTATTACCGTGCCTTCACGGATCGGGATCAATTCAATATTTTCCTGCACCACTTCGTATGCCGAATCATTTGGCAAATCGCCGGTCAGCTCTTTTGTAAGGTCATCAATAATTTGTTCTTTCATGGAAGACGTATCGCCAAATTCTTCATCTACTTTTTCGCGAATTGTTTTCAGAAGCGCATCACGATCAACGGATGAATTTTTCAAATCCGGTTTCAGATCGGTTTTGATCTGATGCTTGATGACGGAAATGGAGTCTGCCGAATTATAATCCGCATCGTCATATTCCAATTGTTCATCGTAGGTTTTGAATGTCGGGATATAGCCTTCTTTTTTAATCGTAACCTGGTAATTACTTTCGGGAATAATGATCTGGTAATCTGTTGCTGAGTTTGTGGAAATACCATTTGTTTCTTCTCCCCGCAATCCGCCGAATTCAATTTCAGCCGTAATTTCTTTTTTTGTTTCGGCATCGATTATTTTTCCTTTCATCAGTGTTACCGGTTCAGGTTGCAGAGGTTGCGGTAATTTTATTCTGAACAGATCTGCTTTCCCATACGAATTTGTTGTGGAAGAAAAATAAATATAATCTCCACTCGCAGGAACGGTATAAAAATATTCTTCACCCGCAGTATTGATTTGTTTGCCGAGATTTACGGGTTCACTCCAGTTGAGCCAGGTATCATCGAGGCGCTTCGACATAAACATATCGAATCCGCCATAACCACTGCGGCCATTCGTTGAGAAATAAATTGTTTTATTATCCGAAGCGATAAAAATACTCGCTTCAATACCGACGGTATTTATGATGTTCCCGATATTTTTCGGTTCCGACCATACTTTATTCGGCTTCAGATAACTCATATAAATATCCATATCACCTTTTGAATCCGGCCGCTCGATATTCATGAGAATTACATTTCCTTCCGTATTCATATGATAACAGGAAAACTGATTATCGTTATAAAAATCATTTACTTTCAGCGCTTTCGGAAACGACCAGCCTGTTGCTGTTTTTTTCGAAACGGAAATATCCTGCTTCACCACTTCATAATTATTTGCAAGCATCAATGTATTTCCATCCGGGCTGATCCAGGCGACATAATTATGCTGATCATTATTTAGCGGGCTGCCTGCATTTTCTGCTTTTGTCCACGCATTATTCACCCAATGCGAAACATAAATATCATCGCGGTGTGCATCGCCGAAATTTTCGATATAATTTTTTCTTGCAAAATAGAGTGTTTGTCCGTCGGGCGAAATAAATGCAAACATATCGTCTGCACTGGAATTGATATTCGGGCCGAGGTTTTCCGGTGCAGGAATTATTTCATCATACACTGCTTCATTTATTTTTGCTGTGATGGGCTCATCACTGTCTGAAATTCCGATGCAGTCAATTTGATTCATCCCGGCAATTGCCTGTGTGTTCAAAATTACTTTTACTTCATCTACCATATAATCGGTGAGCGGAATAAAGGTGCGGAACATGCGCCCGCCCGTAATATATTCCGGTTTGATATTTTCATTTTTATATACGCTGTGTTTTTCGCCGTCAACGGAAAATAAAATAATTTCTTTGACGGCACCCGGCCCGTTATTTTCTCCGATTGCAATTTGTTTTACATGCATGGGTGTGGCAAACCGCACATGAATAAATTCACCATTCTGATTTTCAGGAGTTGCCGGTGCCCATGCCACCACGCTTTCTCCGGTTGCCGGTAATTTATTTGGCGGGCCGAGAGCTTGTTTCGATGAAAATTGTGTGCGGCTTTGTTCCGTAGAGAAGCGCACAATTTCACTTGCCCACTGAACGGTTTGTGCTTCGGCAAGGAATGTTTTCAAGAAGATGAAAAGAAAAAAGGCGGTCCGCAAAATATGCTTTCGGACATAAACGCCTGCGAAAGAAAAATTATTTTGAATCACCGGGTTCATCCTGTGTTACTTCTTCGTAATCGGAAAAGCCTGTTTCAGAATCAGGGCCGCCGGGTTTATCCGATTTCTTTCTTTTCCGGTTGAATAAAACGGCAAGCACTTCATCACTGGCTTTAATACCTCTGAAAATAATATTCAGCATATAAAAGAAAGCAAAAAATCCGATGATATATTTTAATACCGGTGCCTGATATATTTTATCGATGCTGGCCAAAGCCCATTGCTGAAATCTGAAATTTGAAATTTCAGGTTTTATTAATGTAGAAATAAATAACAGGATACATGCCATTAATAAATACCCATCGTAGCGCATGACACGAATTCTTTTTCTTTCAAAATTCATGACCGCCCGCCAGCGATTGCGTTCAAGGTTGCTTGCAATGGTTGCATAAATAACAAAGGTGCCTGTAATGGCATAAGCGACGGCCGAAAGTGTATAGGTTCCCTGCATATGTGCAGCGGTAATGAGTGCAGTAATGGAAACAAGAATATAATAGCCAACCGCCTTGAATATGAAAAATGAAATATCCTTATCTATTCCCAAATCCTGAAGGAGAGATGAAAAAATAGTAGCAAGGATTTTCCATATTGCAGAAAAAATGATATTTACTACGCCTAAATAAAATATGAATTCAAAAATTTCCATTCAAAGCCTGTTTGCAAATATATCGAAGCCAGACGAATTGTGGAATTTGATATTTTGGAGGAGTTTGGAATTGTAAATGTAAAATGGAAGGAAGTGCAAAAAAAATGGGCCATTTGCTGTTAACAAATGGCCCGACACAGCCTAATTAAAAGGAAAGAGTGGGAATAGCAAGGATCAAAGAGCGTATGAATCGCTGAAAATCTCGGGATTCAATATGCCCAATCGAAAAGTATAATGAAATACACCGAATATATTATTTGCATGAACTCGTTTGATCATTCGCTTTCGGTAAGTATCTACCGTGTTCTGCGAGATATACAGTTCATCTGCAATTTCTCTGGATGTTTTACCTCTGGCAATCAGTTGTAAGATTTGGGTTTCTCTTTCTGTAAACGCTACAGGTGTTTGGAGAACCTTCGGGTGATCAGATTTAGCAGTCATCATAATTGTAGTATTTATTTTATCCAAAGGTATTTGCACCAATAGCCCGGGTAAAACCAAATTTCCTTCAATTATTCAATGTCTGACGAACATATAATTTTTAAATGCAATTGTCTTTCTCTCAAAACCTTTGGTATGGTTAGGTTTTAACGGACGCCACCTGTGACATCCCTATTTTTGGGTATGGCGGGTTTTCAGCGGAATATTTCGCATTTTTGTCGGGTCGCATATGAATTTACCCGGAGATGACCTGTTTAAGCTGATCAAATCGCTCAGCCCGAGCGAAAAACGCTATTTCAAATTATTCACCGAACGTCAGGGAATATCTGAAAGCAAAACGTACCTGAAAATATTCGACCTGATCGATTCAATGGATGGGGTATATGATGAGGATAAATTAAAAAAGAAATTGAAAATAGCAGCAGAGATCAAAATGCTGCCTCAATTGAAGATCTATCTGAATGATCTCATTCTGAAAAGTATGCGCATATACCGGTCTGATAAATCGGTATTCAGTGAAATTGCCGATCTGATACAGGATGAATTGTTTTATACCGAAAAGGGATTGGTTGAATTAAGGGCAAAAGTGTTGAAGCGTTCGAAAGAACTCGCCTATAAACACGATCTGATGAATCTTGTGCTTACGATTCTCCAGCGGGAAAAAATTTATTCTCTCCGCTATTCCGGGAAACAACCGATGGAAGTTATTGAAGAATTACACAATGAAGAAAAAGATGTGATCGAAACATTGAATACCGAGGCCGAACTCGGCCGCATCAGTTATAGTTTATGGGCACAATATCTCATCGACCCGCTTTTAAATGATAAAGAAGCGATCGGCAAATACAATAATTATAAGAATAATGCTTTGCTGAAAGATTATGCTGTTCTGAAAACATTTAATTCGAAATGGAATTATTTAAGAGCGTATTGCCTGATCTGCCGTTTCAACGACGATAATGTGAAGGCAATTGAATTTTATAAAAAAGCAGTTGAATTATTTGATGAATATCCGCATCAGAAATACAATGTGAATGCCAATTATATTGATGCTTTATCCAATTACCTCGGCGCTTGCCACCGTGCGAGTATTTACGACGATTTTGAAGAGATCATTGCACGGCTTGAAGCTCTTCCTTCTGATAAATTAAGCCATGATGTTTCCATCCTCACCAGTATTTGTTCGAATAAGATCCTGTATATCATGAATACTGGAAAATTTGAATTATGCGATGAAGTGATCGAATTATATCATAAAATGATCGGTAAATATGAAAAAATGCTTTCCACTGCGCAAGTAATTGCAAACACGTATAATATTTCGGTGATGCTGTTTGTTGTGGGAAGATATCAGGCTGCACTTGAATATTGTGAGAAAATATTAAATGCAAATTCAAATTCACGTCAGGAACTGCACCATGGTGCAAAAGTGCTGAATTTATTGCTGCACTATGAACTGGAAAATAAATTATATCTCGATTCGCTGATACGCAATACATCCCGTTCGATGCAAAAAGACGACCGGTTTGATTTTTTCGAAAAACTGGTGATGAAATATCTCAAATTATTACTGAAAGCGCACAAACATGAAAAGCATGGAATTTATGAAGAGATGTTTAATGCATTTCTCGAAATGAAACACGAGAATAAGGAATATAAATTCGTGATCATGACCGAAACACTCGGCTGGATAAAAAGTAAAATGGATAATTTACCTCTTACCGAAACAATTTATCTCAAATACGATTAAGGCCTGCACACGTAGCAGAAAGGCGCACCAACACATAAAGGTGCTGTGCCTGTATAAGGCGTGTTTACATTGCCTGTATATTTTGTCACCATTTGCAGCTGGCCGTTTGAAAGTACCATCATCGATTTAAAATTCAGATAATTGCTTACATCAAAATATCCATCAGACCCGTTGCCGCCGCTGCATGTTTGTCCGACTGTGTCTGTTTCCCAGCCAATAATTTTATAACGGTTCGGATTTGTAGGACAGACATTTAAAGTAAAATTTGGCTTCGGCGGATTCGATCTCGGGTCGATATTCATATAAATGGTATCGGTAACCATACCGGTATTTCCATTTGTATATTCCGCGATTGTGATTTCTCGGTAAAGGATTGTTTTACTGCCGGCACTTACATTTACATAAACAGAAACAGGTGTTGTGGTATTAATCGTCCCGAGCAAAGTACCCTTCACATAAATTTCAATATCGGGTGAATTGATTACGAAAGTGACTTCGGACGCATTTGTAAATGGCAAGCTGTTTTGTGTGGGAGGCATAGAGAATTGGTTTTACCGCAAATCTATATGAATTATCCGAAATACATAATGATATTTGTGCATTGATCATTTGTTAAAATAAATTGTGGTTAAACAGAAAATAAATTGAGCGGAAGGAATCAAATAAAAAAGTCAAGCTTTAAACTGGGCAAAAAAAAGTTTGAAGTATATACTGGCGAATTCTGGACTGCTGCCCAGCGCCAGGCAGCCAATCTTCACGAAATTGCCTATCGTGCCTGCTTCAAACCCGCCTTGCCGAAATATTTTATCGATCGCTATACAAAGCCGGGGGATGTGGTGTATGATCCGTTCAGCGGCCGCGGCACAACGGTTATTGAAGCCGCCTTACTCGGAAGAAATATTATTGCGAATGATATTAATCCCCTGAGCAGTATGCTGACGGAGCCGCGATTATTTGTTCCTTCAATGCAGGAAATCGAAAAAAGGCTGGAAGAAATTTCAAATGCGAAAATGAAACACGGAGACCATGATCTCGCCATGTTTTATCATCCGCAAACATTTATAGAATTATTACAATTAAAGGATTGGCTCAAAAAAAGAAATAAGGAAAATTGCGAAGACAGAATTGATAAATGGATCCGCATGGTGGCAACCAACAGATTAACCGGTCATTCGCCGGGATTTTTTTCTGTTTATACATTGCCACCAAACCAGGCAGTGAGCCGCGAAAGTCAGGTGAAAATAAATTCAAAGCGAAAACAAAAACCCGTTTACCGCGATGTAAATGCTTTGATCCTTAAAAAATCAAAAGCATTGATGAAAGGATTATCACCGCAGGAAATTTTAAATCTCCACAACGCAACAAAACGCTCTATATTTTTAACAACAGATGCCGGCGAAACAAAGCTGATTAAAAAGAATTCGGTGCAATTAACCGTCACCTCACCACCGTTTTTGGATATCGTTCAATATGCAAAAGACAACTGGTTGCGCTGCTGGTTCAACGGCATTGATGCAGAAAAAATTGAAAAGAAAATCACCATGGTAAAATCCATCGACGACTGGGACAAAAAAATGCAAAATGTTTTTCATGAAATCTACCGCATCACAAAAAAAGGCGGCTATGTTGCGTTTGAAACGGGAGAGGTGCGTAATGGAAAAGTTAAACTGGAAGAACATGTATTACCTCTCGGCATGGAAGCAGGATTTACTTGCGAATCCATCATTATCAATCAGCAACAATTCACAAAAACCGCAAATATCTGGGGTGTAAAAAACAACGAGAAAGGGACGAATAGTAATAGGATTGTGTTGTTTAGGAAGTAGCTGTCCGAGGTTGGTGTCCTCACCAACATCATCAAAAGCAAAAAATAAGTGGGAATTAAATACTTATAATTATTTATGAAATGGGAATTACGTTGAAGAGGCAATATTTACAAGCGGATTGGTGAGGACACCAACCGCGGACAAAAGGGACGAATAGTAATCGGATTGTGTTGTTTAGGAAGTAGCTGTCCGAGGTTGGTGTCCTCACCAACCTCATCAAATGTAATCCATAAAATGCGTTAAAAAAGAAAACGATTTATCTTCTTTATGATAAAATCCGGCTGACGAATATTTATAATCTTCGGGGTATTGACATAATTTCCATTTATCCTGGATAGGATTGCGATGCATATAACTCAATTTTTGCCATGCGATATCCCTGTTCAATATTTCAATACTTCTTGGTCTTCTTTCCCAAAAATGATAAGCACGGTCGGCTTGTGTGGATTGAAATTGCAATAGTTGATTTGGATTATTTTGTTTCAAATACTTTTTAAATTCATGACCTGTATTTTTAAGCAGGGAGGTTCCGTTTTGCCAATGCTCAGCTTTTAATGTGGAAGTCCAAACGATATGAATATGATTTGGCATAATCACAAACCCATGTATGAGAGCTCGTTGCTGATCACAATGCCATTGCATGGAATCAACTACAATATTTTTTATTTCGTCTTCTTTTAAAAGAGGTTTCCAACTATTGATTGTTGCTGTAAAGAACCACATGCACTAAAAATAATATCAGCAATCATTATAAAAATGCTGAAAGCAAAAATAAGTGGGAATTAAATACTTATAAGTATTTATGAAATGGGAATTATGTTGAAGAGGCAATATTTGCAAGCGGATTGGTGAGGACACCAACCTCGGACAAAACCCGACTTTTCCCGGCTATGCATTTACCCCAGACTCAATTTATGAAATTGTATTGCTTCCATTAGTTTCAGGAGAATGAAATTTGTGCACTTCACTTCACGCTCAACATTTTCAACAATTATCTCACCAAGCATTAAATAGCTCTCCACCTCACCCCACCATCAACCCATCCTTCATCACCAATTTTCTATCCGCCATATCTGCGAGTTCTTCATTATGTGTTACAATGACAAATGTCTGTTGAAATTCCTGGCGCAATTTAAAAAACAGTGCATGCAATTCTTTTGCATTTTGTGTATCGAGATTTCCGGATGGTTCATCGGCAAGAATTACATCCGGCTGATTAATTAATGCACGTGCAACCGCAACACGTTGTTGTTCTCCTCCCGATAATTGATTGGGTTTATGTTGAAGACGTTCACTCAGTCCTAAATAGGCGAGGAGTTCGGATGCTTTTGATTTTACTTCCTCTTCTTTTCTTCTGGCAATAAATCCCGGAATGCAAACATTTTCCAATGCAGTGAATTCAGGCAATAAATGATGAAACTGAAATACAAATCCGATATGCGTATTTCTGAATTTCGCGAGATCATTTTCACTGAGCCCGATTATTTTTCTGTCGTGGAGATATAATTCCCCCGAATCGGGTTTATCCAATGTGCCGATAATATGCAATAACGTACTTTTCCCGGCACCCGATGCCCCCACAATGCTCACGAGTTCACCTTTCTGAATTTCAATACTCACGCCTTTCAACACATGTAGCGGGCCGTAGGATTTATGGATGTTTTTTGCTGAGATCATAATTCGTATAAAGTATCAGGTAGCAAGTATCAGGTCTGGTTTTAAGATATCAGGCGACAGCAACTCCTTTCTCCTTTCTCCTTCCTCCTCACTCTTGCCTCTGCTCCTTATCTTTGCCCCAAACTTACACCGATGTTCAGAAATTTTTCAAAAATTGTTTTAACAGTTGCTTTGAGTTTGATTTTAACAGGGAGTGCATTTGCAGGTCCCGGTGATACGATCAAAGTGCAAACCTTCACTTTCGGTTCCCCGCAGGATGCATGGTTCGATATGCCTTCCCTCGATGTAAATGTCGAAAAAGTGCTGATGAAATATACCCTGAAATGCATTCCGGGTGGTGCGGGCGGATTGGCCTACGATTGCGGCGAATGGGATTATCTCACCTACACAAATTTATTTGAACATACCGGCAATCTCGACAGCACACTTTTGACACATCCGTTTTTTGAAGCAAATGGAGCGAGCCCCGATACATTTTCGTATGCATCAACGCAGACATTTATAAATGATACACATTGGGAATATTTTATTTCTTATGACGATACGATTTCATTAATTAGTACTGAGGTCGGCACAAACACAACTACAAGTTTATATCCTTTTTATACTGCATATTCGCTTTCAAAAACACAAATCATCTGGCGTGCATCGGAATTAACTGATGCAGGAATGGTTGCGGGAAATATAACCGGCCTCGATTTTAATTTGCAAAGTATTGGTGATGAGATGAAAAATCTCACCATTAAAATGAAAGCAACAGTATTGGATGAATTTATTTCTCCGACACCCGAAACCGGGTTTACAACTGTCTATCAACAAACAACAACATTTACAACAGGTTGGGATGGTGTAGATTTTATTACGCCGTTTTATTGGGATGGCATTTCAAATATTGCAATTGAAATTACGTATGATAATAATTCAACATCGGGATTTTCCTATTTGACTTCTTCAGGAGATGCGGGATTTCAATCTGTACTTACAACATCTTCAAGCGAAAAATATTTACAATTTTATACGCCTGATCATGCAGATGTGATCGGTAATCCGTTATCGGATTTATCAGACCAGGTAACAGTTGCATTCTGGGCTTACGGCGATCCTGCATTTCAGCCGCAAAACGGAACAACATTCGAAGCAATTACTTCCGGGGGAACACGTGTATTAAACAGTCATACACCATGGGGCGATGCAAATGTTTATTGGGATGCCGGTAATTCAGGGGGCTATGATCGCATCTATCAAAATTCAGCTCCTGTTGATTATGAAGGCAATTGGGTGTACTGGACATTCACAAAAAATACGACAACAGGTTCAATGAAAATTTATAAAAATGGTTTGCTTTGGGATTCTGGAACGGGCATGACGAAATTAATGACGGGTATTGATAATTTGCGATTGGGTAAAGGTAATTGGGGAGGATCGGAATCTTATGTCGGCAATATGGATGAATTTGCAATCTGGGATAAAGAATTGGATGCTGCAACAATTTCTGAATATATGTTTAAAGATCTGGATGCATCACATCCTTATGCGGCGAATTTAAAATTATATTATCATTTTAATGATGGAGACGGATTAACGGAACCGGATGATGTGGATGGAAATAATTTAGGCCTTGTCGGTGCTGTTGCAAAATATTATAAAGCGGATGATTTAAGAAGAAATTTTAATACTTCTTCAACACGTCCTTTTATTCGTTTTGAACAGGGAGAATTTGCAAGTCATCTTGATTCCGTTTTAATTGTTGATGAAATTCCCAATGATCCGATTACATTAATTCATTATGATCCTGCAGATCCGACAGTTGCAACAGATACTGTTTTGGTTTGGCCGGGAGATTATTATAATTACACATACAATCCCGATGGAACAATTTCAGATTCAGTTTTTATTTCAAGCACAAATACAATTTATAATTCCGATCTTGAATATTACAGCGATCCATTTGAAGTGATTAATCGTTACGAACTGGCAAGATATATTACACCGTACGGAATCGGCCTTGATCTTGGCGATGGTTTTACATGGACTTATGATGTGAGTGATTATCGTCCTATTTTACATGACAGTGTGCATATACAAGCAGGTAACTGGCAGGAACATCTCGATCTTGAATTTTTATTTATTGAAGGAACGCCTCCACGTGACGTAAAATCTGTTACCAATTTATGGCAGGGCGGATTTACTTATGGATTAACTCCTTCCTACGATGAACAAACGCCGCCAAAAGAAATTACAATGCCTGCAGATGCAGTTAATTCGCGAATTAAAGTGCGTGTTACCGGACATGGTTTTGGCAACACTTCACCATGCGCAGAGTTTTGTGCAAAAGAACATTATTTTAAAGTGAATGGAGAAACTGTCTGGACGCAGGAAGTGTGGCGTGACAACTGTGATTTAAATCCTGTTTATCCGCAGGGTGGAACTTGGGTGTACGATCGCTCGAATTGGTGTCCGGGTGCAGAGGTTTGGACCTATGATTATGAATTAACGCCGGAAGTATTACCGGGGAACACTTATACATTCGATTACAGTGCAGAAGATTATACGTGGAACGGAGATGGAAACGTACCGTATTATCAAACCGAGGTTCAAATGGTAACGTATGGTGAACCGAATTTTAATTTAGATGCTGCAATTGAAGATGTGATCTCTCCGAGTTCAAATCAAATGCATGGAAGAAAAAATCCGATTTGCACAAATCCGGTAATTAAAATTAAAAATACAGGTGCAACAACATTAACATCTTTAAAAATTAATTACGGTATAAAAGATTATGATCATGCAGAATATACATGGACAGGTGAATTGAAATTTATGGAGATTGAAGAAATTAAGCTGCCTCAATTTCCATGGTCGTTCAGCGGAAGCAAATTTGAAGTGACCATTAGTGAACCGAATGGGGGAGAAGACGAATATGGTTTTAATAATTCCCAAACAACCGATCTCATACAGCCGGAAGTATTTCCTTCCCAGTTTATCCTTGATATGAAAACGAATAAAAGGCCCAATGAAAATGATTTGTTTTTATACAATGAACATGGAGAAGAAGTTTTTTCAAGAACAAGTTTCAGTTCAGAGACGGTTTACAAAGACACGCTTACATTGGTGGATGGCTGTTATGAATTATTTCTGTATGATTATGGTGATGACGGATTGAGCTTTTGGGCGAATGCTGATGGCACGGGTTATTTTCGGGTTCGGGATATGGACGGACTTTATATTAAAAATTTCAATGCGGATTTCGGCGGTTTGGTCAACATCCAGTTTACGGTTGGAAATTATACGGATATCAAACATGAGCCGATCAATATCAGTGATATGAATGTATATCCGAATCCGACCAAATCAGATGTATTTATTGATATCAGCCTGGCACATATTGCAGATGTGCAAGTTGATCTGATCGATGTGACCGGAAAATTAATTCATACCGAATCATATGATCGCATTCAAAATAAAATTCTGCATATTGATATGACGGATTATGCATCGGGATATTATTTTGTTCGGATGAATGCGGGAAATGATGTGATCACAAGACAGTTTGTTTTGGAGAAATAGTTATCAGAGCCAGGAACCAAGAATCAAGATGAAAAAATTTGAATTGATCTGCACGATAAATGAATTTAATTCGATTGCTGAATTAAATGAAACGGATGCCATGCTCATAGCAGAAGCAAATAAAGCATTGGAATCTGCTTATGCACCTTATTCTGAATTTCGGGTTGGTTGTGCATTATTGCTTGAAGACGGAACAATAATTCGCGGCAATAACCAGGAAAATGCTGCATACCCGAGCGGATTATGTGCCGAGCGTGTTGCATTTTTTTATGCAGGTGCGAATTATCCGGATAAAAAAATTCTTGCAGTTGCAATTACAACTGCAAATCATTTGAAAGAACCGGTTGCTCCCTGCGGTGCCTGCCGGCAGGTAATGGCGGAATATGAATTGAAACAAAATACTTCAATTAGAATTGTCCTCGCACATGCTGGTAATCACCTATATGTAATAAACAGTATTGCGGAATTATTGCCATTACAATTTGTCTTAAAAAACTAATTTTCATTTCCTGATACTTCATACCTGATACCTTATACCAATTATGAAAAACGTCCTTATTCTCGGCGCCGGAAAATCCTCAACAGTATTAATTGATTACATGCTTAATCATGCACAGGAACATGACTGGCATATTACAGTCGGTGATTTAAATATTGAAATAGCGCAACAAAAAATAAATGGACATGCATTCGGATCTGCAATTTATTTTAACGTGGAAGAAGACCTGATTCGAAAGGAAGCAATTTCAAACTGCGACCTGGTGATTTCTCTTCTTCCAGCTTTCCTTCACCCAAAAGTTGCTGCAGAATGTGTCGCAATGCAGAAACATTTTATCTCTGCAAGTTATGTAAGTGCTGAAATGCAGGAATTACATGAAGAGGCGATCGCAAAGGATATTATTTTATTGAATGAAATGGGCCTCGATCCGGGAATTGATCATATGAGTGCAATGCGCATATTAAATGAAATCAGGAAACAGGGAGGCACGATCAAATTATTTGAAAGTTATACAGGAGGATTAATTGCGCCCGAATGCGATAATAATCCCTGGAATTATAAAATCACCTGGAACCCGAGGAATGTAATTCTGGCGGGGCAGGGGACGGCAAAATTTTTATGGGGTGGTGCATATAAATATATTCCTTACCAGAAATTGTTTTCAAGATATGATGTATTGACGGTTCCCGGATACGGTGAATTTGAAGGCTATCCTAACCGTGATAGTCTGCAATACAGAGCTGTTTATCAATTGAGCGATATTCAAACACTTGTTCGCGGCACATTGCGCAAACGCGGATTTTGCGATGCATGGAACGTGTTTGTTCAATTGGGAATTACCGATGATTCTTATGAAGTGGAGCATATTGCAGATTTTACATGGAAAGATTTTCTTTCTTCGTTTTTACCCGCATCGCATTTACCGGTTGAATTAAACTTAAAAAGCTATCTTGAGATAAATGATCCTACTATCATTGAAAAAATCAAATGGCTCGGATTATTTGGAGATGAAAAAATAAATCTGGAAAAAGCAACACCTGCACAGGCATTGCAAAAATTAATTGAGGAAAAATTAAAACTTGATGCGGGAGATATTGATATGTGTGTGATGCTGCACGTAATTGAATATGAATTAAACGGTGAGGAAATTAAATTACAATCCACTATGGTTGCAAAAGGTGATGATGAATTGCGCACTGCCATGGCGAAAACGGTAGGATTGCCGCTCGGTATCGCGGCGAAAAGAATATTAAATGGCGGGATTTCTGCCCGGGGCGTTGTAATACCGGTTGAAGAATCAATTTACGAGCCTGTCTTACTTGAATTGGATAATGATTTTGGAATTCGTTTTACTGAAACTATTCACAAAAAATAAAGCTCCGTAATTTCCCGGAGCTTTATTTTTATTTAATTGCAATTTACCATTTTTTATAATCGAGGAATTTCCCTTCCATTGTTACACGTACCCTGTCGCCTTCAGGATGCGGAACACGATCAACTTTCATTGAGAAATTAATTGCACTCATAATTCCTTCGCCGAATTCTTCCTGAATAACTGCTTTTAATGTCGGTCCGTAAATCATAACAATTTCATAAAAACGATAAACCAGCGGATCTGTCGGCGGCATTACCTGAGTTGTTCCTCTTGTGGCATATTGTTGTAATGCAAATTCAACGGAACTATCAAGACCAAGTAAAGTGCATAATGCTTTTGCTTCTGTTGCACTCATGGTATTCTGACCAAGCATTGCAGAGGCGGTCCATACTTCATCGCGGCCTACAGCATCCGCAATTTGCTGAAATGATAAATTTTTTGTGAGCTTGGCATTCATGATAAGCGTGGTAGCTTCATCACGAGTAATGATTTGATTTGTCATAGTTTGTGCCTGTAAAAATGTGAATGAAAAAATAAGAGTTGAGATTAAGAAAAGATGCTTCATAAGTAACGTTTTTTAGGTGATGAATGTTTGCAAAATAATAAACTATTCTTTCACGACAACATTTTTACCGCACATTTAAATTAATTTTACAGATTTTTAAAATGGTTTAATATCCAAGGAGTATTTTGCCTTTCAGTAATGCAATCACCGTGAGTGAATCCAGTATTTCACCTCTTTCCATCATTTCATATGCTTCCGTAAAATGTATTTTTTTAATTGCAAGTTCCTCATCTTCATCCGGCGCATTTTCAGTAAAACGCAGATCAGTCGCGAGATAAATAAATCCTCTTTCATTTGTAACGGAATTTGAAACCTGAATTTCCTGAATTAATTGCCAGTTATTTGCAACGATTCCCGCTTCTTCCAATAATTCCCGTTTTGCATTCACTATGGGATTTTGTGAAATATTTCCACCGCCTTCAGGAATTTCCCAGGTATATGCATCAAACGGATAACGGTGTTGCCCGATCAGCCAGATATTTCCATCCTGATCAACCGGCAAAATGCCAATCGCATAATTATGAAATTTCACAATTCCGTAAATGGATTCTTTCCCCGACGGATTGATCACATCATGTTCCTCCACTTCTATCCATGGATTTTTGTAAACGGGTTTTATATTTAGTGTTTTCCAGGGAGAATGATTGTTAGTCATAAGAATTTTTTAAATGTACCAATGTGCAAATTTATTAATGTACCAATCAGCTAATCCGCTAATTTGCTAATGAGTCCAATCGCCTCTTCCACGCCGATAGTTGCCGGTTGCTGAATAAAATGATAATTGCTTTTGTGTTGCATGTCCGGAATTTCCGGATTAATAATATAAACAGGAATTCCGGGTTCTGCATAATGAATGAGTGAAGCTGCCGGATAAACAACCATACTCGTTCCGATCACAAGAATGATTTCTGCTTCAGCAACCGCCGCTGCAGCAATTTCAATCATCGGCACTAATTCACCAAACCAGACAATATGTGGCCGCAATTGTGAGCCGAGTTCACAGAAATCTCCAATGTGAATATCATCTACACAATCATAAATAAGCAATTCATTTTTTGTGCTCCGTGATTTTAATATTTCGCCGTGCAGATGAATTATTTTTTTTGAACCGGCCCGTTCGTGCAGATCATCAATATTTTGTGTGATGATTGTAACATCATGATCGTTTTCGAGCGCAACAAGATCGAAATGCCCTTTATTCGGTTTTGAATGCAGCACTTGTTTCCGGCGTTCATTATAAAAGCGCAGAACCATTTCCGGGTTACGTGCAAAACCTTCCGGTGAGGCAACATCTTCCACACGATATCCTTCCCATAATCCGCCTGCACCACGAAACGTCTGGATGCCGCTTTCAGCACTCATGCCTGCACCTGTTAATACAACAATTTTCATGTATTAAAATTAATCAGGATTCTGAAAATAAGCTGAAATGAATATGAAGGAATAGAATTCAGGAAGATATTAATTCAAATGCTGCCGGAATATAATTGATCAGATCCTCAGCAACGATATTTTGACCGCCTTGCTCCATCATGGCGATATCACCGGCAAGTCCATGTAAATAAACTCCGAGTAATGCAGCATCGGCCGGCTCATATTTTTGAGCGAGCAGTGCTGTAATTATTCCGGTGAGCACATCACCACTCCCGGCAGTTGCCATTCCCGCATTTCCTGTAGAATTGAAATAACATCGTCCGTCAGGAGTTGTGATTAAGGAGTTGGCTCTTTTATAAACTAAAATAATCTTATGCTCAACCGAAAATTCAATTTGTTTTTTAATACGAATATCTTCTGATTCATATTTTCCAAATAATCTTTCAAATTCTTTTGGATGGGGTGTAAGAACTGAATTTTGAGGAATGTATTGCAGCAATTCTTTATTTTCTGAAATTGTATTCAGCGCATCTGCATCTATCACAATTGGATTTTGAAAATCAGTTAAAACGGATTTGATCAGTTCTTTTTCTTTCGTCCCAAGTCCGGGCCCGATGCCAATTACATTAAATTTATTTTTCTGAATTGCATCTAAAATTTTATCACGATTGATGGTCATTAGTTCAGGAAATTCAGTATTTAGATTGCCGTGACTCAAAGTAACCAATCCGCTTCCTGCTGCAAGACAGGCATATGCGCATAATTCAGCTGCGCCTTCCGTTCCGGGATTTCCTGCGATGATCAGACTATGGCCGTAGATGCCTTTATGTCCGAATCTTGATCTTTTGTGTAAGAACAAACGAATCATATCCCCGGTGAGAAAAAAATAATTTGTTGCTTCTTCGGCGAGATATTTTTTTGAAAGGCCGATACTTTTTATTTCCCAATGTCCTGTATATTTTTCGTTTTCGGGAAAGAAGAAAGATAATTTAGGCAATTCAAAACTCAATGTATAATTTGCATGAACAGAAATTCCATTTGTTGACTTTTCACTAAATAATCCGGATGGCATATCAATAGAAATGGTAACATTTCCTGTTGAATTAATAAATTCGATTACTTCCTTTTGTAAACCTTCCGGTTCTCTGTTTAACCCTATGCCGAAAATTGCATCGATGAACAGATCATTTTCTTTCACCATCGATTTATCCAAATTATTCGGAGATATAGAATGATTATACCCCGACCGGATGAGGCGATGTAAATTTAATTTGAGATCCTCCGTGCCCGTATCAGGATCCCCGACAATGCATACATGGATATTGTAACCTCTTTGTAATAAATGCCTGGCCACACATAAACCATCGCCGCCATTATTTCCGGTACCGCAAAAAATCCAAATAGACGAAGCTGGCTGAAAATTTTTTAAAAACCAATTTGTAAACAGGAGGGATGCACGCTCCATTAATTCTGAGGACCGGATACCTTCTTCTGCAATTGTAATTGCATCGGCTTCTTTAATTTGTGCAGCGCTGAGGATCTTCATATGATCCGTTTGATGATTCTTAACTGGTGGGTATATTTTTTTAATTCTTTATTAAATATTCCAAAATGATCGATCATGTCGATCCGCACTTTACCGCTTGCATGAATAATTTGATTATCACTTAATATGATACCGACATGCACGATTGCATTTTCTTCATTTTTAAAGAAAGCAAGATCTCCCTCTCTTGCTTCATGAATAAAATTAATTGTTTTTCCTTCTTCCGCCTGTTGATATGCGTCCCGCGGTAAATTGTGGCCGGATAATTTAAATACGATCTGTGTAAGTCCTGAACAATCAATTCCAAATGGATTGCGGCCACCCCATTGGTAAGGAGCATTTAAAAATTTTAATGCAAATTTTCTGATATGTTCTGTTGTTAATAATTCTGTATCAGATATGGCCTGGCCGCTGTAAACAAATTTTTCTTTACCTGTTTTAAAATTCATACCATCAAATTCATACAACGAACTGCCGATCAAAATCGGGAAACTTCTGTCATGATTCGTAACTGTTTGAATAAGCTCTGCAGCAATTGCCTTCGGTAAGGTTTGCATTGTTTTATATTGTTGCTCAGTTAATTCAGTATGCTGATTGCTGTGGATCCATCCCTGATACCGATCATGTGCCATTTCAATCCGCAACCAGTTTTCTTTTTTCTCGTGCACGGAATACAATTCGCCGAACAGAATTTGTGTTACCTGCTCAGCAATATGTTCCGGTTTTTGCCGAACAGGGATCACGCTTAAACTTGCAATTCCGAATTCCATTTTATGAAGATATTCTTTTTTTATTGAAGAAATGAATTGGAAATATACACATCAAAAAAGGGATTGTTCAAATGCACCTTCGTGCATAAACCTGCGTTTGTGATCAATGGTAAATAGGCATGGTTGAAATCATAATCCGGTTTAAAGGGTTCATATCCGTCGAACATATATTTACTATCCATCTTATCAACCAGAATAAAAAGTTTTTGAGAGGTAAGGGCAGATTTTATATCAGTAAGCATTTTATCTTCGGCACCAATATACTCATTCGCCTGAGCCCAGTCTATCGGAAAAGGATTGGGCGATTCGAGCAACGGGTAAATGGCGGCATTATTTGGTAAAACGACCAAGTGACCGGACGGGATCTGCAATTCGTTTTTGATACGCATCAATTCATCAAAATAGAGTCGTGTATTTGCGCATGTATGTATATTTCCCATTGCAGGAAAATAATCATCCAGTTTTTCAGTTAAATACGTTCTCGACAGATCACGATAATTATTTCTTCCCTGACTATAAATTGTAAATGCTAAAGCAAAAGCAGCTGAAACCGGGAATGCTGTTAATCTTTTTTTATTTTGTGAAAAGAATGCGTGCAGACTTTCTTCATGCAGCACAAATAATTGCATGAAAACTACAGATATCAAAATACCAGAACAAAATAATGGTGAATTATCTCCCAGTGAAATTGAAGCGGTCCAGGATACGACTAAAACTGCTATGGATAAAAACAGAGGGATTCCTTTTTTCTTTGCCAGCCAAAGCCTTCCCGTTAAATACATGCAGGTCCAGAAAAAAACAAAAGGAATTGTTTTCTGATAATTCGGAAAAAACATTGCGATACTTGTTACCACGATAATGCATGCCGTAACCAGATCAAACAGGTTCATGTATTTCACCGGAATGAATTTTTTAAATAACGGCGCAAAAAGCAGCACGAAATAAAAAAAATATAAAAGCACCCATGGCGTATAAAATAAATGCACACCGTATTCAAAAATGCCTGTATGAAATAATTCCGTTCTGCCGGTCATCTGATTCTTAAAATCAGGCAGTGCACCCTGATTAAAAAGGTAACTGAAATAAATCAGTATTGGCAGTATACCAGTTAAACCGGTCAAAATTGCCCGAGTCAGTTTACCGCTTCTGTATCCTGCGATCAAAACTGCCAACCCCGCAAATCCCAACGGAAGTACAAAGGTTTGCCGGCATAAAGCTGCAATACTTAAAAAAATAAATGCGATAATAACCGAGAAATAGTTTTTAATCGTAAAAGAATTAAATGCAAAACCACTGGTCAGAAATAAGATGCCGAGTGAATCAAAAAAAATTGCATCTACTGTTGTCCATGGAAACAGATGTCTGATTTGAATTGTAAGACAAAATGCTATGACCAGTAAACACGAAATGATCAAAGGTTTTTCCCGAATGAAATTCACTTTCTGCACAGCTAGCAAAGCAAGGAAAAGCCAGCATGCGGCATAAATGAAATACTCAAATATCGTCAGCCATCTCCCTGCTTCCATCATAGGCAGAGGTAAAATATAATCCAGCATATGAAAATACCCTGAGCCGGCCGGCCTGATGGCAATAAAATCTTTGTGTGGAATTTCCCCATGCAGCAGGCGATAACTCTGTGCGGCAATTACACCGTCATCGGAAGGGTTAAATCCTTCAAATGCAACAAGTTTGAAAAGTGTAAATAAAATAATAATCAATATGAATATCAAGCAGCTGAGAAAAATATACCGGCCTCCATTATTTTTCTTCATGATATTCTTCTTCCGTATTTATGGACCAGATATTTGATTTATCCAAACGGCCGCTTGCAATATTATCAACGGCAGTCATCGCCGTGAGCATGCTGTGATCCTGATTATTGTATTTATGCATTCCGTTTCTGCCGATCAGAAATAAATTTTCAAACTGATCGGTGAATTTTGTAATTATTCCGATCTGGTCGTATGTTCCCGTATAGGACGGATATGTTTTCGGCATTCTGATCACAACACTATCCAGCACATCATTTACATCTATCATACCGATACTTTCCAATTCTTTTGCAGCGAATATTTTAAATTCTGCATCAGGCATATTCCATAATGCATCACCCTCATTACAAAAATATTCAAGGCCCATCCAAACGGTTGAGCTGTCTGCTACCAATGCGGGGCTCCAGTTATTAAATATTTGCAACCTGCCGAGTTTTACATCTTTTTCCTGAATATAGATCCAGTTATCAGAAACAGGTTTGCCGTTTTCAGAAACTTTCATTTTTGTTACAAGTAATCCCACAGTGATAAAATCGCGATATTGCAATCCGTCGGAAATAATTTTTATATCCTCAGGAACTGCGGGTTGCATTGCCTGCATTAAATCCAAAATGGGCATCGTTGAAAAAAAGAGATCACCTTTTTGTGTTTTTATATCACCGTTTGACAGATCTTTAAACGCAACATTCTGAATCATATTTCCATCGCGGGTTACACCAGCTGCTTTTTGATTGAAAAATATTTTTCCCCCTCTTTTTTCAATTTCTTTTGCAACAGCTTCCCATAATTGCCCGGGGCCAAGTTTGGGATATAAAAATTGTTCGATCAGACTTGTTTGTGTATTTTTTTGAGATAATTTTCCTTTCGGGGTGAACATTTTTTTAAATGCATGGAGAATTGCTTTTGACACCGATAAACCTTTTACACGTTGTGCACCCCATTCGGGTTTAATTTCTTTGCAACTGATGCCCCATACTTTTTCAGTATAATCTTTAAAAAAAGTAAGATATAATTCTTTGCCGAACCTGTTGATGAAAAAATCTTCCAACGAATTTTCTTTTCGGATTGGAAAGAGGCGTATTGAAATATAACTCGCAGTAATTTTGAGGATGCGGATCAGCCCGAGATTTGAAAGTGTTTTTATATTGAGTGATATCGGATAATCAAAAAACTTCCGCAAAAAATAAATTCTTGATTTTCTGCTCCGCACAAGCATCACCTGATCGGTATCAGCAGATTTGTTTTGCGTTTGAGATGCAATATCTGTTGTCCGCCCATGATACGTGAGCGTAATAAAATCATTCAATGACCCCTGGTCGAGTGGCATAAAATGCAACCACCAATCCATCACTCTTTTACTTTTTGAAAAAAAACGATGGCCGCCTATATCCATCCGGTTGCCTTTATACTTTACTGTTTTTGAAATGCCACCGATATCGGATGTTGCTTCATACACGTAAGGAATATAATCGGTGCGCAGTAACAGTTCATAGGCAGCAGTTAATCCTGCAGGTCCTGCTCCGATGATGATTGCTGTTTTAGACATTTCCTGATCCCACCTGATTAATTCAACATGAACACTACGATGAAGGCTAAAATTAAAATGAATGAATAAGAAAAATAAGTTTTTACGGGTGTATAATCGCTAAATCTGATCTGTTTTTGTTTTTTCAGATACACTGCCATAATGGTTTTATCGGTTGCAAAAGCGATGACTGTGGCGATAGCAACACCCGGCAGACCGAAGAAGTGAAGAAATAATAAACTCAGAACAATGTTTAAAATGAATTCCGTGCATGAGGCAATCAGTATGATTTTCGTTTCAGAAAGTGCGGTTAATATGCTTTGAGGAAACATTAACCGGGATATTAAAAGGAGCATATAAATATTGAAATAAATATAACTCTCCGCAAACTGCGGATTAAATACGGCGGGATAAATCCATTTACTGCATAAAATCAGAACAATACACACCGGAAATAAAATATGCATCAACCGTTCAGATCCTTTTCTGATTGTCTGCAAGCCACTGCTCAAATCGTTTGCAACAGATTGAATTACGGAAGCACTGAATGCATTTGCCATTAGCAAAGAAAGTGGAAATTCCCGTGCACCATATTGATAAACGGCAAAAGTTGCTTTATTGAAATAATGTGTTACTATAATTCCGTCAACATAAATGGAAATGCCGCCGAGAAAATAGGAAATAACAAGCGGAGGCGTTGTTTTGCGGTATTCTTTTAAAACTGATTTATCAATACTGAACGTGCTGCTGCGGGATACCAAAAAAAATAAATAACAAAATTTAATTCCCGTAAAAATCGCAAGGCCGATAATAATATCGGTATAATGCACATTAAAATAAACAGGGCCGGCGATCAAAAATGTTTGAATAAGAAGATGTGCGAAGCCGAATAGTGCAAGCTGCCGGTTCTGATTTTTTGAAAGCAGCAGATATTCCGTAAAAAAAGAAATGGAATTAAACAGAAAGTAAAGTATAAAAATGAAATAGGAATTTCTTTCTTCAGAAATTTTGAAAAAAGTGTTTACCTCTGATCTGCAAATCAACAGCAGAAGGGAAATAAATACAGAAATAAAAAGCAGCAGTAAAAAAGTGTTGAAAATAACAGCAGCTTTATTTTTATAGGTTGAATAGATCCGGAGATAACTTGTTAGAATACCGTTGATCCAGAAGAAACTCAGTGTGCTTGCGATCAGCAGATACGTTTCATACTGCCCGATAAATGACTGATCTAAATTACTTTTTGTAATGAGGATGGATGCTGCGAGCAGGGAAACATATCGTGCAACCTGAAAAAACTGGAAAGCGGATATTTGTGATTTTCTTTCGCCGGCTGCAGACACTTTTTATTTCATTTTCCTGAATCGCAAAAGTATGGAATTTCCAATTACAAATACGTCGGAAAATGCCATTGATCCTGCAGCGATAATCGGGCTCAGCAATCCAACTGCAGCTACAGGTATTGCGATCACATTGTAGAAAAATGCCCAGAATAAATTTTGTTTGATCGTTTTCAAAGTCATTTTTCCAAGCTGATGCGCTTTTATCAGTTGCTTCAATTCTCCATTCAATAAAATGATTGATGCAGAATTCATCGCAATCTGGGTGGCATCGCTGAATGAAATGCCGACATGTGCTTTTTCAAGAGAAGGACTGTCGTTTATTCCATCACCAACCATACTCACAATATGATCCTGCGTGAGTGCATGAATATGGTTGAGTTTATCTGCCGGTGATTGCGCAGCAAAATAAGTATCAATTTTTAATTCGGATGCGATGAGCCGGCATTTTTTTTCATGATCGCCGCTGAGTAAAACCGGACGGATATTTTCTGATTTAAAATATTGAATCAATTCAGCTGCATTCGGTTTTATTTCATCAGCAATATCAAAACCGGCAAGCAGGGAATTGTTTTTAAATACATAAATATCATGTTCAGGAAGATCAGCAGAAGGATTCATTTTAGAAGAACCTATCGAATACGTATTTCCGTTTTGATCTGTTCCGGTAACTCCGGTGCCTTTTATTTCTTTCGTATTTTCAATCAGCAAAGAACTACTGCCTGTAAAATATGTAACAAGTGATTGTGCGATCGGGTGGGAAGATGTTTTTTCGAGTTGATGGATAATTGAACTGATCTCATTTTCTTCACCCTGATAAATTTTCAGATCAGCAACGGTGAATTTGCCTGTTGTGAGCGTACCTGTTTTATCAAAGACAATGATATCTGATTTTGCAAATGATTCAAGGGTTGATGCGCCTTTCATTAATATGCCGTTTTTTGCGGCACGACCGATACCAACCATAATTGCCGTGGGTGTTGCAAGTCCCATTGCACAGGGGCATGCGATCACGAGTACTGCAATACTGTGCATGATACTTTTTGAAACAGACAGATCGAAAATAAAGTAAGAAAGAAGGAAAGTGATTGCTGCAATTGCAAGAACTGCAGGGACAAATATTGAGCTGATCTTATCTGCTAATTTTTGAATAGGCGGTTTATCAGCCTGTGCATCTTTTACCAATTTAATAATGGATGCAAGAACTGAATTTTCGGTTGTTGCGTGAATTTGCACTTTCACAGATCCGTCGATCAGTAAGGTGCCGCCCGTAACAAACGCATCTTTTGTTTTTGTAACAGGGATACTTTCGCCTGTCAGCATCGATTCATCAATTAATGCTTCACCTGAAATGATTTTACCGTCGAGTGGAATTTTATCTCCCGTATTTACAATTACCCGTTCATTTTTTATTAATGATTTTACTTCAACAATGTCAATTTCTTCCCGCCCGCTTATCAGATCGAACCTGATGCGCTTTGCTTTTTCCGGCTGCAGATCAGATAATTCTTTTATTGCAGTTGTTGTTTGACGCACACTTCTGTGCTCGAGTAAATTACCGAGCAAAACAAGTGTAATGATACTTGCGCATGTTTCAAAAAATAAATAATCCATGCCGAGTGCATTCAGAAGCCCGATCATACTGTAAACAAACGCAGAACTGCTGCCGATGAAAATAAGCACATCCATATTCGGCACACCAGTTTTTAAAGAGCTCCATGCACTTTTACCAAAATGAAAAAATCCGATAAGATAAACCGGAAGGCATAAAACAAACTGAACAAATGGCTGATGCAAAACATGCAGTGCCGGAATCATTGACAGCAACAACGGTAATGTAAAAATTGCAGAAACAATAAATTTTATTTCCAGGGTATTCAGCTGCAATTTCCTTTTATCTGCAGAAGAGGCAATCACATCATCAACAACATGATAACCTAATTGATTGATACCTTTGATAATTCCCGTGAGATCTTTTTCCCCGTTTAATGCAAAACGGACTTCACTCGTGGCGAAATTTACATACACATTTTTCAGCCCTTTTTGCTCGAGAAATTTCGTAATTCCCAAAGCGCAATTCGAGCAGGTCATGCCTTCTACATTTAATTCAACTACTTCATTTTTTAATTCAGCCATGATTTGTAAAATTAATTTAAAATTGCGTTCAGCACGGGATTGAAATTTGTAGCTTTACCATCTGCTTTAACAATATAAACCATAAATAAGATGAAAAATTCAAATGATAATTCGAGGCGTTCTTTTTTGAAAAAAAGTGCAATTGCCGCAATTGGTGCAGGTATTGTGCATTCATTCAGGCTGGATGAAATTGCTGCTGCAACACCTGCAGGTTTCTCTCCGGAATTCATGATGCCGCCTGTTGATGGTGTATTTGAACTACCAAAACTGGATTACGATTTCGCTGCTCTGGAGCCATTTATTGATGCAACAACAATGCAGATACATCACGACAAGCATCATCAGACTTATGTTACAAAACTGAATGAAGCAATTGAGAAGGCACCTGAATTAAAAGGCCGTTCACTGACGGACCTTGTTACGCATATTAATGATATGCCCGAATCTGTCCGCTCGGCGATCCGCAATCACGGAGGAGGACACTGGAACCATTCCTTTTTCTGGAAACTGATGTCGCCAAATGCAAAAACATCTGTTATGAGTGATAACCTTAGAATTGCGATGGAAGCAAAATGGCAATCGATGGATAATCTGAAAACTGAATTCAATAAAGCTGCAACGGGTGTTTTCGGATCAGGATGGGCCTGGGTCATAAAAGATCAGAGCAATGCACTGAGTATTGTTACAAGTCCCAATCAGGATAATCCATTGATGGATATTTCGGCTCAACGTGGTAAACCAATTATGGGAATAGATGTGTGGGAGCATGCATATTATTTGAAACATCAAAATAAACGTGCGGATTATATTGCTGATTTCTGGAATGTGATCGACTGGAATCAGGTGAGTAAGTGGTACGATGAGGCTTAAGGCATTGCGAATTTGGTGGTTCGACAGGCCCGCCTGCCTGCAGAACATGCGCTTTGCGTCGGCCGGCAGGCTCACCATGAGGTTTCGTGGAGACGTTGCCGATGAATATTTAAGAAGCATCCCCGCACGAATTGTCACCCTGAGCCTGTCGAAGGGTTGTTCAAAAAAAGAAGGATGGTTCGACAGGCCCGCCTGCCTGCAGAACATGCGCTTTGCGTCGGCCGGCAGGCTCACCATGAAGAATAGTTTTGTGTGGAATTCTATTTAAAAACGAATTGTCTCCCTGAGCCAATTGAAGGTCAGTTTCCTTATTATTCAACCTAAATTCTATAAATTTGCAGCGTAAACGGTGGCTGTAGCTCAGTTGGTTAGAGCATCGGATTGTGGTTCCGAGGGTCGTGGGTTCGACCCCCATCAGCCACCCAGCATATTTCCGGATAAAGATTTTTATCCGGATTTTTTTTACGTGTTTGTGAGCACATTTGGTTAATTGCTCGCTTAGATCTCGCAAGCCATCCTGATTCCTGGTTCTTGACTCCTGGTTCTCAACTCCTTTCTCCTTTCTACTTTTTAAACACTTTCGAAACTTTATCTCCGATCTTATTTATTCTTTCAATATTTTGTTTGAGTGCAGATGGTGCGAGAACACTGTATTGAAAATTCATATCTGAACCATGCTGATCGTTTTGTTCAGGGAATAAAATAATGAAGCTTGATTGTTTGAAATTTTTACTGAGAATTTGCGGAACGTGATCGAGCTGATTAAAATGTGAAACTGAATTTTGCCTTGCGCTCATCACAATAAATAAATCTTCTGATTTTACATTTTGTGCAACATTTTCCAATTCTTCCCAATCGGTAAATTCGCTGAACGCGGCATTTAAATTTATACCTGCGTTTTTTTTACTGATTGCATTTATTATTTCCAGAGTTTTTGATTCACCCCAAAATGCGAGGTTTGCGCCGATCTGTTGCGACAATCTGGAAATACTTGCAAGCAGGCGATAAAATCCGGGTTCAAATTCAGCATTCGGAGGTAATAAAACTGCTATCCGGTTGAATGTATTGAGCGGATGAATTATTTTACAAACCCAGATCACCTGTTCTGTTGAATGAATGATATTATCGAGCAGGCTGCCGAATAATTTATCTGCAGAAGAGATTTTTTCATGCCATCCCATTACGATTTCCGTAATTGCAAGTTCTTTCACTGCCCTTGTAATGCCGGAAGTAACATTTACATCCACTCTGGTTAAAATATGCATGGAAGAATTGGAGGCTGTAATTTTTTTTACAGATTCTTCGAGCATTTTTTTTGCCTCATGTAATTTTTCCTTTGTGTGCACATCGTCTTCAATAACTGCTAATGAATAAATCGGTTCAAGTGAACCGGGATGCTGAATAAAAGAGGAGAGATCTAATAATTGTGCAGCTTTTTCCGGATTGGAAACAGGAACCAAGATGCGTTCTATCGCATCAGGCGGCACATCAATTTTATGACTTTCCTGTACGATATATTTTCTTCCTGCGGCTTCCGTAATAAATGAACTCACAAGACAGCTGATCAGAATAACGATCACCGTACCGTTTAAAATATTTTCATCCAGCAATTTAAAATCGTAGGCAACTAAAATAATTGCAAGTGTAGCGGCAGCATGTGATGTGCTTAATCCAAAAATGAGATTGCGTTCATTATGTGAGAGGCGGTAAATTTTTTGCGTGATCCAGGCGGCAAGGTATTTTGTAATCAAGGCGGTGATAACAAGAATCGCTGCGATATAAATTGCATGCATACCGTTGAATAAGGCATCGAGATTTATCAGCATACCCACATTGATCAGGAAGAACGGTATGAAAATATTATTCCCTACAAATTCAATTCTGTTTTTTAAAACCGACTGATGCGGGATCAGCCTGTTCATTGCAATTCCCGCAAGAAATGCACCTATGATATGTTCAAGTCCGGCGAGCTGTGATAGAAATGCGGCAAGAAATACGATGGATAAAACAAAAATAAATTGTGAACCGCCATCACCTTCCACTTTTCTGAAAAACCATTTTGCAAATAAGGGAATGAGATATAAAACAATAAAACAAAATATAGCAATTGAAATGACGAGCCGCAGCCAGAATGTATTGTTATTTACCTCGGTTGCATAATTTATAATGACGGAAAATAAAAGCAGCACAAGCGTATCGGTAATAATTGTTCCGCCCACAGTGATTGTTACGGGTTTTGTGCGTGTAATGCCGAAGCGGCTCACGATGGGGTAGGAGACAAGTGTTTGCGTAGAGAACATGCTCGATGTAATTAAGGACGGAATCAGATCGAGATGTAAAATAAATTCGCAAACCATAAATCCGATACCGAATGGAATTGCAAATGTGAGCAAACCGAAAACAGAACTCGAGCGGATATTTTTTTTATAATCCACCATATCAATTTCCAACCCGGCCAGGAACATGATATACAATAAACCAACTGTGCCGAATAATTGAATTGCTCCATCCCGGTCAAGCAGGTGTAAAGCATTCGGGCCAATTACAAGTCCGGCTAATATCATCCCTACAATTGCCGGAATGCGCAACCTGTTGAGGATAAGCGGAGATAATAAAATAATGAGTAAAACAAATGAGAAAATAATGACGGGCTCCTTAAAAGGAGTTGACAGATCGGCAAGCAGCAAATTCCCAAATTGCATTTCGCTGCAAAGATAAAGTTTTAGAAGGGGTTATCTGCAGTAATTTCGGAAGTTTGTTGTTGCGGATGAATATCTTTTGATGGCGTAAACAATCCTGTTAAAATAGCTGCATATGAACAAATTAAATAACTCCCAACTTGTTTTAACAAACCGAAGTTAATTATAACATGAGAAATTTCACCAGCTTGAATTGCAAAAATTATGAAAGTAAGGAAGGTCAGAAGAGTGCAGGCAAATAATAAAATTCCGACGTAATGGAATTTAGATAAATTTATCTTCTTCAATTGAAAATTAAGAATGAGTAAAATTAAAAAGGAGGGTATAGATAACATACAACCAAATAACCACAATAATGCCATCATAAAAAAATCAAATCCGATCGGTTTATCATTATGAATTTCACCAATAAAGGTCATTAAAATTGGTGCAACCAGCACCGGGATCAACCATATTAGAAGCGAATAAAGAACGGGTTTATGGAGCATTTTTACTTTTTTGGGCCATGTGAGATTTAAACCTTAAAATTTCACCGGTTTTAAACTTATTTCTGTTTGCATTTTGCGGTAAAGATAAAGTTTTAAGCACCCTTATCTACCGTAAGTTCAGAAGCATCCAGTGTGTCGATACTTTTTTTAGGCGCCGAAAAAAGTCCAAATAAAATTGCAGCATATAAACTGATGAGATAGCTGCCTATGAGTGTTACATATTGGAAATCAATATAGAGTAGTGAAAATCCACCAAAATAGAAAGACAACAAACTAAAAGCAAGTATAGCAAGGACAGTGCAACTCACTAGTAAAATTGTAATATGGGAAGTGCTTGAGACCCTGCGTTTCACGAGCTGATTATTTAAAATTAATAATGCAATAAAAGAAGGAATTGATAGCATCCCACCGAATATCCATGCATAAGGAACCATCTCAAATCCGATTCCGCTTTTTCTTCCGCTATAAATGATTGAAACCAAAGAAAACAGGAGAGGTCCGAATATCACTGCAGTCAACCAGATCGTAAAGGAATAGAGTGTGGGCCGGTGGAGCATAATTTATCTTGTAAAATGTGTGGAAACAATTGTGAAGTTTTCAAAAAATGCATATGTAAGAATTGTAATAATGCTCATTGCTGCATAAAGAATCAATGCCCATTGTGCAAAATTTTTATTTACAAAAACATCTAAGCCAACCTGTTCATGATTTGCAGATAATTTGACATGCATCATCGATTTTAAATTTACCATTATTGCAATTAATGGCAAACCCACCATGATCATGACAGATAATACCGGCGACGTGCGATCGATCGGCAGCATAATATTTTTTACAATATACGCCGTTTCAAAAAATACCTGGAGGAACACACCTATCCAGAAAAATGTTGGCAAAGCCATTAAAATGCTTCCCGCAATCAATGCAAATTTTGCCGGATTAAACTCTTTCTCTATCATTTGATTCATTTTTATTTTTAACTGAAGTATTGGAAGCGAGCCAGGAAAAAATGACCCAGACACTTGCGAAATATGGAAGGAAATTGATGAGTGTGTCGCTTGCCGAATGACTGTTCCGGTCGATTGCCATGAAAAACCAGACATCCGTTGCAATGGCGCCCATCAAGAGGATCCAGCCGGTAAGGCTGATCGGGAGGTAATACCAGCCTTTGTTTTTGAAGAATTGTATCTCTGATTTCATTATTTCAAATTACTTTGAGATACAAAGTTATTTCATATTTTCATTCCACCAAATATTTTTTCAGATTTTTTTCAGAAAGGAGCAAAGCAGGTCAGTTTACCACCATTGAAATTTCACTCCGGGCAGCAGTTCTTCAATTGCCGTTTGCTTTTCGCGGGGGATTTTTTCATTCAGCGCTTCACATCGGAATCGCTTCAGATTTTTTAAAAGCCGGATACTTGCCGGTAAATGATTGAACTGATTTGTATTGATTGTAATTTCGGTGAGGCTTTGAAGTTCGCCGATATTGTCGGGTAATAAACAAACGGCTTCATCAATAAATAATTTTTCGATATTGGTTTCCGCCAGTGTCTCAGGTAATTGATAAGGATCATCAATACCGTAATTTTTCAAGAACACAAGCGACTGTACGTTTTTTAATAATTTTAATTCTGCAGGCAGTTGATTTGATTCCTTTAATATCAGCATTTCAATTTTACAGCAACCCGAAATGATCTTACAGGTTGACACAAGATCCAGATCATCGCAATACAAATTTACAATTCTGAGTTTTTTGAGTTGCTGAATTGATTGTGGTAAAAATTTCAAAGCAGCGCCGTAACATCTCAATTCTTCAAGCTTGGAAAGTGATCCGATTTCTTCCGGCAATTGTAAAAGATGCGTGCAATAACTGATTTCAAGTTTTTTCAGTTGTTTTAATTTCCCGATTTCCGGCGGTAAAAATTTCAACTGGCTGCAATAACTCAACCGCAACACTCTCAATTCTTCCAGTGCGCCGATTGCAGGAGGAATTTCTGCGAACAAATTCATTTCGAGATTGAGGATACGCAATTGTTTTAATTCAAATAACTGCGGCGGAAGAGATGTGATCTTATTTCTTGAAAATTGCAGCTTCATTAAATTTTTACACGCAAATATTTCATCCGGCATTACAGTCATTTCCTGCTGATCGTAAATCAATTCTTTTTTTTGCAGTGGATCCTGGACATCATTTTTATATCGTGCCTGCGGATCCCTGATTTGCATGATACTGTCGTTAGCCCACCATTCCATGAAATCATAAAAATCCCATTGTTTGCCTTTTGTATAACACGGATTCAGATATTCGCCGGATTGAAAAAACCATACGGTTCCGGATTGTTCACCGTTCACGACCAAAAAATAATACCCGTCGCAACCGTATTCACATAAAAATAATACGCCGGTTAATCTTTCAGGAAGTGAAATTGTTTTCCAGTTATCATCTTCATACGATTCATTTATTCGCATTACTTCCCGCACTTCAGCTGTTGAAACCGGAAATGGTTTGAAAAATTCTTTGAGATCTCCTTTTGCAGCATTCGCAATTTTTGTATCCCAATCGGCAGCATCCATTTCATCATCATTAAAATAATAACCAATGCTCGCATTGATGGCAGCTTTTAAATCATATAAACCATAAAACGGACCGCCGCCGCCATTGCTCACCGAATTAAAATATGCACGGTAATCACCGGGCAGCCGGATACCGGCATTTTGTTCGAACGACTGGATTTCGGATTCGGTAACTGGCTCTTTCAGCAGATAGCGATGCGTGCCTGCGCCAAACAAAGTACATCCCGCATCAATTTTTTGCAGCTCGGATATTTTTTGTCTGATCAAATCAAGCCTTGTCTCATTTCCCATGCGCTAAAAATTTAAAAGCGAAACTATCTGAAATTATCTGAGAGATAAAAAATCCAGGGAGAATCTTCCTTCGTAAGTGGTGAGGTAAAGTATTATCTAACCTTTAAAATTAAAAGCATGAATCAATTCTTACATCAGCTAAACAAGCTGTTCAAACATGCAGCAGTCACAAGCGTGTTTATGGCTTCAGGGTTGATGGTAACGGCATCCAGTCACAGGGAAGCACCTCTGATTGCAAATGATCCGCTTGCCGACAACACTGACCTTTATGTATTCAGGAGCCCGGACGATCCGAATACTGTTACAATCATCGCCAATTATATTCCGGCTGAATTACCATTCGGCGGCCCGAACTATAATCACTTTGGCGAAAACATCCGGTACGAAATTCATATCGATAATAATATTGCCACCCCGGGTGATGATATTATTTATCGTGTTACGTTCACACGTACAAATGAAGATCCGACTACATTTTTCAGCGTTCGCCTCGGTGCTGAGAACCTGAAAACTACGTACACCATGGAAAAAAGTACTGATGGTGGAATTACGTTTACAACCATCATCACAGATGGCGTTGTTCCTGCAATTAATATCGGAGCACGTTCTATTGAAGATGCTACAGTTGGTTTAGGCACAACCTATGAAACTTTAATGATGGATGCGATTACAACAGCAGCAACTGGCGAAAAAGTGTTTTGCGGTCCTGTTGACGATCCTTTCTTCGTTGACCTCGGCGGTATTTTTGACCTTGGAAATTCACCAAGAGCAGGTGAAACTTCACGTGATGGTTTAGGCCATATGAACTGCCATACCATTTCTCTGCAAATCCCCATCTCTATGCTTCAAAAAGATGGCCTCGGCCCGGATGATGCAGATGATATTCTGGATGGAGATTTTGTAATCGGCGTTTGGGCATCTGCAAGCCGCCGTGCAATCCGCACTTTAAATGGCGACGGAACAGAAGGTGTTTCAGGCGACTGGATTCAGGTTTCACGTTTAGGAATGCCTTTAACAAATGAAGCTGTTATTCCGATCGGAGAAAAAGATTACTGGAATTCAATTTCACCTTATGCAGAAGATCCTGCGCATTTCGAATATTTCTACAATCCTGAACTGAGTTTGTATATGGACGATGCGCTGTATGGCGGTGCTGTTCCTCAATTCGAAAAACTACGTGTACAGAAAGCTTCACTTGGTGCTTATAATTTCGGTTATGGTGCTGATGGTTTATACCCTCTAAAAGGTTCACCAGCTGTTGCCGGAACTGCATTGGATGATGCGATTTACGGAACATTATTATTGCCGGCTGCAGGTAAACCACGTTCAGTGGATCTCTGGCCGATATTCTTTACAGGCGCTCCTAATTTTCCGCCTTATCAACTGGCTACAGGTAAAGCTGGTAACCCCCTGGCTGCAGGTAAACCTTTCGTGAATAATTTCCTTCCGAATGGCGGAGATATGCTCAGATTGAATATGGCTGTTCCGGTAACAGACCGCACAAGTCCTTTCTTCAGTTCTGAAGGATTACTCGCTGCTGCCCTGATCGGTTTAACTGTTGCACCTTTCAACACAACTGCATCACTTGAAAACATTCCAAATATGGATGGTTTCCCGAATGGCCGTCGCCTTGAAGATGATGTTACCCGCATCGAATTACAAGCAGTAAGCGGTATCGTATTGGCTGCCATAGGTTTATGGTATGACGATTATGATCCGATGGTTGATGCTTCACCGCTCACCAGAGATTGCCGAGATGTGATCAATTATACCACACGTGTTGAACATAACGATGCACCATTCCAGACAAGCTTCCCTTATGTGGCTGCTCCATGGAGAGGAACTGCTGTTGACTTTGAATATTAATTCCTTCATCAACAAAAAATTTAAACAATGAAAAAATTATTTAACCATATAATCGGAAAGAGCGGTGTTATGCTGATGGGCATCCTGATGCTTACAAGCACTTTCCGCCTGGCAGCTTCAAGTCACAGAGAAGCACCACTTATTGCCGACGATCCGTTGGCAGATAATACGGACCTCTATGCGTTCCGTAGCCCGGACAACCCGGAAATGATCACGATCATAGCGAATTATATCCCGCTGCAATTACCTCATGGCGGACCGAATTATTATACATTCGGAGAAAACATTCGCTACGAGATCCATATCGATAATGACATTACAACTTTGGGTGACGATATTATCTTCCGTTTCACCTTTACAAGAACCGATGAAGATCCAACTACATTCTTCAATATCCGTTTAGGTGCTCAAAACTTAAAAATGAGCTATACAATGGAAAGAAGTGATGATGGTGGTGCGAGTTTCACTACCATTTTAACAGATGGTATGGTACCTCCGCCTTATATCGGACCACGCTCCATCAACGATCCTACAGTTGGCCTGGGTGCTACATATGCCTCTTTAATTCAGGATGCGATCACACCTTTGGCTGGTGGCGGCAAAGTATATTGCGGCCCAGCAGATGATCCGTTCTTTGTTGACCTCGGTGGTATTTTTGATCTTGGTGATGCTCCGCGTCAGGGTGGTACACCACACGACGGTGTTGCATGTATGAATGTACATGTAATTGCAATTCAAATACCTATCTCTTCTTTACAAAAAGATGGTTTAAGTGCAGCGATGGCAGATGATATTCTCGACAGCGATTTCGTGATCGGTGTTTGGGCATCTGCAAGCCGTCAGGCAATCCGCACTTTGAATGGCGACGGAACCGAAACTTCTTCAGGCGACTGGATCCAGGTTTCACGTTTGGGAATGCCTTTAACAAATGAGGCAGTAATTCCGATCGGAGAAAAAGATTACTGGAATTCACTTTCACCTTATGCAGAAGATCCAGCGCATTTCGAATATTTCTACAATCCTGAATTAGGCTTGTATATGGATGATGATCTTTTCGGAGGTGCAGTACCTGCATTTGCTCCGCTCAGAATTCAGAAAGCATCTTTAGGCGCTTATGATTTCACAAACGGTGCTGATGGTTTGTATCCTTTGAAAGGTTCACCAGCTGTTGCCGGAACTGCATTGGATGATGCAATTTATGGAACGTTGTTACTCCCTGCCGCGGGCAAACCACGTTCGGTTGATCTTTGGCCGATATTCTTTACAGGTGCACCTAATTTCCCGCCATATCAATTGGCAACAGGAAAAGCAGGTAATCCACTGGCTATAGGTAAACCGTTCATCAATAACTTTTTACCCAATGGTGGCGATATGCTCCGTTTAAATATGGCAGTTCCTCCTACACCAAGAAATGATGTGAATTTCAGTTCACTCGGATTGGTGCAGGCTGCAGTTCTAGGATTAACAGATCCGACTTATACTGCAACTGCTGACCTTCAGTTTATTCCAAATATGGATGGTTTCCCGAACGGTCGTCGTTTGGAAGATGATGTTACACGCATTGAATTGCAGGCTGTGAGCGGTATCGTATTGGCTGCAATTGGTTTGTGGTATGATGATTATGATCCGATGGTTGATCCTTCACCGGTTACAACACAATTATTGAACGTGTATACCTATACAACCGGAATTGAAGCAAACGATACAACTTTCAAAGCGCATTTCCCTTATGTTCAGAAACCATGGAGTGGTGCAGGAAAATGTTCAGGATTACCGGTTGATTATTTTGCAGAAACAGATTGCAGCACAGCTTCTATGCTCGCAGCAACTTCTGTTGATGCTACCAGCGAATTCCTGAGCTGGAGCGCTGAAGAAGGAACTACTTTCAGAGTTGATTACAGATTAGCAGGCGGTGGTGCAATTACAAAAGTACCAGTTATTGCAAATTTTGTTACACTCAGTGGTTTAACTGCATGCACAGATTATGAATACAGAGTAATTGTGCATTGCCCAACGGAAGGTAAATTAACTTCCGAATGGTTCCCTTTCTCTACTTCATGCAAACTCGGTGAAGTTGCCGGTAACCTGATTTCGGTATATCCGAATCCTGCAAAAGAAATGATCCAGGTTGGTTATCAAACAAACATGGAAGGTGCAGTTGAAATTAATGTGACGGATGTTACCGGAAAAATATATATCACAGTTCCTGCAACAGCATCAACTGGTTTGAATTCTTACCAGCTTGATATCAGCGGATTAAACAGCGGTATGTATTTCGTGCAAATTAAAAATGGCAACAAACAGGTTATAGACAAATTTATCGTTTCCAAATAATTATTGCCTGTGTGTTCGTTTCCAGAGAAGGGCCTTCGGGCCCTTCTCTTTTTTTATGTAGATATCCCACTATTCGATGACTCACCAGATCCGCCTGGACGGCGGACCACCCTCTCTGCTTGCGCAGGAGAGGGATGCTGTCGCGAGATTTTACCAGTTAACAAATTTGATTTTTAAATTAAGTAAAGTGCTGTCGTAGAAGAATCATGCGTCAGCCCCTTCTCTTACGAAGTAGAGAAGGTGTCCGCCGTACGGCGGACGGATGAGTCAAACGGAGAAGGTATCCGCACAACGACTGACGGTTGAGTCTATCATGCGTCAATACATTCATTTTTTCTCCTAATTTTATATTTTATTAACCAACCATGAAAAAATTAATTACACTTTCGCTTTCAATCCATATTGCACTAATTTCATTTTCTCAGACCAACAATTTCGCACCAATAGGCGCCGCATGGTATTATGATGATTATCAAAATGACTGTCCGACTTTTCCAGATTGCGGATATTATAAAATGGAATCAGTAGATGACACTTTAATTGGAGGAAAGAATTGCCGTTTGCTGAAAGAAACTTATTTCGTACCCTATTATGATATTCCCGATACGCAATATATTATTTATGAAGATCTTGGTATTGTTTATTTATATGATGAAGGCACATTTCATGAATTATATAATTTCAATGCGGTAGCAGGAGATACGATAACAACATTTGCCGAACCATTTAACGGGTATTATCGCTTCAACGATTATATGTTCAGTGAATTCCGATACATTATTGATTCTGTTTACACTGAATTAATTGATGGTGAATTATTGCGCATTCAATATACCAGAGCTTTAGAAGCCATTGATGGATGGGGATTTTGGGAGGGACCGATGATCATTGAAAAAATAGGCTCAATTGGCATGTTCCTGGGAACACCTAATATTTCAGACCTGGAATACGGTGGTTTCCTCAGATGTTATAGTGAGGATGGATTTTTTTATAAAAACCCTGCTTATGATAATGATTGTGATTTTATTACTTCTGTAAATGAACAAACTCCAAATTCATTTGAAATATTTCCAAATCCGGCTAAAAATATTCTTACAATAAAATCTTCCGGTACAGAAAAAATAAATCCTGTAATTATTAATGCATTTGGTGAGGTTTGTGAATTTAAATTTATCTCCAGCGAATTATTTTCTTCAACAATTGATATTTCAAAATTACCTGCAGGTATTTATTTTTTATTTGTTGGAGATGAAAAAAATACCGCAATTAAATTTGTGAAGCTTTAATTGATATCCCACTTCTCTATTCTGAGCAAAAGTTAGAAGTGGGATATCTATGATGCGTCAGCCCCTGCTCTTTTTCGACTCACCCGATCCGCCTATACGGCGGACCACCCTCTCTGCTCACGCAGGAGAGGGATGCTTTCGCGAGATTATACTAAATAATAAAATTGATTTTTTTTATTAAGTGAAATGCTTTTGCGTCAATTTCATGCGCCAGCCCCTTCTCTTACGAAGTAGAGAAGGTGTCCGCCGTACGGCGGACGGATGAGTCAATCATGCGCCAGCCCCTTCTCCTACGTAATTAGAAATGGTGCCCGCCGCACGGCTTACGGATGCGTCTAATCCTTCAACAATTCTTCCTTCGTTGTAAACACCAGTGGCTTATGACCGCTTTTTGAAATTGCTTTTTCAAATGCTGCAAAATCACCCGCTTTCATTGCATCCAACCTCGCCTGCATTTCAGCAACCTGCTTTGTATATAAATCCAATGCAGCAATTTGTGCGGAGGTTGGTTTGCCGTCATATCCGCCGATGGCGCTGTATACTTCCGCAATTTTTTCACGCAGGCGCACCTGCGCAGCAACACCACCTTCACCGGGTTGTGTTGCGGAAATTTCATGATGCATATCATCCATTTGTTTTGCAATGGTTTCTGCTTTGGCTTTTAATGCTTTTATTTTAATTGAATCTTTTAAACTATTCGCATGATCTCTTATTTCAATTATTTGTTTATCGATATATGCGAGATCCTGAATTAAATCGTAGGCAGCCATTAATTTTTCGTGCTGCAATTTCCTGTCTTCCGCACTGTGTTTTACATCCGGATTATTCTGCAGTGTAATTTTTGTTGAATATGTTTCTTCACCTTTAATTATTTTGATCGTATAATCTCCGGCTTCAAGTGAAGGGCCGAATGCTGCTTCAAATAGTGGATTTGGAGATGATGGAACAACCGGCGGTTTCATGGATGTCTGCAATGAAACAATATTAATTCCTTTGCGGTTACCTGCAGGTTGCTTGCGTATCATTTCACCTTTTGCATTATAAATTTCCATGTACATTTCACCGAATACATGGCGCTTTTTCATGTAATAAACGATTGTTGCCGCTCCATTCGGATTTGCCCCGATAAATTCATCGTCGCCCGGAAAATCCTGTGCAATTCCGCCTGATGTAAAATAATACGGACGGGTTGGTAAAAACGCAAGGTCTTTTTCGAGTATATCACTTTTGATATTCCGTATCGGTGTGATATCATCAATAATTATTATTCCGCGGCCATGTGTTGCAAGCAATAAATCATTTTCTCTCGGTTGAATCGCAATATCAAATACGCCCACCTGCGGAATTTTACTTTTAAACTGCACCCATGTATTTCCTTTATCAATACTCACATATAAACCGAATTCTGTTCCGAGGAATAATAAATCAGCATTTACAATATCCTGCCTGATCACATGACAATATCCTTTAATATTTTCTGTTGTAATTGATTTCCATGTTTTGCCGAGATCATTTGTATAAAAAACATATGATTTCATATCGCCGTTGCGATGACCATCAACAGTTATATAAGCCGCATTCTTATTAAAATTATCGGCTTCCACAGAAGAAATAAATGCAAGTGCAGGCAGCCCCGGAATATTTGCATTTAATTTACTCCACGTTTTTCCGCCGTCGGCAGTTACCTGCACATTCCCGTCATCCGTTCCTGCCCAGATAATATTTTCATCCAACATTGATTCTGAAATGGAAAAAATAGTTGTATTGTTTTCTGCTGATGTATTATCTGTTGTTACACCACCTGATTGTTCCTGCTTTTGCCTGTTCGGGTCATCCGTTGTAAGATCGGGCGAAATGCGTTCCCAGGAATCACCTTTATCTTTTGAACGAAATAAATATTGGGACCCGACATATAACCATTTTGTTTTCTTCCCGAATACAACCGGCGTGTTCCAATTGTATCTAAGATCTTCTGTAGACTGATCCGCAAATGGTTTAATGAATTTTGATTCACCTGTTTTTAAATTGCTGCGGTAAATTCTTCCACCCTGATATTGCCAGTAAACAATATTTTCATCTCCTAAATCCGCATACGCATTAAATCCATCTCCATAACCAATTGTTTTCCAGTCTGAATTTTGAATGCCTCCCGTACTTCTGCTCGGGCCCTTCCAGGATCCGTTATCCTGCAAACCGCCATATACGTTATATGGTTTTTGCATATCGTAGCTCACATGATAAAATTGTGCAACGGGTAAATTTTCGCAATGACTCCAGGTATTTCCTTTATCTCTTGAAATATATACACCGCCATCTGTACCGAGATATAATAAATTATTATCCTTCGGGCTGATCCATAATGCATGCAGATCACCATGATACCCGCCACCTTCAACTGCTGCGCCCTGAAATATTCCGCCGCCGTTATTGCTCACCAATAAATTAAATCCCGGTTTATAAATTCTGTTTGCATCAACAGGATCGGGAACGATATAACAGAAATAAAACGGGCGCTCACCCATTTCTGATTGTGTGCTCATTTGTTTCCAGTTTGCGCCGCCATCATTTGATTTATATAAGGCGGATTTTGCAGATTCAACAAGTGCATAAATATCATATGGTGCAACGGGAGAAATTGTTACGCAAATTCTTCCCAAACTATCTGCAGGTAATCCGTTTTGTATTTTATTCCATGTTTTTCCAGCATCTGTTGATTTATATAATCCGCAACCCGGGCCGCCTGATCTGAAATCATAAGCAGTTCTTCTGAAATCCCACATGCCTGCATATAATATTTCGGGATGCTGCGGATCCATTGCAATACTCGAACAGCCTGTTGATGGATTTACATACAGAATTTTATTCCATGTTTTGCCGCCGTCAGTTGTTTTATAAATTCCGCGATCTTCGCTGTCTGACCATAATGCACCCAAAACTGCAACATACACCGTATTTGAATTATTCGGGTCGATGATAATTTTTGCTATGCGCTCGCTTTTCTCAAGCCCCATCAATTCCCATTTTTCTCCTCCGTTGGTTGTGCGATAAATTCCGGTACCGATAGAAGTTGAATTTCTCACCCACGGCTCGCCCGTACCAACCCAAACAGTATCAGGGTATTTCTGATCTATACAAATTGCACCGATTGATTGCGACTGATCATCAAAAACAGATTTAAAAGTGGTTCCGTAATTTTTTGATTTCCATACACCGCCACCGGCTGCACCCACCCAAACCATATTCGGATTTTTTAATTCGGCATCAATTGCTGCAATGCGCCCGCTTGTTGTTGCAGGACCTATTTGCCGACCTTCAATTGCACCAAATGTTGCATCAGTTAATTGTGTTTGTGAGAATGCATGTAAACCTGTAACCAGGAAAATGGATAAAACAATACGGAATTTCATTTGTTGGTAATTTATGTGAGTGAAAAAAACACCGGTATAAAAGAATGCCGGCAGATGAAATATCTCCCGGCATTTTATAAAAAGCGTTTGATCAATTTGATCCCGGCTTATTAAATATCGTGGCTTGCAGTTCTTTATTGAGTTCAACTTTGTCTACAATAATTACTTCTCCCTGTGTTCCGTTATAACGGTTTTCAATTTTACCCGGAAAAGCAATTCCATCCACCTGCATATAATTGCTGAAATATGTATCTGATTCCACCTGGTTGCCCATCATGGTAATTTTTGAGTTCACCCGGATCAGCATAAAACTTTCGCTGTCGATATAATAATTATATACATCACCATCGGCAGTAGCCACTTTAATTTTATAACAACTTGTTCCTTCCACATCTTCAGTGCCGTCAAGTGTTACAGTATGTCCTTTTTCTTTCCAGTTCCATAATAAACCATCCATATCGGATTGAATTTTCATGGATTTTAATTCATCGGCATTTAAAGGTTCGGGTGTTGTTGATCCGGCGAACGGGTTTACTGTCCATCCTTCCGTTCCATTATATGTTTGAATGAAACTCAGGCCCTGAAAAGTGCCTTCCACGCGGATATTGGCAGGGCGCATGGAGTACTGCATAAAAGGGATCTCCATACCCATTTGATTGATCTTGCCGGTGGTAACCATTGAATTTGCCTTCACAAGATTATTTTGGCCGATGGCATCAAAATATTGTTTCAGTACATCTTCAAGTGATTGTGCGTTTGTGATTGCGGGACTAAGGGTAGCTGCGATAAATAGCAACAGGATCTGAAGTTTTTTCATAATTGATGTGGTTGAAAATTTTGTTAAAATTAAAAATTAGCTTCGTTTATCGTTAAAACTCAGCCGTTAAATAAAGTTTAAAGTTTGAATTACCTCCATAAGAGGGCATTCAGTTTATAAAAGTTACAGATGCCTGCAAAGATGATGCACAAATGAAAAGGATGGAATTTTATTCGACGAATGCCGATGAACAGGATATGAAAATCGGTTTATCCATAGGACTTCCAGAACGCATATAATAAAAAATGCTCCCCGCCGCAACGGGAAGCATCAGAAAAACTCAACCAAAACTACTATGTTAAATATGCTCGAAGTGAATTTCTTCACTTGGGGTATCATCTTTAAATTTCATAACGGTCTCACTTATTTCGGTGATCAGCCATTTTCCATCCAGATCATCCATAGCACTGGTTCCGGAAATTGTGATTTCGATTTCTTTATCAAAGTTCGGATCATCATCACTGCTTGATACAGTCCATAATCCTGCATATTCGGTTCCTGAAATTGTCGCCGTTACAGTTCCGTCATCACCAAATGTGAAAGTGTAGCCATCAAATTCACTGCTTACACCGTTGCTGTTATCAAAATAATAAGTCACCTTCCAGTCGCCCGGCACAAATGCCTGTGCTTCATTTACCGTAATATTACTGATATCGTCTTTTGAGCAGGAAGTCAGCACTGCCATTGCTATCACAGGCAGTAATACATAAAATCTTTTCATCATGTCTTTCTTTTTTGTTTTGAATTACAACACTATAACTGACCGTGCACCATGAAAGTTTCACGAAACGGGAGACAGAATTTCACGGTTTCCGAAAAAATGTTAAAGTATTGAAATATCGGAAACCGCTAATTTTTGTCATTTTTTATGAATTGATTCCGGCTGAATTTTGTCTTGCATAAGAATTATGAAGCAGGTTTATACGGGTTTGAAAATTTTCAGAGATATCTCAGTAATAGGATTTTATTTCCTCTTTTTTTCCGCAATGCATGCAGGTGCGCAGAATATTGTTCCGAATTCCGGATTTGAAAATTATTCCGACCTGCCCGCCGGTTATGGTGAATGGTTTAAATGTGAAGACTGGAGCAATGTAAATGGTTATCCGGCATTTATGTATCCGTACGCAAGTCCCGATTATTTGCATAATTCGGGAACCGGTGGTACCGATCTGCCCGCCTGCACATTTGCAACACTTGATCCGCATGAAGGCGATGCAATTATGGGTTTTATTACCTTCCTGGATTATGAAGCGAATTTCAGAGAATATCTTTCTGCAGCTTTTACAAGCCCGATGATCGCGGGAAACACCTATCAGATTTCTTTCTGGTTATCAAATGGAAATTCACCAATGGATGGATTTGGTTCCGATCATATCGGTATGCGTTTTTCAACCGGGCCGCTCACACAAATTGATCATGAACCTATCGGTGGTATTCCGCAAATTGAAATTCCTGGAATTGTTTTCGATAACGATTGGGTGTATTATGAATATACATATATCGCCGATGATAATTATGATCATCTCACAATAGGAAATTTTTATAATGATGCTTCTACTTCAACAGGAGATTTTTATGCACCTGGTATTGGAGGTGCTTATTATTTTATTGATGAAGTGAGTGTGATCGCAAATGATTTATTTGCCGTTACAATTGATACTGTTATTTGTTATGGAATAGATTATATCCTGCCGGATGGAGAAATTGCAGCAACAAGCGGAACCTATATTGATACTTTGGTAACTGCTGCAGGAATTGATTCTGTGATAACAACGAATTTATTTATAGCACCGGTTTATGCATTTACAATTGATGCATCTGTTTGCGAAGGTGCTGTTTATACTTTGCCAGACGGCACAATTGCAACCGATGCCGGAACATATCTGGTAGCACTGCTGAGCAGTTATAATTGCGATTCAATTTTTACAGTGCATCTGAGTGTGGATCCGTTTCTCACATCAGAAATTGCAGCAACGATTTGCGAAGGAAGTACTTATATATTACCGGACGGTACGGTTATTTCATCTGCCGGTGTGTATACCACAACATTAATTTCTGCGGGCGGCTGCGATTCAATTATTACAACTACTTTAAATATTGCAACTCCAACTACAACAATTCATGATGTTTTATTATGTACCGGTAGTGGTTATCTGCTTCCCGATGGAACAGAAGTATTTTCTGAAGGAACATATACGAGCAATTTGATCTCCGCAGCCGGATGCGACAGCATCATAATTACAAATCTGACTTATACCGATGGGTTTGCTGTTCTTGTGGATACAAGTATGCTGGAAGGACAGACAATTACATTACCCGATGGAGTAGTGGTGGATGAAGCCGGAACATATACCAGTAATTTAATTTCTTCGGGAGGTTGTGATTCAATCATAACGACCAATATCACTATTGTTCAAACAATTTATGATGTTGATGTCCCGAATGCATTTTCACCAAACGGCGATGGAATGAATGATGTGTTCCATATTAATTCAAATGATGTAATTGTAAATTCATTCACCGTTTATAATCGCTGGGGTCAATTGATTTATGAAGCACAAAATGGAATTGTTGCATGGGACGGACGTTTGAACGGAATTGACCAGGAAGTAGGCATGTTTATTTATATTTTAAAATATACAAGCGAATCCGAACTCAGAACCAAATCCGGTACAATCACTTTGATCCGTTAATGCAATTTCAGTTAATTTTAATTTCTTAAAAAAAATATGCAGCAGCGATTAAGTTTTATAACACTCGGCGTTGAAAACCTCGAAATGATGAAGAAATGGTATATGGATACTTTCGGATGGGTACCTTCACACGACAGCGACGGAATTGTGTTTTTTACTTTAAATGGATTTATTTTCAGTTTATTTCCTGCACACGAACTTGCAGAGGATATTGGAATTCAAAATGATGGAGCCGGATTTAAGCGGTTTACAACCTCTATCAATTTAAATTCCACGCAGGAAATAGATGAACTGTTTGATTCATACAGAGAAAAGGGCATAACGATCTTAAAAGAACCTCAAAAAACATATTGGGGCGGTTATTCCGGATATATTGCCGACCCGGAAAATAATTATTGGGAATTTGCCTTCAATCCTTTTTTAAATTTAGATGAGAAGGGGAACGTGGTTTAAGAGATTTCATTTCGCAATACATCACGCACTTCCATTAATGCAAAGCCAAGCATATTTTCTCCCGGCCATGTTGTGATATCTGAGAGACGTTTATCATTTTCATCCATCCCGATGCCCCAGATCATATCAACAGGGCTTGCTTCCACAAGAATGCGGTTTTGCGTATTGATCAGGTAATTACGCAAAGACGGATGCTGATTGAATTTATGATAATTGCCTGTAAAAACAATTTTATATTTTTCAGCATTCCATATTGCATCATTGAATTGCGTGATTTCTCTTCCAAGTGCTTTTGCTTCACCCGGTTTCTCTGCCTGTAAAATTTTTTCGAAAATATTTTCATCACCAAATAACATTGCTTTTTGCGCCATCATATAATGTTCTGCAGTTTTATATACAATATGATTTATTGCAAACGGAGCAATATACCATTGGCTCAGACAAAACTTTCCGATGGTGTCACCGGCAGCGGCAGTATGTCCCCAGAAATAAATAAATTTCATCTGCTCTCCGCTGAGGTACCGCTGTTTCAATTCTTCAATATGATATTTTGCTTTAATAAAGAATGAGTTTTTGTATGGATTGATTGCCATCGGCAAAAAATAATTGCACGAAATATATTCCGGGTTTTGGAGATGGTATTTTGATTTCTTTTTCAAAGGTAAAATGCAAATCTCCATATATCTGTACACCGCCTGCATTCATAATTTTCAAACATTGCACCGGTAATATACTTTTTGATTGTATTTTAAATGCGCCCCCCGACGGATTCGGATAAATTGTGAATTCATGCCGGGAAATTGTCTGAGAAATTTCGGAGCCTGCAACTTTGTGTTTCACATACCAGGGATCACAATCCAACTTATCAAACGGATTTGTGCTTGCCGGATTTTCGAATGCAACAAGAAATGAAATATCACCCTGCGCAGTAATTGACGGTTCACCGATTGCAATCGCATTTCCTTTTAAAATAACCGGTTCTGGATCAGTCCACGCATCCCAATTATTTGCAATACTTTGTTTTGACCTCCAGATATCATAATCAACAGAATAATATAACCATGTACCGCTGTCATCTGAATATAATTGCGGATGTTCGATATGTCCCGCATCATTATTTATCGTATTTATTTTGACAGGTGCTTCCCATGTATTTCCGTCGTCGAAACTGAATGCGTACATAAAATCCCTGTATTCGCCAATAAAATATTTTTCATAGATCAGCAACAAAGTATCTGAATGATTTATTCTTTTCAGGATCGGATTATCTGCATTAAATTCATTTGTCGCCGGATTGATCGGTTCGGGCAGCCTGATTGCTTCATTGATCCCCGCAGGATTGGCAGTCGTATTATTGATCATCCAGATATCGCTGTTACCTGTAAATAAAAAATGATCAACAATATCGGGATCGGTTTCTGAAAATAATGGGAAAGGCCCACCTTCTATGAATCCGGGGCGTGCAATATCCGAAAGTGTCCAGTTTGCAAATGCATCATCAATTGTATTGCGATGCGCATATAAAATGTCAATATTTAATGCCGAATCACAACCGAATATATTTGTTGCGAGATCCATTCCATAATCATTTGCATAATGTCTGAGAAAAGACATATTTCCAAAAGTGGAACAAACCGGTAAACCAATATTTACTGATATATAATTGATCCATGAAAGCAGATCTGCGGGAGCATACAATGCGTATAAATTCAAACCGTCTGGAGAAATGTGAACACCGTCTTCCCAACCATAATCAGCAAGTGGTTGCGTAAAAGGTGTTTCATAAATATCTGTAAATCCGCCGGCAATTTCCGGGGCAATAGCAGATTTAATACTGTCCCAAATTTCATCGGGCTCGGTCAATTGTGCTTTTGAGATGAGTGGAAGGATACTGAACAGAATTAAAAATTGCATCTTCATACATCAGAATTTAGCATGTTGTTTTTTTATTTTGCTCTTGAGACCCATTTCGGCGCATCGTTCATCCCTTGCCGCAGCAATAAATATAATTGAGCTGCGTGATGTTGCACATGGCGCATATTATACAGTATAATTTCAAGACGGCTATAATTGCGATATGAATTAATAAATCGATGCGCAATTGTTTCTTTATTTAATCCCTCTATTAATTTTTTACATTTCACCCGGCATCCCGAAAGGTAATTTAATAATTCACTTTTTGAATAAATGCGTTCGGGCATTTTACCGGAAGGATCAAATTCCGATAAAGTAAAGGGAGGTGGTGGTGTAAATGCATCGGGATCTTCCGATAAATAATAATCGAGATAAAACAAGGTATGATAAGCGATATACCAGAATTTTGCATCTGTTGCCCATAAATTCTCGGGACACATTACAAGCGCATTTTCCAGCATGTCGACAGATGCACCAAACTGATCCCATAAAACTGTTTTTAATTCATATTCCATAAAACAAAAATAAGGTTTTCAGGAAGATTTTCTTTTTCTGAAATTTAAAAAGATATTATGCAGATTGTATTGGAGCAGATTGTTTATTGATTAAAGCGATAAGGCCGATCGCGGGACCAATTGCAAGAAATAAATAGAGGTAAGCCGGGTTTATTTCTCTTGAAATCAATTGAATGAACTGAATGCTTAAAATTGTGATTGAAAAACCTATGCAGTTTACAATTGTCAGGGAAGTACCTCTTGATGCCTCTGCGGCATGTTGCGCAACCAGAGTTGAAAATAAAGGCGAATCGGCTATCACAACAATTGCCCAGAAAAACATAAAAACAAGGAAGAGGGGCAAATTATTTCCTGTTAAAAACAAAGGTGAAAGCAGGCAACATAAAAATGATAAAAACAAAGCGATTGTTGCTGTGCGTTTCACGCCGGCATATTGAGAAATAATTCCGCCGGCAACACATGCAATACTGCCGGAGCCGATAATGAGAAATGATAAGAAGGAAATATTCAAATCAATTTCCGGATTTGCATTTTCAAAAATGGCAAGCATGACCGGAACAAATGCCCAAAAGGTATATAATTCCCACATATGACCGAAATAACCGAATGCCACCGACCTGAAATTTTTTTGACGAAAATTTTCAAATAATGCATTCAGTTTTAATTTCTGAGCACCTGATCTGTAAGGGCCATCTGGAATCAGCGTCACAACCAATATTCCTCCGGTTACCGAAAGTGCAGATGTCGTATACATCACATTTTGCCATGCAAATCCTGAAGTAAAGTTTTTTAATAAGTGCGGGAAAGCGGTACCTAAAACCAATGCACCTACCAAAAATCCAAGAGATCTGCTTAATCCTTTTTGATAATAATCAGATGCGATTTTCATTCCGACAGGATAAATACCTGCAAGAAAAAATCCTGTTAAAAATCTGCATACGAAAATTCCGGTTGCGTGTAAATGCGGTATGCAAATTCCAAGATTGGTAATTGCAGCGAGTATGGAGCTGATAAAAAAAACACGTGAAGGGGAGAAGCGGTCGGAAACAGCAAACAATGCGAAAAAAAAGGTGCCTGCAATAAAACCAAATTGAACAATGCTTGTGATTTGAGCTAAAAACCCCGGGCCAAGTTGGAGCGATGATGCGAGATCAGGAAAAATGGCATTCCCGGCAAACCAAAGCGATACACAAAAGAATTGCGAAATAACAATGACGGGTAAAACAAATTTTACTTGCATCACCTGTTTTTAATGATTGAGTGGACGCTTTTTCACAATACCGCCTCTTGTATCTTTCACACTATTCATTACTACAAAAGCATGCGGGTCAATTTTCATTAATTCCGAATTTAATTTGCTTAATTCAAGCCTTGTGATCACAGAATAAATAATATCTACATCATGCGATTCGCCGCGTTTGCCAAATCCGCGTTTGCCGTTATAAATTGTAATGCCTCTTCCGAGTTTTTGTGTCAGCATTGTACGTATTTCATCACTATGCGCTGAAATAATTGTCACGCCGATATATTCTTCTATACCTTCCACAACAAAATCGAGTGTTCTGGATGCAGCGATGTATGTGATCATTGAATATAAGGCGATCTCAACAGATAAAAAATATGCAGCAAGCGAGAAGATGATAATATTGATCACAATGATGATATCACCGATCGTTGTGCCGAGTTTACGGCTTAAAAAAATAGCAAGCACTTCGGTCCCGTCGATCACTGCGCCACCGCGAATGGAAAGTCCGATACCTGCGCCGAGGAAAAATCCGCCGAATACCGCAACCAGTAAATTATCACTTGTTACATCCGGAAATTGCACAAATGCAAGCACAAGCGCTAATCCTGTAATTGCAATTGCAGTTTTAAATGCGAATTGCTTCCCCATTATTTTATAGCCGAGAATAATGAACGGGATATTGATGCAAATAATTAAAAGATATAAGGGGATGGAAGTCAATGCAGAAATTAAAAGTGAAATACCTGTTGCTCCGCCGTCAATAAAATGATTGGTTAATAAGAATCCCTTAAATCCGAAAGCCGCAGAAAATATGCCGGCAGCAATAAAAATACTATCCTTTACCAGGTGCCGTATTCCAAGAATAAATTCCCTGTATGCTTTTGCCAACTGATAAGCAGTTAATTTGATTGCTTCCGTTTGCCCCTTTCGTTTGAGCGTTGTCTTTATGATGATATTTTTCCAGAATGGATGCATTTTATTTTTTTTTCAAATACTTTAATTGAACCTGCTGATTTTTTCAATCCATCCTGCGATGAATTCTGCAACTTCTTCCCAGTTTTTTTGTCCGCAGATATAATGTGTTCTCCCTTCAAAAATTTTGAAATCAGTTACGCTGTTTTTATCTGTATATGCTTTGAAGTTTTTTTTATTCAGGGAAGAAGGAATAATATGATCTTTTTCTCCCGCAATGATCAGAAGCGGTGCGTGTGGTTTTTTAAAATCAATTTTTCCATCTTTACCGGTTGTGCTGCGTGGAATATTCCTGCTTTCGGGAACAACAAATTTTTCAAATTCTATTTTAGTTTCTTCAAGTGTCATGGTATTGCAGAATGCATACCGGAACCATTTTACGGATGGAAGGCAAACCGTATTGCCTTTCAATGGATTAATGGTTGGTAGATTTGCTTTCAGAAAACTCCATTTCAAACTGAATATGCCTTTCGGCGGCGCAGGGTCAATACAAATTCCCGCAATACCTTTCTCCATTTCAATTAATTTTTGCACTGCAAGACCTCCCATGGAATGACCGATCAAAATGGGTTTTTCGGTAAGTGTATCTATAAAACTGCTCAGCTTATTTATGACCTGGCCGAAAGTAACCGTGCCCGCTTCAGGTGGTATATTTTTTCGCAATGCGTCCGGATGCCCTTCATGAAACGGATATGCCGGTGCATGACATTGAAATCCTTTTGCAGCAAAATACTTTATCCATGGTTCCCAGCTCAGCGGATTCATAAAAAGCCCATGAATAAATACGATGGTTTTTGATGAAAATTGATTGTTCATGATTTTGAATTGGCCTGTCGGAAAACGATAAAGATATACATTACATTAAAATCTTCCTTACAGCAAACGTAAATGAACTGCTTTATTATTTGTTCAGATAGTTTGAAACAGCGTCGCGGAAATCATTTTCGGAAATGTTCAATGAAATTGCAGCTTCCGGATCCGCCTTGTCCTTGTAAAATTTTTTCAGGTATAATTCTACCTCAGATAGAATTTCCTCAACAAACAAATTACCCTTTCCGGCAAATTTATTTTCCCACCATTGCCTGTAAGTTTCAGTAACAGAAAGAAATTTATTTTCTTGTTGCACAATTCCTGCGGAAATTAATTTTTGGAGTGCCTGTTCTAATTCTGAAAATGTGATGATGGCATGATTGATATAATCGGCGTAGGAAATGATTGAAATCAGGTCTGCTCCTGAATCAAAAGATTCGGTATAATGAATGGAATGCAGAATCCAGGCGTCTGTAAAATCAAAGTTCATTGCAATTGCAGCATTTCTTTTTTGAGGGCTTCAATATATTGCAATTTTTTTTCATGCCGGAGACGTATTGCTGTTTTTGTAAAAAACGTATGCTGCTCTAAAAAATTTATTTGCATACGCATCCATCCGGCAGGGTCGAGGTTCTGATTTTTTTCCGATAATTCTTTCCGCAAAGTTTCTGCAATGACATAATAATCATCCCTGCCGAGGTAATCCATATCCGCATCGCAAATAATTTCTTCAAGATGATTGGTTGGACGCTGTGGTGTTCGCGTTGCGAGAATCAGGTTGCAGATGACAGATATTTCTGTGGCGGTGAAACCAAATTCTGAAAGAAGCGAGGATGCAATTTCACAACTTTTTTCTTCATGCTGCATATCCGAATACATATAACCGGCATCGTGAAACAAAACCGCTAATTTCAATAATTCCATTTCATCGTCCGGAATATTTTCTGCAACTCCAAGACTTTCTGCTGCATGTAAAACATCAAGCACATGATGTGTGCCGTGGTAATGCAAATGAGGAGGAAATTTGTTTTCCTGCATTTTTAAAATTGCTTCCTTTACTTTTTCGTAGCGATTCATTAACCTTCGTGCTTTCTCTGTAAAATATGTAAAACTAATTTTTCCCTCAGATCTTCCGTATGAAACGGTTTAAACAAATAATCGTTCATCCCTGCCTGCAGGCAGGCCTGGATGCGCTCGTTGGAAATCGAGGCTGTTAAAGCGCAGATCGGAACGGCATTGCGGGGGCTGCTGAATTCTTTTCTGATGAATTTGGTGATTTCAAATCCATCTATGTCTGGCAATTGAATATCCATCAGTATGAGATCATAATCATCTGCCGAAGCTTTTGCAATTGCAGTTCTGCCGTTATCTGCAATTTCGACCTTGATACCCGGAAATAATTGTTCGATCGTATCATTCGCCACCATCTGATTAAACAGATTATCTTCAACAAGTAATATTTTTTTTCCATCCATTGCATTATCGGCATGCTGCATTTCCTGTTTGACCGTATCAGGTTTTTCACCGATCGCATAGGTAACTGTGAAATAAAATTTTGAACCTTTCCCGGGACTGCTTTCTAATTTTAATTCACTTTGGTGCAATTCAACAAGTTGTTTTGAGATTGATAAACCAAGCCCCGTTCCTCCGTATTTTCTAGTTGTGTCTGATGCCGCCTGTCCGAATGATTCAAATATTTTTTCCTGTTTATCGGCAGGTATACCAATTCCGGTATCTGCTACACTAAATTCAATATCGAATAAGTTATCAGCTTTGCGCATTACGTTTGCCGAAATTGTTACACTGCCTTTTTCCGTAAATTTAATTGCATTCCCTGTGAGGTTCATTAAAATTTGCGTCAGCCTTGTCTCATCCCCGATCACATACAAAGGCAGATCTTCGCTCGTTTCAATAATCAATGCAATTCCTTTCTGATCTGATTTAACCGATAAAATTGTTTGTAATGTTTCAAGCATGGGCATCAATGGGAATGTTACTTTTTCCAATTCCATTTTACCGGCTTCGATTTTTGAAAGATCAAGAATATCATTTATGATCACTAATAAATTATCACCGCTTTTTTTAATGACATCGAGATATTTCATTTGCTGTTCATCCAGTTTCGATTGCACAAGCAAATTGGTGAGGCCCACAATTGCATTCATGGGCGTGCGTATCTCATGGCTCATATTTGCGAGAAACTGATCGCGGAACTGTTGTGTTCGCTTGAGTTCTTTCAGGGTTGCATTTAATTCTGCAGTGCGCTCTTCCACAAGGCGTTTCAATTCATCGGTTCTTTTCCTGGCTTCCTGCAAAGCAAGGTCGTTTGAACTGCGCAAACGCTGCATGGTTAATGCAAACATATTTTGAATAATGCGTGGATGTTTTTCAGCGAGCTTAAAAAAATCCCCGCTTGAGATCTCAAATAATTCAATGTCTGCATTTGCAACTGAGGTTGCCGTTGCAGTTGTTTCAGCTATAAAACTTTCACCGATGCAGGCCGGCGGGAATAATTCGGTAAGTAAAATATCCTCATTAAAAATTCCGATTCTGCCGGCGTGCAGAATATACAGTGCGGAGGGCACGGCATTTTGTTCAATAAGAACTGATTGCTGCGGATACTTTTTAAATGTAAATGCATTGATTATTTCGGGTATTTCGGAATTTTCGATACCATTAAATAATCCGGAACGCAGGAATGTTGTTGTGTGTTGGTTCATTCAAATTATCAGATATGGTTTATGTAAAATCATTTTCATATAATTGAATCAATAAAATACATATCAATTTCACCTTTATTTTTTGCATCGATTTTACCCCGGTAAACACAATTGAACTGATCTTTCACTTTCAGATAGGTGCTGTTGCTGATATTAACTTTTCCCGCTTCTCCGCTGCTTTCCATACGTGAGGCAATATTCACAGTATCTCCCCAAATATCATAAGCGAATTTTTTCACGCCCACAATACCGGCAACAACCGGCCCGGTATGAATGCCGATGCGAATTTCAAAAATTTCAACATGATTGTTTTTTTGTCCGGCCATATAATTTTGAATTTCGAGGGCTGCCATCACCACATCGCTTGCATGTGACGCATTTGGAACCGGTAATCCGCCGACGCACATATAGCTGTCGCCGATGGTTTTTATTTTTTCAATTTTATACCTGCCGATAATTGCATCAAAGGCTTTGAAATGTTTGTCTATTTCCGTTACCAGTTCGGTGGGTGATAATTTTTCAGAAATTGAAGTGAAATTTTTGAAATCTGTAAACATCACCGTTACCTCATCAAATTGTTTTGCATCGGCTGAGCCTTTTTGTTTTAATTCTTCCGCTACAACAGATGGTAAAATATTCAGAAGCAGATCATCACTGCGCTTTTTTTCCTGCTCAATTATTTTCTTTTGTTTTCGGGTAATGCGCCAACGGTTCAATATGATTCCAGAAAATGCAATTACCAGGATTAATCCGGCACTGTAAAAAATCGTTTCTCTGCTCCGCAATTTTTTTTCATCAGATAACTTAACTTCAGTGATTCTTTTCTGGTAGGCAATGGAATCCTCCCGTTTACCATATTCATAATCAAGTTGTTTGCGTGTTGCCGCATTGAATTTTTCTACGTCATAAATACTATCCCGAATTGCAATATATTCCTGATAAGTTTTGAGTGCATCTTCATATTTTCCGGAGAGCATATATGCTTCGGAAAGCACTTCCTGAAATGCAAGGATATATTCAGCCTGTTTTAATTCTTTCGCATAAGTTATTGTTGTTGTGAGATAGGAAAGGGCTTTTTGCAGATTGGCGGATCTGCCTGCAGGTATCAGGCTGTCTGCTTTTATTGTACCCGAAGTATCCTTGGAAATATCCAGATATGTTTCACCGATATTTCCCATATTTCTTGTAATACCGTTTTTGTTTTCAAGCGCTGTTTCTTTGCGCAATGCATCAAAATAAAATACCATTGCTTTGTTATATTCTCCTTCTTCGGCATAATAATTTGCAATATTACCCAGCAGTCTGGCCGTACCCCGCAAATCACCCAACTCCTGGTACAATTCAAGTGCACGCATATTATTTTTGATCACATTTTCCTTATCACGCAATGTATAATATACGTTTGCAATATTGCTGTACATTCCTGCAATGCGGGTTTTATTATTTAGCTGCTCATAAATTTTCAATGCCTTCTGATCATATTCAAGCGCCTTTAACTGATTTTTAGAAGTATGATGCACGATGCCGATATTCTGCAGTAAAATTGCCTGGTTCGGCAAATCATTTAATTGTTCATATAATTTCAATGCTTTGTATTCATTTTCAAGTGCGTGGGCATAATCCGCTTTGTTGGCATAATTGGCACCTATCGACGAATAGGCGCCTGCAATTCCCTGTGTCCATTCTATTTTATTTGCAAGCTCTAAAGCTTGTTTTCCGAATTTCAAACCTTCATCGGGATTAATATATGGATAAGTGTAGGATAACTGATTTAATATTTTTACTTTGTTTGTATCTTCCTTTGCTTGTGGTAAAATACGCAGAAGTGAATCAATAACGGATTGCTGACTAAATGAAGTCTGTTGTATGGAAATAAAGATAAGCAGCAGAGTGAAGGGCTTACGCATTTGTTTGTGTTGTTTTTCAAAATCGGGACCCGGTACTTCTTAAATCTTTGTTTAAGATTGCGTGCCGGGGTTTGTAAGAATCGTTTTTATTTTTTTTGTGCGCCATTTTATGATCGACTCAGGAAAAATAAATATGCCGAACATGACTATTGATAAAAATAAACAAACCGGGATACTGATAAACGAAACGATCCAGATGGAAATAGAAATCATACTCGCAAAAATATACAGCTGTGTTACCGCTTTAAGCATTTCCGGCGATTCGGATTTTATGAGTCCGTTTAAATATGCATAACACCAGACACCGGTCATTGCCGAGCCCATTAAAGCAAAATTAAAAGTATATATGATGATTGCAGACTGGCTCCAATCTGTTGCCATGTGTTTTGATAATAATGCAGTTGAAAAAGGAGTGATCGTTACAACAAGCAATTTAAACCCGTTGATCAATAATAATTTGCTGTTGCTTTTGTTGATCAATTGAAACATATAATGATGATTGATCCAGCAAATCAAAATTGTAAAAAAGCCAATCAGTAAGGCGAGTATGCTTGGCCATTCTGATATCAATGCAGCCATCAGGTTTGAACCGGGTTCAAGTTCGGGTACATGTATATCGAGAATTAATAATGTAATTGCAATTGCAAATACACCGTCGCTGAATGCTTCGATTCTTGCAGTTTCTTTCATATTTTATTTTTGAGATGCATGTAATTGTTAAAACGAGATTGTTTCGCCAAGCCCTGCATATACATAATCCTTATTGAACGTATCATATAAAATTTTAAATGCAAGATGTCCGGTGCAATGTGCAGGCGCTACACGATGAACTCCATAATCAAATTTCAAAAGATTTACCAGCTGAGTAGTTTGTTCACGGTCAAACGGTATCATGTGAAAACCGCCATAAACCAATTCTATTTTATTACTGGTAATAGTTATTGTTTGCTTCACAATATTTTCAATTCCGGTATGCGAACAACCAACAATCAGCACTTCGCCTTTTTCTGTTTTCATGGAAAGTGATAATTCCGGTAGGTTGGTGTTTTTGCACGCATCCGCTGCCTGGTCAAACTGGCCTTCTACAAAACTCTTCCCCGGATAACAGGAGAAATAACCGATATATTCCGAACTTGTTGCAATGATTTGCAGGCCGGGCAGAATTTCTTTTGATGTTTTAATAAATTCAATATTTGCATTCCAGAATCTGCCTGTCTGGTTGATTGAAAATTTTGTGTTCCCTCCGTCAAAATATTGCATGTATACAGGCAGCGAATCTTTTACTGCCGGCTCCTGCCCGGTTGCATCGTAGGGAACAGGTGCTCCCCAAAAAATATCATATGGAAAATAAATTTTTACTGCCGGATTTACTTTCAATAAATAATCCAAACCGTTTAAATGATCAAAATGCGCATGCGAAACAACAACGATATCTATTAACGCAGGATCAATTCCTAGGGATTCAATATTATGTTTAAAAACATCTGCATTACTGCCTGCATCAAATAAAATTGTTTTTCCGGCATATTTTGTAATACAGGAAAAACCAAAATCTTTGATAAGTGAATTGTTTTTTCCGAAGGCGTCGTACAGGTTGGTGATCGTACCTTCCTTTACTTCAAAATTTTCAACCGGTGTCTGCAAGTTGAATGAACATAATAGGATTGTCAGCACGATGAGTAATATAGCCTGAGGTTTCATGCGTGGGTTCTTTAAATGGTTGATTAAAGATAATCATCTCAATTCAAATAATTCATAGCATAACCGGACTGCCCGGATATGCATGTTTCAGGGAATTTTCAATCATGTATAAAAGCGATATGCGTATCTTATTCTGCAGATGCTTTTTCTTTTACAGGAATCCATATTTCTTCCTCCGAATCAGCTGAATCATTTTTATATTTTTCACCCATCAATGCAAAATGTGGCCTGTCGTCAAGTTGAAAATTTGAAGCAGGAAGCCAGCTTGTAAAAATATACGTATAGGTTTTTTTTCCTTCGCTTACAGGCCCTTTATGAAGAAATACTGCGTACTTACCCTGGGGTATGATCAGACTTTCCATTTTATCAGGAATGGAAAGCAGGTTCGTTACTTCTACGGCAGCCCATTTTTCAAATTGGGTTTCAGGATCAAATTTTTGGAAAAAATAAGTGCTGTTATATATTTCAACTGAAAATAATTCCGGCCCTTTCCGGTCCGGTATTTCTTTTCTCCGCGGCATAAAAGACCGCCACAAATCGGTTGTTTTATTTTCAGCAAACGACATGCGCATATGCATGCCGATTAATTTTATCTCACCTGTTTGCTCCATTCTCAAAAACATAAAAGGTCCGTTTTTTACGAATGTAAATATAATTTGATTGGAAATGGGAAATGAAATTCCCGCTTATTGCAGTTTAGGTGAGGAATTTATTGCTCAAGGATTATTGTTTAGATTTTATGCAGTGCACATTTTAAACGAATCTACCGGATTGCATCATATTTGGAACTATAATGCTTTGTAAAGGTATGTCAGGTTATGCTCAGTATAAGACTTGAATGCTATTGCACCTCTGCTTTAATAATACGCCAAATTCATCCATGAAAAGAAAAACAATCATCCGGATAATCATAACAATTTCCTGTATCAGCGTATTACTGTTTGCTGTTGCAATCTTGTTCGTGCAACCATGGGCTGATAAAAAAATCAGGTCCGCATTAAGCGAGCAAAAATCTGCTTACCTGATTGATGTTGAAGATATTCATGTTTCATTATTCAGGAGAGAAGTAAAGTTGGATAACATTCGTATTTCGCCGCGTGATTCAATAGTAAATGGGGATGGATTAAGCGGGAAGATCAATTCAATCAGCTGCAGCGGAATGCATTTGTTCAAGATTCTTTTCCATGATGATCTGCTTATAAATCAAATACGTATCACAGGCACAGAGCTGAATGGAGAAATTCCTTTTAAAAATGATTCTGTAAAACCAATTATTCTGCCGATGGATATTCTGGTAGATAAATTATTTTTTGATAAATTAAGTTTTTCGATTCAGGATACATTGACGCCGCAGAGGTTTATTATGCAGAAGGGAGAGATAAAAATTTCAGGACTGGAAATGAAAAAATATGATACTTTGAGCATCCGTATTTTCCATGCTGTAGATCTCAGTATACCCTATTTTGCAGAAATAACTTCTGACAGTATGTATACTTTTTCTGTTAATGACTTACATTATGATTCTGATGCAAAATTATTATCCATGGATAGTTTTGTGAGTCATCCGAATTATGAAAATTATGATTTTACAGACAAGCGGGCCCATGTAACCAGCAGGATGGATGCGGTGGTGAGCAATATTTATATGCATGATTTCTCTCTTGCCGAATGTATTCAGACTGGAAATCTCAAAGCAAGTTATATTGAACTTGGCCAGATCGACGCAGCAATATTTAAAGATGCACGTAAAACACCAAACCGGCAAAAACGTCCAATGCTGCAGGAAATGATGTACGATTACCCGGCTGTATTGAAAGTTGATTCACTTTTTATTCTGGATGGTGAAATAGTATATGAAGAGCATGGTGCACAATCAAATCAACCCGGTAAGGTGCGTTTTGAAGATGTGCAGATGCAGGCTTATTGTATTACCAACGACAGTGTCTCTGCAAATGATACTTCAATGTTTGAAATCATCGCGAAAACATTCATTATGGGGAAAAGTGAATTTCGCATGCACATGAAAGCGGAATTATTTGATCCTGAGAATAGATTTACTTTCAAAGGCTCCGCCAGTGCAATGCATGCGGAAGATTTAAATCCAATCGTTGAAAAAAATGCATACGTCTTTGTGAATTCAGGAACGGTTGATAATATGTATTTTAATTTTTCCGCAAATAATTTTAATTCCACCGGAACAATGGTTTTTTTATATCATGATCTTAATCTCACATTGAAAAATAAAAATACGGATGATACGACGGCGATGAAAGAGCGCCTTTTAACCATTCTTGCAAATATGAAAGTAAAAGACGCAAATCCGCAACCCGGGCAGGGAATCAGAACCGGTGAGATCTATTTTGAACGCAATACTGAAAAATATATGATCAATTATTGCTTCAAATCGATTTTATCCGGAATTCTGTCTTCCATTTCGAATACAAAGAAAAAAGAGGAATCAAAATAAAAACAACAGCTTATTCGCCCAACGCTGTTTTTAATTTTTCTATATCAAGTTTTGAAGCAAATGCCAGTTCATCAGCTTCGCTCGCAAAGCCTCTCAGGTTGATGGTAATAAGCGTCTGACTCAGCGGTATTTGAAGTTCACTGACACGGATTGATTTGCCGTCATAATCTTCCATGTTGCTTTTTAAAATCGCACGTTGCGTGCCCACTCTCACACTTTTATATTCCGGCCCCATGATGGAAGGATTCGAAAGATACATGCTCATGCTGCTGAGCAACGGTGAATTTGCAATCATTTGCACCTCTGCATCATTTTCTTCTTTCGTCGGGTTTTTATATGATTTCGAAATCTGGAATCCGCCGCCAAACATGCCCATAGCACCAGTACCGGAATTATCTTCACCTTCTGATTTCAACCCGTTGATTTCATCCGGCAATGATTCTGCAATCTGTGCCGCTATCAGATTATTGAGCTCGTTAATTGCGTCCTGCAGGCTGAGCTGTGCCTGTTTATATTCTTTTTTGGCAATTAGGTCCTGTGCTTCTTTAATATACGTATCCGCCTGATTTTGGCCAAACAGTGTAAGGCTGATAAAACAGCCGGTCAGTAAAAATACAATTCGTTTCATAATTTGGGCTTTAAAGATTTATTTAATAATCAAATCTAAGAATTTGGAAATATATTTCAAAAGAACAGGGGTCATTACCACAATGCTGATAAGCATCATTTGTTTTGCAGCTTCATTTTGTAAATGGTCGGCAAATCACTTGTAATTCAACCTGTAAATTCATTGAACCTGACGGGATTTTCAACTCAATTACCATATACCACTTTCATTGCATTATAAACAGCCTGATGCAAAATGGTAGCATGATCTTCATCAGGTAAATAATCAAAATAAATTTTCAGGTTTTTGTTTTTTGCATTTCTCAGTTTTTCTTCAAGGAGATTTGCCTCCGCTATCATATTATGGGGGAGAGATGTAGGAGCAAGGCCTTCTTTCCCCACTGCAATAAAAACTGATGTTGGGCGGGAATAACCTTCTTCAAGTATTGCTGAATTGAGTGTGAGCAAAGAGCCGTTATCCCACCATATACTCGGACTCACTATAATATATGAATTAAATAATTGCGGTTTCTTTAATAATATCTCTGCAGCAAGTAATCCTCCTAACGATTGACCGATAATTGTTTTAGAATTATTGGTTTTATATTTTTTATCAATATAGGGTTGTAATTCTTTTTCGATAAATGATATGAATTTTTCGGAATGACCGGTTGTGGGAAAATTGATTTTATCTTCTTCAATGGTAGTTGGAAATGTAAAATCGCGGCGGCGGTCGACAGATGCAATACCTACAACAATTGTTTTTGGCACTCTGTTGATCCATTCGAAGCTGTTAAACTGATAGAGGCCGGAAATATGGATAAAATCTTCATCTGCCGAACCATCCAGCAGATAGGTAACTGCATAATGCACAGTGTCGGATGCGTTGTAACCCTCGGGAATGTAAATATTTAATATCCTTGTTTCCGAAAGCTCCGAAGAGTATATCTCATCAATAACACCAAGTTCAAATGGCTTTGATTTGTTTTCCTGTGCAGAAACAAAAAGGGAAAACAACAATAAATTCGCAAGGGGCAGAAATGATTTAATTTTTTTCAAGCGTGGCATTGATCTTCAGTTTTGGATAGAATTCTCTTTTGATGATAATGTAAATACAATTTTATTTTTTCTTACGTGACCGGAAATTATTTATTCTGTTGGTGAATTCTTTCGGGGCTGCAAAAACAACAAATAAAATCACGTATAAAACGATTGGGATGATGATCGAGATAAACGTGAGCAGAAAAGCGATCAGTAAATAAAATGTGGCGTAGCGGTAAATGAATTTATAGGCAGAATAAAATTGCCGGTCTTTTTCTTCAATTAAATGATGGTTGTATGCATACGAACAAATTGCGTCTGCGGCAATGGAAATCAAAAAATAATTAAAGCCAAAAACGGAAAGTGCTATCTGGCTTTCTGTTTCGAGATATTGTGCAAGAATAGCAGTTGGAAATGGAGTGAGAGTGACCAGGAATAATAAAAACCCGTTCACCCACATAAATCTTGTATCCACTTTTTGAACGTATTCCAATGCAATATGATGATTTATCCAGCAAACCATTATCGTGATAAATCCGATCGTGAATGCAACGAAAGAGCGCCAGTGTTCAAGCCCGGTTTCGATCAAACCCTGCCCGGATGCGGGATCCAGGGTCGTGATCAGTTCCAGAACAAGCAACGTAATTGCAATGGCAAATACCCCGTCGCTGAATGCTTCTATTCTCGACGTTTCTTTTTTATTCTGTTCAGATTTATGCGGCTTCACGAATGCAATTGTATATTTAATTCATTTCCAAATATAAACGAATTTGCATATAGCTACCTGAAGACTTCAGGCTGAGGGAATAGAAATATGCATTTTATTTCAGGCATCAATTATTTTCAAAACAACATTACCTGTTTTCTGCCCGGATTCCACATATTTATAAGCATCCGTAATTTGATCCAATGTATAAATTCTGTCTATCACCGGTTTAAAGGCACCCTTTTCAACCAAATCCTTAAAAAAATCAACATCTTTCCTGCTTATCACCGGAATTGGAAATAATACTTTTTTTCCCGGCCACAGCGGAGTGACAAGAGCATAAAAAATATTTTCGGCATTTTTGCCTAATTCCGTTGAAATATAAATTCCTTTTTTTGATAACAAGGGTTTGCATTTCCCAAAAGAACTTTTTCCCACAGCATCAAAAATAAAATCAAATTTATTTTCCGTTTTCCTATAATCCTGCGTTTGATAATCTATCACCTCATCCGCACCCAGATTTTTTACAAGCGCAATATTTTTTGTATTGCAAACGGCAGTAACGAAGACGCCTAAATATTTGAGCAATTGCACAGCTGCCGAACCGATGGCACCGCTTGCTCCGTAAACCATTGCTTTCTGTCCGCTTCTAATTTTTGAGGCACGTATATCATTCAATGCATAATGCGCACCTTCAGTTAATGGCGCTGCCTCAATAAATTGGAGATTACCGGGAATATATGTGATGGCATCATTTTCCCGAACCGTTAAATATTCGCCGTGACCACCGCAGGTTTTATCATTATAGCCGAATACTTTATCACCTGTTTTGAATGATGTGACCTCTTCGCCGGTGGCTTCAATTATTCCTGCAAATTCGCAACCCAGTATTTGATATTTCGGACGGAATAATCCACTCCAGAAACGCGAAATGAAATATTGAGCACTTCGAAATCCGGCATCCGTTCTGTTCACGGTTGATGCATATACTTTAATCAGAACTTCATCCTTTTTTGGTACCGGTTTATCTGTTTCAGTTAAAACTGCAACTTCCGGCGGGCCGTATTTTTTATAAACAACTGCTTTCATACGAATTAGTTGGAATGATTTCCCTGCAGGATAAAACAATCAGATTCCATATTGAAATTTTATTCAATCGTTTCATTCTTGTGATGCAGTTTAAAAGACCGTGTAAGAATAAAAGGCAATATATTGGCAATTAAAAAAAGAATAAAGGAAAGTTTTGTGCTGATAAATGCACTGAATGAGATCACAATTAAAAAGAGTAAAGCAAACGGCAGTCGCTTTAAAAGTTTCTTCCATTCTTTATAATCTGCATTTTTATGCAGGAGTTTATTTTTGTAAATATTGCCCATCCATATATAAGCATTGATCGTCATTGCACTTGCCAATGCTCCGAAGATCAGATACGATCCCGGATTATCGGGATAGCTGCCTATAATTTCGCAGGTAAAAGGGAATAACGATATGATGATGAGGTAAGTGACGCTTAAAACGAGACAGAGTTCATTTGTTTTGCTCAGCACTCTTTGCACATTTACACTGGCGATCCAGTTTCCACCGACAAGCAAAACGCTTAATACAAAAGCAGATAATTCAGGCCGGATCTCACTCAGGCCTTGCAGCATTTCGGCGAAGGATGAACTGTCTGCCAGTTCCGGTAAATGCAATTCCAAAACAAGCAGGGTTAAAACGATCGCATAAACAGCATCGTTGAACATGGATATGCGTTCAAGTAATTTCTTATCATATTCTTCCGCTTCACTCATTCAGATTCATATTTACAAATACAAAGATTCACTAAACAATCATTCCGTTATAATTTTTAAAGCTATAAATTTCGGAAAATAAATACTATTGTTTTTTAGTAATTCCATAAAATCAAAACTATTCACGTTATAGGTGATATATATACCATCAGATAAAAGCTCGGGATGTGCTTTTGCTGCATAGATCAAAGGATCGTTCACAGCCGGAAAATCCGGTTTATAGATCATCACCGGTTCCATCCATTTCCCTTCCAGGCTATCACTTAATCTGATACCTATTTCGCTTTTGCCGAAGCCATACGTTTGAATCTGAATATATTTTTTAATTCCGGGGTCATAGTGTACCGAAAATTCAGTTTGCCCGATAAAAAGGGGAGAAGGAGTTTGCATTTCTGCCGTGCGATAAACCCACTGACCGTTTATAAGCCATTCCGGATCATGCAAATCACCAAGATAAGCAGCGTCAATTTTCCAGCGCAATAAAAATACTTCATGTGTATCGGGTTCTGCAACACTAAATGCATAAATATAATTTTCATTTTTTAATACGGCCGCAGATCCCGCGATGATTCCATACGTTTCAATGCCATTTATATAATGCATATCCCATTCTGATGGTGTATCATATGGATTTGATATTAGCACCGCAGCCCATCCTGTTGCTTCGAACCCGATCGCATTATTTTTATTTTCTACCTTGATCAGAAACACCAGCAATTTATCTTTTATCATTGTTCCGTGCCCTGTCCAATACCAAAAATCACCTTGCTGGTGAAAGAATGCGCCCGGATTATTTCCCTGATCATTCCAATAAAAAGTAATGTCTGCGGTTTTAAGATCATACCCATGTTGTATGCCTATACTATTTCTGATGATCGTGGAACTATGTCGTGTGCCCGAACCATCGGAAGAAATAAAACTATCGCTGAACAACCACAATATATTTCCATTTTCGAGGTCAATTGAAGATGCACCATCTGCTCCTCTCCAAACGGAATCTTTTGTAAAGAATGCATCGGTTTCTTCGATGTTTGTTACCTGAAAATGAAACGGAAAATTTTCTGAAGATTGCCCCGAAACAAAATGTTGCATCAAAATGCAAATACTGAAAACATATAATTTCATTTCAGGGTTTTTCATCAATACCTCATTTGTAAAATTGTTTTTTGGATACTTTTATTTTTTAACGGGGCGTAAGCCGGTGAAAAGAAAAAATAAAATAAACAGAATGCATAAATAAACAAACGTGTCACCAATAACGGAATAAATTGTTTTAACACCCTGCACCGGCAAAAAAGCCATCATCACCTTATCGTTTTTATCATAGCTGCTCATCTGTGCTGAAAATTCTCCATATGGTGTGATCGCTGCCGACAAACCAAACCGTGTTGAGCGTAAAATGGAATGCCCTTGTTCTACTGCACGGTATGCAGCCATTCTGGTGTGCAACGGATCGATTCCACGCCAATCGGACGAAGGATCGGCAACAAGGTCTGCATTTAATGCACCATACCCTTTTGCCAGATAAGGGAAATCATAATCATAGCAAATTACTGCACCGGTAGTTACACCATCTATATCAAACACCTGCAATTTTTCTTTTCCCTTTACTGCAGGTTCACCAGGAACGGGTTGATGTTTATTATAGGTAAATAATAAATTTCCACCGGCATCATAAAATAAATAATTGTTTTTATAACGCATTGGCTTTTCTGAAACCGGAACAATAAATGCCGCTACAATTGGAACCCCTGTTTTTTTTGCAAGGGCAGATAAAGAATCTTTCCATGTATTTTCTTCTTCAGGCATTATAAAAGTGGAAGCTTCATTCCATACGATCAGTTTTGCACCGGACTCCGCGGCAAATATTGTATTGCTGAATAAATCCTCCTTTACCTTATCATTTATTTCTTTTGAAGGCAAAGGAAATCCGGTCACATCCGAATCACTTCCAACAGCTGCTACTTTTATCATTTCTTTGCCATGTGCTTTATTCAATTCATAACGCAATCCGCCGAAAATAAAAAGCAGACAAATTGTAATACCAGGTATTTGCAATTGAAGCCTGGTAGTTTTTTTAGAAAACGCAATTTCTGCGATACAAATATTTACCCAATACACAAGGAAACTCAATCCCGGCATTCCGAATAAGGAAAGGCTTTGCATCAGAAAAATATTATGCGATTGTGTATATGCTGCAACACCCCAGCTTGCAAAAGGAGTGAATGAATATTGTATCCATTCCAGCAAAATCATCAGAGATGGAAATAACAGTATTGCATATTTACGGTCTTTAAATCTATCCCATATTAAAAAACCGGGAAGATGTATGAGGCTGATCGGCACAGAATAAAGGAAAATCATAACAAATGGCATGGGTGGAGACAAAATTTTTGCGATGCAAAACGACCATGCGATAATGAGCCCCGCTAAAAACAACAGCCTTGATTTTCTTCCGTGTGTATTTCGCAGGTAGAGTAAAAATGGTGCATATGCAATCCAGCCTGCGAGATCAATACTAATTGTAAGATGTGCTGCAGTGACTGTAATTATTCCAATCAGCAGATAGTAAACAGGTTTCATTTTGGGTTTCATTTGTTTGACGAATAAAAGGTTGAATTGAATTATAAAAATAGCAATGACAATGGAGCCTGCAAATTTTTACTAATTGAATCCGCATTTGTGGTTGGGGCAGAGGAAATCAATATGAAATAAAACCCACCAGGTCCCGTTCGAACCGGGTGAGTTTATACATTACAAAACCTGAAATATTAAATTGTCATGAAATGGTTTCTCAAAATGGAAGGCACAAAATAATTTTGCAAAATAACGAAACTGCTAAAATTTGAAATTTGCCCCAATTTTGTAAGAGAGCGTATTCACATTTGCAAAATTGTATTCAGCACCGAGGGTGATGAAGTAAATTTCTGTCGTGAGCCCGAGCATACTCTGCACACCAAAAATATTTTCATCTTCCAAAACAACAGCTTCTGTTTTTTCATGTGCATGTGTAATGTAAGCTGATGCACCTGCATAAGGTGTTATACTTGCCCAATCGGAAAACAGGGGAATTTTTTTGCTGACAAAAATATCTGCACCATACACTGCCAAATTCAAATCCTCGGGGCCGTAAAGTGAATTAAAGGTAAGGCGGGTAGCCAAGGCCCAATTTTTAACCGTATCATTCACAATATTGTATTGCAGTTGTCCGCCAATCAATCCATAATTTGCCCCCGGCCTGGCGGTCCAGTAAATGCCCGCATCAATTTTATTTGTCAGCCCTGCACGCAGGTTCAAACCGGGAAAAGGCAATATGTCTCCACCAACCAGGTAATGGGTTGAATCGGGATGCACGAATGTATTGTTCCAGGCATTATCCGTTTCATCGATACCGGTATTCCACTGTAAAATGGCAAATTGGAAATGGCCGGGTCCGAGCGGCTCTGCCCCGATTACAGGACGGAAATAGGTTACCATTCCAGCTTCAGAAGCGAATTGGTGCCATTCTTCCTGTGTAAGAGATGGATCGAGCTGAAAGGAACATTCTTCCCATTCAGTGTTTATGTGGAGATGCACATCCTGTGCTGAGGCGAATTGAATGGCACTGCAAAATGCAGTTGCCATCAATAAATTTCTGTTGATTTTCATTTTCATTTTTTCTTTGATTGTTTAAAATTCGGAGCAAAGAAACAGCGGGATACAAGCGAAATCGCCCCATCTTATAAGTTGACACCACAAAAAGAAAATTTAACCAACCTCTTCGAGGTGCACTTCAATCTCACGCAGGTAATGGGAAGGAGATTGGCCGGTTACCTTTCTGAAGTTTCTGTTAAAGGAAGACTTGGAATTAAAACCGCAACCGAAAGCGAGTGAAAGTAAAGTGAAATGCTGGTTTTTTGGATCCTTTACAATCCGCAGAAATTCTTCCACCCGCTGTTCATTTATATAATCGTAGAAGTTTTTATTGAAGACGGTATTTATAACCTGAGAAAGATAGTTCGGGTGGATGTGCAGCTTTTGTGCAATATCTCCAAGTGTTATTTCAGGATCTGTATATAATTTTTCAGTTTCCATGAGCCCGGTTAATTGCATGTTGATCGTTTCAAGATCCTGGTTGTTCAAACCCGATTTTTTATATTTTTCCCTCACGGGCAGCGGCTTAGTGGTGTCTGTTAGAATCCGTGCCTCTTTTTCTTGTAATTCGGATTCAATGGATGGCGGGACGGTGTCCGCCAAACCTGGACTTAAATTTTCCGGGTAGAGATCAGAGCCTTCAGCCGGCATGCCGTTGTTTGTAAATATCGGCGTCTGCCTGATGCCATATACCCCGATAAATAGTACGTAGATCACCACTGCAACAAATGTGAGTTCCTCAGTCCCGAAAATTACAGTTAACCAGATAATACCAATTCCGAAATTTAAATATTGCAACCACTTCAGGTTTATTTTTTCAATGTCGGAAAAATTTTCTTTTATTTTCCGCTGGTGTTTTCGCAATAATAATATTGTAAGGAGGACATAGGTAATTCCGGAAATTATAATTGCTGCAAACCGAATCGTTAAAAATGCTTCATACCCGACTCCTTCATGGTCGATGATATAAAGTTTTTGTTCGCCGGTAAGTAAATAAAAATCGACCAGGTATAAATAACAAATCAGTGCAGGAAGGAAATGCAGCAGCCTGTTTATTTTTCTTTCCGGTAATTTTCCCACGAGTGCTGACGCATATAAAAAAAGAAAGGGGCCATGCATAAGCGGGATGGGTAAATCAAAACCGATGATACTTGTATATTCGGTAAAAAGATCGGAATGATCGAAATAATAATAAAATTGATGGATTGTGATTAAAATAAACCAGCAGAGCAAATAATTATCACCCGGGCTCCTGTTTTTTTTAAACAGCAATAAGGCGGATAAAAATATTGAGATGACAATGCCGGCTATAAAAATCATTAAAACAAAGTTAAATAAATTCGTGTGCCGGCAAATGCTGCGTATCGGTTTACCTGTGCTTTAATGTTTCTTCTATCATTCCCTTTAATATTTTCAGATCAACATCTTCCAGTTTATTGATGTATAAGCAACCTGCACCGGTTTTATGCTTGCCGAGTTTTTTAAGTGCATCTGCATGTTCCTGGATGCCGACACTGATATACAAGGAAAGATTTGCTTTTCGCGGAGCAAAACCAATCAGCAACCAGTCCACTTCTCTTCCCGTGTTCGGGCTTTTATAACGTTTATTGCCAAATCCGATAATTGAATTGCTCCATAGAACCGGTTCTTCACCTGTTGCTTTTTTCATCATTTCAACAAGTACAAACGAATCTTTTCGTTTTTGTTCGTCGGGTAGTTTATTGATGAATTCGGTAACACTATCGGATGTAGGTTTTGTTTTAATTATGGCAAGTTTTGATTTTTTTGCAGTCATTGTTTTGAATTTAATGAGAAATTTATTTCAGAAACGGGTTAATTGTTTTGTTGCAATTATTTTTTTGTTGTCTTTGGTTTTAAGCCGGCCACATATTGAAAGCTGATTTCAAAATAAGATTTTAGTTTACCAGTATTTTTAAAAACAGCATCAGGCACGAGTACGTATTCTTTCAGAATAGTACCATGTGCTTCGCAAAGAGTTGTTTTGAATTTGGAAAGAAATTCCGTTCGCACCGGGAGTGGTAATCTGAGTCCGAGGTTGCCTTCCTTATCCAGAAATGAAAACATATGTCCGTTTACAGAAGTATAAGGCATACTTACGCCTTTAATTTCAATGCCGCGAATTGTTGCTGTCAGTTTTTCATATAGCATTAATTTATCTTCAGGAATCGTATTTTGCTTTTTAGCAGCCATGGACAAGAACTATTTTAAGCGCTCCAATACACCTTTTCGTTTTACGATGTTTTTATAATCCCACTGAATTTCCTTTGCTTTTTTAAGCCAGCGTTTTAAATCCTTTTTATTCACTTCATCTGCCGATGTATATCTTTTTTCTGCACCTTTAAAACTTCCTTCTTTTTCAAGGCCGGCTTCATCAAATGACTGCCCGCTCCAGAACAGCAAGCGCACTGAACCTTTTAATTTACTGTAACCAACAATCGGATTCCCGTCTAAAAACCACACCGGATGTGCATGCCATACTTTATTTTCGGCATCCGGCAGGTGCAGGCTGATTTCTTCTGCAAGGAGATCACAAATTTTTTTGTCTTCAGGGGATTGCGATTTGTTGTATGCAAGAATTTCTTTGTTCATTTTATACATTTTATACTACGTAACAAATTTATTGACCGGGTTTGGAAATTTCACTTTCAAGCACACAAATCTCCCCGTCTTGCAGGTTGGATTTTATTCTGATTTTTTCTTTTTCCAATTTATATAAGTATTGTAGCCCCAGCTGTAAAACGTAATAAAGAATAATAAGTATCCGATATTTGAAACTGCTTCCAGTTTTGTGAAATTTCTGTTTCCTCCAAGAAACATAATGCTCGCAGTGATCAATGTTACAGAACTGAGCAATCCGATATAGCGGGTCCACTTTTTAAAATCCGTGTATTCTGAAACCAGGATCATTCCCGGGAGATATAAAAAATTACCGCAGGTTTGAATCCTGTAAAACTTTTCATAGGTTTCATAAGATACGATCTGAGTGATTTCAAATATGGAAGTAGTGAGTACACCGCTTGCTATTGCAAGCATGGTAAATCCTGCGGCAGGTAATACCTTTTTCTCATCTGCGAGTTTAATACCCATCAGTGTAAGGGCTCCAATCCCGAAGGCACCGCCGCAAACCATCAACATCACACCCGCTTCATGATACACTGGGAATTCTGCCGTCAGATCCGGCGGATAAAAAACAAATGACAAGATTGTTAACGTAGGCTGAATGATAAAACCGCAGATTAAGAATAAATTGATTTTCTTTTCGTGTTTCAAATGTGTCATAAATGTACGAATGTGGATTTACATATGATATAGTATTTGCAAAATGCCAAAATAAATAAATTTTAAGATATTGGAAGACGGGATATTGAAAATTTCAACGTTGTATTTTATCGGGTTTCAAATAGCTGTCCATTTCCTGTATAATTTCTTCTAAATCTGCGTTAATGGAAATTTCCGGGATCGTGCAAATCGTGCCGAGTTTTTTCAAATTGGTTTTCAGGATGATACGTTTAAATGAATTCATTTCTTCTAATTTCTTTTTCTGATCAAACAGGTGAATGCACAGGAAACGCATATTTATACCCTGCTTTAATTCAATCTGTCTTATTTCCGCCCACGCAATTCTTCCAAGGCCATTAAAGGATGCATTGTCAATCAGCCCCTCTTCATCAATGATCAGAGTTGGTTTGTTGCGGTATGCATATAAAATAGCGTATCCGGTTATTAGGATATATATTCCCCAGAAGAAAATTATTCCATAGGGCATATCCGGAATATTGCCGTAGACGACAAATAAAAGGATTGTAAATATTACAGCAATCACACATAATCTGAATATCACTTTCGAGGCTGATTTTTTTGCATAATAATATTTTACTTCTGACATTTTATTTGAATTTTCCATTCTTCACTCCGAATTGTTTTACCTGTTTATTTTCTTTGGTCAAATTTTATTTCATTAAGATTTGTGTTTTTATATTTTCTCCTTTTAAATAAAATCAGCAACAGGATCGTAATCACCCAGGTAAGTATTATATCCAGCGCAAATTTACCCGGCATGGAGCCGTGTTGTATACCAGCGTCAACAATGAATTGATAATAAAAAATAAATGGAAACCCCAGTTTGAAATTCACCTGTTGTTTGATAGTCGCAAAATAACTCAACCCCACCAATACAATAAATAGAAGAACCGATATGCCGGTACCTATTATTAAATCAGCTTTATATGTGTTGTACCTGATCAATTTCGCTGGCATTTTCAATTACTTCTGTCAAACTGCTGATAAACCTCGTCATGTCTCCGCCGTCTGCAACATCATGATCCATCAGAACAGTAACTTTTACCATTTCGCGGATTTCAATTTTATCATCTACCACAGCGGGCTTTTTGAAAATTCTCCCGATACCGAAACAAACCGGATGGATGGCAATCGGAATAAACCAGCCATCTGCATTTCCTTTCATTCCGACGGAATTAACGGATACGTTTCCCATTTTGTTAAATGCAAGTCGTGGATGTTTGATTAAATATCTCCAAAACAATCTCCTGATGAAACCCGGCAATAAAAAGTACAGGTTTTCGAATCTCAATGATCTCTTTTGCAATACGATATTATTTCCGGAAACGATTTGATTTTTAGCTTCCGTAATTTGGCTGCTGATCGATTGTATACTTCTTTTATCTGCTTTCTCAATTAATAACGGCAATGGAATTTTGTGGCCATTTAATTCTTTCTCCACAAGAAGTGAAATCGTTATATCCTCAAAAAAAGCAACTGTTCGTTTCCCTTTTAAAAACCCGGCAAGATGTTCATATTTCTTCAGGCTGTGTGCAATTGCTTTCAGCATCCAGCCTGTAAAGGATATGGTGTTGCCGCCAATTTCATTATCGCTAATTTTTCTTCTGATTCCGGTGACATCAATTTCTAATAATGCAACAATATGATGTCGCTTCACGCCGATTGATGAAACGTCAATCGTTGCAATTCTTGATTTTGGGAAATGTGCCGTTTTCAATGCAGACAAAATTTTAATTGCCGGATATTTTCATAAGCCGGAAAAAATTAAATCCTTTCAATCATTGTGAATGGGCTCCCATAATTCTATTTTATTGCCGTCTGCATCCATAATATGAATGAATTTTCCAAAGTCATAAGTTTCAATGCTGTCCACAATTGTTACACCATTGGCCTTTAATTTTTCTACAAGGCCTTCCAGATTCTGCACCGTATAATTGATCATAAATTCTTTTGTGGAAGGTGCGAAATACGCTGATCCTTTCTTGAAAGGTTTCCATTGCAGTGAATTAATTTCTTCCGGATTATTGATATTTCTGGATTCAAATCCTGCCGAACCCCAGTCATTTATCTCGAGCCCTAAATTTTTTGCATACCAGTCTTTCGTTTGAGCCGGATCATCTGAAAAAAAGAAAACACCTCCGATGCCCGTTACTTTTGGCGTTGTGTCGTTGGTTGAAGAATTATCCGCCTGATTTTTATGCTCTTCCATATTTTTTGTTTTTTGATTTTTAGAACTGTTGTTTGCAGCAACAGTCACGATTGCTGCGGTAATTAATAGAGGAATCGAAATTAGGGCAAATATTTTTTTCATGCTGATTTATTTTGTTACCGGATTTGCAACTTTTCTTCTGAGGATAAGTGAACTGATAATGGTAACAACAAGCCCGACAGGCAGGATTTCCATATAGGTCATCATCGCATTGAACAAAGGCTTTTTGTAATTATTGATAAAACTTGTCATCTCCGCAGTCTTTGCATCAATGTCTGCCTGGCTTGCTCCATTTGCTTTCAGTTCTTCCACCATCTGGGCAGCATATTTATCCATGAAATCCGGGACGAAATAGAAATAATCAACCAGCCATGCAGCCACATAAATTGTGGATCCGATCAATACAATAAATAATCCGATTTTAAATGCTTTCCCAAAGCTGATTATTCCATCATTGAATTTATCGCGGTAATTGCGGATACCTACAAAAACAAGTGAAAATGCAACGAGCATTGAAGCATAACCGATCAGCATGCTTGTATTGTAATCCACACTGCCTTCGCAATGGCTGTAGTAATTGACAGATGCGAGCATTAAAACGGAAACCACAATGCCTGAGATCAGGCCGTAAACGAGAATATTTTTTTTCATTGTTTATTTTTTTTGTTGCTGCAAATCTGAAAAGAGACAGGCATTTTCCGCTCATACTTTCGGCTATTTTTCTGAAAGCAAAGGGATTTTCATCCAAAAGTAGGAGGTTTCAGGGGATGAGCTGCAGTCTTTTTGCTTTTTCAATCGCCTGTGTCCGTCTTTTCACATCTAACTTATCAAAAAGATTTTGATTGTGGGTTTTAACGGTGCTCACAGACACAAAAAGTCTTGCTGCAATTTCCTGATTACTGTTTCCTGCAGCCATTAAATTCAAGATTTCAAGCTCTCTTTTGCTGATTCCGAGTTCGGTGAGAAGCGCTGCGTTCAAAACAAAATTTTCATTTTTAATAAACACCTCTTTTTCAACTACAACTGTTTTGATCTTCGGCTTTGAGAGTTTCAAAGCAAGCCAGATTCCAAGGCCGGTAAAAAGTATCGCGATACAGCCGGCATACACTTCAAATGAATGTTCGATTAAAATAAAGCGGAGTTCAAGCCATTTGAGCAGAAAGAGGAGAGTAGCGAGGCTTACGCTATAAAGAATGATAGCTTTATTTTTTTGCCACAGTTCTCTGATCTTCCGCATACATTGAACAGGATGGTTGTAAGTAGTTTTTGCTTTGCGGTGAAATACAATTATTCTAACACATATTCCCCGTTTGCAAATCTATAGATTCCTTCCGTTTTGACGGCCATCGGATAGTATATATAAGGTGTTTCTTCAAGAATATCTTCTTCCACACCATTTTTTACAATCGTTTTCCATTTTGTTGCATGCACATTTGAATCGGATTTTGCGTTGCTGATTTGAATTCTTCCGTCCGGGTATATATTAAACGAGCAGGAAGAAGCTACGCTCCCTTTAATGTGCTGCGGGTCGGCATAGGCGATGAATTTGTTGAACATTGAATTGGAAGCAGTGATCACTTCAAACACCATTTCCCTCGTATCCAGATTCCAGATTTCGTATTTTGATTGGCTTGTATATTCATCAATATCAAACGTGCCACCATGTTCACTTATATTGCATGAACCATTTCTGAAAAAAATAATTTCTTTAGCACCCTTTCCGTCAATTTGAATTGAATCCATTATTGTTGTGGAGTGAGATAAACATAAACCATCTGCCTGAAAGTTGTTGAAATAGATCGTATCTCTTTCATCATGATAAATAAACCGGTAACCGTAATTCACCGGGTTTTGTGTTAAACCGGGTGATGGTTGAACAAATAAAATTGCGGCAAGAACAATAGATTGTTTCACCGGAAAAAGTCGCATCATAATTTATGCTTTTGGAATCTTGCACAAATAAGATGAACAGCAGAGTTGTATTCCATAATTATGCTACCCTTCATCTGCTGTTTAAACGCAGCTTTCTTCGCAATTTGAATGGATAGTATCAGGCATCCGGTATCTCCGGCTCAACTAATTTTTTTAATTTTTCGAGAGATTCCTGCCATCCCAGATAACACATTTCTGCCGGGATTACAGCCGGAATATTTTCCTGCGTGATTTTTATTTCAGTGCCGCATGAAACTTTACTTAACCAGACGGAAGTTTTCATTTCATCCGGTAAGTTCGGATCATCAAACTTATCGGTGTATTGAATAAATTCATTTGGTTTTAAGTCGAGGTATTTCCCTCCGAATGAATGCCCGTTGCCTGTCGTAAAATTGATGAACGACATTTTAAATTCCCCGCCAATTTGCGGATCCATATGGTGCACCACGCATAAAAATCCATAAGGAGGGAGCCATGATGCGATGGCAAGCGGATCGGTAAATGCACGGTACACTTTTTCAGGTGAAGCGGTGAAAACCCTGTGCAGCCTGACTGTATTTTCTGTCATAATAGATTTTTTAAAATTTTTATTGTGCCTGTTGGTTGGAAACATTAAACATCCAGCGAATCCCATATTTGTCTTTGCATGTTCCCCAGTAGCCCCAGAATTCATCATGTGGTGCAACACCATCGGTTCCGCCGTTTGCAAGTTCTTTATATAATTTGTCGGCTTCTTCTTTTGTATCCGGATTTAAACTGATGGTTACATTATTTCCTTCAATCAGTTTATGCCCCATACTTTCAAGCATATCAGTTCCCATAATTTCTATACCACCCAATATCGGCAATGCAACATGCATCACTTTTGTTTTATCAGCGTCCGAAAGTTGCGGCATTCCTTCCTGTGCAGGCATATCGCCCATGCGCATCAAAGGGGTTGAAAATTCAGCATTGAAAACTTTTTTGTAATGGTTGAAAGCCTCTTCTGCATTTCCCATAAAATTGAGGTAAATTGAAACATGTCCCATATCTGTTTTTTTTTATTTTTTTGCGAAGGTAGTAAAATGCGGGGATCGTTTTTAATTCCTGAGGTGTGTTGTTTCTATTTGATAATTATTATTTTTCGTATTTTTAAAAGAACGAGGCTGATGTAATTTCTATTCTTTTTTTATCGCAATAATATTGCCCGAAAAAATATTACTAATTCTCTTAAGAATATTATTAAAAGCCCATTTACTTTTTTCTAAATGGTTGAGAAACCATATACCAGAAAGTATGTACTTTATCATCGGTATAATTTTCAAGTCCGAAGTTTAATTTTGATGGTTCAACTTTTTGATATGTTCCAAAAATCCTGTCCCAAATTGAAAAAAGATCTCCATAATTGGAATCAGTCAGGTATTGGGGATAAGAGTGGTGGACCCTGTGAAAATTTGGTGTAGAGAAAATATACCCAAATATGTTTTCAAAAAAATCAGGGAATCGAACATTCGCATGTTGTGCAATAACCAGAGGAATATAAAGTGTATAATAGATCGCAACTGTTTCAAGTCCATATCCAAATATTAAAGACGAAATGACTTGTGTGGCCAGTAAACCTATACTTTCAAATGGGTGAAAGCGATAACCAGTTGTCACATCCATTTGATTATCACTGTGATGGACGCGGTGATAATTCCATAATAATTTCCATCTATGAGAGATCCTGTGATAAAAATAATCTCCTAAATCGAGTAATAGAACACCCAGAATAATTTTTAAAACATTAGGAATGTGAATTAAGTTAAGAATACCAAGATTTTTATTAGTTACATAATCGAACCAGTATGTTCCTAAGTAGTTTATGGGAGATGAAAAAAGGATAAAAAGGAGCATAAGGCCGAGGTTATTTATGGTATGTTGTCGGCGATTTTTAACTTTAAACAAGTAAGGCCAAAATGTTTCGAGAATGAAAAAAAAGGTTAGCAAGGCAAATGCAACGAGTCTGAGTCGGCTCGTAAACAGGTCAATTAAAAAATCCATTATTCAATGTTTAAAGTTGAACTATATTTATTATCGAAGTTAATAATTCAGAATGAAATTTTTTAATGGGTATGCTTATCCACCGGATGAGCAATTCCTGAATGCCGAAATCAATTCCTTTTCTCGCCGAACGTAATCAGGTTATTATCAGGATCAAGAATTGAAAATTCTTTTTGGCCCCACGGCTTTGACTCCAGGCTTCCATTTGGGTGGATGGCAATTTGTTTGTCGAGGAAGGATTGATACAGTTCCTCAATATCGCTCACCCGGATATACACCTGCCCGTAGTTTTCTTTGGGATCAAGATCTTTGAATTCAAAAAAGTGTAACTGTATACTATCTTTCTGCAGCATGAGGTAACCTTCGTAATCAGAATTGCCGAGGTTTTCAAAGCCCAGTTTTTCGATATAATATTGTTTTGTAAGTTGTTTATCCCGCATGGGTAATTTCGGATGTATTTCTTTGAGCATAGTATAAAATTTTACTGGTCTGAAATTAAAACGGGGTTTAAGATAAATCATACCATGCTATTCCTATCATTGTTTTTGTCCTTTTCTTTATTTGATTTAAGGAAAACAGACAGGATGCATTTATCATGAAACAGTTTCCACAAAATACATATCAATCTCTCCTTTATTTTTGGCCTCTATTTTTCCGCGGTAGCTGCAATTGAATTGCTCTTTCACCAATTCATAGGTATATCCGCTGATATTGATTTTACCGGCTTCAGAATTTTGCTCCATGCGTGATGCGATATTTACCGTATCGCCCCAGATATCGTAAGCAAATTTTTTCAACCCGACAATTCCCGCAACCACGGGGCCTGAATGAATCCCTATCCTTATCTCAAATATTTCCCTGTTTTCATTTTTACGTTTTGTATTATGATCAATCATAAACTGCTGAATTTCCAATGCTGCTTGTACGACATCAATAGCATTTGTTTTATTTGCAACAGGAAGTCCGCCGGCACACATATAAGAATCGCCAATTGTTTTTATTTTCTCGATATTATGGTTGCTGATGATATTGTCGAACGCTTTAAAGCAATAGTCAATTTCTTCTACCAATTCTGTTGGGGACAGTTTTTCTGAAATTTTTGTGAATCCTTTGAAATCAGTGAACATAACCGTTACTTCATCAAATTGTTTTGCATTTGTTGAGCCTTTTTCTTTCAATTCATCTGCAACTTCCGAAGGAAGAATATTAAGTAATAATTCATCACTGCGCTTTCTGGCTTTCGAAACTTTATTTCGTTGCCTGTACACTACCACTAAAAACAGGAGGGCACTTGCCAGCCCTGCAGAAATAGAATTGCGTATCGTGCGCTGTTGTATATCTTTTTTCTCCTGCTCCGCTTTGGCAGCTGCTTCTTTTTTGTCAAATTCATATTGCAGGACAGTTTGCATGGTCGCTTTCATATTTTCTTCACTGTAATTGCTATCGCGGTAATTAATGTACTGACGAAAATTTAAATAAGCACTTTTCCAGTCGCCGCGGGCGCTGTCCAGCAATTGAATACCTTTGTAATAATTTTCCATCAGCGGCATATTTGGCGTAGATTTTAATAAATCAAAGCTTTTCACAAAATATTCATTGGCTTTTGGCAGGTTATTTAAACGGAGATACAAGTTTCCGATTGCGTTACAAACTTTTACAATTTCCTGAGAATTTGAAACTGACTGAAACATTTTTTCTGCAGCGAAGTAATTCTCCAGAGTTGCGTTAAGATCGTTCTGACGCTCATAAAATTCGGCTAAATTTTTATAGGCCTGTCCCATACAAAAAGGATTATTAATTGCTTTACCTATTTCAAGAGCAGTTTCAAAATTCTCTTTTGCTTTCTCCGTATTTCCCAAAGTATAGTACACATTACCAACGCTTATATACATACCCGATAAATTCATTTGATCACGTTTTTTTTTCAATATTTCTATAGCGTGCTCATAATATGAAAGGGCTAATTCGTATTTCCCCATACTTATATAATTATCAGCAAGGTTTGAAGTTGTAATTGCAATTGAATATTCTTCACCAAGTGATTCGTAAATTTTTAACGCATTATAATTTGCTTTTGCAGATTCTGCCGTATTACCCATTATACCGTATACAAAAGCAAAAAATAAATATGATCCGGCTTCACCGCCTTTATCACCCATCGACTTATACATGTTTAACGCAAGGCTGAAATATTTTAATGCTTCCGAATATTTTCCCCAGTCAGCGTAATCCTGGCCAATATATGTGGTGATCATTGCTATACCTTTGTCATCATTCAATTTTTCATAAATAGCTAATGCATCATTATGGTATTTCAGAGCCTGCTCGAAATTTCCATTCATCCAGTTGATGCGCCCGAAGGTGTTATACAATTTGGCGGATCCTTGCTTCCAATCCAGTTTTGCGGCAAGTGCTGCCCCTTCTGTTTGATTTTCCATGCCCGCTGCAGGGTTCCAATTAAGATAACAATTATACAATTTGATATACAAACGCAGCTTTGCAGTATCCTCAGGTGCAATTGAAATTTTTTTGATGAGTGAATCGATTATAGCCTGTTGCCTTGCTGTTTGAGTGAAAGAATATGAAAAGGAAAAAGCAAAAATGAAAAACATGACAAGCCTTTTCACAAGAGGTAAAAAATTACACGTGAATAAAATATTCCAGGATGAGCCTGGTTTGTGAATTGCAGTTTGCATGTAACTGGGAACTGGCTACTTCAAATTTAAAAATAAACTTCGACAAATGCGTGAGAAGCCTGCATCCCGGACTTATTTTTCTGGACTTTAACAATGTACAGCGTGCAACATGAAAAAAAGAACGCCATGTAATTCAGCCGGTTAATTAATGATTTCTCCCTTATTATTTGCCAGCTTTTCTTTCCATTTTTCAATTTCTTCCGGCCGCAGCTTTGCCCAATCTTTTATTTCACCTGTTATTTTCAAAGGAGAAGATGTGCGATAAGATCGGGTAGGATTTCCTGGAAATTTTTTATCGGTTACATTGGGATCATTTTCAAAACTTCCCGTCGGTTCAACAATATAAACACGCTGAGGGCCATTGCCATTGGCCAATGCTGCAGCAAGCCCGGCACCATGGACGAGTGCAGTGAAATATATATGATTCATTACAAGGCCTTCCTGATAATTTGAATTCTTTCCTGCGGTTAATAAATCACCTGTCTTCAAATCTGCTTTTGTGCCGTGAAAAAAAGGCCCCTGATCATCCGGTTGTTTTGTAAAAGAAATGGCCAGATCATGGTTCTTTTTTGCATTCTCAGGTTCGTTCAATTCTTCATAGCATCGGGCGATATTTGTATAAAGCGTAGGGTAAGCACTCTTCACAGATTCAGAATTTATTTTCAATGCAAACTGCAGCGCTGTTTCGAACCATTTTAATTTATCATCCGGGTTTTTCTGAATGCGCCCTAAAAAATAAGCGGATAAATATTTCTCAAAATCATTCGCAGCCAGCTCCCATCCATTTTGAAATACTTCACCGGCTTCCTTCGATTTATTGTTTTCTTCCAATGCCATCCCTTTCAGGCAAAGTTGTATAACTGGGTTTGCAGGACTGAATTCCATTTTTTATGTTTTATGATATAATCCTCGGCTTATTGAATATCCGATTCAAGAATTACAAATTCACAAATTATTACTTTGGTGCTGTAACGCTTTTCGTTTGCATTGATTAATTTCCAATTACCCGCATCTGAAATAGATTTGGTTATTGTTTTTGTTGTGTCGGACGGGAGAATTGCGATCTCATTAAATTCATAGATGCAGCATTGGAAATCCTGCCCGGCTCCGAGTCCGCCAAAGTTTAAAATATTCACAGAAGTTTTTGGTTGCATATTGATTGTCGTATCCTTCAGGTTTGTGGTGTATTTTAACTCGAGCTGATAACCGGTTTCATTTTGAATTACTATTTTTCCAAAATGGCCCGGATCACAGGAGAAACAAATTAAGAGAATAGCAAATGTGCTTAATAAGACTTTCATAAAATACGAATTACTTAATATTTTTAAAGGTATTTATTGAATGCATTGCAAATTCTTGTTTGTTTCAAGTTGTGCAATTGTCTTCCTTGCGTTCTCCAACTTTCTTTTTCATGCCTTTCGTCCGGGTACTTGGATTCCGCAATTGCGAAACGTTTGTTTACCATGATTCGAAAATAAGCACAAAACTTAAATTTAAAATTCCGGGCCTCAGAGTTTGCCAAACTATTCTGCGGATGAGACCCGGATTTTTTGATCAGGATTTCAATAATTCATCCAAATTTGTCAACGACATTTCAAATCCTTCTTTAAAGCCTAATTCAATCATTTTTTCCATGCGTTCCAACGATTCATTGTATATCGTGATTTGCACCAATGTCTTTCCGTCTTTTTCTGAAAATGTATAGTCCCAATCAGATCCTGGTAGTTCAGGATTTTCGTCTTTATCTGAAAATGCATTGAATAATGTAAAATTTGTTTTGGGATTGATGGAAATATAGGTTTGAATGGCCCAGCGCTCTATTTTTCCATCCGGGCTCACCATCGCATAAAATCTGCGCCCGCCCGGTTTGAAATCCATATATTTTGTTGTAGCCCGCCAGGGTTTCGGAGCAACCCATTGGTCAAGCAATTCTGCTTTTGTAAATGCATCCCAAACGAGAGCTAATTCTGCATTAAATTCTCTGGTAATATGTACTTTTTTAGCTGCTTTATCTACAGTTAATTCATATAACAGATCGTTGTTCATCTTTTTATTTTTTGAGTTTATTTAATAAGGTATCCAATTGATTGAATTGTGTTTCGAATATCTTCTTGAATTTTTCAACCCATTCGTCAATTTCAATTATTTTATCAGGATTAACATGATAATATATTTCCCTTCCTTTTTGCTCTTGCCGAACCAATTCACAGGCGGTTAGAATTTGAATATGTTTTGATACCGCTTGCCTGCTGGTATGAAATTCTTCAGCGATCGCATTCGGTGTCATGGATTGCGCTGCTATCAAAAGCAGGATTGCCCGTCGTGTTGGGTCAGCAATAGCCTGAAATATATCCCGTCTGGCTTTCATGAAACTTTTTTGTGCAACTAACTGGTTGCAAATATATGTGCAACTATTCGGTTGCGCAAATATTTTGGCGATTATTTTTTGGAGAGATGCAAAATTTCCTAGAAGGACCTGCCCGAGCGGGAGAGAAACGGTTCATTCCAAATCAAAGTCTTCCCGCAAAACTTTCAGCAAGGCAGCATTTACTTCAATATATTTTTGGAATTGAGTTTGTCTTGTCGAGCTGAAAACATTTACAAGGTAAAATGACAGCACGTTTACTGTTTCCTCTCTGTCGAAATTTTCAACGCCACTTAATTGAAATGGAATAATGCTATCACTTTTTTCATAACTCTTGGCGGCATCAAAAATGTTTTGAAATCCTTTTTTAAATGCAGCGTCGAATTTATAATCATAATGACCGATGATGATCGGATTGATGTAACGCAGGCGTATTTCACTTTCTAAATCCTGCCTGTCGTAAACATTTTTAATTGCGACAGTTAGATCGCCGGTAAGATTTTGAAATTCGTCATTTTTAAAATACCTGAGAGATCCGGAGTTACGTAATTGATCCAAAATGATTGTTCTGGGTTCGAAAAGGTAAGGCGATCTGAAAGTAATTCCGTTAATAAAACTTAAGGTAAACGCTTTCGAATTATTTGTCAGGCTGCTGTCGCGGAAGTAATTGATCACATATTGCAGCCCGGCTTCAGATTTTAATCTGTTTTGCACTTTTGACTGAACAGTGATTGAATCATTTTTCAATTCCTGATAAAAACTTTTTGCCAGTTCATTTGCCCGGTCTCTTTCAATTTTATGTTCCAGTTGGTATTCGGCTAAAAAACCGCAAAATACAGCGAGAAATAACATCAGGAATTCCCAGAAATAATTTTTCCATGATTTTTTTCCGTGTGTGGTATGCGTATGGTGATGTACTTCCATATTTTCTTTTTCTTGTATTTGTTCAATTGATGTAGTATCAGGGTCCGGAAGTTTCAGATCCTGGTTATTTTCCGGATGGAGATCCTTGTTTTCTTCGACAGGATTATCTTCGTTTTTCTCAGGCATTTTGATATTCGTTGCCCAATATTAATGAATTTGTTCTGATAGGAGGAAAGATGCGATATCGTTTATCGCGAAAGGAAACGCTCAACAAGCAGCCTGTCAGTTGTTCTGCAGATAGCCGCTGAGGTTGTAAATAAACAAGCCAATAAAAATTAATGAAAAGGAGACAAACATCATGTTCATTAAAATTCCGCCGATCTTGAAAAGCGGTTTCTTAGGAATCTGATACATGGGATAGTAGGAAAACTGGGTAATTACTTTACCGGTCCAGTAAGCCGCGATCAGGCCCGTTAAACCAACTGCCAGACCTGTTTCATTTTTCAGATCGCTTGTGAATAAAATGGAAATAAGGCCGAAAGCAAAGTTGAGCCCCTGAATATATCTGCCATATGTTTTTGCAATTTCCTGGTTTAACGGTTTGAGTTTTTTAATGTCGTTATACCAGTCAAAAACAACATGCCTTATATAGGGATAAATGATTGCAGTAAACATCTGGCCGATCGCACCCGCAATAATCAACCAATTCGGGATATTCATCTTCATATTTATATTTCTGGTATGTTCTGAAATTTTAATTCCTGAATTCAATCAAAAAATCTTCGGCTGAAATCAGAACTTCCTGTTTGAAATAAAAATTAAAGATAGCTAAGCCGTTTATTTTGTTTACCTCCGGTCTTATAATTATCAAAACATTTGCCGACCTGGCAGAATTTTTATACTGCCCTGACGGGTTATCAGTTTTCTATTTTGATTCTTCAGGTAAACTCAATCATTGCTCAAAGGCGGACCCAGCAAAGTCATTTCATATTTTTCAAATAATGCAGCCACCACTTTTTTATCCGGTGAACCACTGTGCATGAGAGGGCCCAGTTCTTCAAAAAATTTATGACCACCACCCGGTGTATATACCACTATAATTTCACCAGTTTCATCGGTCAGGTTGAGGAAAGCATGAGGTAGTTTAGAAGGCAGATATACAAAATCACCTTCATTGCAATACACGATTTCGTCGCCAACACGTACTTTGAATTTGCCTTACAACACATGAATGGTTTCTTCCTGCTTATGATGCACGTGCAGCGGTGGGCCTTCGTGCGGAGCTACTTCTACAATAAAATAATCGAATGCACCACCGGTATCTTCACCAGTGAGTTTAAATATCAGGTCTCTGCCTGGACCGGACTGTAGTTTTAATCCTTCTTTAGGACTTAACATTTTAGTTTGAGTAGAATTCATTTAATTGTGTTTTAGTGTATGAATTATGAACAAGGCAAAATTGTCGTACAGAAATTACCCAACACTTAACCCGGGTTAAGAAATAAAAGAGGTTATGAATTTAATGTTTATTGGAAAGTCTGTTGCGCAGACGGCTCAGTGATTGGGGTTCAATGTTTAAATAGGCGGCAATATATTGCAATGGGATGCGTTGAAAAATATGCGGCTGTTTTTCAATTAACCGGAGATAACGCTCTTCTGCAGACAGTGTTTTTATTTCTTCAATTCTGTTTCTTGCGGCGCTTGCCGACCGCAGCATTTTAGAAGAATACCATTGTTTCAGCTTTGGAATTTCCTCTTCTGATTTTTGAAAATCTTCTTTTGAAATTATAAGCAGTTCCGAGTCTTCAAGCATTTGAACATAATTTGTTGCAGGTTTTCCGGAATAATAACTTTCAAAATCACCCAGCCACCAATCTTCAAATGCAAAAAATAAAATGCGCTCATGCCCTTTTTCGTCAATTACATAATTTCTTGCGCAACCTTTGTTGAGATATGCTTTCTTATTACAGCATTCTCCGGCTCGCAAATAATAATCTTTTTTATCTATTGATTTAACCGAAAAATGGGAGAGGAACAATGCAAACTCATCTTCCGTAAATGAGAAAGTTCCATTGAACAATTCTGCAAATCTGGGATTAAGATTACTGTATTCAGTTTCCATTTAATTTGCTTTGCTTGTTTTCTATAAGATTGATCGAAAACCGCAGGATGAAATTAAACAGAAATGATGAGAATTTGTGTGGCTTTCCCTTTTTCAAAAATGCAGAAATAAGAAAATGTTTAGTTATTAACCTGTGGGCTGATAGTACAACAGTACTGCGCCGCTATTGAAAGTTTTAGTCTTTAGGAGATTGAATCGGTTTCTGTTGTTTATATTTTCAAATAATTTTAATCCGTTTCCGGCAACAACAGGGTGAACCATTAGTTGTAATTCATCAAGTAAATTCAGGTGAAGCAGTTGTATTATGATGCTGCGGCTCCCGACCAAAATATCTTTTCCGGGTAATTGCCTGAGTTCTAAAACGGTTTCTTCAATATTGTTTTCTGCCAGCGTTGAAGTTACCCAGTTGGTATCTTTAAGTGTATGAGAAAATACAATTTTAAAAATAGAATCAATTGCGTTTGCAAAATCATCCATAGCTTTTTCACCTGAGGGGTTTTCTACAAACGGCTTCCAGTATTCCATCAGCTGATAGGTGATCCTTCCGTATAAAATCGTATCCGCATTTTTCAACAAATTCGTATAATGATCATGAATTTCTGCATCCGGAATGATTGCAGTATGATCACAAAATCCGTCAATCGTCATATTAATTCCTGCAATTATTTTTCTCATTGATTTAGCATTTACATTCTGAATTGAATTATCCGGTATCTTAAACCTTTTGCATCATTCCCTCCACAAAATACATATCGATATCACCCTTGTGTTTTGCCTGCACTTTGCCGCGGTAAATACATTTGAATTCGTCCTTTACCAGTTCATATGTTGAACTGCTGATATTTACTTTTCCTGTTTCGCCGCTCGATTCCATACGTGCCGCAATATTTACAGTATCCCCCCAAATATCATATGCGAATTTTTTCACTCCTACGATACCCGCAACAACGGGTCCGGTATGAATGCCGATGCGGATTTCAAAAACTTCCTTGCCTTCTTTTAACCGTTGTTGAAGATGTTCGAACATGAATGTTTGGATTTCGAGTGCAGCTTTTACAATATCAATTGCATTTGTGTTATTGGCAATGGGTAGCCCACCTGCACACATATATGCATCACCTATTGTTTTTATTTTTTCAATATTGTGATTGCCGATAATATTGTCGAATGCTTTAAAACAGGTATCGATTTCTGCAACTAATTCGCCCGGACTCAATTTTTCGGAAATTTGCGTGAATCCTTTGAAGTCGGTAAAGAGAACTGTTACCTGGTCAAAATGTTTTGCATCAGCACTGCCTTTTGTTTTCAATTCCTCGGCAACTTCAGCCGGAAGAATATTCAGCAATAATTCTTCGCTCCTATGCTTTTCTTTTTCAATAATTACCTTCTGCTTTCTTGTTACGTTAAACCGGTTAAAAATAATGATCGCAACAAGTAACAATAATGCAGCAATACCAATGAGATATTTTTTTGTGATATCGGCAATTTTCTTTTCAGTCTCAAGGTCTTTAATAGTATTTTCTGCTTCCGTAATTTTTTCTTCAATCTCAAAGCTCATCGACCTGTTTTTGCGATCTTCATCGCGAATTAATATTTGCAATGCAGTATACTCTTTGAATAATGAATCCGAGGCTTTACTGTCTCCGATTTTATTATATACTTCGATCAGCAGTTTTTGTTCTTTTAATAATTCCAATTTGATCGTGGAGATGAGCGGCATTTCTTCTTCCAGCAGTTTACGTGCATCTTCAGGACGGTTTTGCAGGAGCCTGGCCTTAGCGAGGTAATAATTGGGTGTATGACTGCCGGCGGCATCGAAATAACGTATATTGTGTATTCGCATTAATTCTTTGCATTTCAATATACTCGTTTCTACAGAATCCAATTGGTTCAACGCAAGAAAATATTGCCCTTTTATTTCATAAGCCCGTACAAGGGATGGGAAATCATTTTCTTTTGATGCGTTGGATATAGCACCATTTAATAATTCATCAACGCTGTCCAGTTCACTCAACTTGATTTTAGCCAATGCGATATTACAATCGAGGAAGGATGTATTTGGTTGATTTATTTTTTCAATCCTGATTTTTTTCGCGATAAGGGAATATTCAATTGCAGTATGGTATTCTCCTAAATCCAGATACAACTGACCAAGAACACTCATATTATTCATATAACCATAAATACCACTGATCGGCTCTTTTGTCAGCAAATCATCTTTATTTAGATAAGAAATAGCTTTTTTCAAATTATAGACCGTCATATCCGGCAGCCCGGTAAGCCGGTAAAATGTACTCAGTGAGAAATAGCAAATAGAAAGTGCGGTTGAATCGTTTCGTCCGAGATAAATTTTCAACCGGGATGTATAATAATTAAATGCTTCGGGAATACTTTTATTTCGAAGCGGTATGCGCAAAGCCAGCAATGCGGTATGTGCAATGACCGGATCAGTGGTTTTTTGAGATACATCGAATGCATCAACGAATTTTTTCAAATAATTTATTGCCAGATCCAGGCTGTCTGATGAGCTAAGCAGAAATATGAAATACTCACTCAATAAATTTGCATAGCTGTCGTACTGTTTGTTTTTGAATTCTTGAATTTGCTTTTCAATTTTCGGAGCTGTATAGCTGCTCATAGTTACATTCCCCAAAAAAGGGATCGCCTTTTGGAAAACAACCGTATCGATACCAGTTGTTGTCATACTTTTTTGCCAATAATAAATAGCCGAATCCAAATTCATGTTTGCATTGTTATTCTGGCATAAAGCGATTGCAGTATGATACAGAAATACAAGACTGAAAACGGCGAGCCTTTTTTTCATGATTGAAATGAAACCTGAAACTGGAATTCCTTTAAAAGCATTTATACATTTTTGAACAACTTAACCATGGCAGGATTAAATTTTCAAACAGATGTACTTTCTGCCGGCGTATGCACTTTATTTTTTTTCAATTTTATTCGGACAGAAAGAATCCGGTATTGACTACAACAATTTTCTCATATCATAAAACACATCACCTCCGTGAACAGAGGCTGATAACCCCAAATTTGAAAATCCGAATTTTTCATAATAGGGGATGAGATGTTGCTCGCAGGTTAATACAATTCCTTTTCTTTTTTGTTGTTTCGCTGCATTAAATATATGATTTAATAATTTTCCTGCATAGCCTTTATTTTGATGGATGGGGTCCACTGCAAGCCCGAAAACCGATTGCCAGGCACCCGCTTCATTATGTAAATACACATTCTTAAACATTTCATCAACGATACGTTCGTTGTCCGTTACCATTCCATTAATCAAACCGGCGATCGCCCCATGTACTTCAATTAACCAAAAATGCTGCGGGTATGCTATGAGCCTGTCGGAAAGAGTTTGCTTTGATGCTGCCTGATTTGCAGGAAAACATGCTGTTTCAATTCGATAAAGTGCTTCCAGGTCATTCAGATTTGCGTTCCGGATATCCATCTGAATTATTTTTTCTGATTAAAACCAAATTGTATGGCTTCTTCAAGTATGTCGAAATGAATATCTTTCAGCGATTTGAATTTAATGCAATAACCTGTTACGCTTGCTTTGCCAATTTTTTTACCAAAGGTATCTGCCAGATATTTCTTATCTGCAACACCCATGATATAAACTGAAATTCCGGTTGTATTTGCACTGAGGCCAACCTGATAAAATTCTCTTGTTTTTCCATCTGCATATTTCATGGTTTGAGTGCCGTAACCGATATTCGGGTTTGAAACGATTTTACCCTTTTCATCTGTTCCATCCAGAAACCATAATTTGGTTTTGGGATTTAGTTTCAGGATCGCTTTATGCAATTGCTGCAGGTCGTTTTGTTTGGCTTCCGGCTGAGAGGCGATATACTCTTTAATTTGATTTTCCGTGCTCATTTTTTAAGTTGATCATTTTAACAAAGTATTAATTGAAAGCAATTATAATATTTTTTATTTTGAAAGTCCGTTAAAATCGTAAGGATTTTTCATTTGTGTTTTGCGCTATGCCCATCTCCCAAATGCATACATACCAATATTGTGAAAATTAATTACATTTTATTTGAGTCCTGATGTATTGATTCGAAGTTTGTTTTCGCTTAATAAAAAAAAGCATTTAAAGAAGATATAAGCAATAAGCAGTATGAGAGTAAAATATCTGATTATTGATGAATTCTCTCCAGAGGTAAGTAGTGCAATGATGAGAGTGACATGTTTCATGCTATGTTGTTATTGCAGATGATATTCCACCTTTAAATTATGAGTTAATTCTGCAGCCGTTTTTTGGGCCGGTGAAAACCTTGAACTATTTATCTATACGTTATTTCTTTCCGGGTTCTCGTCTTTTTCTTTTTTCTTTCATTTTAGGAAAATAAGCATTCATACCATCTTAATAAGTATCCGGTTTTAATGTCCACAACCATGCATCACCGATTTCTGCGTCCTGCACAATTCCCGTAAAAATAAAATTATTCTTCTGTAATATTTTAGTCGAGGCATTTTGCTCCGGAGCTGTTTTAGCTGTTACGATTATTTTCGGATCTGCATTTTTTGCTATTGCAATTAATTCTTTACAGGCAAACGAAGCGATGCCTTTTCCTTCAAAACCGGTAAAGGTCCAATAAGCGATCTCAACTTTACCATCTATTGGTTTCCCGGTGAAACTACAGGAACCCACAGCTTTATTTTCATCGATCACCAGATAAGCGACCCAGGGTAAATTAAATCCGGTCTTCGGATAGTAGTCGTCATACATCTGCAGCAAGGATTGGCAATCTGCCGATTGAAATAAGGTGTCGGTTTTATCTTCATTTGTTTGCAGTATTCTCAATTTCATTTTATATACTGTTTTGACTCAGGTTTATTTACCGTCTGTCCTTAAAATCTTCTCCATTTTTTTGCCTTTCGCCAATTCATCAACCAGCTTGTCCATATATCTTGTTTTTCTGGTTAATGGATTTTCAATTTTTTCAATACGGTAGCCACAAATTAATCCGGTAATTAATTTTGCATTTGGATTTAGTTTTGCTCTTTTGAAAAATTCTTCAAAAGTCACTTTTTCCTTAATGAGTCCTTCCAGTGTTTTTTCATTGAAACCCGTCAGCCAATGAATAACCTGATGCAGTTCTTCTTTTGATCTGCCTTTCTTTTGAATTTTTGTAAGGTAAAGTGGATACACCGTGGCGAAAGTCATTTTTGCGATGCGCTCGTTATGTTCAGGGGTCGGGTTCATGTTATTAATTCATTTTTTTGATAAGTTCAAATTTAGCATAATAGTAAGACATATACTTCCGTTTTCCATGGAGGGCGGAAAGAATTTTATTTTCACTCCCATTACCTCAAATGCATGTGTCTTAGCAACAAGAAGGGGGTTGTAATAATTTTTGTTCTTGTTGAAATCTATTGCCGAATTGCATACCCGTTCATGAGATGTGCTGTTTGATTAATATTTTATTTGTATTTAATAAGTTGATTTTACTTTTTCTTCTTCTTTGAGGCGGTTGCATTTTTATTTCCTTCTAGTGCTTTATTCAGCCACCATTCAAAATCTTTTTGAGTTTTTGTGCCTTCGGGACCGACAAGTAACCAGCCTTTCATTGGTCTTCCCCCTGAAAGATCAAAGATTCTTGCACCCTTCTTTTTTAAAAGTTCATCCGTTTCGTGAATGTCGCAGCGCAGCATGATATCGTCTTTATCAACGCCGATGCACATTTTATCATTTACCATGAAGGCGATTCCTCCGAACATTTTTTTCTCCTCAAGGTTTTTTGTTCCTGTGAGCGCTGTTCTGATTTTGTCTGCTAATTTTTCGTTGTAAGCCATACTTTTTAATTTTTTTCAACGAATGATTTTAGTCCTGCAAAAAATTTTTTAATGCCTTTGTCCGACTGTTTCCGAACCATCATTGCATCCATCAATTTACCAAATAATCCAAACTTCATCTCATATTGCATCGTTTGTGTTACTTTCGTTTTGTTGCCCATATTTTCAAAACTGTAACTATGTTTGAGTTTGTGAACCGGGAAACTGCATGCCGTTAATTCATAAGTCAGGCTTTCATTTGTTTGGTAAACGGTACATTGCTCAGGCAGCGAGATAAAAACCCATCCGTTTTGCCCTCCGTACTTCCATGGTTTAGAAGAAAAACGATACTGCATTTTGACATCAGGCATTGGAAATTTGATTAAATGGTTTGAGACAATTGTCTTTCAAATTTTTCGGATCGTGTTGAATATAAATAAAAAAGAAACAGTATTATGTGGTTGAACACCCCCGGCGTTTTTACAAAATTAGTTTTGAAGCGCAGAAATTCCACGAAATCATCCGCTTATTTAAAAAGGGAGAAGCGAATAATTCCACTGATCAATGCTTTTTCTTTTTTGCCGTCACTATAGTATGTATCTCAAATTCCGTTTCAGAAATTTTATACTGTACCTCGCATGATTTTATTTCATCAAATGTAAAACGTTTGAGTTGAGATAGGATGTTGCCCAATGTATGGTAATAAAAATAAACCCGCCCATAGTTGCCAATTTTAAAATCGGATTTATCCGGATCGCCTTCCACAAAACTTAAATATAGCAGGCCATTGTCGTTTAACAAATCATAAGAGGTGGAAATTAATTCGTTCGTTTCAGTCTGTGATAAATAAGGTAAACAAAAGCCTCCGATAATTCCGTCATATTTTTCATTAAGGTTTTTAATTTGCCGGCAATCCATCACTGCGTATTCTGCACTTGGGTTATTTGATTTCGCAAGTTCAATCATATTTGGTGCGATGTCAATTCCGAAAATTTGAAAGTCGGGGCGTTTTGACAACAGATATTTCGTAATGTTCCCGGGTCCGCATCCAATTTCCAGTAATTTTGCGCTTGGGTTTTCAATGGTCGTACAAATTAGATCGTATGTATCATCATACAAGGTCATTTGCATAAACTTATCCTGGTACAGAGAAGCGATCTTGTTCCAGGTTTCAAAGGTTTCTTTGTTTTTAGTTGATTCGGTATTTTTCAATTGAGCAATATTATTGTCATTCCGTTTGTTTCCGGATGTCTAAAAGAAGGGCAGTTGACAAATCATTATTATATTTTCTTTTAAACTTAAAATATGTGCAGTGTTGCTATGCATTTCTGGTGAAGTCATTCGATTTTAATTCCTGCTTTGCATTTCGAATTGTGCGCATGCCCCAGAAAAATGCCGTGATGGTAAAGAGTATTTGTCCAATGCCGTCAAGATTCATCTGTTTTTGCGTTAATTCTCCGGTAATGGCATACGATATATTTTCAATCAGTAATGGAACACAAGCCAACACTCCAATTATATTCAACCATTTTGGAAAGTCGCTGTAAAAAGCAATCAGTATCATGGAGGGAACCAGCAAAAACATGCTGCTCATATACACTTTAAAAACCTCTTCTATTCCTTCATGAGAGCTATATGAAATTGTGTAGGTAATAAATATTACGCCTTGAGTAATTGACATCATTGTAAAACCAATGGACGGAATCGTTTTCTTTTCTTCAGAAAGTTTAATTCCCAGGGCAACACATCCTAATATCATCATGGCCGTTTGTATTTCACCTAATGTAATGGCAATGGGAGTAACAACAGGCTTTCCGTCTGCCCCCATGGTTGGGATAAAAAACAGAGAGGATAAAAATGCCAAATTCGAAAGAAAGAAAGCGATGGAAATTGTCCAGGCTAAATGAAGTGTTTGTTTTTTATTTTCTGATGTCATGGCGTGTGTAATTATTTTGGTTTTTGAAAGGATGGAACCAACGATTCGAGCGGATTTGCAACAGGGCTCTTATTTCCACCTGGCAATATACCAAGTTTCAAAATAATTTTCGTGTCTCTTTATATTATGTGTATCTGGTTTTTTTGAATATAAGCTTTCCAGAGTATTTGGTATGAAAGCATAATCAAACTGCCAAAGTTTAGATGAGTCATTACACCTGATTCCGTTAAAGTCTGATCCGTCTTGTGCTTCATCGGTGAAGTAAATACCTGTCTGCCTGAATTCCATTTGCATTTCAAATGTTAAAGCTTTAACTAAGTCATACGTGTAACTTCGAAATTGTCCGTCAGTAAAACTTCTTAATTAAAAGAAGAACAAAACTCCAATATTGCAATGCAACCCCCTGGTGCAAAACTTCTGTTAGCTGCTGTTTAAAATAATAATTTCAACTCTTTTCTTTTATCATTTTATAGTTTTCTGAATCCCTAAACCAAGGCACCCACATTTCTATTTTTTTTCTTTCATCATCCATATACGTCAAATCGGACATGAATGGGTTAAATTTCATTCTTATTACTTTTCCATTTATTAATGGAATAATTGCATAACAGTCATACTCACCACATTCAACTTTAGTACTAACTAAAGAAGAATCAAGCATGGCACTTAAGGAATCTTTTCCATATTCCATCAGGTAGGTTTTAATTCTGATTGAATCTAAATTATCTCCCAAATACTCCCAACTAATGGAATCAATACTATTCCTTGCCATTTGATACTCCCTTTTGTCTATGTAAATTTTTGCTCTTAATAAATTGATAGCTCTATCTGCATCCATCCAGGCATTTCCGCAAAACCCATAATTCATATTTTCCGCTTTAGACAATAAGTTTAAAGCCCTGTCATTTCGGCCATTCTGGAATTTATTTTCCGCTTTACGAATCACTTTAAAACCTTTTTGAGCAAAGGTTTGAAGTGGTAAGGTGAAAAAAACAAGAATAATTACTACGCCTTTCATATCTTTTATAAAATTACCGCTAATGTTTCGGTGATTTGCGATGATGGGTATTTTAGCACTAAAATTTATTTGGAGATCTGAACTTCCACCTCGCCCAAATGTGTCTGCGCAGTACAAACCCCCGAGATCACAAACCCTATGTTAGCGGCATGTGCTATTCTTCTATCGGAGTTCGTCAGCTCAAAGCTTAACGAGTCCTCGGTCATAGTTCAGGTTTATATTGATTAGCAACTACACCACATTCAAACGACTTGCTGCTTATGAGTTTTAGTTTTGTTGCCTCCGTAAAAATTGTTAGTCCATTTCCAATTGCTGTCCGGTGAATGAAAAAATTATACTCGTCAATTAAATTGTGTTTGACAAGTGAAGAAACAAAACTTGCTCCACCATATACAAGAATGTCTTTGCCTTTTTCTCTTTTCAGTTGGTTTACAATCGTAACCAGGTCGCCATTTTCAACTCTTACGTTTTTCCCTGCTATGGTTGTAATGGTTTTGCTAAAAACAATTTTAGAGATGTCAACCAGTTTACGAGCGAACATCGCATTAGGATTATCATATTGACTTTCCCAATGACTGATAAATACGTCTGTCATTTTTCTGCCCAATAAAAGTGTGTCAGCCGAGTCAACTATGTCATTCTGATACAACTTTATAAACTCACTGTCCTGCTTTCGTTCAAGCCAGTCCTGCTCACCGTTTACACCACCGACAAAACCGTCAATGGTCATATTCATCTGTAGTTTTAATTTTCTCATGTCTTAATTTGATTATACGTCAAAGTTCGTTTTATGCAGCCAGTTTTCAAGTTAGCACTTTCGTCAAAGCATTGCCGCTAACGTTTTCGGGCTTTGCGTTGGGCGGGTTTCGGAGCACAAAACTGTCAACCAGCACTGAACTTGAATAGAATCAGAAAACTTCAACTTTCAACGTCACCCCACTTGACACAAAACCTGCGTAAGCAGCAGCTTTTTCTTCACACCTTGATAAATTCATACTGTCCGGCAAAGCCTTTTAACTCGTCAATGTTGTGAAAATATTTGTCATCCCATACATGAAATCCGAAACCATTACTTTCTACGAATGCCTTTAAACATTTTCCGTCAATTTGGACTAAAAGTCCGCAGTCAATTAGGTTTGAATATTTAGGGTCAACATTTTTAGCAAGATCCGAATTCGGATGACAAGTGATTTCCTCACAATCTCCGATTGCTTTGGAAAGCACATCTCCAAACGGGTCTTTCTTTCCTGTCACGAGATTTTTTAACTTGTGTTTTGCTTCGTTTAGAAATTGTTCGGTCTTGGAATATTCTCTAAATGTTGTGAAGTAAAGAAGTACCCGTACAATAAACACCTCCTCAATTTTCTTATTCTGGCAAATAAGTATAGTATGCTTTCCGGGAGCAAAGGATTTAAAGTGCTTTGTGAATTGTCCGATTATAGCTTCGTCAGATTTGTTTTGAGTGTCAGCTATTTCTGAAACACATGCTATCTGAAAGTAGAATTCCTCATAATCAAAAACATAAGTTGTAAAGTCCCACCATATTTTATTTGGAGGATTATCTTTTATGTATCGTGCGAACTCTAACTCGCTTTCGTTATATGTGTAGTTCATGCTTGTGGTTTCTAACGTTTTCTGGTTTTGCATTGGTTGACATTTGTAACGAACCCTTTCTACTTATAAGACATTTTTTATTTGCTTATTTGTTCTTTCTACCAGCGCAAATGTCAATTATCTTGTGCTTTGTTTTAATTAATTAATTTCCCTTCCGGAGTAAATATTTGAAATGAAGTTGGATACGAGTAAATGTCTACCGTTTTTATAATATTCATATCTAATCCTAAAACTTTGTTTCCTTTAAAATACCATAGCATAGAATCCCCGTTTTCCAAAATCACCCAATAATGCCAAGTATCCTCATCAAAGGTCACTACTGATATTGCATTATTAAAATCAGGCAGAGTGTTTTCATGGCCTGATAATTCCAATTGTTTTGTCAGGTTTTTTATTGCATAATCGGATAAGGATTCGGTCTTGACAAAATCTAATCGCAAAGCAATGCCATTGTGCATTTCTGCATATTTATAAGGATACGATTTGTATAATATATTTTTCATTACAGGCAATTTTTCTATTAATGGATCAATGCCTTGATAGAATCGTTTTCTTGCAATAAAATTTATTGAAATAAAATCGCTCAATGATTCACTTTTTAACTCCATGTGATAGCAATTGTGTCGGCTATTCCAATTAGATGTAAATAACCATTGCACTGAAGAATGTATTACTTTGAAGTTTGCTTTAATAAGGGTGCTGTCTCTGGGTAGCTCATATATATCAAATTCTTGAGACATTCCAATTGTTGGAAGCAAGAATGACAATAAATAGAATGTCGATTTTATCATTTTCTAATATACTTGATTTAAAATTACGCTTATGGCTGTTAATCAGAATTTTTGCATCAATCTACAGCCTGCCCAGCATGAGTTTGGGCATCTGCATTCGGAAAAAGCGCTTGAAATATTAAATTTTAGCCGGCTAAAGACTTTAAATAAACCAGAAACTCGGATCCTTCATTGAGCCGGCTTTTCACCAATACTTTTCCTCCGCATTGCATTACAATTTCTTTTACCAGATACAGGCCGATGCCGGATCCTTCAATCGCATTTTCAATTCTGTAATATTTTGAGAAAATCGCTTCGAACTTTGTTTCATCGATACCCATTCCATTATCTTTTACAGAAATGAAGATAAAATCATTCTCTTTGTTGGTACTTACAACAATGACCGGCGACCTGTCTGCAGCTTTGAATTTAATCGCATTGTTGATCAGATTATACACAATCGTGCGCAGTTTCCTTCTGGAAAAAGTAATTTCGGAAATATTGATTTCGCTGGTAATCACCGCATTTGCCGTACGGATATTTTCGCTTAATGTCAGCCTTACATCTTCAAGTATATGTTCAAAATTCAATAATTCTTCTTCCTCTTTGTATATATATGCACCTTTCCGTTTTTCGGTTAATTCATTGATCACTTTATGCATTTTATTTAATGAATTGTCCACCACTTTCAGCAATTCCTTGAATTCTTTTTCATCATCCGGAGATATATTTTTAAATAATTCAATCGCCATGACAAGATTGGAGAGCGGATTTTTAATATCGTGCGAAATAGTGTCCAGTAAAATTTCATGATCTGCAATTAATTTTTCCTGCTCCTTCAAATCTTTGATGCGCATGGTAATTTCAACAAATGTTATGATGACACCATCGGTTCTGTTGTCCTTCATTTTAATGTAAGGAATGATATTCATCTGATACCAGCGCAGATCGGTGGTCTGGATTTCTTTTTCCAGAATTTCATTGCTTGTAATTACATGCTGGATATTATCGACAATGGAGGGAAACCGGAAATTATCTTTTATGTCATCGATGTGTTTGCCGATATCAGCTGCAGATAAACTAAACTGCTTCATTGCAGGTGGGGTGAATTTCTGCAATTTCAAATCTCCGTCTACAAACAATTGAGGGATGATCGTATTTCGGAAATAATTTTCCAGCTCATCGTTATGTTCGATAAGTTCTTTTATTATTTTGCTTTCGTCCGGCATGCAGATACCTGTTTATTAGCTGTAAGCACTTGAGGATAACTGGGTGGGTAGCTGAATGGTAATTGATAGGAGAAAAATATCAGCAAAAGAATTCTCCGGTCTGTCAAATTTACTTGTTCTTTTGTTAAGCGCCCTTTTGGATGATTTGTCTAAAACTAAAATGCCGGACTTACATTGGGGCATCAATGCACTTGCTGTAGCTATCGGGGCTCTCATTCCGCATTAAGCAATTCTCAAATATTTTACGCCCCGCTGGCAATAATCATCCGGTTTCTGTCGTAAATTAGAGGTTGAATTCAAGCGCATGAAAAGAGTTGTTACGTATCCGGGGCTTCTTCTGATTTTTTTATTCTTTACGCAAGATCTTTTTGCCACGCATAACAGGGCAGGGGAGATCACCTGGGTGCACCTCCATGATCTTACTTACGAATTTACGATCACGACTTATACAGACCCGAATTCTCCGGCCGACCGCAATTCACTCGGCATTGCGTGGGGCGATGGCACAACGGATACTCTCGAACGCTCTTCCATCATTCCGCTCACAGATGCGATCCAGCAAAATTTGTATATCGGTCAGCATACCTATTCAGGCCCTGCAAAATTTATTATCACTATGGTGGACCCGAACCGTGTTGCAGATGTGATCAATATTGAAGGTTCGGTAAATGTGCCTTTCTGCCTCGTGGACACACTCATCATTTTTGACCCGCTCACACTCGGTTATAATTCATCACCGGTTTTATTAAACCCGCCGATCGATTTTGCGAATATCGGTGAGCTCTTTATTCACAACCCGAATGCATATGATCCGGATGGCGATTCACTGCATTTTGAACTGATCGTTCCGTATCAATACCCGGGCATTGATGTGCCGGCATACCAATATCCTGAAGATGCAACAGATTGCGCCGGAGGAGGTGGCGATACATTTACCATCGATCCGAATACCGGGGAAATAACCTGGGATGTCCCGGTCTGTTATATCGGTTATTATAATATCGCGATCAATATTTCGGAATACCGCAACGGCGTTTTAATGGGCACCGTTTTACGGGATATGCAGATATATGTGGATGAAAATTCAAATCATGCTCCTGTTATTTCACAGGTAAATGATACCTGCATATTT
>CAYXBK010000009.1:0-177343 GCA_964463165.1 uncultured Chitinophagales bacterium
GTCAGATCGTAAGGGAAATTGATGCGCTTGGGGGATATTCGGGGATTGTAACTGATCGCACAATGATCCAATTCCGCATGCTGAACCTTTCAAAAGGACCTGCAATGTGGAGCCCACGGGCCCAAAGCGATAGAATGCAGTTTGCGCATGAATGGAGGAAGGCCTTGGAAGAAATTCCCAATGTCGATTTCTGGCAGGATACTGTAAGCGCAATAATTGTAAAAGATGGCAGAATAAGAGGTGTGAGAACCGGACTTGGTGTTGAAATTTATTCAAAGTCGGTGATCCTGACTAACGGGACATTTTTAAATGGCCTGATACATATTGGTGATAAAAACTTCGGAGGAGGGCGTGTTGCAGAAAAAGCTTCCACCGGAATTACAGAACAACTTAAGGAAATCGGATTCGAAAGTGGTCGGATGAAAACCGGTACGCCTCCCCGGGTGGATGGAAGAAGCCTGAATTATTCAATAATGGAAGAGCAGAAAGGAGATGAGATTCCCGGTAAGTTTTCGTTTACAAATACAAAGCTCCCTCCAAAACAAAGAAGCTGCTACATTACCTATACTTCTCAGAATGTTCATGAAGAATTAAAAAAAGGGTTTGATAAATCTCCGATGTTTCAGGGCAGAATAAAAGGCCTTGGCCCGAGATACTGCCCTTCCATTGAGGATAAAATTGAGCGTTTTGCCTCCAAGGAACGACACCAGATCTTTGTTGAACCGGAAGGATGGGATACAGTTGAAGTATATATTAATGGTTTTTCTACGTCGTTGCCAGAAGATGTTCAATACAATGCGCTAAAGAAAATACAGGGATTTGAAAATGTGAAAATGTTCAGGCCCGGTTATGCTATCGAATACGATTATTTTCCGCCCACTCAATTAATGCAAACGCTTGAAACTAAATTAGTTGCGGGTTTATTTTTTGCCGGACAGATCAACGGTACAACAGGATATGAAGAGGCGGCATGCCAGGGTATTATCGCAGGTATAAACGCACATCAATATCTAAATCAAAAGGATCCGTTCACAATCAGCAGAAATGAGGGATATATCGGCGTATTGATCGACGATCTGATAAATAAAGGCACTGAAGAGCCATACAGAATGTTTACTTCAAGGGCGGAATATCGTGTATTGCTAAGGCAGGACAATGCGGATATCAGGCTCACGGAGAAGTCGTACAAACTTGGGCTTGCTTCGGACGAAAGGATGCAGAAAGTAAATGAGAAAATAAGTGCAACTTCGAAGCTGATCGAATTCTTCAATAACACTTCAGTTGATCCGGATCAGATTAACGGCAGGCTTGAAATTAAAGGTTCTAACCCTCTCCGTCAGAAAACAAAAATTGCTGCAATTTTAAAAAGGCCGCATATTTCAATTTCAGATATAACCGGGATAAACCCAGCGATTGATTCATTCCTTGATACGTTCGAAAAATCCTACCTTGAGCAAGCTGAAATTTCAATTAAATATGATGGTTATATTATGAAAGAGCAGGAAATGGTGGATAAAATGCAAAGGCTTGAAAGTATTATTTTGCATGATTCACTAGATTACACATCACTCCATTCTTTGTCGTCTGAGGCACGGGAAAAATTAACTAAAATTCGTCCGCAAACTTTGGGACAGGCAAGCAGGATCAGCGGTATCTCTCCGTCTGATATTTCTGTATTATTAATTTATATGGGGCGATAATTTATGATGGCGAAGGTGAAACGAATTTTTACAATCACTGCAATATCATTTATTTTTTGGAGCTGCGCCAATGTGGTAACTCCGGTTGGCGGAATTAAAGATGTAACGGCTCCTGAACCAGAGCAATTTATTCCTGAAAATTATTCTACAAATTTTTCGGCAAATTCCATCTCCATAAAATTTAAAGATTACATCCAATTAAATGATGTATTTAATCAGGTATTAATTTCACCACCTCTTGAATCGGCTCCTGATTTTAAAGTAAAAGGAAAAACGCTTTTTGTAAATTTTAAATCTACATTAAAAGATTCAACTACATATACAATTAATTTTGGCCAGTCGGTAAAAGATATTACAGAAGGAAATATTTTAGAGAATTTTACTTACGTTTTTAGTACAGGAAATGAACTGGACTCAATTTCCGTTTCCGGAAAAATCACAGACCTCTTTACGGGTGCAATTCCAAAATCAGTTTATGCCGTTTTATATCTTGCAGACGATGATTCTTCATTCCTGAAAAGCAAACCCTATTATTTTTCAAAAGCAGATGCCTCAGGCGCATTTACCATTAAGAATATTAAACAAGGTACCTATAATTTGTATGCGCTGGAAGATCAAAATTTTAATTACTACTATGACTTACCAAACGAAAACATCGCTTTTCAACAAAGTTCCTTGCAGTTAGATTCTAATATCGAAAACCAAAAATTAAAAATATTTTCAGAAGACAAATCAAAACAATATCTCGATGAAGCAAAATCAATTGCTTACGGAGAATCGCGATTTATTTTTTCAAAACCGCGGGATACTATTTCAATACTTTATACGGGCGAAAACCCGCAAAGGGGCTTCTTTATACGCAACCAAACAAATGATACAATTACGTATTGGAATGCGGATCTTAAATTAACTAATCATTCATTTTTACTTCAATTTGATACGTCGCGGATTGAAAAAATCATTGAATTAAAACCTGTTCCTGCTGACACTGTTTTTTCAAAGCAAAAAAATTTATTTACCAGCAACCTGCCAAGTCCTAAAACAGGAAAAACAAATGAATGGGATTTAAATAAAACAATCAGATTAAAATTTAATCACCCCCTTATAAAAACAGATTCAAACAAAATTTCTATTATAGAGGATTCTGCAACTACGATTTATCCTCAGGTTGTGATTGATTCTGCAGATCCGAGAATTTTGACAATTCCATATCAATGGAAAGAATCTGCATCTTATAAATTATTTATACCTCAAAATAGTACAACAGATATTTTTGGATTGACAAACGACAGCCTAACAGTCCCTTTTCAAACGAAAGCAAAAACCGATTATTCAAAACTATCCGTTAAAATAACAAATCGTACAGGAAAGCCGCTTATTTTTCAAATGCTGTCTGCAGATCAAAAAAACATTTATACAACAACCTATTTATCACTTGCTTTATTTAAAGATGATATATATATGGTTGAAGTCCCTTTTCTTATTCCGGGTCTTTATAAATTAAAAGTTATTGTTGATGCGGATGAAAATGAACGGTGGACAACCGGAAATTTTCTTCAACATAAATTTCCGGAAGCAGTGTATTTTTTCCCTGTCGATCAAAACGTCAGAGCAAACTGGGAAAATGAAATAGACTGGGTGCTTGAATAATTAAATGCTGAACGCAGGATCCGCTTTCACGCAAAAATTCAAACCGAATTTCTGGACGCACCATTTTTTCAATTCCTTCACATCTTCTTCAACCAATTCTGTGAGCGCCTTGTATAACTCAGTTCTGAATAAATTTAAATCGAAGCTCACTTTTTCAAGAATCATCTTTGAATATTCCAGCATTGTCATATCGGTCAATTTAAAATTTGTAGTAAAATCTAAAAACGATTAAGCAGTTGCAAATGTTGCACAAATTATTTTAAAGTGCAATTTTATTCAGTCACATTTTCAATGTTATATGTCCAGTCGAAAGACAATATTTTTATTTAACTTTATTTCACTAAACTTTTCACATACAGCCATTTCGCTATGCAACGAAAAATTTCACTTCTTATCCCCATAATTTTAGTTCTCACAATACCTCGTCTCCAAGCTCAGATTACCGCATATCCCGACACTTCTATTTGTCCGGGAGATGAGATCACCCTCGGCACTTCACTGGTTGACGATTGTTCGGATTGTTATTTCTACACCGAAATTCCATATGCCCCGGAACCAATCGGCGGTACTACATTAACAATGGTGGATGATACCTATATCGGTGCATTTGATATCGGTTTTGATTTTTGCTTTTTCGGAGAAAGTTATGATCAGTTTTATATCTGTTCAAACGGATGGTTGAGTTTTGTTACTCCGGGCGGGGCGTGGGCAGGAAACTGGACGCCGGACGGACCAATTCCTGATGCAGCATCGAATGTTCCCAGAACATCGATTTTTGGGCCATGGACAGACTGGCACACAGGGTTATGCACCGACTGCATTCATTACGAAACAATTGGCGTAGCTCCGAACCGCAGATGTGTAATCACCTGGGAAGAAGTGCCTTTATTTCTGTGCACAGACTATTCAGGCACCTTTCAAATTGTTTTGCATGAAACAACAAGTTTTATAGAAAATCATCTTGTAGATGTAGATGTTTGCCCCGACTGGGATCTTGGAGTTGCAACCCAGGGTTTGCAAAATCAAAACGGAACAATTGCATATACAGTTGCCGGCCGGAATGCTGAAGCCTGGTCTGCTTCGGATGAAAGCTGGCGCTGGTACACGAGTTATATAGAATGGTATGATGAAGACGGTGTATTAATTGGAACCGGCCAGTTTGTTGATGTAGCTCCTGATGTTACCACAACATATACTGTAATTCAAACAATGTGCGATGGCACCACATATACCGACGACGTAACTGTTGAGGTTGGTGCTGATTTCGACGTTGATCTTACAACAACAGATGTGGAATGCGGCGGAGACGGCAATGGAACCGCTAGTATAGACATAACAGGAGGTTTACCTCCATATACTTACGAATGGAGCACCGGCGCAACAGGTGTTACAGATATATCAGGTTTGGATGGCGGCACATATTCAGTTACCGTTACAGAAGCAGGAGGCTGCCAGAGAACTTATGAATTTACTATTATCGAACCCGTTCCGCTCACAGGCGAAGCAACAGGAATTATTAATAATCCATGTTTTGATTATGAAGAAGGGGCTGCAACGATAGAAGTAAATGGCGGTTCAATTCCATATTCGTATAGTTTAAACGGTGGTCCATCAACCCTTGTAAATGAATTTACTGATTTGCCCGCGGGTGATTATACCGTTACCGTAACAGATGCAAATGGTTGTACGCTTGAAGTGCCATTTACAATTACACAACCCGACCTTTTAACAGTTGATGCATCGGGTGATAATTATATTTTCGTCGGGCAAACATCAACTATTTCTCTTGATATCAGTTTACCGGATGTAACAACAATTACCTGGGAACCAGAAGTGCCCTGTATTGATGAACCATGTTATTCCACAACCGTTGCTCCGTTAACAACTACAACGTACACAATTACAGTTGTAAATGCAGAAGGATGTATCGCGACAGATACGTTTACTGTTTTTGTTGAATTCGTTCCTGAAGTATTTTTCCCTAATGCTTTTTCACCCAACGGTGATAATGTAAATGATATTTTCCAGGGAATCGGATATAATATAACCGGTTATGATTTAAAAATATTTAGTCGCTGGGGACAACTTTTATATGAAACAAATGTATACGATCCGACAAAAGGATGGGACGGAAAATTTGAAAATGAAGATCAGGAAATGGGAACATACGTTTGGCAGGTAAGTGTTGATTTTACTGATGGTCAGCAATATATCGACAGCGGCAACTTTACGCTTGTGCGTTAATTAAATTCATAAAAAATCTCCGTTCGTTTAATAAAGAATGTGCGGAGATTTTTTATTGCCTTTATTTTTTTCCATTTAATAATTTTCTGTTAATTAAAATAAATAATTGGCTCATTGATTTATTTTATTGCTTGACACAATGCGTAAATTTTCCAGGCATTGGAAAAAAAATTTCCGGCTATTTAATGCAACCCGGATTTTACATACATAAACCATGGAGAAGAAATTATTTTCATCGCTTACAAAATATCTTTCATCAATTCCGGGAATCGATCCAACCATTCAAACCGGTGAAATTGAGGAAGGAATGTGGTTTATACAATTCACAATCGATATTCATCATAAGCTTGCATGGAATGTAATTCAGGAATTGGCTTGTGTTGTTAATTATTTATCTGAGCAAGAGCGTTTACCTGCGGTTTTCTATCCTGTCTCTCCTGCGCCTTATTTAAACGGAGGTCCGGCCGAATACCTTTCGTGGATCATTGAAACAAAAAACCCGGAATTCACTCCCGAAACCCTGACCAAATGGCTGGAAGGCAGGTTACCTCAACCACCCGATGATGAAGATGCGTGGAATAATGAAGAAGAATGATCCCCTATTTTGACTTTGACAAGAAACTTTGTGCATATTTTGTGCAAATCCATTCAAATCCCATATCTTTGCCTTCCCAAAATCAATAGTAATGAAAAGGACATTTCAGCCTTCAAAGAAAAAGAGAAGGAATAAACATGGATTCCGTGAACGCATGCAAACTAAAGATGGCCGTGCGATTATTGCTCGCCGTCGCCGTAAAGGACGCAAAAAATTAACCGTATCTGACGAAAGAAGTCTCAGTAGATAAACCAACTAACGGCTCAGGAAAAAAGCCTTTAAAAAGTTTTACCGGAGCCGGTTACAGCAAAGCGGAACGCCTTTGCAGTGAAAAATTGATTGCCTCGCTTTTTGAAGCGGGGCAAAGTTTTTTTGTCCCTCCCCTCAAAATCATCTTCCTTAAAACTAACCTCGATTCTGATTCCCCTGTTCAAATTCTGATAAGTGTTCCAAAACGCAATTTTCCAAAAGCCACAGACCGGAACAGGATTAAGCGGATTATCCGTGAAACTTACCGCAGGCATAAAATGCTCCTCTACGAACCATTAAGCAGAACAAATACACAGATGGCTTTGGCAATTATTTACACGACTAAAAAAATAACAACATTTAACGAGGCCGAAACTAAAATCAAATTAGCTTTATCACGTTTATCTCAAGATGCGGGCAATCAGTAAATTTTTTGGATGGCTATTGATTCTCCCTGTTAAATTATATCAGTGGATTTTATCTCCATTACTTCCCAATTCCTGCCGCTATACACCGTCATGCAGTGTTTATATGATTGAAGCAGTTAAAAAATACGGCCCTTTGAAAGGTGGTTGGCTTGGAATAAAAAGAATTGCAAGATGTAATCCATGGGGAGGACATGGTCATGATCCGGTGCCTTGAATATGTGAAACAGTTATCAGACAAACGATAAAATTTTTTCTATGAAAAGAATAAAACAATTTTTCTCCGGTGTGAAAGGCAAGATCGCAATTGGAGTTATTTCAACCGGGTTCATTATCGGCCTTACATCTGCCGGCTCAGGTGCCGACTTATTTGAAATGGCTAAAAACATCGACATATTCACCTCGGTGTATAAAGAACTGAATACGTATTATGTAGATGATATTGATCCGAATAAATTGATGCGGACGGGAATTGATGCAATGGTGGAAAGTCTTGATCCATATACAAACTATATCTCCGAAGCTGAAATTGAAGGATATAAATTTCAAATCACCGGAAATTATGGTGGTATCGGCGCAAGTATTCGCCCGATTGACGGTGTTCCAACCGTTACAGAAATCTTTGAAAAATTTGCAGCTGACAAAGCGGGCCTTCAACCCGGCGATTTAATTCTTGAAATTGACGGAAAAAAAACAACTTCGATAGATGATGCAGGCATAAGTGATTTACTCAGAGGTGCTGCCGGCACAACAGTTAATCTGAAAGTTCAGCGCCCTCTCGAAAACAAAACTTTTGAAGTAGCAATTACAAGAGAAGATATCGAAGTGCCGAATGTTCCTTATTACGGATTTGCAGAAAATCATATCGGATATATTATTCTTACACAGTTTACAGAGGAGTCGGGCTTGAATGTAGGCAATGCATTGAAAGAATTGAAAAAACAGGATCCCGAAATGAAAGGAGTTATTCTCGATCTGCGTGGTAATCCGGGAGGTTTGTTACGGGAAGCAGTAAATGTTACCAATGTGTTTTTGAATAAAGGTGAAGAAGTGTGCAGCACGATCGGAAGAGTGGCAGAATGGCGCCAGAAATTCAACACATTAAACCCGGGAATAGATACGGAAATTCCACTGGTTGTTTTGGCAAACAGAACTTCGGCATCTGCATCGGAAATTGTTGCAGGAACAATGCAGGATTATGACCGCGGTGTAATTCTCGGAGAAAAATCATTTGGAAAAGGACTTGTTCAAACAACACGTGATATTTCTTATAACACAAAACTCAAACTCACAACTGCGAAATATTATATACCCAGCGGAAGGTGCATCCAGGCGCTTGACTATTCGCACAGAAACGAAGATGGCAGCGTAGGTAAAATTCCGGATTCATTAAAAACTGCGTTTAAAACAAAAAACGGCAGAACTGTTTACGATGGCGGAGGAATTGATCCCGATGTTACTGTTGACCAGTTAAATTATAAAGACATCACGGTAAGTTTGATCAAAAAAAATCTGATTTTTAATTATGCAACAAAATACAAATTTGAACATCCCGAAATCGCAGATTCAAAACAGTTTTCTCTAACTGATGCAGAATATGAAGAATTTGTAAAATGGTTGTCGGATAAAGATTATGACTATACCACCGCAACGGAAAAGGAATTGGAAGATTTTGAAAAAAGTGCGAAAGAGGATGCGTATTTCGATGCGGTGAAATCTGAAGTGGACGCATTAAAAACCAAAATCGGCCACGATAAACAAAAGGATCTTTATAAGTTCAAAGATGAAATATTATTTGAATTGAATTCCGAAATTGCTTCCCGGTATTATAATGAAGACGGAAGGATTGAAATTGCTTTTTCAGCAGACCCTGATATTTTAAAAGCAGTTGAAGTATTAAATAACCCGGCCACTTACAGCCAATTATTGAATGCAGGAAAATAATCCGGTCGAAAGGTAATTATTTTGTTCAGGTTGATTTTTATCTCCGGTAAAACATCCGGACAGTTGTTAAATTTGTGGGATAACCGTGCCTGAATGAAAAATATCAACCTTTTTCTTGCCTTCCTTTTTGCTGTTCAGATTTTATTCTCGCAATCAGCAACAGAAATTCAACTGAAGAATCATGTTTATTTTCTTGCTGATGACAAGCTGGAAGGACGTGCCACCGGAAGTAATGGCGAAAAACTTGCAAGTGCATATATTGCAAATCAATTTGCTGCTATCGGCCTGTCCCCCGCCGGAGGCGTGGATAATTATCTCGAAAGTTTTGAAGTAAACGCAGGTAAAAAAGAAGGCGCAGGTAATTCTATATCCTTTAATAATACGATTTACAAATCACCCGAAGTATATCCCTATACATTTTCGGCAAATGGTCAACTTGAAGCGGATTTTCAATTTGCAGGATATGGAATTTCGGCAGCAGAACTAAATTATGATGATTATGCAAATATTGATGTTAAAAATAAAATTGCAATTATAAAACTTTCTACTCCTGAGAGTGATAATCCACATTCCAAATTTGCTGATTATGCAGATGCAAGAACGAAAGTTTTAATAGCGGTTTTGAAAGGTGCAAAAGGTGTGATTATTTATAATGATGATCCTGCAATCGAAAATCCTGTAAGAAATTATAATCATAATTCACCGCGTGAAAGTATTCCGGTTTTATTTGCCGGAAAAAATATCATTGATTCTCTGAAATATTTTCATGGTAAAATTTCCATCAGCTCCGAATTGACTGATATTATTAAAACCGGTCACAATGTTGTTGGGTATTTAAATAATGGCGCAGCAAATACAATTGTAGTTGGTGCGCATTATGATCATCTTGGTCATGGCGAAATTGAGGGTTCGCTTTACAGGGGTGATCCTGCAATTCACAACGGTGCTGATGACAATGCAAGCGGTGTTTCTCTGCTGATAGAACTTGCAAGAAAATTATCTGGATCAGAGTTTAAAAACAATAATTATTTATTTCTTGCATTCAGTGGTGAAGAAATGGGCCTATTTGGAAGCAAGGCGTTTGTAAATTCAGAACTCATAAAAAAATACAGTATTAACTATATGCTCAATTTTGATATGGTTGGCAGGCTGGATACATCAAATACGCTTATTATCAACGGCACCGGTACTTCACCGGCATGGAAAATACTGGATGATATAAAAATTGAAAATATTAAAATTAAAAAATCAGAGGGCGGGATCGGCCCGAGTGATCAGACATCATTTTATCTGAAAGATATTCCGGTGCTTCATTTTTTTACCGGTTCACACCAGGATTATCATAAACCGGGAGATGATGCAGATAAAGTGAATTATCACGGTATGGAATCAGTATTGGAATTTGTTTATGAACTGATTGGTGATTTAAATACGAATCAAAAAATTGAATTTACTAAAACGCAGGATGCATCAAATGAAGATGTTCCAAGTTTTAAAGTAACTCTGGGTGTTGTACCTGATTATGCATATAACGGAAAAGGGATGCGCATCGATGGTGTTTCAGACGGAAAACCCGCTTCAAAGGCAGGGCTGCTTGCAGGTGATATCGTAATAAAATTAGGCGATTATGATGTTTCCGAAATGATGAGTTATATGAAAGCCCTTTCCAAATTTTCAAAAGGGGATACCACAAATGTTACATTTCTCAGAGAAGGGAAAGAATTAATTTTGCCCGTAACATTTTAAGTGGCAATCATTTTACATATCGAAACTTCTGGGGCAATCTGCAGCGTTAGTATTGCTAATAATGAAAATGTAATTGCAGAAAAAACCGCATCTGAAAAAAATGACCATGCGTCTCAATTAACATTTTTGATCAGCTCTGTACTGGAGGATGTTGAAAAAAAAATTAATGCACTGGATGCCGTTGCCGTAAGCAGTGGTCCGGGATCATATACAGGTTTGCGAATAGGCGCTTCCACAGCAAAAGGAATTTGTCATGCTTTACAAATACCAATTATCAGCATACCTACTTTGCAGGCAATGGCTGTTGGCGGATCTAAACATGCGGACGCTATTAATTTATTTTGCCCGCTGATCGATGCAAGGCGATCCGAATTGTTTGCTGCAGTTTACAATGTAAAAGGTGAAGAAATTTTTAAACCACAACCCGTCATTCTGAAGGAAAATATTTTTATTGAATTTCTTGAACATGAAAAGATCTTGTTTTTTGGCTCCGGTTTGGAAAAAAGCAAGCCCTTTCTCAATCATGTGCATGCTGTATTTCTGAATGATTACATTCATAAATCGAGTTATTTTGCTGCATTGGCCTTTGAAAAATTTAAAAACGGCCTATTTGAAAACCTTGCCTATTTCGAACCGGACTATCTTAAATCGGTATATACAACAAAGCAAAAATCTGCTGAAAAGGATTAAGATATTTTTTGTTTTCTAATATATTTTTTGTTAATTTTGATAGCTTACGCACCACAAGGGTGAGGCACTTAATAGAAGGAGAGCTATGCCAGCCCATTCTACATTCAAATTAATTCATTCTGATTCTAATTCAGAAATAAAGCTGGAATATGGCGTATTGCGTAAATCTGTCCTGGTTTTACGCTCCGTAAATCACAGTTTGAGACAAAAAATTATAAAACTTCTGCAAGATTCTCCTCAATTAACCGTAACCGAAATATACAAGAGCCTGAGTTTAGAGCAATCCGTTGCTTCACAACACCTTGCAATTTTAAGAAGGAGTGGTGTGGTGATTACTAAGAGGGAAGGAAAATTTATTTTTTATTCCTTAAATAAAACACGATTAAAAGAAATTGCCGGCCTGGTTTCAAATTTGATTTTATGAGTAAATCCGTACATGAATATATTTTTGAAAAAATAGACCAGCAAATGCTGGATAAGGCATCCTATATTATCAGGGCAATCAGCCATCCATTGCGCCTGAAGATTATCAGTTATATCGATAAAAATAAAATTGTGAATGTTAATAAAATATACAATTCGCTTAATCTTGAGCAATCCATCACTTCCCAGCATCTCAATATTTTAAGAAACTCAAAACTTGTAATCACCCGCCGGGAAGGAAAATTTATTTTCTATTCGGTTAATTACAGCAAAATCATGAATATCTGCGAGCTTATTGATGCCTATAATATCAAATAAATTATAATCCTGCCTTTGCAGATATATCAAGCATTCTGTTAATTGATTTTCTCGCAAGGGAAATTGTCGGTTCACTGATTTGAATTTCCGGCAATTCATATTTAAGGGCGAGATAGACTTTTTCAAGGGTATTTCTTTTCATATGTGGGCAATCGTTGCAGGCACATAAATTAGTTGGCGGCGCAGCGATAAAAGTTTTTTCAGGTGATGACAACTGCATCTGATGTAAAATACCTGTTTCCGTCGCAACAATAAATGCATTGCTTGAATCTGTCTGTGTATATTTTAGAAGCCCTGTTGTTGAACCGATAAAATCTGCTGTCTGTAATATATTTTCTTCGCATTCCGGATGAGCAATTATTTTTGCTTCAGGATGCTGCTTTTTCAATTTTAATATTTTCTCCAGAGAGAAAATTTCATGCACCATACAGCTGCCATTCCATAAAACCATCTTCTTTCCTGTTTTATTTTCGATATAACGACCCAGGTTCCTGTCAGGTGCAAATATGATAGGCGTATCCTTCGGTACGCTCTCAACGACTTTAACGGCGTTTGAGCTGGTACAGATAATATCACTTAATGCTTTTATTTCTGCAGTGCAATTGATATAGGAAATCACCACGTGTCCGGGATGCTGTTCAATAAATTTTTTAAATAAAACAGGGGGGCAGGAATCGGCAAGCGAACAACCTGCTTTAGAATCGGGCATTACAACTTTCTTTCCGGGATTCAGGATTTTTGCCGTCTCCGCCATAAAATGAACACCGGCAAATAATATCATATCGGCGGTTGTTTTCACAGCATTCTGTGCTAATCCAAGGCTATCGCCAATATAATCGGCAATATCCTGAATGTCGGGCTCCTGATAATAATGCGCAAGTATTACTGCATTTTTTTCTTTTTTAAGGTTTCTGATCTCTTCAAATAAATCAAGTGTCGGATCTACCTCTTCATCAATAAATCCTGTTCTTTCCAAAATTGAATAATCAACAGACTTCTCCATACTATGAATTATGATTATAATATTTATATATATTAAAGGTCATCATGAGTGATGTGGATTGGTTGATAAAATTAATTCCACAATTTTGATAATAAAGTTTTAAAGAAATAATTTATTTCAATCAACAAACTACTAACATCAATAATTCAGATTCCATAAGATTTTCCATACTAATCAACATCCTGTTGGTACTGAACAAACAGCACAACTTTTTTCCGATAAACAAATAATCCACGGTTTTAAATTGTTGATAGCTGCCATCTTCCCAACAATTAAAGCGGCCGGAAATTAATAATGTAACAAACTAAAGAACTTTCCCCATCTCACTAACAGGTACAAACATTTGTACAAACAGTATTGGTGTCAGCCAATTTTACTTTTATAGAAATGCATTTCATTCAAATGTTGCCAAACCTTTTCAGGCACAAGGTATCGTACCGATTTTCCCAAACTTAAATTATTCCTGATATACGTTGATGAAATATTGAGGATGGGAACATTAAAAAACCTGATATCTCCTTTTAGATCAGGTGTTTTCAGATCAGATTCCGTTCTTGTATAAATATAGATTTTATACAATTTCAAAATCTGCTCATAGTTTTTCCATTTGTTCAATGTAACCAGATTATCAGAACCCATAATCAGAATGAATTCGTTCCCTGGATATTTTTCCTGCAGATACGTTAATGTATCAATTGTATAAGATGGTTGCGGCAAATGAAACTCAATATTTGATGCCTGGAGTTTATAATTATCCTCAATCGCAAGATTCACCATATAGAGGCGGTGTTTTTCATCCAGCAATGAGTTTTTTGTTTTGAATGGATTTTGCGGAGATACAATAAACCACACCTGCTCCAAATCTGTATCTTCGGCAAAATAGTTTGCAATGATCAAGTGACCTATATGCACCGGATTAAATGAACCGAAAAACAAACCCGTCTTCATCCTTTTCTTTTTTTTGGTGGAAATGGGAAAAATGTGCTGGTTATTCTTTTGTATTCTGCATATTTATCATTTCCCTCATACCTTTTTTCAAGTAATGTTACCCCCGACACCCTGAGCAATAAAAAAGTAATCAGCAAGGGAGATAAAATTGAAATATACCAAAAACCCGAACCGATGGAAATAAGAAATATACCCCACCACACACATACTTCACCGAAATAATTAGGATGGCGGCTATATCTCCAAAGTCCCTGATCCATCACCTTACCCTTATTGTCCGGATTTTTCTTAAACCGAAGCAATTGAAAATCTGCGACAGTTTCGAAAAGCCAACCAAGCAGCCAAAGGATGACACCTGTTTGATTAATGTTTGAGAGATAATCACCAGACTCAGACATAATATTTAAAATAGAAAGAGAAATAACCAGCATCAGGCCGCCCTGAAGTAAAAACACTTTAAAAAAGCTGATCCACCAGGTATTTTCTTTCCAATTTGCCCTGAATGCCTGATACCTGGGATCTTCACCTTTTGACCGGTTTCTGAAAAAGATATGAATGGCCAGGCGCATTCCCCATAAAATTACAAGGTAGGCTACCAGAAATTGTTTCGGTAGTAACTCATCGAGACGATATGCGAAGTGAAGGGTTACCGCAATAAAACCCAAGCCCCAAAACCAGTCCACTATACTCATATCCTTTTTGAGCAGGCTCAGAAGCCAGACAAAGCTCATAATCAGAATTATCAGAAGGGCGGATGTACATACATTTTGCAAAAGGGCCATAAAAGATTTTATAAAAAGTAAAGTTAAAGAACTTATTCATCCACATATATGTATATACATGCAAAATCAAACAACTATGACAAGTAAAAATTTATTTCAATTACTGGTAATCATACCACTGATTGTTCTGGCGTCATGTAAGAATGCACCTGAAAGCGATGTAGCCATTACCGGAGAAGCTGTAGCTGTAGCTGAAACGAAAGGCAATGCGACATACCCGATTAATTTGACAGAAAGCAATATGGAATGGATCGGCACCAAGCTGTCTACCCATCACCATGGCGACGTTTCAATAAAATCAGGTGAGCTGAAATTAGACAATAATGAACTGGCCGGCGGTAAATTTTCAATTGACATGACAACTATTGTTGCCCGCGATAAAGGCAAGGAAGATATCAATGAAAGATTAACAGGTCATTTAAAATCTCCCGATTTTTTTGATGTTGCAAATTATCCTGAAGCAACATTTGAAATTACAGGAATGAAAAAATATACAGGAACAGTTTCTGAACCGTCGAGCGGTGTAGAAGAAATTTCGGAATACAGAGTGAGCTCACCCAATTATTTAATATCCGGGAATTTAAAAATTAAAGACATCACAAAAAATATTGAATTTCCGGCAAGAGTAGATATAAATAACTCTGGTATTTCTGCAACAGCAAAATTTAATATCGATAGAAAGCTGTGGGGGATCGTTTATCCCGGTATGCCGGACGATATGGTGCAGGATATGATCTGGTTTGGTATTTCGATTAAATCTGATATTACGCAGGAAACCGCAATGAAATAAAAAGAGTAGTGGTTGTTTTTATAAAGCCGTGGAAAAATTTTCTACGGCTTTTTATTTTACAAAAGTAATTTCAACAAAACCTTTGTAATCATTTGCATTAATTTCCTGATGCATCACAACCTTGTTCTTGGTAAGGGATTTCACCGTATATTTTTCCAGGGCATCCAACTCCCCATCCATATATGTCATACTTATTACATTCGTTTTGACATCTAATTCCCAAAAGCCTTTTACACCGTTTTTAAAATACTCGGAATGAATTTCAAGTGTTTTGTCTTCATTCAGAGTGTAAACAGATGAAAGAAATTCTTTTTCACCGCTTTCTCTGTCGGCCGAAGATAAATTACTCACCTGCGCATCAAAAACGGAAGCTTTCCAGACACCGGAAACATTTTTTTGATTGATTTCAATTTCCTGATTGCAGGAAACAAAAAATATAAAGAGAACCGGAATCAGAAATTTAATTTTCATTTAAAAATTTATTTGAAGAAATAATTTGATCACCAACAATGAATTGAATCATATAAAATCCAGAAGGGATTTTATTATCCGGCTCTAATTTATTTATACCGCTGTTGAGGCCGTTGAATGTTTGAACTGTTTGACCCTGCATATTTATTATTACCGATTTTACATCATCAGGGTTTTTGAAATTACATTGAACATACAATGCATCCTGAACAACCGAATTAATCAATGTAACAGAAAATTTATCTTCGGCAGGGCTCTCAACAGAATTCGTGACATCTTCATTTCTGTAAATTATTTGTGTGATTGTCTCCGCACCTAATACATTTTGTGAATTTATCTGCAGAACAGGAATTCCACCATTTTTGGCAAGCCATTTATATTCGGTGCTTGTGTAACTAAACGGAATTTCAATTGCATCATATGTGATAATATCAGAAACCAACGAAACAGATTTTGTGCGCAATACCTCGTACGTTTGATAGGGCGTCGTTACGTTCCCCCAACCATCGACAGTAGTTGTACGCTCTCTCGTTTCGGACCACGACCCGACACCCGGGATGTCTATCGAAAATGAACCGGTAGACGAAAAACTGTCACCAAATTCAAGCGGGAAAGAATAGATAAGATCCTGATCCGAAAAACTAATGGGTAATGGAATACCACCGATCGTCCCCGCAAAACCGGTTAATGCAAATTCATCAGAGTTTTTTGCATAGTAATTAAACACATCTTCAACTGTGATATAATCATTTACAATATCTGAAACCGCTTGTTCCGCAATATCCGAACTGAGCCAAAGCCAAAAATAAACGGGATTCGTCTCTTCTTCATTCAGCCAGAAACTCGTATCGGTATTAAGCGGCTCCAGACCGGAAAAATCCCATTCAAAATCAGCGCCCGTGTTGTTTGGATCTATCGCTGTGACCGGATTTGCATTCGAAATGATATAAGAATCGTCGGCCGAAGCAAGATCGTCTTCCGTAATAATAATAGGAGTTTGTGCGGCGCCAATTGCGCAAATTGCGCTCAGGATGATAAAATAAAAAACAGATTTCACAAGGTTAATTTATTTGCTAAATTACTAAATCGCTGAAAAGTATTATTTTGGATGATGATAAAATTGTTGCCATACGTGTTTGCCATTTTCGTTTTATCATGCAACAAAAATTATTATGCTGATGAAATGAAGATATCTTCCACCCTCTTGAACGAAAATTTACAATTCATAGAAGTAAAAACTGATCGGGTTCCCGATTTTAAAGGAACAATGTATTTATACGAACGCAAATCAGTTGAAAAAGAATTTGTGCTGATTGATTCGTTTCCCATAACGATCGGTAAAAACGGATTTGCATGGGATCCTGTTTCGCCTTTAAAATTCGGATCACAGCGTGTTAAACATGAAGGCGACGGATGTTCGCCGGCAGGAATTTTTACACTGGGTAAAGTTTTCAGCTATCATCCGGTTGATCATTTGCATATGCCGTTTGTACAAGTAAATGAAAATGATCTTTGCGTGGATGATGTGCATTCTGTTTATTATAATCAGTTGATCGATGCAGAAAAAACGGAATTAAAGGATTACAATAGTTTTGAACAAATGAAGCGCAACGACGATTTATATGAATATGGTGTTTGGGTAAATTATAATACCGATACAGTAATATCGGGAAACGGTTCTTGTATTTTTCTGCATATCTGGCGTGATGAAAATGCTCCAACAAGCGGCTGCACAGCCATGCAAAAGGAAAATATGCTGAAATTAATTCACTGGCTCGACGAGAAAAAAAATCCTGTTCTGATTCAGTACAGCAGCATGTAAATATTATTCCTTTAAAAATTGAGCGGTGCAGAAACGACCATCTCCGATGAATTTTACAAAATAAAATCCGGCCGGAATTTGATGCACCTGAATTACATTTTCATTTCCGGTAAATTGCATTTCAAGAATGAATCTACCTTCGATATTATATATTTCCGCACGATTATATTTTTCATTTGTCTGAAAAAATAAATATTCGTGCACAGGATTGGGGGAAATATATATTTCATTTTTTACATGATTTTGAACGGCTATTGTAATCGTATCATACACAATTTCCCAACCGATTTCATCGAGAACGGCAAGCGTTAAAGGGCCGGGCATATAATTGGAAGTTGCGGGCGCTGCAAAAGGCGTCATTAATTCATTCGGATCACCAACCGGATAAGCGGTTTCTTCCCAATGTGATAAACTTGAACCCAATGTAAATGTGCCTGGCGCATAAATCCGTCCCCGTTCGCCGGCATTATCTTCCAAAACGATCGGACTATTGAAATAAACAAGATTTGTAATAAATGCAGTACCCAAAGCATCGGAAGGATTTTCGAGGTTGGTTAATCCCGAACCCGCAGCATTTTCAAGATATGTATCAAATACAGAAGGAAGCGTGTCGAGTTCGGGCCAGGGAAATGATGTTACAAGGGGAGCAAACGCAGATGCCGGAATGATTCCGAACGAACCGGTAGCGCCCTCCTTATTTCCCAGACTTAAAAACCCAAGCCCGTGACAGATCTCATGCAATACGGTTGAAACAAAATCATATTGTGCAGCACCCGGATTGCCATCTGTGCCGAAATACCATGACGCAAGCGAATTAATAAATATATCCATGTCTGCTTCACCGGGGCTCAGATCAGTTCCGGAAATTGCATTTGCAAGACAGGAAGCATACCAGACATTATTTTCCGGAGCGCCCGCAAAATTGAGTTCACCGTTCGGAAAAGTGATACCGAGTTGTCCCGGTAATAATGGTTGGAGATGCGCCGTAATTTTGATCGGAACATCGCTGATCAGAAAATTACTCCAGATACCTGTTGCAAATTCAAATGCTGTTTCTGCTTCTGTGGTAAAACCGGTATATGTCATTTCAAAGCTTGCATGTTGTGCAATTGCTTTTGTTGAAATTGAAAAAAAGAATTGCAAAACGAGTGCGCCAAACAAAATTGATTTCATCCTATAAATCTAAAATTAAATCCCAAGATTATGCTAACTTTAGGCAGGGTAGAATCTGCATGAGAGTTTTTTTGATTTTAATATGTGTGCATTTTTTTTATTTAACCTCTTTTACACAAGGTACGATCACAGTCACGGGGAATGTAAAAGACGGATCCACATTGGAACCCATTCAGCTTGCAAATATTTTAATTTTAAATACAAATAACGGAACAGTAACCGACGAGTACGGAAATTTTTCTCTGCAGGCAAGCACCTTAAATGATACGATTCTTATTTCTTATATCGGTTATAAAACAGTAACCATCGCACTAACAGACGCTGCAGTTCAATCCTATGCAGTACTCCTCATACCCGAAAACCAAAGCCTGGATGAAATTGTGATCCGGCCAAAAGAAGATCCTGCGAAATATATCATGCGTAAAGTGATTGAGAATAAAAAGAAGAATGATCAGGAATCGATTGACGCTTATAAAGCAAGAGGATATAATAAAATAGAAATTGACCTGGGTAATCTTTCACCCGAAAATGATTCGCTTAAATCAAAAACGGTAAACCCGTTTAATATATTAAAAGATTATGTTGACAGTACTAGTGATATTACAACTTTTCTTCCCTTCTTTTTAACGGAAACCATTTCAGATTATTATTATCGTAAAAATCCAAAAACGAAAAAAGAAGTAATTCTTGCAACAAGAACATCCGGAATAAATAATGCAAGCGCATCACAGGTACTCGGAAATTATTATGAGCATTTTAATATCTATGATGATTTCTGGTATTTATTAAGTAAAAATTTTATCCCTCCACTCACGTCTGCATGGAATTTTTATTATCGGGTAAATTTATCTGATACCGATTATGTTGATAACGACTGGTGTTATAAAATTGAATTTGAGCCCAAGCAAAAACAGGAAAATGTTTTCAGCGGTTATATGTGGATCGTTGACTCATCTTTTGCCGTCAAGGAAATTTATATGAATCTCGACAGCACGGCAAATATTAATTATTATAAACGTGCTGCATTTTATCAGAAATTTGATAACCTGAATGATTCGTCCTGGGTATTGAAAGAAGATAAGCTGATAGCGGAATTTTTACCGACAAAAAATTCCATCAGTTTTATTGCAAGAAAAACCACCGTTTATACCGACTACACATTTGACCCCGAAATATTTAATGAAGTGATCCGGTTTAAAGATGATATTGTTTACAACGATTCGGTTATTAATAATAACGAATCATATTGGGATACAATAAGGCCCGTAGCGCTCAACGAAAACGAAGCCGGCGTGTATGAATTGACAGACAGCCTGCAAAATATACCGGTTTTTAATTCTGTAGTTGAATTATATAATACCCTGATGTATGGTTATTGGGATCTGGGTTATGTCCGTATCGGGCCACTTGCAAATACACTTAGCCAGGATGAGGTGGAGGGACTGCGCCTGCGGCTTGGAGCAAAAACCGGCGACCTGATCAGTAAACGATTGTCGATCGGCGGTTATCTTGCTTATGGACTGAAAGATCAGGCATTTAAATACGGGACTGATTTCAGTTATGTGATCTCAAAAAAACCATGGCAACAATTTACATTCAATTATGAGAACGATCTGGATGTAAACAGCAACGATGCCGTAACATTTGGTGAGGATAATATTTTATCGGGTATTTATCGCCGGCGTGAAACTCCGCAAAAAATAATTGACGAGGAAAAATACAAATGGTATTATGAAAAAGAATGGATCTGGGGCATATCCAATTCGCTGACGCTTACAAATACCAAAATGCACCCGCTCTTTGATATTTATTATGCGAGTGAAGAAGATTCAGTTGTAAGTGATATCAATAATACCGAATTAAAAATCGGATTGCGTTTTGCATACCGCGAAAAATTCCTGTTCGATAATTACAGACGATATAGCCTTGGAACAATTCATCCGATCTTAAAGATCAATTATACTATAGGCATTAAAGGATTTCTTGAAAGCGATTTTAATTATCATGCTATTGAATTCATTTTTTATGATGATTTCCCGGTTCGCAGTTTTGGTGTTTTTGATTACAGGTTCAGGGTTGGAAAGGTGTTTGGCACATTGCCGTCACTATTACTTCATTCGCCCGCTGGAAATGAAACCTATTTTTTTAATGATCAGTCATTTAACCTCATGAATGAATATGAATTCATGACAGATACCTATGCCGAAGTATTCTTTATTCATAATTTTTATGGCTTCTTTTTAAATAAAATTCCTCTGATACGAAAATTAAAACTCAGGGAAGTAGCAACCTTTAAAATTATCTATGGCGAATTAAGCGAAAGCAATCAGGCAATAAACAATTACGCAAATCCAAATGATCCTTTCGCAATTTCTAATACGGCCCCGTCACCCAAACCCTATATGGAAGCAGGCGTAGGGGTTGAAAATATTCTTAAGCTATTAAGAGTGGACGCAATTTGGCGGCTCAGTTACAGGAATAGTCCCTATGCTCCAAATTTCGGAGTGCGGCTGGGAGTGAATGTGGATATATAATTTGAAAAAGGGGCCCGCAAAGGCACAAGGAAATTCAACTGTTTATTAAAATATTTTGCGTTTGACGGATTTAAGTTTTTAAATTAAATCAGAACGAGCTTCATCGTTACAACTTTTCCACCGATATTTAATTTACAGAAATAAATACCGCTCTGTGCTTTTTCATTTTGCATATTATTTCCATCCCAGTTGAAATAAAATATTCCGGCAGGCTGATCAGTATATTGATCATTAAAAATGCTTTCACCCGACAACGAATAAATTTCAATCCCGATATCTTCCGGATAATTTAAAATTGTTTCGAAATGAAATGCGCCGGATGAAGGGTTCGGATAAACGAATACGGTTTCATCTGAAGAATAAGAAGCAAAAATATTATCGGCAAGCTCCGGTGTTTCGAGGCGTACATCGGTATATAAACGGTATTCACCCGGGGCTAATCCAATGGTTGCAGTAACATTGGTAACATTGACCGAGTCGCCTGTAAAATATTCATACCACCAGCCGGTATGCTGAAAATTTGGATTCACAATGCCCGCATAAATATCAAAATTGCCAATAACGGTCACATTCATTCCGGCATCATTTAAATTAATTCTTTTTTGATTGCCGCCGACATTCAGACTATAATCTGTTGTATTGAATGCGGCATATGTTTTTTTCAATTTGATCAACTCACTCCATACCTGATAAATCCGCAACCGGTTATTATCATCAAAATATTCCCAGTGCAATGGTTTATTACAAACACGGCAACCATAATCAATAGAAATATCATAACCCAATTCACCGAATTGCCAAATCATTTTTGGCCCCGGGATCGTAAAGAAAAATGCACCGGCCGCTTCCATCCTTGCAAGTGCCGTATTTAAATTCTTCACATTATAATCCGGGTTTGCCGAATTGCCATAAGTTAAATTTTTAAACATCAAACGTTCTTCATCATGCGATTCCATATAGGTCATCACATGCGGATCATCCCATCCGCGATTCTGATAAGAGCCCCAGCTTAAATCAGATCCGGTATAACCCATGGTTGCCTGGTTATAATTATAATTTAAATTTCCCCAGAGCATAAATCCATAATCACTTAATGTTTCTTCTTCCGAGTTTTCTGCAAAATGCTCAAGAATTAATTTCGCATCAGGATTAATTGCCCATAAAGTATCTCCGATATTTTGCCATGTCGCGATGCGGCTTGCATCATACATTCCCCAGGCACCCACATCTCCCAGTGTATTATTTTGTGTATACCCTTTCGATAAATCAAAGCGATATCCATCTATATTAAATTCATTCAACCAATAAGAAAAAACACGATTGCGCAAATTAATTGTTGCCTGACTTTCATGATTAAAATCATAACCCACATTATAATCATGTGTCGGTATCTGATTAAAATACGGTGAATTTGCGGCAGGCGTACCTGCTGCGGCATCCCACCACATTTGAACAAGCGGGCATTGACCAAATGCATGGTTCATTGCAATATCAAGAATTACCGCAATTCCATTTGCATGACATGAATCAATAAAAATTTTAAATGCATTCCGCGTACCGTAATATTTATCAAGTGCGATAAAAAAACTCGGGTTATATCCCCAGCTTTCATTCCCTTCAAATTCCATCACCGGCATAAATTCAATTGCATTTACACCGAGGGTTTTTAAATAATTTAATGTATCGGTAAGTGTCTGGTAATTTCTCGCAGCAATAAAATCCCTTACAAGTAATTCATACGCCACAAGTTCCTCATCGGCAGGCGGTGTGAAATCATTAACAGCCCAAACATAATCTGCAATTGCAGTTTGAAATACAGAAACGATTCCCGTTGTTTTTCCGGTCGGATAAATTTTTAATTCAGGATATGTTGCATCGGGTATGGAATTGTCGTTCCAGGGATCAAGCACTTTTTCTGCAAGCGGATCAGCAACTTTTAATACCCCGTCAATTAAATACTGATACGCATATTCTTTTCCCGGAATTAGACCGGTTAAGGTCACCCAATAGGTTGCCATATCGGGATCCAATTTCATATATCCATCTGTTGTAATTTTCCAATCACTCTGATCACCAATTACAAAAACATATTCTTTGAAAGGCGCATATAAAACGAGCGTGGCAGTTGTATCATTTATATAATTCACACCCATTTGCATTCCTGCAGGAACGGGTGCGATAGTAACAGGGGGGCGGACAAAAAAAGAAGCAGAGTCAATCGTTTCTTCACCATCTGCTTTCGCAATTAATTCGATTGTATTTGTTCCGAATATTGCTGCGGTGAGATCATATGAAACAGATGAATCGGTTGTGGCAACAACAGGAATATTATTTATTTTGAGATAGAGTGAATCAGAAAAAGTGGATTCACCTTCTATATGCACATTGTCTCCCGGTTCAAAAATAGAAGGATCAACCGCAGGTGACGTAATAGCGGCATTTAATCCCGGCAGATACACATCAACAAATATATCCGAACCATCTTCTGCCCGGCCAACAATTCCACCATCCGCGGTTCTGAAAACAAATGCCATTTGAAAAATTGTATCATCTATCGCGGCACCGTAAAATGCACGCAGGCTCACCGGATAATCAATCTGGTACAAATTATCACCGATCTCCGTCATCAATACTTCCGGATCGGCTGTACCCCAAATTCCCTGTGTATATTGCCAATCGGAAGGTGAATCACTGTCCTGGGTAATTAATCCGGTGTGCGCATAAATTGGTGGCGCAACATCTTCCAAAGCACCATTACCTTGTGTTGCATCGAATATTATTGTAACTGGTTCGTCGGGTGTCGGGAAAATCGGAATAGTTGTAACAACCTGCGCAATAACGGATTGTATGGAGATGGCAATGCAAGCCAGAAGAGTATACCTTTTATACATACTGTAAAAATACACGGATTAAAGCAGATGAACCATAAGAACACCGATTATCTTTTGTCATTTTTAACCTGAAATGTTGAGATAATTATTAAACAATTAATTATAGTTTATTTTATGAGAGAGAATTGCCTGATCGAAAGCAGATGAAAATAAATTGCCATTGGCATAAGAAACAAAATTAAAATACCCGGGAAATAGGTGGGGAGATAATTCATTTCATAGATCCGGAATGCAGAAGGAACAGATGGAATTGCAATTGTAAGAATATTGATTAATGAAATTAACCCGAGCGTATTAAAAACAGAAGACGCCATTTTTGCAAAAGCATATTTTTTATATACAATAAATGCGGCGGGAATTGCTAGCAGGCCAATCGCTATATCAAAATTACGGCCGTGGTATGTGAGTTCAACCGGAACAAGTTTTTCCTTATATAAAGCCGCCAGAATAAATTCAACAATTATTCTGAACGACTGGACAGCAATAAATAACCAGGGAGAAATAAATTGCAATAGACTCAGTGATTTTGATGCATTCGCACGCAGAATTATAATTGCCGTGATAATTACAGGAATAAACCCAAGGAGCATTCGGGGTGGATTTGTAGCGACAGAAAAAAATCCGGACGAAGCCAGAAAACAAATCAGAATCAAATACAGAAAATAAATTCCGGTAAATCGCAGAATGGGTTTTTTAAAATTTTGCTGCTGCTGAATGGATGCATTCATATTTATTGTATACCGGATATATATCAGGAAAATAATAAGCAACAGGCTCATTAAAATAAGGCCGATATTAGGCAGCGAAAATGCGTTGATATCCATAAAATGATTTCTAATGAAACACAAAGGTCTTCCTCGCCATTGTAAATCATCTTGCCAAATGGCAAGAAATCATTTCTGTAAAAAATCTTTCCTGATCCGGCTGAGTGAAGTATCTGTAATGCCGAGATAGGATGCAATATATTTTAATGGTGCCTGCTGAATTATTTCGGGGTTTAAATGCAGTAATTGCGCATAACGCTGTTCGGCGGTTTGGTTAATCATGGAGATGGTGCGCATTTTTAATCCGACTAAAGTTTTTACCAGCATTGCTCTTCCCGCTTCGCGGAATTCTGGTAATGCATGAAATAAATGATTGAGTTGGTCGAAAGTTAATATCCAACCGGTGCAATCAGCAAGTGCCTGAATATTTTCTTCAGATGTTTTGCGTTGAAAAAAAGAAGCAGCTTCAAATACTACTGATCCTTCAGAATAAAATTGAATTGTTACTTCGTTGCCTTCCGTATCAAATAAATAAGAGCGCATAAAACCTGAAGCAAGAAATAAAAATGCGTCGCTTAGTTTTCCTTCACTTAAAAACAAATCACCTTTATTTATTTCAATAAATTGAAAACGATCTTCAATCCGGATTGAAACAGAATTCGGCAGGCCGAAGGTATTTTGAAGAAGGGAGATGAGGGTTTGCATAAAACAAAAATAACATGAAAATGGGCGGTAACTTATTTATCGCCAAAAATGGCGAAAAATCTTTCACGTTCGAGCGGAAGAATTTATAACCACAAAAAAAGCAAAAGACCACAAAAGGTTTCTGTTCAGATCAGCGACTGAATAAAGGTTTATTTTAATAGCCTCAAAAATTCCGGCGGCACATGATCGGTGAGCCAGACACCATTTTCTGAAATAAAAAAATCAATGCCGGTTAAAAAAAAATCATAAGCCAGCACTTCAAAAACAACAGGCTTGCCATGGCGTTTACCGACTTTGATTGCTGTTTCTCTGTCCGCACTTAAATGCACATGTTGCCTGCTTCTTTTTTCCAGGCCGGAATGTAAAATGGAATTAACTGCAGAGACACTTGTTCCATGATATAAAATTTCCGGAGGCTGCATGGTGGAATAACCCAATTCAATTTCAACGGAATGTCCCTGGCTCGCACGTATTTTTTTTAATGATTCGTCGAATGCAAATCTTTTTTTAGAATTTGTATCAACGAGATATTTCAATGTTTCGAAATCAATTTTATTTCCATGTGCATTTATTTTGCCGATTAAAATCTCAACATCCGTCCATCCGTTTTCATCCAGAGAAATCCCTATTGTTTCGGGTTGATGCCGCAACACAAGAGACAAAAACTTTGACAGGCGAATATTTTCTTTTTCCGAAGACATGAATAATAATTATAGATACTTGTATGGCTCATTATGAACCGCTAGTGTTCTTACATTTTCCAAAACACGTTTCATATATGTTTTCCAGAAGGTTTTTGTAAACAACCAGTTTAAAGGATACAGCAATGCAATATCTGAATGCAAGGTATATGTATATTCAATTAATATTTTACCCGGTTCAAGTTCTGTGGTTTTCCATTCGCCGGTAAATTTTGAAAAGCCGAGCATCCATGCCTGAAAATCGCTTACTTCAATTTTCCAGTATTTATTTTCGATCCGCTCGATCACTTTATCAACGGATGCAAATCCGCCTTTTTGCGTGAGTGATTTCGCCACATACACTTTTTTGGTAAATCCGGGTTTGCCCCAGTTTTCATCATCGATGCAATGTGTAACCCGCGGCATAATTCCGTATCCGGTATGAATTTTAGAAACATCGCAAAGCATCGGTGTTTTAAAAGCACGCTCGAGAGAGCAATTGTAAATGGTGGTGATTTTTATTTTGGTTTGCATTTTTAATTTTTTCGCCGGCCTAAAAATACGGTACCACGGCAAATAGATTTTGACCAGAAATAATTTAATGAAGAATATTCCTGAATACCGTTTCGGATATGCGGGAAAAATTTCTGTATGTTGAGGGATAAAAAACTGTTTAAGGAATTATTTAAAATATGGCACTTAATAAAATTCTTATTTACCTGCCCGCGGAGTTTTGTGAAACCTGGTCCAATAATGCTGCATCTTCCGCACCGTCCTGTTTTAAATCATCATAAAATTTCGCGATTGTGATCTGCATATATGGGAAAAGCCATAAAAACCCAATGCCGAGTGTAAGGATACAAAGCAGTGCGAGTAAAAAGAATCGTAGCATTAAATAAAAATATTTCAATTTATATCCGTCCATCATTTTTTTACTTTTATCCAGTGCGGCGTGTGCAGTCATAGAAGGTTCATCAGCAAGAATATAAAAAGTCATTGAGTAGGAAATGGCGGCAATAATACCCGGAACAATTAAAAGCAACGCCCACAGCACTACGTAAAGTATGATTAATAAATAAGCGGCCAGTGCAGTTCCGAAATTATTGAAGCCTTCGAATATAAGGCTCAGCTTCGTATCATTATTTCTCGAAAGACTCAATGAAAATATTGCCAGTCCGAGCGCAAACGGGCCTGCAATTATGAGTGTTATAATTCCGGACAAAGGGCTTACGGGAGAAACGCCCTGAATAGCTCCGGTTATTATCAGGTAAACCAGACAGGTGCCGATAGCGAGACCCCATTTTCCATCAAGCGATGTTCTCGCCATTTTCATCAGAGTGATATTATCGGTTTTCATAACCGTTTTGATTATACCTTTCAGCATATCAAAATTCGCATTGACTTAAAAAGAAAAAGGTGATTAAAGTTTTAGATGAGGTTGATAATTTATTCTGCTTAATATTGCCTGTAAATCCAATTAAATAAATTTATTTATTGGTTGTCATTGTGGCTGGTGTAATTGTTTTAATAAAGTAAAAACCGTTATAATCATAAAAGTTATTTGCCGGTTGAAGAAGGAGATAACGTTCATAGTTTTCGCTTGTATTAATAACAGAGGGAATGCTTCCTAAATTTTTATACTCCAATCCATTTCCGAAATTGGCGTGAGCTGTGCCCTCTTTATATTCCATATTCAAAGAACAAATGGAAACATTCAAATGATTTTTCAAAACAGATGTCATGGAAACCGGTTCTGTGATCCGGTTATGGTAATTTCCACTCAGTGTTATCATCCGGTGGTGCGGATGTTGTTTGAACTGCATTTTAATTTTCATCGCCATGATACTATCGCGATCAAGATTTTTTTCGTCCTCATTCAAATCAAAGAAAAAGAGAATTATTTTTTTATTTTTATTCAGTTCGGCAATAAGTTCTGCCCATGGAAATGATTCTTTACCCGATGTTGCCGGCATCTTAAAAAAAGCACTTTCATAAATACTTTTTTCTGTATGAAAAGCAAGAAAGGGGATCATTAATTCTGCGGGAATTTCCAGACCAACTAAAAGGCTGTCGCCCTGACGGGTAAACAGATCTGCCAATCCACTCACAAAAGGTGTCGACTCATTTGTGCCATGCATTTCTCCAAACATGATTATTTGAAAAGGAGATAGCAATTTATATATTTCCTCATTTAAATGTGTTGGATCATCTACCCGAACTGCATTTAATTTCAGGTAGGCTTCATCGATTTGACCGAATGTAAAAAATGAAATAAAAAATATTAAAAAGAATAGGCCGGATTTAACCAACGTCCGTTTCAAAGCAGAAAAATTGAATTTATTCAACATCTATTTCAACAATAAACATAATGAATATTGAAAATAATATCAACAAAAAAGCCGGCTCTCACCGGCTTCAAAGTATCATGTATAAAGTATCAGTATCAAAATCTCGCGTCAGACGACTGCCGACCGAGGACTGTGGACCGCCGACTGAAATCAACTGTTCATCGTCGCTAAAAACTCTTCATTATTTTTCGTGCCACGCATGTTCTGAAGAATGAATTGCATCGATTCTTCCGTATTCATATCTGCGAGATATTTGCGCAATACCCAGAGGCGTTGCATCACTTCACGTTCGTGGAGGAGATCGTCGCGGCGGGTGGAAGATGCGGTTACATCCACACTCGGGAAAATACGTTTGTTGAATAATTTCCTGTCGAGTTGCAATTCCATATTTCCGGTTCCTTTGAATTCTTCAAAAATCACCTCATCCATTTTACTGCCTGTATCAATTAATGCGGTTGCAAGAATTGTGAGTGATCCGCCATGTTCGATATTTCGTGCGGCTCCAAAAAACTGCTTTGGCTTTTGCATTGCATTTGCCTCCACACCACCGGATAAAACTTTACCGGATGCCGGGGCAACTGTATTATGCGCACGTGCAAGACGGGTGATGGAATCGAGAAGAATTACAACATCTTGCCCGCATTCAACAAGTCGCTTTGCTTTTTGTAAAACGATGCTGGAAACTTTCACGTGTTTTTCTGCAGGCTCATCAAATGTTGATGCAATTACCTCTGCATTCACACTGCGCTCCATATCGGTTACCTCTTCCGGGCGCTCATCGATCAGCAATACGATCAGATAAATTTCCGGGTGATTTTGTGCAATTGCATTGGCAATCGATTTCAGTAAAAATGTTTTACCCACTTTCGGTTGCGCTACGATCATTCCACGCTGGCCCTTGCCGATCGGTGTGAAAAGATCTATTACCCGGGTTGAATAATCTGAGGCGTCATACACCAGATTCAGTTTTTCATCCGGGAACAAAGGTGTGAGATAGTCGAAAGGCACCCGGTCGCGAATCTCTTTCGGATCGCGGCCGTTGATGGTTTCAACACGGAGTAGCGCAAAATATTTTTCACCTTCTTTCGGAGGGCGTACAAATCCAGAAACCCAGTCGCCGGTTTTTAAACCGAATAATTTGATCTGAGACGGGGATACATAAATATCGTCGGGAGATGTGAGGTAATTATAATCGGCGCTTCTTAAAAAACCATAGCCGTCGGGCATCATTTCCAGAACGCCTTCGCCGGGAACTGCGCCATCGATATCAATATTAAAACGGGGTTCACGCTTTTTGGGATATTGTTGCTGCGGGTTTTCTTCTTTTACAAATACTTCCTGCTTTTGTTCGCGTTCCTGTTCACGCTCCTGTTCCTGTTCCTGCTGCACAAACGGTTCTTCCTCAACTTTAGGGGTTTCTGTAAGCAGATCTTCATCTGCAAATGATAATTCGGGAGAGCTGAGCGTTTCGGCTACTTCATCCACGGGGGTGTCTTTCTTTTTGCGGGGTCTGAGCACTCTTTTGCGATCACTTTTTTTGTCGCCGTTGCGTTGTGCCTGCATGATTTCAGACACTAATTCGCTTTTGCCCATTTTTTTGAAGTTGTCGACCTGCAAGCCCTCCGCAATTTCTTTCAGTTCAGGAACGAGCATATCGTTCAACTGTGCTTCATTATACATAAAAGCTGATATTGGTTAGTATAGATTAAAAATTTTACGTGTGTTGCTTAAAAAAATACCGTAAATCTTGGGAAAATGTCACTGAATAAAACGTAAATGAAATATTCAGAAGATGAATATGGTGCAATAATAGTGCAGAAGTTGGAAATAAACAAGTAAACCGGTCCGCAGTTCTCAATCCTCAGTCTTCAGTCCGCAACCTTCCATCTTTTATTACCAGTTGCCAGCGGCTAGCAGCCAGCAGCCATTCCCTATCTTTGCAAAAAATTATTTGTGCTATGCTGGATGTCAATTTTTTGAGAAGTAATACCGAAGAAGCAAAACGCCGTCTTGCAAAAAGAAATAAATATGATGCGGGTTTGATCGACCAGGTGATTGCCCTTGATGATGAAAGGAAAAAAAAGCAAAGAGAACTCGATGATACGCTTGCGCTCACAAACAGCACATCAAAAGAGATCGGCAAATTAATGGGTCAGGGAAAAAAAGACGAGGCCGGGGCGATGAAGCAAAAAGTAGCGGAATTAAAATCAGTATCTGCCCAAATTGAAAAAACACACGACGAAATAAATGAGCAGATAAGACAATTATTGCTCAGCCTTCCAAATCTTCCGCAGGAAATTGTGCCGGATGGTAAAACACCGGAAGAAAACCTTGAAATAAAAAATGGCGGAACAATCCCGCAATTTTCTTTTGAACCGATGCCGCATTGGGAGCTTGCATCAAAATTTAATTTAATTGATTTTGAACTCGGCAATAAAATTACCGGCAGCGGATTTCCGGTTTATATTGATAAAGGTGCAAAATTGCAGCGGGCATTGATTTCTTATTTTTTAGAAAAAGCAACAGCTGCCGGATATATCGAATTTATGCCGCCATTTATGGTAAATGAAGATTCGGGTTATGGTACAGGCCAATTGCCGGATAAAGAAGGGCAGATGTATCATGCAACTGCGGATAATTATTATTTAATTCCTACAGCTGAAGTTCCGGTTACAAATATTTACAGGGACGTGATTGTAAAAGAAGAAGATCTTCCGATTAAAATGACGGCATATACGCCTTGTTTCAGAAGAGAGGCCGGGAGTTATGGAAAAGATGTTCGCGGATTAAACAGATTGCATCAATTCGATAAAGTTGAAATCGTGCAAATACAACATCCTGATAAAAGCAATACTACTTTGGATGATATGGTAAAGCATGTGGAAGAGCTTGTAAAAAGTTTAGAATTGCCTTACCGCATTTTAAGATTATGCGGCGGCGACATGGGATTTTCTTCGGCGATAACATATGATTTTGAAATTTATTCGGCAGCACAAAAAAGATGGCTTGAAGTGAGTTCTGTTTCCAATTTCGAATCTTTCCAGGCAAACAGAATGAAATGCAGATATAAAGATGCGACCGACGGAAAAAATAAACTTGTGCATACATTAAACGGATCAGCCCTCGCCTTACCGAGAATTTTAGCGGGCATACTGGAAAATAATCAAACCGAAAACGGAATTAAAATTCCAAAGGTGCTGCATACATTTACCGGGTTTACTGAAATTAAACAGGATGAATAAAATGCAGGTAGGCGCAGAGACGCGGTGAAATTAAACTCTGCGTCTCTGCGCCTTCCTGCATAATTCCAGCCAAGATCAAGGATTGCAAATTATTAGATGATTTGTAAATTTGGTAAGTGAACTTCAACAGCATACTCGACCAATTTAATTTCCTCGTAATTTTTCAGGGGTTTTTTATTTCTCTTGCTTTATTGTTTTTGAAGAGAGGAGATATTGCATTAAACAGGATCCTCGGGCTTATGCTTTTTACCTTCTCGTGGTCGGGCCTTTATTATAATATCGATGTGATGGGCGAAATGAAAAATTATTTATCTCTCGCTTATACCAATTCCATTTCCGATTTTATTTATAACCCGCTTATTTTTCTATATGTTGTGCGTCTTACATCAAATACACAAAAACGCATAAAGGGATCTTATTTGCATTTTATTCCGGCGGCACTTTTGTTTCTCTATTATGCAAATTATTATTTCGCTTCAGCGGAAACAAAATCCGAAATATTTGGGAAGGGTTATAATTATTTTCCCTACGATGTTGCCGTATTTGCATATGTGAATCTGCTGCAATTGATTATTTATCTCAGCATGAGTGCAATTGTATTGAATCGCTATGGTAAGAAAATTAATCAGGTGTACAGTAACACGGCAAAAAGAAATCACAATTGGCTCAAATTTATACTGATTATTAATTGCGCTGCCGCAGTGGTTTGTTTTTTTATGTATGGCACCAGCGTTGCAAACATTGGAAAAGTAATTTCTCTGTTAAGCGCAATTCTGGTGTATGTGATCGGATATAAAATGATGTCGTCTCCGCCGCATTTGCCGGAAGTTGAATTAGGAGAAATTATTTCTCCTGTTGCCGAACAGGAAATCACGGAACCTGAAACATCAAATACAAAATATGAACGCTCGGGTTTGAGTACAGACAGAATGCAACAGCTCGCAAATAGGCTTGAAACATATATTCACGAAAACAAACCCTGGCTCGAGCCCGATCTGAATTTAAAACAACTTGCGGAAGCACTGCAATGCCAGCCGCATCATTTATCACAAGTGATCAATCAGCATTTCGGTAGAAATTTTTACGACTATATAAACAGTTTTCGGGTTGAGGAAGTGAAAGCAAGACTCTTCAATGCAAAATACAGTCATCTCACCTTGCTTGCCATCGCCTTTGATTGCGGGTTCAATTCCAAGGCATCTTTTAATCATGTCTTTAAAAAATTCACGGGAGTTTCACCGTCGGAATATAAAAAGGAAAGGCTTGTTCATGAAAACGCCGAAACAGTTTGAAGCGGACCGACCGAACTTATCGGTTCAGGCGTCCTGATTTATCGGCTGAAGCGCTCTGTGTCTGGTTAAATTGAATTTTTGCATCACCAACCGCAATTGGTTGGCAGATATAAAAATCAATCATATGGATACGCAAACACTGCTTTCAAATCTCCAGCCCCTGATCATCGTTGTCATGATCATTCTCATGCTCGGTATCGAAAACATCTGGCCTTATCTTCCCAAACCGGCCAATTCAAAAAAACATAATCTGAGAAACCTGCCGCTGGTATTATTGTCGCTCGTCGTGAACGGACTTGCGGGAGTCGGGGTGGTAATGGTTTTACAATTTGTTGAAGAAAAACAAATCGGGTTACTGAACTGGCTGCCACTCAACGATACGGTAAAAATTGTTACCGGCGTTTTTCTCATTGATTTCGGATCTTATTGCGGGCATATTCTTGCGCATAAAGTGCCGCTTCTGTGGAGATCGCACAGGGTGCATCATTCCGATTTAAATCTCACATCAACTAGTACACTTCTTTTTCATCCATTCGATGTACTTTACAGTCAGCTCATCTGGTTTTCAATTGTATACATCGCATTTGGAATTTCCATGTGGTCGTTTCTTATTTACGGCACTTTATTTCTCCCTTTATTTATTTGCCAGCATGCAAATGTGAAATTCCCCGGCTGGTTTGAAAAATATGCGAGATATATTATATCGACTCCCGGCTGGCATAAAATACATCATGCTGCCGATCAAAAACATACCGATTCACATTATGGCGATTTCTTTACTATCTGGGATCGTTTATTCGGCACCTGGGAACCCGTTGAGCCGGATCAGATTGAATATGGTTTGCACGAATTTAAAGAACCGAAATATCAAACGATCGGATATTTATTAGCGGCACCATTCAAAAACATCAAAAGGAAATAATCCATTTATTTAATTTAAAATAAAACAAAATGAAAAACCTTTCAAAACCAACAAACTTATTTTCAGCCACGCTGATCATAACAACAATTATTGCACTTTCACTTCCATTTGTTTCCTGTTCACAGTCGAATAAAGAAGTATCAATTGACGGCAAAACATTTACCGTGTTGTCAATGGAAAAAGGAAAACCTGAAACAGCAGTATTGGAAACCATCACATTTAAGAGCGGCATGTTCGACAATCTGGGTTGTCATATTTACGGATTTGCAGATGGAAAATACACTGCTGAAAAAAATGGCGATAATTATAATTTCGAAGCAACTACAACAAGCGCAAAAGAAGGAACCATGATGTGGAAAGGAATGGTGATGGGCGATGTATTACATGGTGAAATGGTTTGGCATAAAGAAGGACAGGCTGATATCAGTTATACATTTAACAGTGCAAATATTAAAATGACATCACTGGACGGCAAAATATTTACAACCGAAATGAAATCCGGCGACTCGATGATGGTTGAAGAAATTACATTTAAAAACGGGATGTTCGACAGCCCCGGTTGTTACCAGTGGGGATTTGCAGCGGCTCCCTATCAGGCATGGGAAATGGACGGGAAAATTATGTGGCAGAGTATGTACACAAGCAGCAACGAGGGTATGATGCTTTTTACAGGAATGGTAGATGGAAATAATATCACCGTAAATAATTATTGGCATAAGGAAGGGCAAAATGATTCGTATGAATCATCTATGGGAACCCTGAAACAATAATGCGTTTATTTTTTCAATTTGTCGATTTGAAGTGCCGGTGTAACAACCGGCATTTTTTATTTATAATTTATTTTCAAAAAACACTGTTACAGAATTCAGCGCCCTTACGGTAAAATATAACCGCAAAGTCGGGAAGGCACAAAGCCGCAAATAAATTCTAAATTACATGGAATGATTTGTAGATTTGATACAAGAACCTAAACTGCTAAAACAAAAACATATGAAAACAAGAAATTACCTTTCAGCTTCCTTCATGGGCCTTTCAATTTGTTTGCTATTTATTCTGAGCGCATGCGCTGAAAAAAATAAAACGGTTTCAATCGGTGCGAAAGAATTTGTTGTCACTACAATGGAAGCAGGAAAACCTGAAACGGGTGCAATGGAACAAATGATTTTCAACGACAGCATGTTTGATAATCTGCAATGTCATGAATGGGGATTCAGGGCAGGAAAATATACTGCAACGCAAGACGGAGAGAATTATAATTTCGAAGCCACTATGGAGAGTGATGGTGAAGGCTCTATGATTTGGAAAGGAATGGTGATGGGAGATATTGTGCATGGAGAAATGGTTTGGAAAAAAGAAGGTCAGGCAGACCTGCATTATACTTTTGAAGGGAAGACAGGAAAATTGCCGGAAAAAAAGGAAATATCTCTCGACGGTAAAATTTATTTCACAAACACGATGGTGCATGGAAAACCCGAAACGGCATATGATGAGGACTGGACATTCGATGCCGGCACACTGCGCAGTCCGAGTTGTGAAATGTATGGCTTCTTTAAATCACCATATAAAGCTTGGGAACAAAACGGTGTTATTACAATGGAGAGTTTATTCCAGAGTGAAAAAGAAGGATATATGAATTTCACGGCAACAATTAAAAATGAAGCGCTCACCGGTAATGTTGTATGGCATAAAGACGGACAGGACGATATTACATATGATGTAACCGGCACCTTAAAAAAATAAGCATTTTATTTCGGCCGGGTCCAGGTTTCCGTACGATAAACAATTCCCCAGTAGCCGCGAATTTTGAGTCCGGTTTTTCCGTCGAGCCACATTTCGCAGTCATATGTTTTTCCGTTTTTCGGATCGTAAATAGTTCCGTTTTTCCAGTAGCCGTCTTCAAACACAAAATCTTTTAAGATCACCAGGCCCATAATCGGCTGCGATTGTTTTGATTTATCCGGATTTTCGTCATCCACTTTCGGCGTGCCGTTGTCTTCATTCGGATTGCGCAGCCAGGTAATTTTGCCGTAATATTTATTTCCCGATTTATAGATCTCCACTTTCGCATCGTCATCACCATTGATCCATCCGCCCAAAACCGCATCCTGCCAATTCTGTGATTGCACCGCAGAAACAACAAGCAGAAAAATAAAAGAAGATATTAATTTTTTCATTCGAGTAAGTTGATTTTGTCAAAAAGCCATAAACAAATATAAATAATTTGAAGACAGTATTTGTAGAATTAATCCGTTCCGGATTAAAAAGGAATTAACAGGAAGGCGCAAAGGCGCTAAGAATACACCAAATTCATTTTGAAAGAAAATGAAGCATTTAATTCTTATAAAAAACAAAAAATTAAATATACTTTTGAAGATACTAATTAACCCCTTTATGCAAATGTCCGTAACTAATTTAGAATTATTAGCTAAAAAAATTGTTGACTCATTCTATCAGGTTCATAAAGAGATGGGACCTGGCCTGCTCGAAAGCATATATACAAATTGCCTGATAACAGAATTAAAATCAAGAAATTTAGAAATATTTCAAGAAGTTCAAATACCGCTTTATTACAAGGGACAATTATTGCCAAAAGAATTTCGCCTTGATTTAATCGTAGAAAACGAAATCATTATAGAGGTGAAATCTGTTGAAGTTGTAAACCCGGTTTATGCTGCTCAAATAATTTCATATCTAAAATTGACAAAAAAAAGGATTGGATTTGTGGTTAACTTCAATGTACCACTCATTAAAAAGGGTATTCGCAGATACGTTAATGAATTGAAAGGTGATTAATTTTCTTTGCGTCTTTGCGTCTTCCTGTAAAAATTATAACGCTACCTAAATTTACTCATTTAACCAACCCTTCCTTCACCAGCCACTCGGCGATTTGAACGGCGTTGGTTGCGGCGCCTTTGCGGAGATTGTCGGAAACGATCCAGCAATTTAATGTATTTGCCTGCGTATAATCTCTTCGTATCCGCCCGACAAATACATCATCTTTTCCTTCCGCATCAATCGGCATCGGATAAATTAAATTATCCGGATCATCCTGCACAACAACGCCTTCCGTATGACTTAAAATGTTATGCACTTCTTTTAAATCAAAATTATTTTCAAATTCAACATTTACACTTTCACTATGTCCGCCGCTCACAGGAACCCGCACCGTTGTGGCAGAAACCTGTATATGATCATCACCTAAAATCTTACGGGTTTCATTATGCATTTTCATTTCTTCTTTCGAATAACCATTCTCAAGAAATACATCTACCTGCGGAATTACGTTTTTATCGATCTGATATTTATACGCCGGATTTTCAACAACCCGGCAACCGGATGTGCGCTCGTTGTGCAATTGCATAATTCCTTTTGCACCGCTGCCCGAAACAGACTGATACGTTGAAACAACAATGCGTTTTATTTTATATTTTTTATGCAGCGGATTTAAAACCATCACCATCTGAATGGTGGAACAATTTGGATTTGCAATAATACCGCTCTTCAGTTTTGAAATATCATCTGCATTTATTTCGGGCACAACCAATGCACAGTTTTCGTTCATGCGCCACGCACTTGAATTATCGATCACCCAGCATTTTATTTTTTCAAATGCCGGTGCCCAGTCGAGCGATGTTTGCCCGCCGGCGGAAAATAATGCAATATCGGGATGCATTGCAATTGCATCAAGCATGCTCACGATCGGAATATCTTCACCGCGGAATTTTATTTTTTTCCCGACAGACCGTTCTGTTGCAACAGGAATTAATTGTTCAACAGGAAAATTTCTTTCTTCCAGAATTCTTCTCATCATCTGGCCAACCAAGCCCGTGGCGCCAACAACTGCTATTTTAAATCCTTTTTTCAATGCGGTAAATTTATTTTTGATTGAGTGCTTTATACAAAGGTCCGTTCTGATTTAAAAACGGCAGAAATTCATCCATTGTTAATTCAAGCGGCATCGGCCCTTCCTGTGTATACAATGTATTCACCAGAACCTGAAGTGTAACGGATTTATTGTCGGCTGATGCAATTAAACCGAATCCGACAACATGTTCTTTATAATGTTCCCATTCGGTATGTGAAGCAAGGAGCAGATCTTTATATTTATTAAAAACAGCTTCATCAATGCCTGGCGTAAATAAATTATTCAAAAAATATTCATTCCCGCTTGCAATGGAATAGGTGTTATAATACATATCTCCAACCGCTCCCGGCATGGCAGAAAATGTTTCGCGGATTCTTGTCTGCAAACACACAATGGTTCCATCCATATAACTTACCTCAACCCGCAACGATTGCAAATGCGCCTTTATATCTGCAGGAATTTGTTTTAACAATTCAAGTTTGTCCAATACGGAGGAGTCGGGTAAAACAAGTGCAGAAATCTGACGGTTGAATCTCGTTTCATATGCCTTATTTTCAAACCCTGAAAAAACCGGATAGGCATATTCCAGAATTGCAGAATCGACTTTGGAGAGATAGGCAACAGAAATCATTTGATACGAGGGTTTCTGTGCATTCAAAATGCCGGCAATAAATAAAAAAAGGAATGTCATCGCCGCAAAGTTTCGTATCATTTTAAATTGATTTTAATGGTGCAAATTTCCTGCATTTTTATGTAATATTGTATTTTTCATTACGATTTGACCTCACATGAGAACACGTCTCTTCATATTCTTTCTTTGTCTTTGCCGGATGCTCCAGGCCCAGACATTTTCTGAGGATTTCAGTGACGGCGAATTTTTACTCGATCCTGCGTGGACCGGAAATACAGACAGCTTTATTGTAAACCCGTCATTTCAATTACAGTTGCAGGGTGATTGCAGTGCAGGCGGAACAAATTATGTTGCAACTGAAGTTGCAACAAAAGATTCTGCTGTTTGGGAGTTTTTTGTTGATCTTGATTTTGACCCATCGTCAACGAATTATGCAAGGGTGTATTTGCAAAGCGATCAGGAAAATCTAGCGGGAGGCCTGAATGGTTATTTCGTAAAACTCGGCGATGAAGGAACCAGCGACGTAATACATTTATGCCGGCAGGACGGACTCACCTATTCAATCATTTGTGATGGTATCACAAGTATTGCATTATCACCAACACTGGGAGTAAAAGTGGTGCGCACAAATGATGCTGAATGGCAATTATATCTCGACCCGACCGGAGGTACAAGTTATACATTTGAAAATGCTGTTACCGATGCGGTTTATAACGGCGGAAATTATTTCGGATTTTTCTGCAAATACACATCAACCCGCTGTGATTTATTTTATTTCGACAATATACTGGTGGATCCGCTTTACACCGATACCGATGCACCCGAATTATTTGCAGTGAATGTGAGCTCACCAACAGAACTCGAAGTAGATTTTAATGAAAATATCGATTTGATTTCTGCAGAAACAGAAGGAAATTATTCGGTTGACGGTGGAGTTGGCGGACCGGTGAATGCAACAAGAGATGCTGTTGATCTTTCAAAAGTATTGCTCACGTTTTCGAGCCCGTTTCCCGAAGCAACAATTCTCACATTAACAGTAAATGATATAGCAGATGAAAATGGAAATGCATTAAGCACTGCGTCAAAAACATTTTCATATTATATCGTGAAAGAATATGATGTGGTGATAAATGAATTATTAGCAGATTTTGATCCGGTTGTCGGTTTGCCTGCAGCAGAATATCTTGAATTGTATAATAATGCCCCGGTTGATATAAATATAGAAGGATGGACGATAACAGACGGATCAACAACGAGCAATGCATTTCCATCTTACACAATCCCACCGAATGGTTATGTTATTTTATGTGCAAGCGATGATGCCGATTTGTTTACATCGTATCCAAATCATATAGCACCTACAAGTTTTCCGGGATTGAATAATGATGGAGATTATTTATTGTTGTATGATGCGGATGGAAAATTAATTCATTCGGTAAATTATTCTTTAGATTGGTACGACAGCGAAATAAAACAGGATGGCGGATGGAGTCTGGAAATGATCGATCCGGGAAATCCTTGTCAGGGTGATGACAACTGGACTAGTTCCGAAAATGCAAATGGCGGAACACCCGGTGAGGAAAATTCTGTTTATGATGTAAACCCCGATGAAACAAGCCCCGGATTATTATCTGCATATCCGGTTGCAGCAGATTCATTGATCGTTTATTTTGATGAACCGATTGAATTATCGCTGGTGAGTACTACAAATTTTTCTGTTGATCATGGTATTGGAAATCCGTCTGCAATTTATACACAAGCCGTGTATCCAGACCAGGTAAAATTATTTTTTACAACAGAATTTCTTCCGTCTACAATTTATCAGTTAACCGTATCTGATCTCATAGACTGTTCAGGTAATATTATTAATGCCTTGAATACAACAGAATTCGGATTGCCCGAACCGGTTGATACTTTTGACCTTGTGATCAATGAAATTTTATTTAATCCGGTTTCGGGCGGATTTGATTTTATTGAAATCTATAACCGCTCTGCAAAAATCATTGATCTTTCAAAAATAATTGTCGCCGAAGCAAGTATTGCCGATTCAACTGATATTGATGAATCAGCGCATATCAGCACGGAAGGAAAATTAATGTTTCCCGGAGAATATATTGTTTTAACAGAATCGATATCAAATATATTAACAACATATCTCGCAACCGATCATGATAATTTTTACGAATCATCCGATATGCCCGGATTTTCCGACGGCGAAGGCATTGCAATTTTATTTGATCAGTATTTAAATAAAATAGATCAATTGCATTATTATGATGATTGGCATTACGATTTACTTGCAGATGTAAACGGTGTTTCTCTCGAGCGGGTGAATTTTGATAAATCAACTCAAAATCCAAGCAACTGGCATAGTGCAGCGAGCGATGTCGGGTATGCAACACCGGGTTATCAGAATTCTGTTTTTGGAGATATCACATCAGGTGGAGATATCAGCTTTGAGTATAATATATTTTCTCCGGACGGTGACGGGTATCACGACCTGATGATCATTTCATATACAACCGCAACAGACGGGTTTACGGGGAATTTTAAAATTTATGATGCGCAGGGAAGAATTGTGAAAGAACTGATAAATAATGAATTATTATCCATTGAAAGTTTTGTAACCTGGGATGGCATTGACGACGACAGCCGCGAGGCACCCATGGGCATTTATATTTTATACGCAGAAATTTTCAATCTCAACGGCCAGGTTGAAAAACATAAAATGAAATTTACGCTGGTAAGAAAACAATAAGCTCGTGAGGCTCTCACGCCAAGTGAGGTCCTCACGGGTTTTATATAAACAACGTTTTGAAATATTGAGCCGTCTTGCAAGAAACCCTGTTTTATGAAACACAAATTCTTCAAACCGGAAGCATATGCGGTATTTGCTGCAGCGTTTCTTTCAAATCAAATATCCAACGGACAAGTAATTGTAAACGATTTTGACCCGGATTTAAGAATGATGAATTGGACCGGTGAATATACCGGAGATGACACAGTGCAAATCGATATTAATGATAATGGAATTTATGATTTGATTTTTGAATACAATACATATATAGATGCTGATGTTTTACTTGATGTCAGTGATGCCGTAATATCAGTATTGGGTTATGATGGTTATGTTGCTCCTCTCGGAACCGGAGATATTATTGATGAGGGAATCGGCAGTTGGCTGCCGGGAACAAATCTTTTAAGAGCTTTTAATAACACCTGGAATTTTACAAGCAGTTCGTGCATTACTTCCAGTTTTGGCCTTATTGGAGTAAACGATTATATTGGTTTAAAATTAAATTTGTCAGGAGAAACGCATTATGGTTGGGTAAGGCTATCAGCAAGAAATATTGTTGATTATAGTTGTGATTATTATCGGATTGGTTCACCACTCACAATTTATGAAGCGGCATATAATCAAACTGGAAACGAACCCATTATTTGTAATGCGAATGTGAAGAAAGAAGTTGTAAATGGCGTGTTCGATTATTATGATACTGAAAATATTTCGGAATTCCGTGTGCAGGTTAATCCACCGGACATCATTGATTTTCAATCGCTGCGATTTTATCTTGTATCCGATCGGGACGCAGCTTTAAATTTTAGCGTTGAAGATGCACTTGCTTTACCGGCAACAAATTATTTTACGATGCCTGCTGATGCGATCAATCCGGATGAAGTAACTTATTTAACTGTTCCTGCATACGTATTAGATACAGAAGGCCATCCATTTGATCCCGATAAATATTATGCATTGTTTTCAATGGTAATTCCGATGGAGGGAGATGATTCAAATCTTACACTTTCATCGCCGTCATCCATAATTCAGGGAAAAGATCAGGCATGTATTCTTGAAATGGAAGAGACTGATTTTTTAATTGAAAATATTACACAAACGGAAAATGGATATAATTTTATTTTAACCTTCCCTGCTGATGCCGATGAATCTGATATTTCGGGTTATAAAGTTGGATTGTATGATGAGTCTTATGTTGAAAATATTGATGAATTAAATTTTGTTGAAGGCGCTTACCAATCCGTTGCAAAAACCGGAGCCGCAGAATACACTGTTTATTTTTCAGATTTACAAACCACTATAGACGGAAAGCCATTAACTACAAATAATGTTTATTATCCGATCATTTATGCGGAAGGCGATGGAGCGTTTCGCGATGATGCTTGTTACCGGATAGGCTTATATACATTTTATTATCTCGGAAATGAAACATTGATTAAAAATGATTTGATGAGCTTGGTTCAGTACGGAGAAGCACTTCTTATAAATATTGATGCATCGCTGCTCAATAAAAATAATAGGATTCAAATAACAAATTTAAGCGGGCAGAAAATATTATCTCAGGATTTAACAAATGAAGAATCAGAAATAAATCTGAATAAATTTATTTCCGGCATTTATATAGCAACACTTTATTCTGATAATGTTCCGGTTTTAGCATCGAAAATTTCAATTCTTCATTAAATTTCGTGAGGTCCTCACGCCCGGTGAGGTCCTCACGAAATGTAAATTACTTCACGGATACTCTTATCCCTTCCGAATGACTTGTAAACTCAGGCGCATACATACATTGAATGGTAGTAATGCCATTGCTGAAATTTCCTTTATGCGAAATGCGAAGCGGATATTCAAATACATAAGTGCCCTTACTTAAATAAGAAATAAAGAAATTGGTTGACGCATCACCGGTTGCTTCGTAATATCCCAGCCCGTCCTGATATTTATATTCACTCAAAACATTTACCGGCTCAAATCCGCTTGCACGCATATCTTTCATATGCACATACTGCATATCGCGGTCCACACGAATTTCAATCCGCACTTTTACAAGATCTCCGACATGTAATTCCGATTTTTCATCAATGGGTTTTAATACGGGGCCTGTTGCAGAATTTTGTTGCAGAAATAATTTTTTCGTCAATTGTAATTGATTATTTGAAGATGTTACTTTATCAATATCTTCAAAATATTGCCAATACATTGCCCCCCAGCTGATCACATTATCTTTCGAAGGCTGCACTGTAATTTTTCCAAACGCCGGATCAATTGCATCTCCCAGCCAATTGGTTTTAAAATAACCCGTACCCTGTTCCACATTCTGCGGTTGCACAACAAGTTTTCCAACAGTTATTACGGCAAGATCTTTATTGCCGAGTAAATTATTTCCACGCAGTAATAATGCATAGCACGCTTCGGCAGTTGCTTTCGTTGTTTTCCAGTCGGTGGTTTGTTTTTGACGCAATAACCAAACCTGTAATGCATCAACAGATGCCTGGTCTCTCGCCACTTCACCAAACACTTCCACCATTAAAGCCTGTGTTTCTATCGGTGCCTGATTCCAGTAATATCCCGCAACATTATCTTTCCAATACATACCAAGTTCATCGCTGTTGAGGCTGAATTCTTTTAATGATTTAATAATTGCAGATGCAATTGTATTGTCCTTATCACGATTTACAACAAGGGCAATCATGCCTTTTTCAAACAAGGAATATTTTGTCCAGAATTTTTTTAACTGTCCGGTGAAATAATTCTTTGCTTCAACCTGCTCATTGCTCATTGAAATTTTATCTGCAGTAAAATAACTTCTCGCATATAAATACTGCACCAGAATGCTGGATGGCTGATACGTGGATTTATCTGTAATTGTTTTTTGAATATCCTTATAATCTTCATACATCCGGTTGTCGCAATACACAATTGCTTTCTGCAACATATCACCGAGCTTTTTATTCTTATCAAAATCCACTACGCCCAATTGTTTTAAATGCGCAAGGCCGGTTACAATATATTGCGTGATGTATCTGTCGTCTGCATAACCCTTAAACCAGGGCCACCCGCCGTTCGGCAATTGTAATTTCTGCAGTTTATTTAATGCGGTTTCCATTTCATTATTCATACGGTTCACATCAAATAATAATGCAACACGTTTTTTTCTTTCAGTTTCATCCTGCGCCTGCAATACCCATGGCGTTTCTTCCAGCAACAAAGATTTTAATTCCTGATTTTTTTCAAGATTTGAAGTCAGTGCACCGGGATTATTTTTCCATGAATCAAAAATTCTTTTTATTTCAGGATCTGAATTCGCAATAAAAGAGGCAATCGAATTTGAATAATATCTGTTAAACACCTGCTCGGCACATTCGTATGGATATTCCATCATATATGGCAATGCCTGCACAGCATACCAGGCAGGATTGCTTGCATATTCAAGCGTAACACTCTGATTGCGGATGGAAGTTGAATTTGCCGAATTAATTAATTTATCAAAAGAAAATGTTTTTGATTTATCACCACGCACCCAGAGAGGCAATGCCTCGGTAACTAAAATTCTGTTTGTTAAAACCGGCAACGCATTCTCTTCACCATCCGTAAATCCATCTGCAGCTGCTTTTACTTTATAAACAATTGCTTCCGCACCATCGGGGACTTTTATTTTCCATGAAACAGAAGTGCTTTGTTTTTCTTTCACGGTAAAATTTACTTTCGGAATTAAATTATTGAAAGCAGCATCAACCGGTTGCATGGTGCGTGCATCGAATAATTCAAGTTGTGCAGCGCCGGCCAAAACAGAATCTGTAAGATTGGAAATTTTTGCTGTTAATTCAATTTCATCTCCTTCACGTAAAAACCGCGGCATATTCGGCTGGATCATTAATTCTTTTTGCGTAACAACAGAACTGAAAATCTGATAGCTCGCAAGATCTTTTGTATGTGCCAGCGCTTTAAAATTCCATCTTGTTAATGCTTCAGGCATCGTGAAGGAAAAAATGATATTCCCATCTGCATCTGTTTCAAGTTGCGGATAGAAAAATGCGGTTTCATTAAAATTTGTACGGGTTGCAACAGCAGCAAGATCGGGTTGAACTGTGCTCACATCATTGTACTGTAAGTTTTCACCATCCATTGCAACATTTCCTGCCGACACGGTTGTGGTTATTTCATCCATGGATTTTTCTTCCATCATTGGTGCCGCCTCTAATTCCTTAAATTTTACCGTACGGGGCCCGTCATAATTTTTATCGTATATCATTCCATCGCCATATCCATAACCATATCCGTATCCGATGGTAAGCCCGAACCAGTTTAATGCGTCGTAATCAATGTATCGGAAATCCACCGATTTATTCCAGAGATCATCATTCCAAACATATGCACTTGCATTTCCGAACGACACGGCCGTCCATAAGTCATATCTGTAATTTGACGGCCATGCAATGCCTTGCCAGTAATGGCCCTTGAATGCATCGAGGGATGCATCGTACATGGAAGCCAATAATTCAGCGGCAACTTTTTCGCCTTTGTTCCCGCTGATTTTTATTTTCCATGTTTCATTCGCACCGGGTTGCAGTTTATCCCGGTGTGTTTCCAGTTCAACTTTCATATCTTTATTATCCCACGGCACGTTTATAAAATAATTTTCAGAATAAAATCTGCCGTCTTTAATAAAACAGATTTGTGCATTTATTCCGCCCCTGTCTGATTCAGAAACCGGAATTTCAAAATCTTTCATTGCAGATTTATTTCCTTTATTCATTTCCGCGGGCAAATCGACCCAGGTATTTGTAACGGAACCGTCGCCTTTTGTAATTTGAACCAATGCCCGCACTTCCTTTGCAGAAGAACCGAATTTAATTACAGCGGTTTCTCCCGGATGTTTTTCAGTATCGCTACCTGTTGAAAACACATATTGCGGATACGGAACAAAAGTGGATTTATTCAGGACATTAAAATATCTATCGATTTTAATTTCATTTCCTGATTTATCTGCTGTGGTTAAAATCAATTTATATAATCCCGGCGCATAATTTTTTGTATCAAGTGCAATCGTATCATTGTTTGCAGTGTTCCAGTCGAATTCACTGATTGCATCAAGCAGCGGCCATGCATACCTGTCGTTTTCATTATTGTATTCATCCAGCGGAAATAATTTTTCGTATTCCGCTTTCGTCATTGTGAATTTATCAGGCTGCGGCCAGGTGCGTGTGCGGTATAATTTATCGGGTGCGTCAACAGGATATATTTTTATTTTTCCGGTTGCCGGTTGAGCTGTTCCGTTTAAATTACTCGTGCTTAAATGAATGGTGGAAATTTTTTCAGTATACACTGTTTCCGGAATTTCCACTGAAACGCTGAGAGAAATATAACCTGCGCTAACATAGGTCTGGCTGCTTCTTGTTTCTCCTGAAATATCCGTTACATCTGCATACACCGTATAATTAAATTGCGGCTTCCATGTTTTGTCAATTGAAAGATCGGCGATTGCAGAAAAATCAATTTCAAATTTTCCTTCTGCATCAGTTGTTGTTGTACCGCTTGTGATTTCCATAGCCGGCACATTAGGAAATGGTTTTCTCCACCAATAATCGAAATAATAATAATATGGCCAGGACGCATTGCGCACAACACGATATTGCACCTTTGCCTGGTCGATATTTGCGCCGGCATATGAATTTGCTTTGCCGGTTACATGCACGGAATCTCCCAGTGCAAAATTTCCTTCAACCGGATCAAACGCAACAGAGAAGGTGGGCCGTTTGTATTCCTCCACAGAAAAATAAGTTGTGCCGAATTCATTTTGCAAACGCATATCACCGGTGAGGCCGCTTTGAGGTGCGGTAAATGTACCGCTGAATGAACCATAGTCATTTGTTACCAGATCGAGCGATGCCACTTTCTGTGAATTCACATCAAAAAATGTAACCGTGGTTTTATAATTCGCCGCTACTTTTTTTGATTTTCCGTCAAACGAATCTTCAGTAATAATTCCTTTGAAATAAATTGTTTGTCCGGGACGATAGATCGATCTGTCGGTGAAAAAATAAGTATGAAATACGGGGCGCCTTTCCTGATTATAATTTTTTGAGAGATAATAATTATTATTCAGATCCAGAAAATCTTTTCCATACTGCACACTGAAATTAAAATAATAATAATCCTTAATAAGCGGATCGGACACATAAAAATATCCGTTCGCATCAGTTGTATAAACTTTCAGCGGGTTGTAATTATACTTTCTTGTATCATAATTATAATCGCGGCGGTACGTCTGGATCTTTGCACCCTTCAATGGTTTGCCTGTTGATCTGTCGACCACGTAAAATTCTTTTTTGGAATTATCGGAATCACCATAATTATTATTTGTGGTGAAGTATGAAATATTTGAGATGCGGATCTCCGATGCAATTATTTTATTTTCTGATCTTTTAAATGAAGCATCGGCACTGGCAAGCAGAAAATAACTGCCATATGGCAATGCATCCACTTTTATTTCGGCCATATGCAATTGATGATCGCCGTCGTCGGGCAATGTCTGCTGCCATGCTTTATACACGGGCATGCCTGAAAGTTTTTCTATGCGTTCTTCATAATCAAGTTGCGGCAACTCCGCCATTTCGGTTGGTGTTACCTGCACAACACGCAGATATACAGTTTGTATATTTTTAAAACTGATGGCTGTGCGAAACGGCTTATCCGGCAGGTTCACCTGTTCGGTTTCCATTTGAAGCTCTCTGTATAAAATTATTTGTTTGAGAGCGGCACAATTGATTGCTCCCATTGATCCCGGATATTTTGCAATTGCCTTATCGCAAATTTCAATTGCCGTTTTATGTTCCCATTTAAAATCATCGCCTCCAAGCCGTTCGTATTTTGAACCGAGCGATTCGTGAAATTGCGCAATTAAATAACTTATGCGGGCTGAACTGCTGTCTGCACCAAATCTTTTTTCATCACTGAGCAATGCGTTTAAATACAGACTGTCTTTATTTGGTAAAGTGCAATTATTTTTTGCGAACGTAAATCGCTTAATATCAAGATCGATCATTGCAGAAGGAACCGGATCAAGCAGATGTGCCTGTGTAAGATCCTGCAGTAAATGAATGGCAAGTAATTTTTTTGATGCGCTGTCTGCAGATGCGAAATAATAACTTACAAAGGACTTGCTGTCATCAAATATTTTCGGGTCTTTTAATTCAAATTTATACCCCGGCTCTGTTATATACGCCTCGTCATTCATTAAAAAATCAAGAGCACGGTGTGCGAGAAAATCAAAAACAGACGGGCGCATAAATCTGCCGAGCGCATCACCCTGAATTAATACGGGCTCATATTTTTTAATACCGGCTTGTTTTAATTCTTCTTTATTCGCAACGGAAGCGGTGTAGAGTTCCAGCGTTTTGCTGTGCAGTGTTGCGATATCCCACGTGCGGATATCTTCATTCTTAAAGTCTATGGTTTTTGTTCTGTCCTGAAATCTCCAGCGGTTAGCGGTATAATAATTCCAATATAATTCGGCAAGCATGCTTTGTAAAAAACTTTTTTCAACGCCTGTTGCAGATTTTATTTCTTCTTCATAGGCGTGCATTGCCTTTATATCGCCATCTTCTTCGGTTTGAATTAAATATTTCGATTTATAGGTAAGCGCTTTAATAATTTGCGCAGCATTATTTTCTTTTTTTGCGAAATCATAAATTTCGTTTACCACCTCAAGCGCAGATTGCGGCAATCCCTGATTTTCGAGGCTGTCGGTTTTTTTCCATTCGGCATCATAGCCTTCCCATATTTTCTCTTTCATTTTTTTTGTTTGATTGATTGCGATCGAACCGAGTACGGCGGTTGCAATAAAACATAAAATAAGTATGAAGATCGATTTGTTGTTCATTGCTCGTCTGATTTTGTTCTAAGTTAATTTGAAATATTTACAAGTTTGCAGATATGATGTAAAAACTCTTGCGATTTCATAAATGCATCCTGCGGGTTACAATCCGGCCAAATGCAATACTGCGTTCACTCTTATCGCTTTTTTAAATAGCTGATCAGCACCACATCAATGAGAAAATGTGCTGCCATTGCAGAGATGATACCTGCAAACGCCATCAGGTATCCGAACCCGCTGCTCACGAGCAACAAAATCATGCCGTAAATAAACAGGGGCAGATCTTTCGGGTTTAAATAGCCGTGTAATAAAATAAATATAAATGAAGTGAGCCAAATTCCCAGCCAGAATTGCAAAGCGCCGCGAAAAAATAATTCCTCTCCCACGCCGGCGCAAAAAGATAATAAAATAACAGAAGTATTATTCACACGGTAATCTTTCAGGATGCGTGCGAAATAATAACGGGCATTATCCAGCATTTTTCTTTTCAGTAAAAAAAGTACGATCAAACTTGCAATCAAACCATAGAGCAGTCCGATACAAATTTCTTGAAAAACAGAAAATCTGCCGGGAAAAAAAATATCAACAGGTGTTCTGTTTTGCACAAAGAACATGAGCAGTATGCCGGCACCTCCGAATCCGAAAAGGGTGACAAGCCCGGCTATCAGGACAGCCCGCTGTTTTTTCATTTTACTGAATAAGTGAAATCGTTGTGCTGCCGGTTTCTTTTGAATAAGTGGCTTGACCCTGATACGAATCTTTTATTTCAACGAGTTGCGATAATTTCATTTTTTGCGGCCAACCGGTTTTTTCTTCAATTTGAATTGTGCCGTTCATATAAGATGTCACTTTCAAATTCACCATCTGGTCGAGAATTTCTTTTGTCAGCTGACTTTTATCTATTGAAACAACGGATGATAAATTTATATATGCAATGCCGTCTTTCCTGTCGGCAAGCGTATATTTACTTGTGATGGTGATTGGCATTCCCTGCAAAGCAGAATTCGCAACATATTCCCACGACTCACCAATGCGCACGGCAGTGTCCGGAAAAACAATAAATAAATTATCAATATTTTCTGTCGGCAAACTCATTTGCTGGGCAATATATTCATCGGGGACAGAACGGCCCGTCGCTTTTTCCAAAATAACTTTCATTTTTGCAATAATACCTTCATATCCCTGCATATCCACCGCTTCACCTTTTTCATTCATAAAAATTGTAACGGGGGAATTCACCAGACAATCCTCAAGCTGCCTGTCAATATCCTGTCCCGGATCGGTCATGCTTTTTCCATACTGATAATCAATTGTTGAGCTGTCATCTTTAATTGTTTTTCTCGCATCAAGCAAGGAAAAATCTATTTTGATATTTCCCTTCTCGGCACTGAGTACCTGCATTTTTATTTTTGCATATTTGGTGGATAAAGCTTTCATCTCGAGCGTATCCATTTTGCGAATTGCCGTATAAGATGAATTGTTGTTGAAATAATATGTTGTTGATGCGGCAGGTTGAAAACGCAATAATATTTTTTCTTCCGCAACAGGGCTTTCCAGATTGATCACTGTTGCAGTATCTGATTTTGCAATACCCAGGCTATCGGTTGTTTCCTTTTCTCCGGCATCTCCATTTCCGTTTTTGCATGCGGTAAAAGCAACGCAAAGGATTGCAAATAAATAAACTTGTATTTTATAAAAGCGGCTCATTTTATTACTTTTAAATTTGACCTTTTATCAGGCAGCCGCAAAGCTACCCGAAAAATTTAAGTAAAACGAACATGGATTTTTCAAGCGTATTTCAGGAAGCATATACATCATTAAATGCGAAGCAGCAGGAAGCGGTGAACGCAATTGAAGGGCCCGTGCTCGTAATTGCCGGCCCGGGAACCGGAAAAACACAGATCCTTGCAGTGCGCACAGGAAAAATCCTGAAAGAAACGGACGTGATGCCTGAAAATATTTTATGCCTCACCTATACGGATGCCGGCACCGTTGCAATGCGTAAAAGACTTCTGCAATTTATCGGCCCCGATGCGTACCGGGTGAATATTTATACATTCCACGCATTTTGCAATGATGTAATTCAGGCAAATCTCGATTATTTCGGTAAACGGGAATTGGAACCGATCTCAGAACTGGAAAATGTAAATCTGATCGAAACAATTTTAACAGAATTACCCGCCGATCATATACTTAAAAAATTAAAAGGGGAACTTGATTATGAAGTGGGGAGATTGAACAATTTATTCCGCATGATGAAGGAAGAGGATTGGACCGTAGAAAAAATTAAATCCGCGATCCAAAATTATTTAATTGATATTCCCACAAGGGAAGAATTTATTTATAAACGTGCGAATGCAGCAAAAGGAATTAAAGTCGGAGATTTAAAACAAAAAGATATTGATGCGGAAATTGAGAAAATGGATAAGCTGAGCGCTGCGGCTGAATTGTTTACGGTGTATCAGAATAAAATGCTTGCCATGGGCCGCTACGATTACAGTGATATGATTTTATGGGTGGTGAAAGCATTTACCGAAAATGAAAATATCCTTCGTAATTATCAGGAGCGCTATTTATATTTTCTGGTTGATGAATTTCAGGATACAAATGGTTCGCAAAATGAAATATTAAAATTACTCATTAATTTCTGGGACGTACCGAATGTATTTACGGTAGGTGATGATGACCAGAGTATTTATGAATTTCAGGGTGCAAGGGTAAAAAATATTCTTGATTTTTATGCGGCATATGAAAATGCTATTTCGGTTGTAGTGCTCACCGAAAATTACCGCAGTAATCAACCGATACTGGATGCTGCAAAATTTCTGATCGAACATAATGCAGAACGGCTCATAAATAAAATTGAGGGATTAAATAAAAACCTGAGCGCTGCAAAACAGGAACTGATTGCACGGCCGATTGAGCCTGCTGTGCTCGAATTTCCGAATATTTTACAGGAAGAAGCCGGCATTATGCAACGCATCGAACAATTGCATGCGGCGGGAATTCCATTGCGTGAAATCGCCGTGATCTATCACCGACACGCACAGGCAGAACGCCTGCTTGATATTTTCGAAAAAAGAAAACTGCCCTATGCAGTGAAAAGAAAAATCAATATTCTTGAACTGCATTTTGTACAGCAGTTATTAAATGTGTTGCGTTATCTCGAAGAAGAAAGAAAAAAACCACATAGCGGTGAATTTTATTTATTCGAAATCATGCATTATCATTTCTCTGGAATCAATACACATGATATCGCTTCGCTTTCGGCGTGGATCTCTTCAAAACGTGACGGAAAATATACCTGGCGGGAAGTGATTTCTGCAAACGAACATTTAAATCAGATCAAATTAAAAGATCCTGAAGCAATTCTTCGCTTTGAAAAAAACCTGGTTGAATGGTTGCAGGAAACACATAATCTTACATTGCAGATCTTATTTGAAAAGATCATGCATCAGAGCGGGCTGCTGAATTTTATTTTAAACCATGATGAGCGCAACTGGCTGCTGGAAGTTGTAACTACATTATTCAATTTCATACGCTCGGAAGGGGAGCGCAATCCGCGGATGAGCATCACGCAGTTTCTGGACACGATCCGGCAAATGGAAATTCACGGCATCGGATTACCGCTCAATAAAACAATTGAAAATGCAAACGGTGTAAATTTTATTACGGCACATTCTGCAAAAGGGCTCGAATTTGAATATGTGTTTTTATTGGGCTGCACATCTGATAAATGGGAGAGTGCACGCACCGGAAATTTTGGTTTTTCGTTACCCGACACACTTACATTTACAAATGCCGAAAACAGGATAGAAAGTTTACGGCGTTTATTTTATGTTGCAATGACGAGGGCGAAACAACATTTATTTATTTCCTATGCTGCATTCAATAATGAAGGAAAAGAACTGGAGCCATCACAATTTATTTCGGAAATGCAGTTGGGCGGAAACAGCATCACGCAAAAAGAAACTGTTTCTGAGGAAGCATTGATTGCATTTAAAATTGCAGAACTCAGTCCCGCAGAACCCGTTGCAATCGATTTATTTGATAAGGATTTTATCCGCTCGAAAGTAGAAAATTTTGTGATGAGTGCATCAAATTTAAACGCCTATCTCGATTGCCCGATTAAATTTTATTTTGAAAAGATCATTCGTATACCGGTTGCAAAAAATGATTCGATGGCATTCGGATCAGCCATTCACTATGCATTGAGGCGTTTATATGAGCGCATGAAGGAATCGGAGCGAAAATTATTCCCGACGCTCGAAGTCTTGCTGAATGATTTTAATTATGAAATGCACCGAAATGAAGATTCATTTACACAAAAACAATTTCAAAACAGGATCGATCTCGGCAAACAGCTTCTTGCGGAATACTATTCGCATTATGTAAACAGCTGGAATAAAATTGTTGTTACCGAGTATCCGCTTCGCAATATTCATCTGGGAGAAGTGCCGTTGACCGGTGTGTTTGATAAAATTGAATTCGACGGCAGAAATGTAAATGTGGTGGATTATAAAACAGGCTCTGTAAAATATGCGGCCGATAAACTGAAAGCACCGGATGAAAAAAATCCTGACGGCGGCGATTACTGGCGGCAGATCATGTTTTATAAAATACTACTTGATGCGCAAAGAGTAAAACCCTGGACAATGATTTCCGGTGAGATAGATTTCCTCGAAAAAGATGAAAGGAAAAATGATTTTGTTAAAGTGAAATATGAAATGATCCCGGATCAAATTGAAATTGTAAAAACACAGATCAGACATGTGTATCAAAAAATAATGAACCTCGAATTTACACAGGGCTGCGGCAAAGAGGACTGTGAATGGTGTAATTTTGTGCGGGAAAATTATATATTAAAGGAACATGCGATCACACTATAAACATCATCCCTGGCACGGCATTTCGCCAGGCCCTGATGTGCCGGAAATTGTAACGGCATTTATCGAAATTGTACCGACGGATACGGTGAAATATGAAGTGGACAAAGAAAGCGGCTATTTAAAAATTGACAGGCCGCAAAAATTTTCAAATGTATTACCTGCGTTATACGGATTTATACCGCAAACCTATTGCGGTGAATTGATCGGGAATTATTGTGCAAATAAAACAAACAGAATAAATATTGTCGGCGATGGTGATCCGTTGGATATTTGTGTATTTACCGAGCGCAATATTTTTCGCGGCGATATTTTAATTCCCGCCATTCCGATCGGAGGTTTCAGAATGATAGACAACGGCCAGGCAGATGATAAAATAATTGCCGTGATGAAACACGATGAAATTTATAATCAATGGAAAGATATTTCCCATTTGCCGCATACTTTGATTCAAAGGCTGAAACATTATTTTCTCACCTATAAATCAATGCCCGGAACAGAAAATAAATGTGAGATCACAGATGTTTATGGAAAGGAAGAAGCGCATGAAGTGATAAGGATGAGTTTGCTGGATTACAAACAATTTCTAAATGCGAATTGAACAATCCCGATAACTATCAGGAGCGCATCGAATAGTAATGAAATAAGAAGAGAGTATTTATGGGTGTGACCGTAGACTGCGGACTGAAGAACTGCCGACTTTTTTAATTTCCCGGTATAATCTTCTTTTTCCTCCCTCCTTTCTCCTAATTCAATATTCTTATGTAATTTTCGCACAGAGCATTTAACATGTCAAAACGCAAGTCATTATACGAACCTCTTCTTGTTGAAATTGCCTGGGAGGTCTGCAATCAGGTTGGTGGAATTTATACGGTTGTCCGCAGCAAGGTGCCGAACATCGTTGAGAAATGGGGCGAACAATATTGTATGATCGGGCCGATGCTCGGAACACGCACACCCGCCGAGTTTGAAGAAGTATTTGAATACGATGATGTTTATGGGCAGGCCGTTTTGGAAATGCGGGCAAAAGGATTTGAAGTGTATTATGGCCGTTGGCTCACCGATGGAAAACCGAAAGTGATTCTTATACCACCTACTCAGGCGCATGGACAAATGAAAGATATCCGAAATTATCTTTTAAAAAATCACCAGATCAATATTTTTAATCCGGATGATTTATTGCAGCAGGTAATTTCTTTCGGGCATCTCGTTTTACAATTTTTTATTGAGTTTGAAAAAATTGCGGACGGCAATACTGTGATCGCTCATTTTCATGAATGGATGACAGGCATGCCGATAGGCGAAATAAAATCACAGAATTTAAAGATCACAACTGTTTTTACAACGCATGCAACTTTGCTCGGAAGATATATTGCCGGTAATGATGAAAATTTTTACCGCAACATCAGCAGTTATGATTGGTTGGTGATGGCGCAAAAATTTTATATCGAACCGCAGGCTAGATTAGAACGTATGGCGGCAAATGATTGCGATGTATTTACAACCGTGAGCGATATTACGGGAAAAGAATGCGAATTTTTATTGGGCAGAAAACCGGATTTGATTTTACCAAATGGAATTTCACTTACCCGTTTTCTGGCAACACATGAATTGCAAAATCTGCATGCACAATTTTCAGCCAAGATCGATGAATTCGTGATGTCGCATTTTTTCCATTCTTATACATTTGATCTGGATCAGACATTATATTTTTTCACTTCAGGGAGATTTGAATATCACAACAAAGGATATGATTTAACACTTGAAGCATTAAAGCGATTAAATGATCGCATGAAAAAAGAAAATGTGAAAAAGAATGTGGTGATGTTTTTTATTACCAAGCGTGAATTCACCACAATAAATCCACTTGTTTTGCATGCACGTGCCGCCATGGATGATATCCGTGCAACATGTGATGAAATGCTGAATCAGGTGCGGGAAAAATTATTTCTCGCAGCAGCAACAAGTGTCGATTCGAATGTTCCCAACTTAAATGATTTTATTGAAGATTATTGGAAATTCCGTTACCGCAAACAAATTCAATCCTGGAAAAGCGATTTCTGGCCGATCGTGGTTACGCATAATTTAAAGCAGGATGCACAGGATGAAATATTAAATTATCTGCGTTCAAATGATTTGATCAATAAACCGACGGATAAAGTAAAAATGGTGTATCATCCTGATTTTGTTGCGCCCACTTCTCCATTATTCGGAATGGATTATCCGCAATTTGTGCGGGGTTGTCATCTCGGTATTTTCCCGAGTTATTATGAGCCTTGGGGCTATACACCCCTCGAATGCGTTGCCCGCGGCGTGCCTGCGGTTACGAGCGATTTAAGCGGTTTCGGAGATTATTGTTTAAGCAAATTCCGCAACCTCGATGAAAAAGGAATTTATATCGTGCGCCGGAAATCAAAAACATTTGATGAGAGTGCAGATGAATTATGTGAAACGATGTTTAACTATGTGCTGCTCAGCCGCCGCGACAGAATTATTTTGCGGAATACGGTTGAAAGCTATGCAGAAAATTTCAGCTGGGATGTATTGGTTTCAAATTATGAAAAAGCATATCAGCTGGCATTGCAAAAAAGTGAAACAGAATAATGTGAAATGGACGAGAAACCATTTTTAAAATCACAGATCAGCATTGTTTATCTCTTCACCCTTTTTTTATTTCTGGCAATCCTGATTGGTATTTGTATTCCTTGTTTTAAATCCGGCGACTGGCAATTTTATTTAATCGGAGCCGGATTGATCCTGTTTTACATTTATTATCTCCTTGATTTTTTGATCACCATGAAGCGGCTTGTTTTTTATGATGACTATCTTATTTTAATTTTTCCGGTTACCGGGAAAAAATATCAGATCAATTATGAAGATCTAAAATCAATGGAAACGGAGCATCAGCATTTTCAAAGTAATATGCCGGCAATGACATCACAGCAATCAGAAAACGATGTGATTACGCTCACAACAGAATCGGGCCTCAGTTTCAAATTACAGGAATACCGGTATGATAATTTTTTTCAGATGCAGAGTACGCTGCGAAAAATTATCAGAGGCGAAGAGTATTGAAATTTATTTCCCACAAAGAAAAAATTATTCTTCAGGTAAATGCTATAAAAAAGATTGAGTCATTGCGGACGCCGATCCGCAATCTATTCGATAAAATTTAGATGCCGGATCGGGTCCGGCATGACTATTCGTTTTTTCTGTGCATAAGAAAAATCGAAACAATTAATTTTTATCTGTGTAAATCTCTGACTGAAAGATCCAGTCGGGAAGTTGTGAAATCTATAGTAATTTTTATTTCCCGCATAGCGCATAATCAATATTTATTTCTTTGCGACTTCGTGTCTTCGCGTGAATTTTTTTGAACAAAGTGCGAAAACAAAAAACCCTTCAACGAAATCGCTGAAGGGCTTTTTATAGAGAATCGCTTCTTAATTCTTAACGATTGTACCTGAAGTAATATAATTACCAACTTGTAAGCGGTAAATATATGTTCCGGTTGCAAGGTTTTGAATGTCGAATGTAGCTGATTGAGTTCCTGAATTTTGCAATTCATTCACAACATTTGCTACATGCTCACCCATTAAACTGAACACATCCAATGTTACATTTTCTGCACCTGTTACGCTGTAAGTAAACGCAACATAATTAATTGCAGGATTTGGAGAAACATTCAGATTTAATTTAGAAGGTGCAACTGTGATGATCTCAGTTACAAGCGGATCGCTGCCATCGCAACGGAAGCAATGATCCCAGCAGAACTGATAAGTTACATCAGCATCAGGGATAACCAATAAACGGTTTACGTTACCAGCGCCATCGTCGCTACCGCAACCGTCAGCACCAATTGTATTAGCCGCATCTGTTCCTTCGTTTGTTCCCCAGTCGTTGTTCACGAATTTATATTGCTGAGTTGAACCGATAAATTCAGAAGGATAAGTAACTGTAATGCTCCAAACATCATCAGTTCCTTCGGTCATTGCCGAATTTGCATCAGAAGGTGACCAGTTAACCATTGCATTACCTGCAGTTGTTGCGCCGTAATCAGCAAAATTTCCACCGACACGGATGCCACCTGCGCCTAAGGTATTTGTGAGGAGGTAGTCTGTGATGTCAACCTGATAGGTCACATTCACCTGTGCGTACATGCTGGCAGTTATCATTGCTGCCACAATTAATGAGTAAACTTTTTTCATGTTACTTAATTTTTAAGCTTAAAAAATGTTGTTAACGGGGATAAAGTTAGTTAAAGCATTTCTAAACTTTATTGAAGAATCGGCAAATTTTTTTTTGTTCAGGAGAAGTTTCGACAATCAATCCTGAAGTATTCTTCCTATTAAAAATATGCCCACCTGCTTGCCGGTTTTTGTGCCTGACAAAGTTGATTGTCTGAAATGTATACCGCCATAAAAACGACTTGCCGACGCTTCAATTGCAGCAGCTTCGAAGGAGGAAAATGTGCGTTCGGGCAAATCAAATTCCGTTTCAATGATATCGGTAAATTTAAAATTTTCGCTAAATAAATGCGTCAGCATGGTTGCAGCGGCAGCCGATATCATACTATGGCCACTCGGGTATTCAGGGAAAGGCGGTGTTTGAATAAATGGCCGCCAGGCCGGGTCGATATATTTATTGATATACGTTTCAGGACGAATAATATTTGAAGTATATTTTTCTTTCCAGCAAACAATAAACGCATCGGCAATTGCAATTGAAACTGCAAGATATGCCTGCGATGCTTTAAACAGATCCGCCTGCGTTTCGGTAATTGCAATACGTGTGATATCCATCCAGTGGCCGGCAGGTGAGATCTTTTTTTCCGCCATTTGAATATGGCCGACATAATTCACTGCAAACGGACTGTCGTCCCAGAATTTTGCAATTTCAATTTGTTCGGAAGAGATATTTTTTCCCGTTGTATAAACTTCGTATGCAGCTTTGTAAAATGCAGAAGACGTATCCGTGCTGAAAGAAATAAATGGATCGGGAATAAATTGATTCGCCGAATCAAGTGCAAAAGGGCGTAACCGCCCCCAGTATGGTTCAACGGCATCTGCATGATCAGGAGGTGTTGGCTGCCATTTATCCGGGCCGTCGATTAATTCATAGCGTGGTAATTTATGAATGTCTTTAAAATGATCTTCACCTGCCCACGACATCATTTTCATGGCCTCCATACTTGCCCATAATTGTGAGTTGATTATTTGTTTCTCGGTTAAAAACCCGCTGTAATATTTTTTTACCGAATCAATATAGGGGTTCAGCATTTTATAGGAGAATACAAAATACTGCGCTGTATAATAATAAGCCAGAATACCGGCAAGTGCTAAATTCACTTCACCATTACTTTGCTGTAAAAAGGGCATACCGTTCAGCCGGTTATACATAGTCGGAAACGAATCGGAACCCTGTTGAATGATTTCATAAGCAGCAACCGACGAATACGCATAAATGCGGCTCGCAACAGGCGGCGCAAAAACGTCATGCATGATAACATCGGTAACATTGCGGACTGCATCATTCAATAATTCAACATCTTTCGGCTGAGAAAATAATTGAACCGAAAAAATCAAAATAAAAAATAAGAAATAATATCTCGATAAAATTGGTTTCACTTTATTTATTCGTTTAATAAGAATACCTGCACAGGCATTTTATTTTTTGAAATTACAATATAAGTTTCACTCTGCAATTTCAAGAGTTGCATATTGCAGGCCTGGCCCAAAATTTTTATGCCGCTTTCCAATGCAGGTTGCGGTTTAAAATTTCCTTTTCCATCTCCCATTAATAGTAAGCCCGTGCCGGCATCCATTCTTCCCAACTCTGGCAACATGCCCAGGTCATTACCGGCCAATATTACATCTAAATTTCCATCGCGGTTAAAATCTTTGATTGCCATACAATTTATAGACGACCATTGTGCTTCGGGTGGTAATTGTTTTATTTCAAACTGCCCCTTATTATTTTTTAGATAAACAGAAGCGAATTCTTCTGTTTTAAAAACAGGGACAGTTGTAAAATCCGCTTTTGGAAATATTGTTTCAATTGTTGCATCCGCATAATCTGCATAATAAACGAATTTTTTTCTGAGTGGATTTACCTGATCAAGTAAATCATCTCGTGAGGCAACCGGATGACTTTTCCCGTCATTAAAATAATAACAGAAAACAGGGTCCTGCGATCCGTTCCTGTCGAAATCGGAAATATAAATTGTTGCGGGTTGATTTACCGAAGCTTGTATTCTGTTATTTAATCCGCGGTTGCCCACAATAAAATCCGCATCACCGTCATTATCAAAATCACCGGATTGAATACAATTCCACCAGCCGGAACTCTGTGTTAATCCAAATTGATCAGTTGCATCTGTAAATCCTGTTTTGGAATTTAAAAAAATACGGATCGGCATCCATTCGCCCACAATAATTAAATCTTTTCTGTTGTCTTTGTTTAAATCAACCCATATCGCATCATTCACCATTCCGGCTTTTAATAATGCAGGGCAAATTGTTGATGTAATATCTTTAAATAAAATATTTCCATCTGAAGAAATATTTTCAAATAAAAAACTCTGCGGTGCTAGCGGATATTTTCCGGGAATTAATTTTCCGCCGACAAAAAGATCCAGATCTCCGTCATTATCAAAATCTGCGGCACGTACACATGATTTACTCACGGTTATTTTTGGAAGAGAATTAATTGCTTTTGTAAAGTTTCCGGTACCGTCGTTTAAATATAACCGGTCTTGATAGTTGGGCGAATTTTCTTCAAATTCATTTCCGCCGCTGGAAACATAAATATCGTTGTCGTTATCGCCGTCGGCATCAAACATGCAAATTCCAGCATCTTCATACGCAGAGTCGGCATTCCATGGATTATTTACCAAAGGAAAAAAATTTCCTTCCTCATCCTGCAGATATAATCTCGCTTTTTTGTTTTTTGATCCGCCAATAAATAAGTCGGGGAGATGATCGCCGTTCACATCTCCAGCCGCCATTTCAGGTCCGGGTTCCGATAATTTATGCGGCAATAAAACTTCCCGCTTAAAATCAATATAATTTTCTTCAAGATCGCTATGATTTAATTTTCCCTGCTGCGTAACATCCGTAAATAAGGGTTGAATTATATTTTCTTTTTTTGTGTAGACGGCATTTGTTTCATCTGCAGTAATTATGGATGCTGTCGGATGTTTTTTATAAACGATGGATTTTCCCGATGTAAATAAAATTTCAATATCTGCATATTCAATATCTCCAAGCCCGATTATTATTTTATAATCAACGGAAGATTCGTATCCGCGTGAGGGCATAATCTCCCTGACGTATTTTTTTTCATTCGCCGCTACAATAATTTTTGTGCCGATGGCAAATGTATTTTTTCCGGACCCCGTGATTTTAAATTGAAGAAAATGATTTTTGCTGTTCTCATTTGCGTGATTCTGATAAATAAATGCAGTGTCGTTAATGTTATTTACAACCAGGTCAAGATCGCCGTCATTATCCAGATCACCATAAGCGGCACCATTTGAAAACGATGGTTGTCCAAATCCCCAATCCGTTATTTTATTTTCAAATTGAAGAGATGCGGTTCCTTTATACATATAATTCGGCAATTTAACGGAAGGCATTTTCTGAATTAATTCATAGTAATTAATTGCTTTCCCCGCTTCTGCTGCTTTTTTTTCTTCATCAGCATAAGTGTATTTAATAAAATCCATATTTGTAAAATCACGGAGATAGCCGTTTGTAATATACAGGTCCTGATTGCCATCGTTGTCAAAATCTGCAAATAAAGGCGCCCAGCTCCAGTCTGTTGCTGCAACACCTGCAAATTGCCCGATATCAGAATAACTGCCGTCGCCATTATTTATTTGCAGCGTATTGCGCATCACCTGGTGAAACAAACCATAATCAACTGCGAGTTGATATGCATCATAACGTGAAGGGCCCTTTAATAATTTTTGCCTTTGATTATCTTCCGGCAACATATCGCAAACAATCAAATCCGGAAAACCGTCGTGATTGATATCTGCAAGATCGGCTCCCATTGAAAACTGGGAAGTGTGTTGAAATGAAGAAGTTAATTTTTCAGTGAACGTACCGTCTCCATTATTAAAATATAAAAAATCGCGTTCCTGAAAATCATTTGTAACAAAAATATCAGGCAGTAAATCATTATTAAAATCACTGGTAATTACGCCGAGTCCGAAATTCAACGGGCTGCCGTTGATGCCGGCTTCGGCACTTACATCTTTAAAAAATCCATTTTCATTTTTATATAATTTATTTCCGCCCAACGGATCGCGTTGTTTGTGCACTTCATCCACAATAAAATTCTTTTGCTGATTAAAACAATGATTTAATAAAAACAGATCCAGATCGCCGTCTGTATCATAGTCAAAAAATGAAGCATGAGTTGTATAAGAAGGATCATCAATACCGTATTGTTTTGCCTGTTCGGTGAATGTAAGATCGCCGTTATTCACAAATAATTTATTTCGTCTTTCTTCAGCCGCATATTTTCCTGATCTGCAAACATAAATATCAAGGTAGCCGTCTGCATTTATATCGGCCATAGTTACACCCGTGCTCCAGCCTGGAAATTCTGCAATCCCGGATTTTTCTGAAATATCTTCAAAAACAAAATTGCCTTTATTGAGATATAATTTATCGCCGGTCATATTTCCGGAAAAATAAATTTCGGGCAAACCGTCATTATTCAGATCTCCAAGCGCAACACCACCGCCGTTGTATAAATATTGATACAGCATAACATTTACCGATTCGCTTTCCGTGATTTGATTTATGAAACGCACGCCTGTATTTGCCGCCGGCATCCATGTGAAAAGTGCAGATCCCGGTTGTTGCGCAGCAATAGATGCAGAGAAGAAAACGGATGAAACGAGGATAAAAAACTGCCGGTATCTGAAATGCATTAATAGATAAAATTGCGGTTGTTCAAAATTATGGAATATTTGAGCAAACGGAGTTTTTGTTACACGAATTGCTAAACGAGCGAGGCTTCGATAAAAAACTTACCAAAAAATATAAATTATTCTCCATTTGAAGTAACATTGCATAACGATTTCGAATTTAAAATTACGCCACTCTCATGCCTCTTTACAGGGCTTTAATATTAACGGACACTTTAAAACAACTTTGTTCATGATGAATTTTTACAAACCATTCAAAAAGGGTTTACTTCTGCTTTCATTATTATTACCACTTGCGGTAATGAGTCAAACGGCAAGTATCTCCGGAAAAATGACCGATTCAAAAGGTGAGCCTCTTCCCGGCGCAACAGTGCAAATTGAGGGAACAACCGTCGGCACAATTACAGATATTGACGGTATTTACATTTTGGGAGATCTTGAGCCCGGAACGTATATGATCGCTTATACCTATGTAGGTTATAAGAAACTGGTAGAGTCGGTTACCCTCACTGCAGGTCAAAAATTTACCAAGGATGTTGTAATGATGGAAGATGCATTGCTCCTTGATGAAACAGTGATCGTAGGTTACGGAACCAAGCGTGTAAAAGATCTGACAGGATCGGTTACTGCAATTACAACTAAAGATTTCCAACCCGGAAGCGTAACAACTCCCGAACAATTAATTACCGGAAAAGTAGCCGGTGTGCAGATCACTTCAAACAGTGGTATGCCGGGTGCCGGAAGCAGAATTCGAATTCGCGGCGGTACCTCAATTAACGCAAGCAACGACCCGTTGATCGTAATTGATGGTGTACCTGTCGACAACGGAACAATAAACGGTGCAGGAAATCCATTGAGCCTTATCAACCCTGACGATATAGAAAATATCACCGTTTTAAAAGATGCATCTGCTTCTGCAATTTACGGTTCACGTGCAGCAAACGGTGTAATTATCATTACAACTAAAAAGGGTGTTACTAGTGATAAACTGCTTGTTGAATTCAATACATCAAATTCGATGTCGCAGGCAACTGGTTTTGTTGATGTTTTAAGTCCTGATGAATTCAGAGATGTAATTAATGCACACGGAACTGCAGGGCAAATTTCAAAACTCGGCGCTGAAAATACAGACTGGCAGGATGTGATTTACCGCACCGGTTTTGCAACGGATAATAACCTCACACTTGCCGGCGGTTTGAAAAAATTACCTTACCGGTTTAATTTGAATTATTTAAATGACCAGGGTATTCTCGACCGCTCTTCACTTTCACGTTATGGAACAACAGTAAGTATTGCGCCTGCATTACTCGATAATCATTTAATTATTGAAGGAAATGCAAAAGCGTATCATACCGATAATGTATTTGCCGATCAGGGTTCAATCGGATCTGCAGTTACATTCGATCCGACACAACCTGTTTATGTGGATGATGATAAATACGGCGGATATTTTCAATGGGTGGATGCTTCAAACAATCTGATCAATCTTGCTCCGAAAAATCCGCTTGGAATTATTGAGCAAAAAGATGATTTCAGCGATGTGAACCGGTTCATCGGAAATTTAAAACTGGATTATAAATTTCCTTTCCTGCCCGATCTGCATGGAATTGTAAATGTTGGTGGCGATTGGTCGCGAAGCAGCGGAACTGTTGTAATTCCTGAAGAAGCTGCAACGAATTACAGTACTGCAACAGGCGGTGGTGTAAATAATAAATACGAGCAAAGCAAAGACAATAAATTGCTGGAAGCATATTTTAATTATGGCAAAGATTTAAAATCCATTTCAAGCCGCGTTGAATTAACCGGCGGTTATTCTTATCAAAACTGGCTTTCGAAATCTCCTGCTTTTCCAAGTCTCGATTTCAGCGGTGATACAGTAACACCTGCGGGAATTGATTTCGAAACAGAAAATACTTTGATCTCTTTTTACGGAAGATTGAATTATAATTTAAAAGAAAAATATTTAATAACGGCTACCTTGCGTGATGATGGTTCGTCACGTTTCAGCCCGGATACACGATGGGGATTATTTCCGTCCGTAGCACTTGCATGGCGTATTACAGAAGAAGATTTTCTGAAAGATGCCGGTGTGTATTTCAAACTCCGTTTGGGTTATGGTGTAACCGGACAGCAGGATTTTTCAAATGATTATCCGTATATCGCTAATTATGATTCAAGTACTTCAACAGCACAATATCAATTCGGTGAAGCATTTTATTATCTGCTTCGTCCGGATGGTTACGACCCGAACATTAAATGGGAAGAAACAACTTCTTATAACCTCGGACTCGACTTCGGATTTTTAAATGACCGCATTTCAGGATCAATTGATATTTATAAAAAAGTAACGGATGATTTACTGGCGATCGTGCCGATTCCGGCTGGAACAAATTTCACAAACAAAATTCTCACGAACGTGGGAAGTATGGAAAACCAGGGCGTGGAAGTGAATATAAATGTGGTTGCCATTGATAAAAAAGATCTCGATCTTGATCTTGGCGTAAACGGAACATCAAACAAAAATGAACTTACAAATATTACTTTAACTGAGGACCCCTCATCACCCGGCATACTTGTAGGTGGTATCGGCGGTGGTATCGGAAATACAATTCAGATTCATTCTGTTGGATATGCAACAAATACTTTTTATACATACCAGCAGGTGTATGATGAAAACGGAAATCCGATCGAAGGAGAATATGTGGATCAGAATAACGACAGCATTATTAATCAGGATGACCTGGTTTGGGGTGAAAATCCGACACCGGATTTTTATCTTGGGTTCAATGCCAACCTGAGATATAAAAAATGGAGCGCAGGTTTTTCATTACGCGGTGAGTTCGGCAATTATGTTTACAATAACGTAAATTCTCAGAGAGGCGTTTGGCAGAATGTTCCTTCAACCGGAACCTATCTGCAAAATCTTGTTTCAAATTATAATGAAACAGAATTCCAAACCTATCAATTCTTTTCAGATTATTATATTGAGAAAGCATCATTCGTGAGAATGGATTATTTCAATATCGGATATAATGTGGGCAGTATTTTTAATAATCATGCTTCACTTACCTTGTCGGCAGTAGTGCAGAATGTATTTGTTGTTACACCTTATACCGGCCTTGATCCCGAAATTGCAGGTGGTATCGACAATACAATTTATCCACGCCCGAGAATTTATTCATTAAATATTAATCTCAAAATGTAAATCTTTTCAGCAATGAAAAATAAATATATACTACCGATCGTGATGCTCTTTGGATTGAGTGCGTCACTTGTATCTTGTTTCAATGACCTGGATTTAAATCCGGTGAACGGACTTGATGCTGCTGATGTTTACGAAAATCCTGATAATTATATTCATGTGCTTGCCAAATTATACGCAGGCCTTGCATTAACCGGCAACCAGGGCCCGGCGGGTAACCCCGATTTAAATACCGCTGATGAAGGGTTTACAGGTTATATCCGCACGATGTGGAACCTGCAGGAATTAACAACAGATGAAGTGAAATGTGCATGGGGCGATCCGGGAATTCCAGAGCTCGATAAAATGACATGGAATTCTACAAATTCATTTATCGATGCGATGTACTACAGGATATTTTTCCAGGTTCCTTTATGCAATGAATTTATTCAGCAATCATCAGATGATAAAATGAATGAAAGAGGATTTTCTGCAGAAGATCAGGAGCGTATCCGCGGCTACCGTGAAGAAGCGAGATTTTTGCGTGCATTAAGTTATTATCATGCAATGGATTTGTTTGGTAACGTACCCTTTGTTACGGAAGAAGACGGAGTGGGAGCATTTTTACCAACTCAAATTTCAAGAGCAGACCTCTTCATTTATATTGAATCCGAATTGCTTGATATTGAATCTAAATTACCTGCGCCGCAAACAAATGAATATGCAAGAGCTGATAAAGCCGCTGTGTGGACATTACTGGCGAAATTATATTTGAATGCTGAGGTATATACAGGCACTCCGCGATATACCGATTGTGCAACCTGGAGTAAAAAAATAATTGATGAAGGTGGTTATACGCTTGAACCCGAATATGAGCATTTATTTTTTGCTGATAATGACGGTTCAAATGAAGTGATATTCCCGGTTACTTATGACGGCAACTTTACACAAACATTTGGCGGAACAACTTTCTTAACACATTCAACAATTGGTGGCGACTCGATGAGTGCAATCGACCTTTCTTATTTCGGTGTTGAATTCGGATGGGGCGGCAACAGGTCAACACCTGAATTTGCTGCGAAATTTCCGGATACCGATGACGACAGGAATTTATTTTTCACCTTCGGACAAACACTTGTGTTTACAGATGATGCACAGTTAAGTGATTTTACCGTCGGATGGCCGGTTGCGAAATGGAGAAATATTAAACAGGATGGAACAATGGGTTCGGATGCGACAGGAAATTATGTAGACATTGATTTTCCGATGTTCCGCCTGGCAGATGTATTATTAATGTATGCAGAATGTGCCGCAAGGGGAAGTGCTGATATGGGTCTTGGCATTGGTTATTTTAATCAGTTGCGTGAACGTGCTTACGGCGATGCATTGCATAATGTGGTTTCCATCACACCCGAATCGGTACTCGACGAACGTGCACGTGAATTGTATTATGAAGGATACCGCAGAACAGACCTGATCCGCTTTGGTTTATTTACAGGAGGTGGTTATACATGGGCGTTTAAAGGCGGTTCATATATCGGAACAGCGGTTGATGATCATTTAAATTTATTCCCGATACCTACTGCTGATATTGTTGCAAATCCAAACCTCAAACAGAACCCGGGCTATTAATTTATATTTTTAAAATATGCAGGCTCCATCCGAAAGATGGAGCCTTTTTTATGCACTATTTAAGTGGTGGTTTTTTTCTTTAGTTTTGAGAATAAAAGCGATCGGATAAAAATATGAAACACCTCATTGTAATTTTACTTTACTCCTTACTCATAACGCATCACTCCTCTTCACAATCTGTTGAGCGTATTTGCCCGCCGAACTGGTGGGTGGGCATGCAAAATAAAAATCTGCAGCTGATGATCCATGGTGAAAAAATTGCGGATTTTGATATCGCATTAAATTATCCGGGCGTTGAAATTTATAAAACCACAAGGGTTGAAAATCCGAATTATATTTTTCTTGATTTAATTATTCAGGAGGAAACAATTCCCGGCACAATTGATTTGATTTTTAAGAACGGGAAAACACAATTTATTCAGAAATATGAATTAAAGGGAAGACAAAAAAGAAATTTCAATTATGGATATACCCCGAATGATTTTATTTATTTATTAATGCCCGACCGTTTTTCAAATGGCGATGCATCAAATGATATCATTGCCGGTATGCAGGAAGATACAATGGACCGTGCAAATTTAGGCGGCAGACACGGTGGCGATCTGCAGGGTATTATCAATCATCTCGATTATATAAAAAATCTCGGCGCAACCGCTACATGGTGCACTCCATTAATCGAAAATGATCAGCCGGCATGGAGTTATCACGGTTATGCGGCAACCGACCATTATAAAATTGATCCGCGATATGGCAATTCTGATCTCTATGAAAAATATGTAGAGGAATCACATAAGCGCAATTTAAAAGTTGTGGTCGACCTGGTGCATAATCATGTGGGCGGTGAATGCTGGTTTGTAAAGGATTTGCCGATGAAAGATTTTATTCATCAATGGGATTCATCATTTGTAAGAAGCAATTACCGCACAAGTGTAAAGCTCGATCCTTATGCAAGTGATTTTGATTTTAAAAAAATGAATGAAGGCTGGTTCGACCGTCATATGCCAGATTTAAATCAGGATAATGCATTCATGGCAAATTATTTAATTCAGAATAATATCTGGTGGATCGAAAATTATCAGGTGGATGGATTCCGATTGGATACTTATCCTTATTCAGATCTTGATTTTTTAATTCAATGGAAAAAGGCAATTGATACAGAATATCCCGGCTTTGGTGTTTTCGGTGAAGTGTGGGTAAGCGGTGTCGGCGTGCAGGGTTATTTTCAGGGAGATAATCATTTAAACACCGGATATAATTCATTGTTGCCGGGCCTTACCGATTTTAATTTATATGATGCATTAATTACGGGACTGAACGAACCCTTCGGCTGGTATAACGGTGTTACACGATTATATCACAACCTTGCACAGGATTATATGTATGGCGATGTGATGAAAAATGTTTTGTTTCTGGATAATCATGATGTGAGCCGTTTTTATTCGGTGGTGGGAGAAGACATCAATAAATTTAAAATGGGCATTGCATTTATCATGACAACCCGCGGCATGGTGCAATGGTATTACGGAGATGAAATAGGAATGAAAAATTTCACAAACCCCGACGGGCGTGTACGTGAAGATTTTCCCGGCGGATGGTCAAACGATTCAATTAATAAATTTAATTCTGTAAATCTGAATCCACAGGAAAAGGAAATATTTAATTATGTTTCCAAACTTGCCAACTGGCGGAAAAATTCGGAAGTAATTGCAAATGGCAAATTAATGCAATTCATTCCCGAAGAGGGCGTTTATGTTTATTTCCGCTACACTGAAAATAAAAGCGTGATGGTTGTGATGAATTCTTCGGCAAAAGATTATACACTTGATTCAATTCGTTTTACAGAGAGATTAAATGGTTACACATCTGCCAAAAATGTTGTAACGGATAAAACTGAAAATGATTTCAGTAAAATAGTTGTGAAGGGAATGGGTGCGGAAATTTTTGAGATGATCAGATGAGTGTTTTCAATTTGCCAACTCCGGTCATTTCACCCTTTATGTTTCCCTGATATTCCAGCCCAAATCTTTATAATTTATTTATATCTCCCGCTCTACCTTTGTATTGTAAATCGGATAATATGCCGGAGCCAAATAAGAGGAAACGAAGCAGGGCAAATGAATATCTCATCAGTGTTTTTTCAGTAATCGCTGTTGCGGGTGTGAATTTCCTGGCCTCCAATCTTGTCGGATACAGGGTGACAGCCCTCTTCCTGCTGGTAACCGTATCCTTGCTTGCAATGGTATTTGATATCTGGCCGGTACTGGTGGCCGCCTTGCTCAGTGCATTGGTTTGGGATTTTTTCTTTATACCGCCCAGGTTTCATATGACGGTTTCTTCAGGTGAAGATCTGCTTTTATTACTTATGTATTTTGTTATTGCCATGCTGAGCGCAGCATTCACTTTTCAAATCAGGCAGAAAGAAAAACAATTGCAGAAAAAAGAAGAAAAAGAAAAAGCAATTAAATTGTACAATACACTTTTAAATTCTTTGTCGCATGAATTGCGAACTCCTATCGCCACAATTATTGGCGCTACGGATACAATGAGAGATAATAAAGAGAAATTGTCGACCGAAAACGCTGCAGCATTATTAAATGAAATTTCAATTGCATCGCTTCGTCTCAGCCATCAGGTTGAAAATTTATTAAACATGAGCCGGGTTGAATCCGGTGTATTGAAACCCAAAAAAGATTGGTGCGATATACAGGAACTGATATACGGATCGATCAATAAACTCGGAGATAAATCTGCCCACCATAAAATAAATGTTGATCTGCAAAATGAATTGCCTTTATTTAAACTGGATTATGGGCTAATGGAACAGGTGATTTTTAATTTGCTGAATAATGCAATTGCATACACACCCGGCGGTTCTGAAATCAATATCAAAGCATCCTGCACAACTTCTTTTGAAGGAATATTTGAAGAATCAGGTAATACAGCTGAGATAAAAAGAAATAAAACCACGACCGAACTCATTCTGATCATCTCCGACAACGGCCCGGGATTTCCGCCGGATGAAATGAAATATGTGTTCGATAAATTTTACAGATTAAAAGAAACGCAACCGGGCGGAACCGGTCTCGGATTATCTATTGTAAAGGGATTTGTTGAGGCGCATAAAGGAAGAATTGAATTGAGAAATTTGCCGGGCGGCGGTGCGGAATTCACAATACGTATTCCTGCCGAAACCACTTATATGAATTTATTAAAAAATGAATAAGCCTTCCATTTTAATTATTGATGATGAACCGCAGATCCGCAAATTGCTGCAGATCAGCCTGGAAAGCAATGATTATCATGTGCAGGAAGCAGCAACAGGAAAAGATGGAATTATTATGGCAGCTAATCATCCGCCTGATCTTATTTTACTTGATATCGGATTACCGGATAAAAGCGGACATGATGTGCTAAAGGAATTGCGTGCATGGTATGTAAAACCCATTTTAATTTTATCTGCAAAAAATAATGAAGAAGATATTGTAATGGCTCTGGATAATGGCGCCAACGATTATCTGGTAAAACCTTTTCGCACAGGAGAATTACTTGCACGCATCCGTTCGGCAGTGCGGACACAGTTATCAAGTGAAAGTTTACCTGTGATGCATTGCGGGGATCTTGAAATTGATTTAAATGCACGCTCCGTAAGGAAGAAAAATGAATTTATAAAATTAACATCAACCGAATATAATTTACTTGTATTGTTTGCAAAAAATGAAGGACGTGCGCTCACACACCAATACATACTCAGGGAAGTCTGGGGGCCCGGCTTTATTCATGAAACACAATATTTAAGAGTATTTATTGCACAACTCAGAAAAAAAATTGAAGATGATGCGAACCAGCCCGTTTATATTTTAACAGAGTCGGGTGTCGGATACAGGTTTGCGTCGGAAAATTAATTAACCATATTATTTATCAGAATGAAAAATTCGAAGTTGAAAATTTCGAACAGGGTTACTATTGCCTCCCTGTTGGTAGCGCTCGGTATTATTTACGGCGATATCGGCACAAGCCCGCTTTATGTGATGAAAGCAATTGCCGGCGAAAAAGAAATTTCTGAAATATTAATTTACGGAGGTGTTTCATGCGTATTCTGGACACTCGTATTTCAGACAACAATTAAATATATCCTCCTCACATTAATGGCAGACAATCACGGTGAAGGTGGAATATTTTCATTATATGCATTGGTAAAAAGATATGGAAAGGGATTGGCGATCATAACAATTCTCGGTGCAACAACTTTATTGGCCGACGGAATAATTACGCCTCCGATTTCTGTTGCATCTGCAATTGAGGGATTGGAAATGGTGGTTCCCGGAATTCCGACTGTGCCGATCGTAATTGTAATTCTTTCACTTTTATTTTTCTTTCAGCGCTTCGGTACACAAAAAATTGGAAATGCATTTGGCCCTGTAATGCTGATTTGGTTTTCTATGTTGTTTATAACAGGTTTAAGCCAGATACTTATTTTTCCCGACGTTTTGAAAGCATTAAATCCCTATTATGCGTTTGAATTACTCACGGCGTATCCGAATGGATTCTGGTTATTGGGAGCTGTGTTTTTATGTACCACCGGTGCAGAAGCATTGTATTCGGATCTCGGACATTGCGGTAGAAAAAATATCCGGATCACATGGATCTTTGTAAAAATCTGCCTGGTAATAAATTACGCAGGACAGGCAGCGTGGATCATGCATAGCGGCGGAACACACCTTGACGGGCGCAATCCTTTTTATGAGATCATGCCGCAATGGTTTTTAATGGCCGGGATAATAATCTCAACCGCCGCCACGATCATTGCATCGCAGGCATTGATCAGCGGATCATACACATTGATCAGTGAAGCGATGAGCCTGAATTTCTGGCCGCGTGTGCGTGTGCGCCAGCCATCAGAATTAAAGGGACAGATTTATATTCCCAGCGTGAATAATATTTTATGGGTGGGTTGTATTATGATGATCCTGTATTTCCAATCCTCTTCACATATGGAGGCGGCATATGGATTTTCAATTACGATTGCAATGATGATGACAACCGTGCTGCTCGCTTATTTTCTTCTCTTCCGAAAAAAATGGAATACATATTTTGTGTTCGCATTATTATTTTTATTTGCAACAATTGAGTTTTCATTTTTCATTGCTAATATTGCAAAAATAAAGGAAAGGTGGATGTTTCTGTTTTTCGAATTATTTATTTTCCTTGTCATGTACGTCTGGTTTTATTCGAGAAAAATCAATAACCGGTTTACAAAATTTTCTGAACTCGGTTTATATACTTCTAAAATCATCGAATTAAGTGCAGACGACAGCATTCCCAAATTTGCGACACATTTAATTTATCTTACCAAAGCAAATTACCGCGAACAGATTGAAGATAAAATTATCCGCTCCATTTTTTCAAAAAACCCGAAAAGAGCTGATGTGTACTGGTTTTTACATATTCACCGCACCGATGAACCATATACCCTGAATTATGAAGTAAGTGAGCTGGTGGATGATAAAATAATCAAGATCACGATTAATGCAGGCTTCCGTGTGCAGCCACGCAGCGAATTGTTTTTCAAAAAAATCGTGAAGGATCTTGTCGCGAATAAAGAATTAAATCTGCATATCCGCCCCGACGGATCAACGAAATATAATCACGAACCCGATTTTAAATTTGTGGTGATTGAAAAATTTCTTTCTGTTGAAAATGAATTTGCATTGCGTGACGGCCTTTTGCTTAATTCCTATTTCTTTTTGAAACGCCTTGGGCAAAGTGATGAAAAAGCATTTGGACTTGATAAAAGCGATGTTGTGGTTGAACTTGTGCCATTGGTTTATCATCCTGTCCGGCAGGTTGAGCTTCTTCGGGTTGGAAATCAAATAGAAAAGAAGGAATGAATAAAAAATTGGATACAAAACAACCATTGACCGGCGACGGCGGATGCTTATTTACGATGATGTTCGTCTTATTGATCTTAATTCTCACAATTGTGATCATTATCATTTCACATACCTGAAAACCATATTCCGGCAATAATCCAAGGCTCTGTAAGTCATCAAAACAGGCAAAGCCTTCATGGAATTGCGTTAATTTCTGTTTACAAATTTCTGTTTCATAATTTCAAATCGGATATTTGATTCATAAACTACATTTATGAAACGGATGACCCTTTCGATTTTTGCGATCGCTGTTTTCTTTCCGGTATTTGTTTTTTCACAGGTAAATAAAAAGGCCGCAAAACCTGAACAAACAACTTCAAATTCTGTCTCCACACCCGCAAATTTTTTGGATGGCCTACGTTGGCGCAATATCGGCCCGTTTCGCTCAGGCCGGAGTTGTGCAGTAACCGGTGTGATCGGAAATAATAAAATCTATTATGCCGGATTTGCCGGCGGAGGTATTTTTAAAACAGAAGATGGCGGCATCAGCTGGCATGTAATTTCCGACAGCACATTTCATTCTGCAAGCTGCGGTGCGATAGCTGTTGCAAAATCAAATCCGAATATTATTTATGCAGGTATGGGAGAAGTTGAAATGCGGGGAAATATTTCGTTCGGTGATGGTGTATATAAAAGTACGGATGCCGGAAAAACATGGAAACATCTTGGCTTAAAAGAAACATATGCGATCGGTGAAATTGCAGTGCACCCGGATAATGAAAATATTGTTTACGTTGCGGCACAAGGGAACATCTGGAAGCCAAATAAAGAACGCGGGCTTTATAAATCAATTGATGGCGGCGCAACATGGTTGCAAATATTAAAGGGAATTGATGATTCAACAGGTTGTATTGATGTGAAAATGGACCCGCTTAATCCGAATATTATTTATGCGAGTATGTATAAAGCCGGACGAACACCGTACTCGTTAAATGCCGGGGGAAAAGGTTGCGGATTATATAAATCATCAGATGGCGGCACTACATGGAAACTCCTTTCCGAAAATCCCGGCATGCCGAAAGGAATGAACGGCAAAATAAATATCGCGATTTCTTCAATCAACAATAATAATATCTGGGCAAGTGTTGAAAATAAAGAAAACGGAGGCATTTATAAATCAACAGATGGGGGCGATACATGGAGCCTCATAAATCCTGATTTGAATCTTTTACAACGCCCATGGTATTTCAATAATATTTATGTTGATCCGAAAAATGAAAATGAATTGCATTGCATGCAGGTGTTTTATGCGAGAAGTATTGATGGCGGAGCAACATTTACGGAAGCAAATACAAATACCTGGGACAATCATGTGATGTGGATCAATCCCGATGATCCTGATAATTTTATAATGGCAGGTGATGGCGGACCCACAATTACATTTGATGATGGAAAAAACTGGACGGAAACGGATATTCCGACGGCTCAATTTTATCATGTAAATCTGGATAATGCATTTCCATATCATTTATACGGAGGCCAGCAGGATAATTCTTCAATAAAAATTGCTTCTCGTTCAAGCAATTCAATTATCGGTGAAGATGACTGGAGATGGGTTGCCGGCGGTGAAGCAGGATATATTGTTCCTGATCCGCTCAATTCTGAAATTACATACGGAGGAGAATATGACGGCATTCTCTCAACATTCAATGAAGCAAATGATATTTACAGGTTTATTTCCGTAAATCCTGAAATACATTACGGTGACGGTGCAATTTCTGCGCAAAGAAGATTTAACTGGACTTTTCCGATTGCATTTTCACCGCATAATCCGAAATGTTTATATGCAACAAGTAATTATGTACACAGAAGTTTTGATGGCGGCATAACATGGGAAACAATTTCTCCGGACTTAACCAGAAACGATCCGAAAACTTTGCAATCGAGCGGCGGGCCCGTTACAAAAGATAATACCGGTGTTGAATTTTATGCGACCATTTTTGCATTTGCGGAATCAGAAATGGAAAAAGGATTATTGTGGACCGGCAGTGACGACGGGCTTGTTTATGTATCACGCGATAATGGCGGCACATGGGCAAATGTAACGCCTTCGAATTTGCCGGAATGGAGTATGATCAGTTATGTTGAACCTTCGCATTTTGATGCAGGCAGTTGTTATATATCTGCAACGAGATATAAACTCGGCGATATGCAGCCGTATATTTTTAAAACAACTGATTATGGTAAAACATGGACAAAGATTACAAACGGGTTACCCATGTATAACAGATGCATACGCAATGATCCGAATCATAAAGGGATTTTATTTGCAGGACTTGAAACGGGGGTCTATTATTCAATTGACGACGGTGCTAACTGGCAAAGCCTGCAATTAAATTTACCAACAACCCCGGTTACAGATATTCAAATTGAAAAAAATGAACGTGATATTACAATTGCAACACACGGAAGAAGTTTTTGGATATTAGATGATATTACCCCTATTTATGAATTTGCAGAAAATAAAAATATTCTATCCGAAAAGATGCATTTATTTCAAATCCATCAGGGATACCGCACACAAGGGCCAACCTGGAACGCCGATGCGCCGGATGATCAAAGTGGTGTAAACGAACCGGTGGGTGTGAAGGTGAGATATTATTTGAAAGACACCATTTCCGGTGAAATAAAAATTGCATTCTATGAAAATGACGGCGATTCGATCATCAGTTATTCATCATTAAAAGAATTAAATCAACCGGCACCAAAAGCAAGTAAATTTTATGAAAATAAAAAAGAAAATTTGCCGACGAAATTAAATGCACAAAAAGGTTTGCACGAATTTATCTGGAATATGCGCTATCCGGATGCAGTTGCCGATACAGGCTCCACATTCGACGGAAGTATCAGCGGCCCGCTTGCCGTTCCGGGGAATTATACGGCAAAACTTTTTTTTAAGGATTCATTGATCGCTTCCGAATCGTTTGTGATTGTAAAAGACCCGCGTAATCCGGCAACGCAAAACGAATTGCAGGCGCAGTTCGATTTAAATATTAAAATCAACAATAAGGTAACGGAGATCAGCTCAGCGACAAAAAATATCCGTGAGGTAAAAGAACAGATTGAAACATATCTGGCGACAGAAACTGATTCTGCTAAAATAAAAGTATTTAAAAAAATAAGCGATCCGTTAATTATGCATTTGGATACAATTGCTGCCGAGTTGTACAATGATAAAATCGTCACCTTTTACGATAACCTGAAATACCCGGTTAAAACGGAAGAGAAGTTAACGGCATTAACTCAGTTTTTGCAAATGTCGGATTCAGGCCCGACGAAAAGCATGTTGGATAAATATGCTGACTTAAGTAAAAGAGCGGATGTGCAACTTGCCAAATTGAAAACAATATTGGATGAAGATCTGGATGCATTAAATAAAATTGCAGGTGAGCAAACAAAAAAAGTGATCGAACTCAACGAATAATTTTTAAAAATAAATGAAGATAAAAGGCAAAAAGTGAATTTCTTTTTGCCTTTTGTTTTAAGAGTAAACATATAATGCAAATCAGACTGGTTAGCGGTCCATGTAAGCATTTCTCATAAATTGTATCTTTGGGCAAATAAATCTGCCACCGGCAATTCATGACCGAACCCGCATCGTTTAATCAGAGCCACCGTGCTGTTCATTTTGATCTGATACGGGTACTTGCAACATATTGCGTTGTGCAATTACATGTCGCCACACCTTGGTTATGGCGGGAAACAGATTTCAACAGTTCGGTTTTTATCACATCACTTTTTTTTGATGCATTCGGCAGGATCGGCGTTCCTCTGTTTTTAATGATTAGCGGCGCCTTATTGCTTACACATGAAGAGTCGTATAAATCATTTTTTAAAAAACGATTCGGACGGGTATTTATACCACTTATATTCTGGAGCATTGTGTATGAAATTCGCATCGGTGCCGAATTCGCCATAAATAATCCGGGATCAACATTTTCCGATATCTGGCTTATATTAAAAGATCCATTTGCTGGGCCGGTATATGAGCATTTATGGTTTTTATATATGATAACCGGCATGTATCTCATAACGCCGTTATTGCGGAAGCTTGTTAAATATCTCGACCGGTTTGATCAGGGGTATTTATTGTTATTATGGGTGTTTTTTAATTGTGTGCTGCCATTAATTTACCGCTATTCTTCATTCAGGCTCGGCATATGGATGCCATTATTAACACCCTATCTCGCCTATTACCTGATGGGATATTTTTTAATGAAAAATGATTTCGGAAGAAAAAATATTCCGCTTGTGTGGATGATATTTATTCTTTCCTATGCGAGTTCTGTTTTTTTAACCTGGTTTGATTCACAGGAGCATGGAAACGTCGAAATATTTTTTCTCAGTCACCATTCCGTTACAATTTTTGCGCAATGCACAACTGCATTTATTTTATTGAATCATTATGGAATCCGCCTGTCTGAAAAACACAGTGAAAAGCAGTATCATATTTTTAAATTTCTGGGCAGGATGACTTTCGGAATTTATCTCGTTCATCCTTTGCTGATCGAATTATTTGAAGGGGGATTAATTGCAGGCTTTATTTTAATGGGAACGATGATCGGCGGCCTCGATGTAAATCCGGTCATCGGCATTCCGGCAACTGCAATTGTTGTAACAGCCTGTTCAATGCTCATCATCGGCATCATGCTGAAGACGCCTTTTCTGAAAAAGCTGGTTTGAATTTAGTTATTTTCGTTTACCACTAATCCTGATTTACTGCTTTCATCAACACGTAAACATAACAAAGCGGCAATGAGCATAAGTGCACCGCCCATTTCAACTGCTGCAAGCCGATTGTTATCAAGAACGTGATTCATGATCCACCCGAAACATAATGAAGCAATAATTTCAGGTAATACAATAAAGAAATTAAAAATACCCATATAAATGCCGATTTTATTTTCTGGCAGACAACCGGCTAACATACTATAAGGCATACTTAAAATACTAGCCCAGGCAATTCCCACACCAGTCATGGATGCAAACAATAAGTATTCATTTGTTACAAAACCAACGGAAAGAAGTCCGATTGCACCGGCTGTTAAACAAAGCGAATGTGTAATTTTTCTTCCAAATCTTTTTGCGATGGCCGGAATAAATAATGCAAAAATAAATGTAACGAGATTATAGTATGATAAAGTGAGTCCTGCGAATTCAACACCTTCAGTATATAATTTAGAAGTTTCATCAACAGCGCCAAAAACATTTCTTGCAACAGCTGTCGAATAATAAAACCACATTAAAAATAAACCCGGCCAGGTAAAAAATTGAACAAGTGCAAGCTGTCGCATACGTATCGGCATACTTTTAATAGAACTAATAATTTCTCTTGCCCCGGCGCCAAATCCTTTTTTAATTTCTTTTTTCTTTTGTTCTTCATTAATATCTGTTGGCGGATATTCACTGGATCGCATAACAGTATATAAAACAGCAAAGAAAAAAACAATGGCACCTGCATAAAATGCGTATTTTACATTTAATGGGATGCCTCCGTCGATTGATTGATTATTGATATGAAAAACATTGTTAAATATCCAGGGTAATGATCCTGCAATAACACTTCCGGCACCAATCATAAAACTCTGCATTGCAAAACCTCGGGTGCGTTGTTCGTCCGGTAATTTATCTGCAACAAAAGCACGGAATGGCTCCATTGAAATATTAATGGAAGAATCAAGAATCCAAAGCAACCCTGCAGCCATCCAAAGAGCAGATGAATTTGGCATAAGGAAAAGTGCGATAGTACTTAAAACAGCGCCTGTAAAAAAATAGGGACGACGACGGCCCCACCTTGGGTGCCAGGTTCTGTCGCTTAAATATCCGATTACCGGCTGAACCAATAAACCAGTAAGAGGTGCTGCAAGAAAAAGTATCGGAATTTTGCTTGCATCCGCACCAAGATATTCATAAATGGGCCCCATATTTCCCATCTGCAACGCCCAACCAAACTGAATTCCAAAAAACCCGAAACTCATGTTCCAAATCTGCCAGAAACTTAAACGCGGTTTTTCACTCATATGCCGGTGATTTTATATTTGCGGCAATTTAATAATTAATTGTCGAGTAGTTAAATTTAACCTTTAACCGGTTCATGTTCAGGAATAAATAAAACAAATACACATGTTGCAAATCCAAAAAAAATTAACGAATTCATTTTACGCAATTCTTGCATTACCCGCAACCGCAATGGGATTTGCTTTATGCATTCAGATCAGCGCATTAAGCTGGATCCTGTCAACAAAATACAACCTTGAAATTGAAGAGATCGGATTGGTTTGGGCAAGCGGCCCGCTTGCAGGTCTTGTGATGCAACTGGTTGTCGGATTATTATCTGATAATGCATGGTTTTGGGGAGGAAGAAGAAGGCCGTTTATTTTGATTGGAGGAACAATCGCTGCGCTAATGCTGATCTGTTTACCCAACCTTGATAAAATTCAAACTTTATTCGGTGCCGCCAGTTTAATTCCGGTTGCATTATGTGTTGCAACAACACTTGATCTTGCAATTAATCTTGGCTTTAATCCGACACGCAGCATCATTACAGATGTAACACCTGATGGCAAGGCACGCACTAAAGGATATACTTGGATGCAAACCGTTTCCGGAACATTTGGGGTGCTCGCTTATTTTATCGGTGCCGAATTGGGTAATTATACTTTGATTTATGGGGGCGTATTTATTGTTCTTGCATTTTCAATTATACCGGTGTTTTTTATCAAAGAACCGCGGGTGCTTTCAGCATCGTCTCCTGCTACAACCGGTTATGGAGAATTAAATACATTGGATGAAATGACATCTGATGTAAATGCAATTCAAACAAACGCAACTACACAAAAAGCAGAAATAAATGAATTGGTGAAAATATATTTTGCAAATGCATTCTCGTGGGTCGGAGTTCAAACCATGTTTGTATTTATGTTTGCTTTTGCATCACAAATTTTATTTAATACAAATGATTCATCGTCTTTGGATGATGCACAGAATAAAGAAATCGGAAAAATCATTTCGTATTCCTTTTTAATATTAAATGCCGTTGGTGCCTTTTTACCTGCACTGCTTCTTGAACCGCTCACACGGAAATATGGGAGAATCAATGTGCAGTCGACATGCATTTTAATAATGAGTATTGCTTATTTAATGATAGCGTTGTTCGGAACAAATGCGATTGCACTTTATTTATGTATGGCACTTGCCGGAGTCGGCTGGGCAGCAATTGTAAGTTTGCCGTTTGCCATAATGAGCGAGAAGGTGAATAAAGCAAGGATGGGTTTGTTCATGGGTATTTTTAATATGAGCATCGTAATTCCGCAACTTGTGGTGAGTTTGATGATCTCCCAATTTGTTGCTGAAGCCGAAAACAAAAAAATCATTTTTGAAATCAGTGCAGTGAGTTTGTTTTTAAGTTTTGTGATGTGGCGAATGGTGAAAGAAAAATCCAGGATAAAAAACGCGGACTTATAATTTATTGCATAAAATGCATTCCGGTATATTTTCCGAACCGGTAGATTTACGCTTATTCAATTCACACACTAAACCCAATTATTATGTCAATTGTAACTTCCATTAAATCAGGTGCATTCAGGTACCTGGTAATAATTATCGCCTCAATGGTCATAGGCTGGCTGGTGAACGAATTTGTATGGCCGGGCACAAAAAAACCATATATCGGCACCTGCGAAAATACTGACGTTGGTGTTACTGCCGGAAATCCAAAAGTTTATATGCTGAACAGCGGGATGATGATGGAGCAAGCTTATACTGCTTCAGGTTTTGCAGCAAGCAACCTTTTGCTGGTTGACTCATTTTCTTATCAAACAACAAGAATGATCGTTCAAAAAAGAGACGGCAGATGTTGTTATGATTTTATTTCTGCTGTGAAAAGGGCTGACCCGCGAGTTGAAATCAAATTTTACAGTGTTTCGGAATCACAATATGTTGTAAAACTTGAGAGTGGATATTGGAAAGTGTTCCGCCCGAAATCAGGAGCTGTTAATTAGACTTTGAATCAATCCAGGAAATTATTTCAAATACACCCTGATGGGTTTTGGAAAGGCTGCCGAGTTTCTGCTTTGCAGTTAACAATAATTTAATTTTGGAATGCTTGTCCGGCGTGTCTATCAGTTTGCTAAACAGGTCGAGGGTTATTTTTTCAAAATCATTTAACCGGTCACTTTTTTTCAATGAGCGTTTAAAATTATATACAAGTGTCTGGATCAGATTATAATTTTCCAATTCATAATGAATTACGATCTGGAATAATTTTGCATTTTGCTGAATATCTTTCCTGATGTTTTTTGAAGCAGTATCTATAATGTAATTAAAATGCGAAAGACTCAGATCGAATTTTTTGAGAGAAAAATAAACAATTGCCATATTATAATACAGCACAATTATACTCACAACGGAGAGGCGGTTTTTATATTTTTCAAGCCCGGTGTGAATACCCGCAATTAATTTTTCAGCTTGTGCCCATTCCTGCATATTAATATAATACAATAATTCGTGTGAATAGCGGCTTCGGAATAATAAAATTTCCTCTTCTTCTTTTTGCGGTTGAATTTGTTTAAGTTTTTGTATTATTTTTTGAAAATCTTCAAATTCATTTGCAAGAAAACAACTGTTTAAATAATTGCTGAGTAAATTGATGTAGCGCTGTGACTGCTCATTTTTGATGACGGGATTTTTATCAAACAATTCCACCACTTCTTTCATAAATTTCCGGGCATCAGAATACTTGCCGGCAAGTTGAGCGTCGTCCGCCTGAATGATATAATACAATGCTTTGGCGTTAAATGAGCTTGCCCGGTCTTTGAATTTAACAACCTCGTCGTGGATGTCTTCAATCTGACTGAAATTGGCCGGTGTATATTCTTCCTGCAGCAAAATAAAATTTTCATCGTATAATTTCCGAAAAAAAATCTCATTTGCAATATGCATTGCTGCTTCCTTTTCAATTGCACCTATTTCTGCGAATGCATTTTTACTTTCTTTATCGATTTTTAATCGCCCGATGCGGCGTTCCAGATACGTTAATTCAAGTACCCCTGAATGATGTTCAATTGTAAGTGCATCTTTTTTTGCTGATTGTATTAGTTGCTTGCTTTTTGCGTATAAACCTTTATCCATTAAAAATTTAATATCACTGATCCGGTTGTTGATCTGATCGGTTAAACTTTTACTTTCGTGAAAACTGCGCATACTCCGCAGCACAAGTTCATATACATAATGTTTTCCTGCTGCAATATTTTTTGCCTCTTTGGTTGAGAGATTTTTTTTAATTTTTTCTTCGTCATATTCACCTGATCCGGTTTGTTCTTCGATTAAATCAAATAAATGCTCATACCGGTTTTTATCGCCGATAACATGGCGTTGTGCAAATAATTTAAAATAGCGCTTTTCTGAAACCGAAAGGGAATTTATAAGAAGAAAAATATCATCACCCTGTTTCATAATGTGTGTTGCTGCAAGGTAAAGATATTGAGCGGATGGAAGTATGCAAACCGTCTGACCTCTTATTTAAGACAAATTATGCCCGTATTGAGATTTTACTCCACTGCAATTTTGCTTTAAAATAATTAATATGAAAAACCGCATGAAATTTTTTGTGATTGCAATTGCTCTTACAACCGCCCTCAAGGCGCAAACTTCAGAAAATTTGATCACCACCAACTGCAGCGCACATCAATGGAACCGCTGCGGATCCTCTGAATTAAAAACAACGGTACTTTACACCGGCCAATGGTTGCGTATCCCTTTTCAAATAACCACAGGCTCCGATTCACTTGTAATTTTTGCAGAACTATCGAATGCCTCCGGCAGCTTTTCTACCCCAACTGTTATAGGCACTTTTACAATGCTGCAGCCGGGCGACACCAGAATTGAAGGGGTAATCAAAGCAACCATTCCCGAAAATTTAGAACTTTCAAACGCCTACCGCATCAGGCTCGTTAGCAATAAAGGGGCTCAGGTTCAGATTGTTCTGAGTAACATAACGATGAAATCCATGAATATTTGGTTTGCCGATTTTGATGGTGACGGTTTCGGGGATCCTGCAAAATCCTTTGTATCCATTAAAGACACTGAGCCAGGTTTCGTTCAAAATGGAAACGATAGCGATGATTCCGTTTTCAATACAATCGGGGAAATTACCGGAATTATGAAGTAATCGGATATCAGCATAAAAAAACAGGTGATTATGAACTTTAAGCGTAAAAAACATGTATATACATGCAAATAGAATTAATCAATCACTTAAAAACATTTTTATGCAAGCAGTAGAAACACTTCAAAAAGTAATGTGGACGGTAGATCCCATCCATTCTATGATCAACTTCAGGGTAAAACACATGATGATGACGACCGTAAATGGAAGTTTTGACAAATTCAATATTGAAGCAACTACCGAAGGGGAGGATTTTTTAACGGCAGATGTACAATTCACAGCGGAAACCGCTTCGGTAAATACCGGCAACGAATCAAGGGACAATCATTTGCGCTCTGAAGATTTCTTCAGTTCTGAAAAATTCCCGACCATCACCTTCAAACCAACAAAATTTGAATTGGTAGATGGAGATGGTTCCTATTCCATGTATGGAGATTTGACGATCAAAGATGTTACGAAAAATATCAAGCTCGATGTTGAATTCGGCGGAACGGTAAAAGATCCATGGGGAAATACAAGAGCCGGATTTACAATCAATGGAAAAATAAATCGCAAGGATTGGAATTTAAACTGGAACGTGGCTTTGGAAGCAGGTGGAATTCTTGTGAGTGAAGAAGTAAAAATAAATGGAGAAATTCAATTGGTGAGACAAGACGGATTACACGTTTAATTTAAAAAATTAAGGTAGGTCAGGGCTGAAAAATTCCTGACCTATTTTTTTGCCCTGCCATACAGCAGTGTAATTTCTTTTATTTGTTCTGCAAGTTTATCATTTATTACTCCCGCCTGCATTCTCCATAACCAATTATTTTTTGTTGTGCCCGGAAAATTCATTCTTGCTTCATTTCCCAGGCCTAAAATATCCTGCATAGGCGCAACGGCGAGGTTTGCCACACTTGACCAGGCGGCACGTACAAAATCCCAGGAAATATTTTCTCCGGAGGTATTTAAATAATTTAAAACATATTCTTTGTCTTCCGGCTTTGCCGTATTAAACCAGCCAACGATTGTATCATTATCATGTGTGCCGGTATACACAACACAGTTCTTTATATAATTATGCGGGATATAATCATTTGACTCGCTGCTGTCGAATGCAAATTGTAAAATTTTCATGCCTGGTAAATTAAAATGATCACGCAATTCAATTACATCGGGCGTAATTAATCCGAGATCTTCTGCAATAATTGGAATTTCACCCAGTGCATTTTTAATAGCATCAAATAATTCTTTTCCGGGACCAGGTATCCACGCACCGTGAATAGCAGTTTCTTCACCGTACGGTATACTCCAATAACCCGCAAAGCCGCGGAAATGATCAACACGAATTAAATCATACAATGCCAGATTTGATTTTAACCGGTCTATCCACCATGCAAATCCGTCTTCACGCATTTTATGATAATTAAATATCGGATTACCCCATAATTGTCCCGTCTCACTAAAATAATCAGGAGGGCATCCGCCAACGGCAACCGGATTTTTATTTTCATCAAATTGAAATAATTCAGGATTGGCCCATGTATCGGCACTATCCATTGCCACATAGATCGGAATATCTCCGATAATTTTTACACCATTTTCATTTGCATAATGTTTCAGGGCAAACCATTGTTTGTAAAAAATATATTGTACAAATTGCTGGAAATGGATTTCTTTTTCCAGTTCTTTCTTTACTGCGTCCAAAGCCTGCTGATCGTGTAACCTGAAAGCATCATCCCATTCGTACCACGGCCTCTTATTAAATTTTTCTTTGAGGGCCATAAATAATGCGTAATCAGTCACCCAATGATTTTTGTGAATGAACTCAATTAATTCATCCTGATTTCCAATATGCGAGAAATTCGCTTGCGCAATTTTCAGCAGATTTAATTTCCATGTAATTACCTCTCCGAACAATACTTCTGTATCACTGAATGCAGGATGTGTCTCAAGATCTTCCCGGGCGATCAGATTTTCTTCAAGCAATAATTCAAGATCAATTAAATATGGATTTCCTGCCTTACTTGAAAAACATTGATAAGGCGAATCGCCATAACCCGTGGGGCCGAGCGGTAAAATCTGCCAATAACCCTGTTTGGCAAGGACAAGAAAATCAATAAAAGCAAACGCTTCTTTTCCCAAAGTGCCGATCCCGTATTTCCCGGGCAACGAAGTTGGGTGTAATAAAATACCGGACGATCTTGTTAGCATAATGTAAAAATAAAACCGAATGATGCAGGATGTAATTCATTTTTTGAATACAAAACCATTTGCACCATTTCATTTCATGTTATAAAATATAATCAGTAGACAGGAAATTTGATTTTCTGTCTTCCATGATCCTGGTAACAATTTTTTTATTCAGGTCGCTTTCTTTAAACGCAACGGTTGTTCTGATGGAAAAAACTCTCAACGCATCGGTCACACTTAAAGTACCTTCCGCAGAATCTTTTCTTCCGTTGAACGGATATTTATCAGGGCCCCGCTGACATTGTGAATTAATATTTACACGGCAAACCTGGTTTACGAGCGGATCAATTAATTCGGCAAGGCGCAAAGGTTCTTTTCCGAACACACTCACCTGCTGGCCATAATTGCTCGTCTCCATATATTCTATAACCTCATTGATATTCCGGTATATGGCAACAGGCACAATGGGTCCGAATTGTTCTTCATTCCAGACACGCATCGTGGCATTCACCGGAAATAATACCGCCGGATAACAAAAACTTAAAAATTGTTCGCCGCCATTTTCATTCATTATTTGTGCACCTTTTGAAACAGCATCCTGAATTAATTCAATCAGATATTCCGGCTTATTTTTTTCCGGAAGCGGGGTGATCATCACTTTTTCTTCCCAGGGCAAACCATATTTTAAAGCATTTAATTTTTCAATGTATTTGTCGAGAAAATTTTTGGAAATACTTTCATGCACAAAAATTATTTTCAGGGCAGTGCATCGTTGTCCGTTAAAAGATAATGAACCTGTAATGATTTCATTAGCCGCATTTTCCAGATCGGCATCTTTTAGAATAATCGCGGGATTTTTTGCTTCAAGGCCAAGTACACTTCTCAGCCTGTTTGGTTTCGGATGAGATTTTTTGATAATATTCGCCACACGGCTTGTACCGATAAATGCGAAAATATCGATCTTACCTGAGTCCATGATCGGACCGATAATTTCTTTTCCTTCTCCATAAATCACATTAATGACACCTTTCGGAAATGCATCCTGAAATGCTGCAAGCAGCGGTTGAATTAATAATACACCATGTTTTGCAGGTTTAAATACGATGCAATTTCCCATGATCAAAGCAGGGATCAATGTTGAAAATGTTTCATTTAACGGATAATTATAAGGTCCCATACATAATGCAACACCAATCGGACCCCGGCGTATTTGTGCATAAATCCCTTCTTCTTTTTGCAACCGCGATGTGGTCCTGTCGAGTTCTTTTAATGCATCGATCGTGTCATAAATGTATTGCACGGTTCTGTCGAATTCTTTTTCGGAATCACTTTTCGATTTTCCAATCTCCCACATTAAGAGTTTCACTACGAGATCTCTTTTTTCCTGCATGAGATGTGTGAAACGGATCATGGAATCGATCCGCAATTTCACCGATAGTGTCGGCCATAAACCCCGTCCTAAATCATATGCTGCCGCAGCTGCATCAACGGCTTTTAGCGCTTCTTCTGTTGTGAGCATGGGGTGTGATCCCACAACAACACGTTTATATTGATCTCCGTCCTGAATATAAACCGGCGATTCAATTGTTTGCGTGCGTCCCTCCCATATTTTTAATTCACCATTAATTAAATATTCTTTCTGTTCGATCGGGAAATTTAATTTCACATTTTCAGGAATCGCATCCCAATTCGGGAATATCGTTTGAAATTTATTTTTAATTGTAGTTTCTTCCATATTAAATTTTAATAATTTTTGATTGATAGATTTTATTTTTTGTTTCTATTCTTATAAAATAAATTCCGGGAGAATAATTTTGAAGATCAATCTGATTTGTAACTGACGCAAAATTTTGCATGACGGGTTTTCCGGTTATATCGAATAATGTAATTTGTATTATATCTTCATCTCCTGTATTGAAATAAATATAATCGGATGCAGGGTTCGGATACACTATTAAAGATTCCTCCACGATTTGATTTTCAATTGAAACAGGTGTGGTGATATCAATTAATTCATCCCGTAAATCGCCTTCAACAAAAACCGCAAAACTTCTTGGCGGAATTTCAAGATAGATCTGGTTATCGTCCTGCACCGTAATAATTGGATAAGGTGTTTGTGAGAAAATATCGGTTAATGTATCTCCTGCAGAAATATTTGCCGTATTCATTGTTTGATCCACTTTTAACGTGCTGCCGGAAAAATTAATTGCAACAACTACCTCGCGGCCGCTTTCGGCATAACTCAACTGATAAATCAACGATGTATTTGCGCCTGCTGATAAATAATTTGCCGCATACGGTGATGAAAAACGACTGAGATAATCAACATACGAAGCACCGTATATATATCTTTTATGCGCTTCCATCAATCCTTTAATTTTATATTGCAAATTATTGGGTGCAAAATAATCCGAATAATAAACACAGGGAATTCCCAATTTATTATTTGTCATGATATATGCATATGCAAGTTCCGGATCATTATCTACCGGTTGCCCGGCATCCCTGAAATCGTGATTATTAATAAAGGTGATCACATTAAAACCACTGCCGCCGGCACCATCTACAATTCCTGAATTAAATACGTTGCGCACATCATATCCAAATGCATCGCATGCCTGTTCAAGATTATTACGCAAAGCAAAATCAAAAACACGCACATCAATTGCATCTTTCGTATCTGCATCCATATTGTTTAGTACATCATCGATCCAACCCTTTAAAACCGAAGGGGTATAATCATAATTTTCACCAACAACAATTCCGGGATCAATCGCATTATCATGCAAATAATCCAGCAGATCTGCCGTAAACCATGCAGGAAAATGTTTTACCGCATCCAGCCTGTAGCCCCGCACGTCTTTTTCTTCCCACAACCATTTCGACCAATTGAATAATATGTCCTGTGTTGATGCAACATACTGATCGATATCATAATAAAAATACATTGCATCCAGATCGCCGCTTAATTGTGTAGGTGCGCCGTTTGGTTTGAAATTCAAATGATTCATCGCACCCATTCCGCTTGGTAAATTTGTAAAATCGGTTGCAGTCTGATAATGCAGCTGATTCTGTATATCAGCTGCAAGCGCACCACTCCATAAACCATAAATAAAATGGTCCGTCATATCTCCCAATCCACCAGCGCCCGTATTATACATTTTGATCCAAAGCGTATCACCCGCAGCATTAAAACTTCCTGATGAAATTGTAAGTGCAAATTCATCGGTTCCGCATCCACCCGCATCAATTGTTGCCGATCGTCTTTTACCAAGTGCAATTGTATTATTTGCTTCACCACAATCACCACCGCCATTTGGTTCCGTTTCTGCAACGGGAGGTGTGAAATAATCCGGGTCAACAACATTTGTCCATGTAATTATATCGTATGGTTTACCAAAAAATCCTGCAGCCCCTGATGCAGAATGAATTTTAAAATAATACGTGCCGGCACCATTTCCGCTGGCTCCTCCCAATAAAATATAACATTGAAAGCGGTCGCTCGGAAATGGTTGATCGCCTGCTGCAATTTTAGTTGAATTCATATTTTCAATCCATCCTTCAACCGAACCATTATCTTCCCATCTGCCGCCATCTCTGTGATTAAATATTACATCTGCAACAATTTTCAAACCCACTGCATCAAAATGATTTACCAGTGTATCGTAATGATTTGCATTTCCCCATCGTGCAAAACCATAATTTCCTATATCATAATAATCCCGGATATCATATCCCATGCTGTAATTTCCGCCGGTACCTTTTGCAATGGGTGGCAGCCAAACATAAGTAAACCCGGCATCTTTCAGATCATCCGCCATGAGTGCCAAATTCCACATATAATTTTTCCCGTCTACAACCTGCGGATAATCCCAATACCAGCCCTGCAGCATAAAATCAGGTGTTTGTGAAAAAATGCGAAGCGGAGAAAAAAATAAAAACAGGATAAAACAGTTGCGTAAAACAAACTTCATCAACGAATTATTGGACTTAAGTGAAATGAGGTCTTTTAATTAAATTTGAAACAAATTTACAAAGATTCATTTCATTCATTAACAATCGCCGCCAAAATGAAGAAGAAAATTAAATTTTATTTAATTCTGATCTTCCTGTTGAATGTCGGATTAAACGCACAGGTAACAATTATTTTTAAAAATGCGGATGCATTTCCGGATTCGGTTACGGATAATTGCTTCATTGCCGGAAATTTTAATAACTGGAATCCCGGTCTTGCAGAATATAAACTTGTACGGAAGGATGGAAAGCTGCAGGTTACATTCAATCCTGATAAATCAATAAATACGCTTGAATTTAAATTTACACGCGGCAGCTGGCAAACAGGTGAAGTATTAAAAGACGGCGGACATAAGGAAAACCGCATCTGTTATTATAAGCCGGGAATGGTGCTTGAAGAAACGGTTGAGAATTTTCAGGATTTGGCACCACTTAAAATAGCCGAACAGAATCTGAATGTGATCCAGTTTAAAATTTACTCTCCCGAATTAAAAAAGGAAAAAAATATTCGTGTATATCTGCCTTGTGATTATGCAGAAAGCCCTGCAAATATTACAATTGAAAAACGATTTCCGGTTTTGTATATGCTCGACGGACAAAATTTATTTGATGCAACGATTTCATTTAACGGTGAGTGGGGAATAGACGAAAGCATGGATTCGATTTGTAAAATGAATATGCATACAGCAATTATTGTTGGAATTGATCATGCAGATGCTGATCGCATAAATGAATATTCACCCTGGACAATTAATGATAAATACGGCGGTGGTGACGGAGATTTGTTTGCAGATTTTTTAGTAAAAACGTTAAAACCAAAAATTGATTCGATGTACCGGACAATTCCCGGAAGAGAGTTTACGGGAATTGCAGGCAGCAGTGTTGCGGGTACTGAAAGTTTATATGTGGTGCTGCGTTATCCCGAGAATTTTTCTATGGGAGGAATTTTTTCGCCGTCTTTATGGACAAGCAATGAATTTTATAAAATGGCCGATGCATTTCATTATGATGCGCCGGTAAAAATATATTTTGTTGCAGGCGCAACAGAAGGAGGTGATACGCAAACGATGGATGATATGGAGAAAATGTATAACACACTTCTCGAAAACAAAATTCAAAACCTGAAAATGCGTTTGATCATTGAGAGCTCCGGTATTCACTCGGAAGCATTCTGGAACAGCGAGTTTATGGATTGTTATGAGTGGTTGTATGGGGAATGAAAATAAAATTAAACACGAAGGCGCTAAGGCACGGAGAAAATTAATAGTTGTGATACTCTAATAGAATTTTATAAAAACGAATTGTCATTGCGGGCCCCGACCCGCAATCTCGAATATGTTGATTGCCAGATTTTATTACGTATATTTTTTGACAAATATTTCAAATTCTGTTTTATATATTGGTGTTACCAAGAGCCTTCAAACCAGAATTTGGAAGCACAAGGTGAAACTTTATTCAGATAGTTTTACTTCAAAATATAATTGTAATAAATTAGTATATTTCGAGGAGTTTGAAAGTATTCAAAGTGCAATTGCAAGAGAAAAACAATTAAAGAATTGGAAAAGGGAATGGAAAAATGAACTTGTTAGCAGTAAAAACCCCGGATGGGAGGATTTAGCAAAAGAATGGTTTACAGAAGATGAATTGGATATTGATAAGGCATGAATTTGTTTTTAATGGAGATGCCGGGTCGAGCCCGGCATGACAGGATCTTTTTTTTAGATTTTATTTAATATCAAATTTATATATTCTTTAAGCGTAAAACTGAAGAGTGTTTCAACTAAAAAATTTAAATAAAACGAATAGTCATTGAGGGCCTGCCTGCCGGGACCGAGCCTGGTGCTGAGGCAGGCAGGCCTGACCCGCAATCTCCAAAAAAAGAGGAATTAATTATTCTATTGAATAAAAAATGAGAAAGATTCTTATAATAATATTTGCAGTTGGATTTAGTATAAACGCAAAATCCCAAACCGAAATCTTCGGACTGGCAACACCAATTCAATTGGGAATTGATACAACTGTTGTTTATCTGGAAGATTATTTTACGGATGTAAATCATATCTCCAAAATATCCCAGCCGGATTTTTTAAAACAGGAATTATCCCAGGATAAAAAACTGCTGACTTTAATTTCGGTAAAACAGGAAATTCCCTATTTAAGCGAAGTAAAAATAACCGCTGGCGGTGAAGAATACTCCATCCTTCTCCGAAAATCAAAAAAAGAAAAAATCCATTTTGCATGGAATCCGAACGGAGCGAAATATTCAAAAGTCTCCATCGTTGGTGAAATGACCGGTTGGAACCCCAATATTCAATTCATGCAATATGAAAATGGCGTATGGTCTACCGATTTAATTTTAAACCCGGGAAGATATCAATATCAAATTGTAGCCGACGGAAAATGGTTTTTGGATCCGAATAATCGGGACACTATTGATAATGGAATTGGAGGTTACAATTCATTGATGGAAGTTGGAAAAAGTGAATTAAAAGAAGGATCTCAGATGCAACCCAATTTTTTTATGGGCGTTGAAACAAATGAAATCACCTGGGATAACACACTATCACTAGGTCAAGAGGATCAATTTGTTGAATTATTTATTTTATGGGAAAATCATAGATTGGAAAATACCGTAACCCATCCGCCGGGCCAAACAAATTCACTTATTACATTTACAATTCCGTGGAATGCATTAAAAATTAAAAGATCATTTATACGCTGTTTTGGATATGACTCAACCGGGGAATTAAATGACATTCTTATCCCCCTCGAATACGGCAAAGTAATTACCGACCCTTCTCTTCTCACAAAAGATGATCTCCAGAAAACAATTATTTATTTCATGATGGTGGATCGTTTTAATAATGGAGATAAAACAAATGATAATCCGGTAAAAGATGATCGTGTTTTACCGCAGGCAAATTATTACGGCGGCGACCTTGCAGGAATAAAACAAAAAATTGACGACGGCTATTTTGATAAACTCGGCATAAATGCGTTATGGATCTCACCTGTTTTTCAAAACCCTTACAATGCTTACCAGGAATTTCCGGAACCGCATCGCTGGTTCAGTGGCTATCACGGGTATTGGCCGATTTCACTTTCACAGGTGGATACGAGATTCGGATCAAATGATTTATTTAAAAATTTAATTGATGATGCACATCACGACAGCATTTCTGTTTTTCTCGATTATGTTGCAAATCATATTCACGAACAACATCCGCTTTGGAAGGAACATCCCGAGTGGTTCTCACAATTAAATTTACCCGACGGCAGAAAAAATTTAAGACTCTGGGATGAAAATCGCTTAACAACATGGTTCGAACCTTATATGCCGAGTTTTGATCATTCTCAACCGGTTGTTGCGGAAGCTTGCGCAGACAGTGCCATGTGGTGGCTGAAAGAATTTCATCTCGACGGATTTCGCCATGATGCAACAAAACATATTGAAACGGAATTCTGGAGATTGCTGACCGAAAAAATAAAAACAGAAGTTGAAATTCCGCAGAACAGAAATATTTATCAGATCGGAGAAACTTTCGGCTCGCGGGAATTAATTAATTCTTATGTCGGCAGCGGATTATTAAACGCACAGTTTGATTTTAATTTATATTTTGATGCGAGATCGGTTTTTGCACTGGATGATGTTCCTTTTGAACGACTGGCGGCATCTCTCAATGAAACATTTGATTATTTCGGTTATCATCATCTCATGGGAAATATTTCCGGTAACCAGGATATGGCAAGATTTATTTCTTATGCCAGCGGCGATTTAAAATTTGGTGAAAATGATAAGGAAGTCGGTTGGCAGCGGCATATTGAAGTAACTGACACAATCGGCTATGCAAAATTAAAAATGCTGCAGGCATTTAATATGACTATCCCCGGCATTCCGGTTATTTATTATGGAGACGAAATCGGTTTGCCCGGCGCAAATGATCCGGATAACAGACGCATGATGCAATTTGATTCGCTCAATAAATATCAGCTGGATGTGCGCAATACAGTTTCCAAATTAACAAAACTCAGGAGTGAACATATGGCATTGTTGTACGGAGATTTTACAATATTGGAAGCAAACCCCGGAATTTTTATTTATATGCGTAGATATTTTGATGATGTGGTGATTGTAGGGTTTAACAAAACAGATATGACATTTGGCAATCTCGTCTTTTTGCCAGATAATGTAAAAGGAACACCAATAGCATTCTCAACTCAAAGAACTGTGAAATTTATATCCGATGCTCTCAATATGATGATCGAGCCTTATTCATTTGAAATAATTACATTTGAAAAATAATTACAGATTAAATTAAACACATAAAAGCATAGGGCACATAGTTTATATCTGTGTTTTTTAAAACTGACAACTTATGAAAAAAATATTTACAATCATCGCATTTCTTTGTTCATTGCAATTATTTGCACAGAATAATGCACCCGACTGGAGCCGCAAATCAACAATTTATGAAGTGAATATCCGGCAGTATACGCCGGAAGGGACATTTAATGCATTCGAAACACATATTCCCCGACTGCATGATATGGGCGTTGATATTTTATGGATGATGCCTGTTCAGCCGATCGGTAAATTAAACAGAAAAGGAAGTTTGGGATCGTATTATTCGATTTCTGATTATACGTCGACAAATCCGGAATTCGGCTCCTTAAAAGATTTTAAGAATGTAGTGGAAGAAGCACATAAAAACAATATGCATGTGATCCTCGACTGGGTGGCGAATCATACAAGCTGGGATCATGTATGGATGAAAAGCCATAAAGAATATTATTCAACTGCAAAGGACGGTTCCATCATTCCGCCTGTTGCAGACTGGAGTGATGTAGCGGATTTAAATTATGACAATCTGCAAATGCGTAAAGCGATGATCGAGGCAATGAAATTCTGGGTCACCGAAACAGATATTGATGGTTTCAGATGTGATGTGGCAATGATGATTCCCGATGATTTTTGGGTGGAAGCGTTTACAGAATTACGCAAAATAAAACCGGATATCTTTTTATTGTGTGAAGCGGAAGGCCCTCAGTTTATTAAAGACGGATTCAATATGGGTTATGCATGGAACCGTCACCATACAATGAATATGATTGCACAGGGTAAGGAAAAGGCATCAAAACTTGATTCGTTGATTAATGCTGATCTGAAACAATTTCCGGATGGAAGTTATTTTATGAATTTCACATCCAATCACGACGAAAACAGCTGGAACGGCTCTGAATTTGAAAGGATGGGGGATGCTGCAAAAACAATGGCTGTTGTTTCCGCAACAATTCCGGGTATGCTTTTAATTTATTCAGGACAGGAAGTCGGCATGAATAAAAGATTGCGGTTTTTTGATAAAGACACGATCAATTGGCTGGATGATAAAAATTTCACACCTTTTTATAAATCATTGATCGAAATAAAAAATGAAAATCCGCCCTTATGGAACGGTAGTTATGGCGGTGATTATAAATCAATTCCGACAACATCGGGCAATGTATATTGTTTCAGCCGTGAAAAAATGGGGAATAAAGTAATTGTAATTGTAAATATGAGCGGCCGAAATCAACTTGTAACAATTGAAGGTTTAAGCGGAAAATTTACAAATGCATTTACGGGCAATAACAAAACACTCAAATCCGGAAAAGAAATTTCGCTCGGTCCTTGGGAGTATTTCGTGCTGACAGAATAGGCCGTTATGTTTGACAATTTTCTGCTAAAATCAACATTCAGGCCGGGATATTTTGCAGTTCCATTTATCGTTGCGGCATTTGCGACCGGATTATCGTTCCTGTTTTTTTATAAGAATTATTATCTGGGTATTGCCGGCAGTATAATTTTACTGTTCGTTGTGGTTTATACTTTTGCCGCTGTTATTCTTTCTGCTCGCCGCATTTATTTTTACAGTGAATTCCTGATCTCAAAAAATATTTTTACCGGCAGGCAGGTGCTTCTGCAATACAAGGATATCAGAGAATTAAAACGATCCCGCGAATTGTACAGGGATTTAAGGGAATACGGAGGGAAACCATTTGCAACAAATTATGAATTAAAAATCGTAGCAAATTCGGGAGATATTTTGCTGATCACGGAAAGCAAATATGCGAATGTGCAGGAAATTATTTCTTTTTTGGAGCCGTACATTCAATAGCCCGCAATTTACATTACGGGCCATGAATTTATGAATCACAATATATCAATTACACTATTTGCAACCTGGTGTGATAAAAATTTGCAGATGGGATTTATAATTTCCGTCGTTGCATTTTGCAATTACAACAAACTGATATGAAGCGCATGGTGTAAGATTATCAAGCGCAACACTTCCAAGTGGTGTTACCAATGTGCCTTTATCTTTCCTGTTATTCATATTTACATATTGCACCATGTATTGTGCCGCACCATTCGTGTTCCAGTGAATGGTAGCAGAATATGCATTTATTTCGTCAACAAAAATTCCTGTCACATCACCACAACCTGATTTCATCATTGCGTTTTGATGCGGCATATTCCTCAACTGATTATGCATCTGGATCTGTGATTGTCCAAACTGAGCTATCAGCAATATTCCGATTAGAATTGTGAGCTTTTTCATATGCTTTTTATTTATTGCTTAAAGTTCCATACGGGTGGGAATGCGTCATATGATTAACGCAACACCTTTGAATGATTTATGTTTCTCTTTCGTCGTTCTGCCCGGGAATCGGTTAAGAGATCTGTATCTCATAAATTAGCGCCTGAAACGACAAACCCAAAGCCCTATTCCGGTAAACACATATGGCATTTAATTCAATTGTTTTTGCACTTTTTCTCCCGCTTGTGTTTGCAATTTATTGGGGCATTCTGAATAAACATCTCAAAGCCCAAAATATTTTTATCATACTTGCGAGTTACTTTTTTTATGGCTGGTGGGACTGGCGTTTTTTAAGCCTTCTCTTTGTAAGCTCTGTGGTTGATTTTACTTCAGCGTATTTCATGGCCAAAACAGAAAGTAAAAAAAGGAAGAAAGTTTTTCTGGGTATTTCGCTTCTTACAAATTTGGGTTTACTCGGCACGTTCAAATACTATGATTTTTTCGTGAGCTCGTTTGCCTCACTTTGCGAGCAAATCGGGTTTCATATAAATGTGCAAACATTGCATATACTGCTTCCGGTTGGAATCAGTTTCTATACTTTTCAAACGCTGAGTTATACCATTGAGGTGTACCGCAAAAACCTCGAGGCTTCAAAAGATATTTTTGCTTTTATGGCCTTTGTCAGTTTTTTCCCTCAATTGGTAGCCGGGCCGATCGAAAGAGCAACAAGGCTTTTGCCGCAGTTCTATCAAAAAAGAAATTTCTCCTACCCGCAAGCTGTTCAGGGATTACGCTTAATGCTCTGGGGGTTTTTCAAAAAAATTGTTATTGCAGATAATATTGCACGATTTGTTGATCTTGTATATAAGCATCCGGCAGAGTATCATGGTGCAACAGTGATACTCGCAACATGCGGATTTGCAATTCAGATATATTGTGATTTTTCCGGATACAGTGATATCGCGATCGGCTGTGCTAAATTATTCGGAATTGAGATCAGGAAAAATTTTGATGCACCGTATTTTTCAACGTCACCACGAGAATTTTGGAAACGGTGGCATATTTCTTTGTCTACCTGGTTTCGCGATTATGTATATATCCCGCTTGGCGGAAATAAAAATGGGTTTTGGAAGATGCAGTTTTATCTGATGATCACCTTTTTAATTTCCGGGCTCTGGCATGGTGCTAACTGGACGTTTTTGATCTGGGGGTTTTTACACGGATCGGCGATTTGCGTGCAACATATTTTTCAGCACAGGAAAATTCATCTGCATTTGCATAAATATATTGCCGGTGCGCTCACATTTACATTTGTTTGTTTTGCATGGATATTTTTCAGGGCAGCGAATGTGCAGGATGCTTTTCTTATTATTTCAAATTTATTTCACAATGCAGGAGGGGCCGAGATGAACACTTTTTTTGCGGCTGAATTCTTTCCAAAGAGGTTTGCAGTGATGTTATTTGTTTTTTTACTGCTGGAAATATTGTTGCGCAATGCAAAGGCAATAAATTGGTTCAATAATACAAACAGGTTTTCCAGATGGGCGCTGTATTACGCTATGGTAATATGCATCTGTTATTTCGGTGCCTTTGATAATACACCCCATTTTATTTATTTTCAATTTTAATGAAGAAATTTTTAACATATTGCCTTCTGTTTTTATTGCCTTTTACGGCAGGCATAATTATTCTTTTCAATCAACCTTACGATAAAAAATTTGCATATCATTATATTGAAGACAATTGCTTTGACAGGGGCAGCTGGATTTACGACCGAATTTTTGAAAACAACACACCGGTTGATATTGCATTTATCGGAACCTCACATACTTTAAATGCAATTAACGATTCATTATTAAATCATTTGCAGCAGGAAAAAAATCTGCACATTGCAAATCTTGGCTTTTGCTGGCAGGGATATAATGCAGAATATGTGATTCTAAAAGACCTTTTTGAAAACAAACACCCTCAAACCATTGTGCTTGAACTGCGTGAATGGACTGAAAACGATAACCACATTATTTTCCCGTATATCGCAGAAACCGAAGATATTTTGCGGCAGCCATGGTTGTCAAAACCCGCATGTATTTCCAATTTCTACACTGCAGGTTTATCGCGGTGGGAATATTTCAGGTTCGGAAATAAAAAATTGGATGTAAATCAATCAGCAAATTCTGTTTTCGGATTTATACCGGCTGGCGATTCTTTACAGCAAAGAAAGGCGGATGTACAAATTCAGTTTCAAAACAAAAGATTTAGTGCAGATGGAACGCATCTCAATAATAAAGTGAAAGATTTTGATGCATATTATTTAAATAAAATCATTGAACTATGTGCGGTAAATAATGCAGATCTCTGCTTTTTATATCTGCCGGCTTACGGCGATATTTTACATCATCCGGTGGATGAAACATTTTTCAAGCAATATCCTATTTTAATTCCCGATGAAGATATCCTTGGCAACAGATCGAACTGGAGCAATACTTCACATTTAAATGAAAGAGGTGCTGCAGCTCTCACGCAATGGCTTGCAGGTTCAGAATTGTTTGAAGATAGATTTTTGAAAACTATCGGGAATAATTAGGTGCTTCTTTCGTAATAACAACATCATGCGGATGTGATTCACGAATTCCGCTTGATGTGATTTTTACAAATGATGCATTTTTTAATGCTTCAATATTTTTTGCACCGGCATATCCCATTCCAGCACGCAAACCACCGATATATTGCACCATCACTTCTTCAACAGTTCCTTTAAACGGAACACGGCCTACGATTCCTTCGGGCACTAATTTTTTTAAATCATCTTCAACATCCTGAAAATATCTGTCTTTACTTCCAAGCTCCATCGATTCAATACTTCCCATCCCGCGGTATGATTTAAATTTTCTTCCTTCATAAATAATTGTTTCACCAGGACTTTCTTCAGTTCCGGCCAATAAACTTCCAGCCATAATTGTGTCGGCTCCCGCAACAATTGCTTTTACAATATCTCCCGTATATCTGATTCCTCCGTCGCCGATCACCGGAACACCAGTTCCTTTTAATGCATTTGCCGCATCATTTATCGCACTGATCTGTGCAACACCCACACCAGCAACAACACGTGTTGTGCAAATACTTCCGGGACCAACTCCCACTTTCACGCCGTCGGCACCTGCATCAGCAAGCGCTTTTGCGCCGGCTCCGGTTGCAACATTTCCTGCAACAATTTCGAGATCGGGATATTGTGCTTTTACTTTTTTCACCATTTCAATTACACCGCGGCTATGTCCGTGTGCCGTATCAATGATGATCAGATCAACACCAACATTTTTTAATGCTTCCACTCTTTCGAGTGTATCATGTGTAACACCAACTGCAGCACCAACCAATAATCTTCCGTATTTATCCTTGCATGCTCTCGGGTGGCTTTGCAATTTCATGATGTCTTTATATGTGATGAGGCCGCTTAAAATTCCATTATTATCAACAACGGGTAATTTTTCGATCCTGTAATTCTTCAATATTTGTTCTGCCTGTTGTAATGTAGTACCTGCCGGTGCGGTAATTAAATTTTCTTTTGTCATCACTTCAAAAACAGGCCTGCTCATATTCGTTTCGAATCGCAGGTCGCGGTTTGTGAGAATACCTACAAGGCGGCCGTTCTCGTCAACAATCGGAATACCGCCGATTTTAAATTCTTTCATAATCGCCAATGCTTCACGAATTGTTGCTTTGGCCGAAAGTGTAACCGGGTCGATGATCAAACCACTGTCGCTTCTTTTTACTTTACGCACATGATCGGCCTGCCGTTCGATCGTCATGTTTTTATGGACAATACCGATTCCTCCTTCACGTGCCATGGCAATGGCCATCTGAAATTCGGACACAGTGTCCATTGCAGCCGAAATGATAGGAACGTTAATGCGCAGATTTCTTGTGAGCTGGGTTGAAATATCAACTTCACGTGGCAGCACCTCAGAATAATCGGGAACAACAAGAAGATCGTCGAATGTAAGGCTTTCGCCAAGGAATTTTTTTGAGAGATTTTCCATGTGCAAAGATAGGGCTTCGCTTTCCAAATTTGCAAATTCGGAAATAGGAAATAAAAGAGGCGATTATTTCACCGCCTCTTTTTTGTTTTTGTTTTGCTTTGATTTCACCCGCTCGATCATTTTTTTGAATTGTTCAAACTCATAATCATTCAATGCATGCAGCATTCCTTTTTCATAAGAAGAGATTGCTTTCCTGAATTTTTGCTGCTCTTCATAGCATGCAGCGAGATGTTTAAATATCAAAGGCTTGTAAATTGATTTTACTTCCAGCGCCTTATCTGAGAATTGGATCAATTCTTCATGCCGGCTCTGCTGGAAAAGTAATTTCTGATATGCATAATATGCAAATACTTCTGCCGGGCAAAACCGGATCGCCAGCTTAAAATGGAATTCAGCCATTTCATAATTTATCAGCTCGCCGAAATAGATCATCCCCATTTCATAATGTGCTCTTCCATGATCAGGCTCTTCTTCCAGAATTTCTTCCAGCATGCGCTTCGCTTTTATACATTTTCCCCATTGGAGTAAATTATATATTTTGATGAATTTCTCATCTGTTGAATATAAAATGTTCATTGCAGTAAATTTAAATTTGGGTGCATTGAAACAGAGAGAGGAGAAATTGCATTTTGCAGTTCAGATCTGCATTGTTTTCAGACAATGAATTTATTTCCAGCGAAATTCTTTTCTCCTCATCCGTCCATGCGCACCACTTTTGGTTTAAAAATCCCGATAATATTTACCAGGTCGTTTTGAAATTGCATTACTTCATGAATGTCTTTGTACGCCATTGGTGCTTCATCAATATCACCGCCGATTAATGTGACTCCGACATCACGTAAAATTTCTTCCATCATTTTTTTTGTGAAAGAATTTTTTGCAGCCGATCGCGACATTCTTCGTCCGGCACCATGCGCTGCAGAATTTAAAGATTCTGATGCTCCTTTGCCTTCTACAATATATCCCGGCGCCGTCATTGATCCCGGAATAATTCCAAGTACCCCTTCACCGGCAGGTGTTGCACCTTTTCTGTGCACGATCACTTCTTTTCCTGCATGCATTTCTTTCCATGCAAAATTGTGATGGTTTTCAACCCTGCCGATTAATTGCGCACCCAGAGATCTTTTAATTTTTTGATGAATCTGATGATGACATGCAGACGCATAATCACCACTTAAATTCATTGCGATCCAATATTCCTGTCCCGCTTCAGAATTTAAATCCAGGTATGCAAGATTTCTTGCAACATCCGGCAATTTGCAAATATCTTTTGCAACGCGGGTATAATAATTTGCAACGCCGGCACCTAAACCACGTGAGCCGGAATGTGATAATAAACCGAGATAATTTCCGGGGTCAACCGGAAGTTTTTCCGTTTTATTTTTTACTTCAACAATTCCGAATTCCACAAAATGATTTCCCGAACCCGATGTTCCGATTTGTTTTGCCGCTTTTTCATGCAATGATTTCAGCAATTTGTTTTCCCTGAATTCATTTCGTTCCAGCACTTCATGATCCATCGGTTTATTGAAATTCGCTCCGGCTCCGAATAATGTATTGCGTGTCAAAAACCCTCTGAGCGATTCAATATTATGTAAAATATAATCGCCCGGAATATCAAAAATGCTCAGACACATACGGCACCCGATGTCTACACCCACGCCATATGGAATTACCGCATTTTCTGTTGCCAGCACACCTCCGATCGGCAAACCATAACCCTGATGAGCATCCGGCATTAAAGCACCGGCAATAGTCACAGGTAATTTCATTGCAATTTCCATTTGGTGCACAGCTCCCATTTCAATATTCTCAACACCATATGTTTTATATTCTTTTCTGTTTGATGCCAGTGTAATTGATTTGTTTTTCGGATAAAGTTCATCCAGTAATGTTGCAGCAATTTTCCCCAGCACTTCGTCGTGCATAAACGATTCAGGATCTGCCAGAATTTGTTTTAGCAGATTCAGCGCTTCCGTTTCGGAGCTGTGTTTGAAATATTGATGCATTACCTGAATTGCAACGCCGATTACCCTGCCTTCAGGATAATTTATTTTACGCAGATCTTTTCCGCTGAGAGATAACTTTCCCATATCATTTATTTAAATGATGAATAATAAATTTAATTAAAATTTGCCGGGCATAAAAAAACCCCGGCGGTTGCCGGGGCTTTGTATATTGAATGATTTTTATTTAATAATCATATAAATACATGCCCCGGCGGCAACAAGGATAACCCGTTGCTTTCTGTTTTGATATGAAATAATATTTGCGCATGTTGTTTAAATTTGATTGCAAATATAATTGAATAATTTAATTCACAATGTTTTTTGAAATATTTTTTTAAAGACTGAAATATGAATTTCTATACAGTAGTATTTAACAGACCGACGAACTGTTTTTTTATTTAGCAGTATGATCCAATATCCACTGAGCCAGAAACTGAAAATACCCATCTGCATATTTTTGACCTGAAATGGATTCCGTTTTCATGGCATGATTCGCATCATCAAATATTTTCAATTCAATATTCGGGCTTTCAGGCTGTAATTCTTTTACACGTTCAATACAGGTTTCAACCGGAATTACTTTATCCTTTCTTCCATAAACTACAAGGCCCGGAATTTTTAGTCCCGGATAAAATGCACCCGGCTCAAAATCATAACTCCGCATGAAAGGATACATTTCCATTTCACCATAAGCCGGCAAACTATCGGATGATTTGAGATAATTAAACTGACCGAAATAATTTATTTCATCGGCGATGGGTTTTTGATCATTTGCTATCAACTGATCATAACTTTTTTTAATCGCTGCAAAATTTTCCCGTTTCCTTAAATAAATTATATAGCGGTCCATCAATACAGCCAGACTGTCGGCATAAGTTGATTCGCCACCTTTTTCCAGAATTTTGAAGCGGATATTATAATCGCTCTGACTCAATGGCGTCCGGGGAGAACCCGAAGCATCAATTACAAAAGCCACATCGTCCGAAACACGGTCCGATTTAAAAATATACATGCCGCCCTGGCTATGCCCGAGAAAACCCATTTTTGCCGTATCGATATAAGGAAGTGTTTTTAAATATTGAATACCTGACAGTGCATCATTAAGCAAATCATCAAAATCTGCCAACCAAATATTTCCGGTTGATTTTCCGCTACCTCTTTTATCATAACAAAGAGTGGCAATTCCGTGAGATGAAAAATATTCAGCATAGGCACTGTATTCATCTTTTGTAACTGGTTCTGCACTGGGAACAATTACAACAGCCGGAAACCGGCCCTCACCCGGCGGAATATAAACACGGGCAGATATCTCGATATCATCATTTTTATACATGATGTCCTTGGTATGATATGATTTTTTGCATGAAGAAAATGCAATTGAGAAATATAAAAATGTAAGGAAGAATTTATTAATTAAAATTTGGTTACTCCGTATCATTAATTGTGTGTGCTTTTATCACAAATGATTATTCCGATTAAACAGCTTTGCGAAATGTAAGAGGGCGGTCGGGGTCGGCAAATAACAGCCTGCCATATAAATTATTTTCGTCAATTTTAAACACTTCTTCATTAAAATGTACCAGTAATAAATTCTGATTCGGTTTAAGCTGAATATAATTATTTTTTTCTGATGATGGAATGAGTGTAGCGGGATTATCAAAATAAAACAAACAGGTTACTACCAATTTATCAGCCGATGGAAACGTAAAATGAAATACTTCATCACCGGCCTCAACCTGTTCTTCTTCTTTTCCGTTATAAGTGGCAACAATTTTTGTTTCTTCAATCAACATTTTATTAAACCCTGGAATTCCGACTACAAGATGATCATTGTCTTTCATATTTTCTTCCAACTCGATTGTAAACGGTGATTGATCTTTGTAATCGGTTGAAAGAATCACCGTTCCGTTTTCACCTTCCCGCCAGGTACCATATGCGTGGCGATCGAGCGCTCCGTATGTAAAATAAAATTCAAAGGAATGATCCTCGTATAAATTAAAACCGGATGCAGTTTCCATGATACCGGTTAGGTAATATTCGCCAGCGTAATTCATAACAAAAACAAAGGAACGGATTTTATATGAAAAGTTGGCAGTCTCAGTATGCAGTAATTCAGACCAGGATTATCGGGCATTCCGAAATACCGAATCAGCTATTCAGCTAATTTGCTAATCGGAATCAATCATCTCACCACCGTTACATTTCCTTTTTTGGTAATTAATTGTCCGTTGGTTGCAGTGAAAGAAATTAAATAGGCATAAGTGCCCATCGGGACAATTTCATTTTTAAAAACACCGGTCCAACCTTCATTTACATCTGAAGTTTCAAAAATATTCTGTCCGTAGCGGTCAAATATTTTCATGCTGTATCCTTCTTCCGAGCCATATACAATTACAGGTTTAAAAATGGAATTCAATCCATCAGGTACAATTGCATTCGGAACATAAATACGCGGGCCCTGCTCAACGCAAACGGAATTTGAAAAAGAGGAGAGTTGTTCATTCACACCATTGTCGGGAGAATTTAAATTATAAATTGCTTCCACCTGGTAACAAAATTCATCTATCAGGTTTACAAAAGAAGAAACATCATCAATATATGAAATATTTGCACCGCTCACGGATGTGAGATAATTAAATCCTGCACCTTCGTCGCGGTAAATTTTATATTCGGTTACATTCCCGTTTGTTATTTCAAAATTGTTCCAGTTGATCGTGTTGGTGAAATTCGCATTGTCGTTTCCTTTTAATAAAACAGTGCGCACATACCCGGTTGCTACTTCCTTATCACAACTATCAATTGAAATTGTTTTATAATAATAGCTTTTTGAATTTGCCGAAACAGAATTATCAGTATAGGTTTCGACCAAAGTGATCGGTGAAATAGTTGCTGTAATTAAATTCGAATAAGCAATATTATCTTCACTGCGCTGCACGGAAAATTTTTCAATATCCGCAGACATATCCGGATACCATTCGATCACAATCTGCGTAGATGAATTTACTGTAGCATTGCGCATCACATTATATGCGGATGGCTGCACGATATTCATTGTCTGGCAATATTCATTTGAAACAGATACGGCAGTTCCGTCATTTCTGAATCCGTGAATGGTTATGCATACCTGATCGCCATCATTGATTCCGGAAAGTGAATAATTTGTAGTTGTATTTGACAATGTAGCAACGGGAACCGAACCGGCACCATTGAGATCTACCCAAACTTCATATTTATTTAGACCTGCTGTCCATGTATCATATAAATTCCAGCTGAGTTCAATTGTATCACTGCAATTTAATTGTTGAGCAGTTAAATAAATTGTATGATGTGATTGTGTGCTGAAAGGCCCTACATTGTCGCACGAATCTTTTGAAGCAATCGTATAAGTTTCAACTTTTGTTCCGGGTGAGCCGGTGAGATCAGTATAGGTATTTGTAAATCGCCCCCAAACAGTATCGATTGGTACAAATCCCAGATTATCGCGATAGATAATATATGCATTTGTTTCGGGAGATGGAGATGGAAACCAGAATAATTGTGATTGATTTGCAGTAACTGTAACATAATCAATTACAGGTTCCACCGGATCGAGATTATCGAGGGTATCGCTTGTTGTCATTGTATAACCCGGACAACTATAAACCGCTACTACATAATAATACCAGGTATTTGTTGCACCACCTGCACCAATATGTGTAAATGTTGTTGTTCCAATACCTAATATCGGTGGTAAGAATTGAGTGTATGGCCCGGAATAATTGCTCGAATAATAAACATCATATTCAACAAAAGCGCCACAAGCTTCCGGTGATGCGCTCCATGTAAGGGTAACGTCACCATTAATTTCAGTCTGGCAACATAATAATGTAGCAGGAATTGTTGATTGTGCATTTATTTTTTGAATTGAAATAAATGCAAATAGGAGGAGACAATATTTTTTTAATAAACTCACACCGGACGTTCAGGTTTAAAGTTAACGAAATTAGGGGATTCGATAGTATCAAAGGCGGAGGCAAAAACCGAAACGAATGAAACCGGCATCATGTAAGATGTGGCCCTTGTTCATGAATTATTTTTTCCCGCACACAACTTCTTTCATATAATCCGGAACAAAGTATTTATCGGCGAGCTCCATCAGTCGTTCAGGGGTTACTGTTTTGATGGCATGCACAAGTTTATCGAAATATGTTGTATCCAGTCCGCTCATCACGATATTTTTAATTACGTTGATACGATTATATGGTCCGTCGGTGGCACGTAATAAACTTCCCATCATATAATTTTTTACGATGGTGAGTTCTTCATCATCAATTAATTCGGTGCGGATCGTATGTATTTCATTATAAATTTCTTTTAATGCTGCTTCACATACTTCATTACCGGCTTCCGTTTCAATTGAAAAATAACTGCTGTGGTCATAGTGCGAAATGGATGAATAAATTCCATAGGTGTACCCTTTATCTTCACGTATATTGCTCATTAAACGCGAACCGAAATAACCTCCGAATAATGTATTTAAAACATTTAATTCGGGATAATCGGGATGTGTTTTTGAAATTGTAATATTTCCGATACGGATTGAAGATTGGACCGAATCGTTTTTTTCTATGAAGAATTTATTTTCCGAAGCGGTATGTACTGATTTATCTGTTGCCGAAATATGATTTCTACTCGGCAGGTATTTACTTAAATGTTTATCCAGTAATTGAAATGTGTGATCTGTAATTTTTCCTGCCATAAATACATGCGCATCACCGGGGGCATAATACGTACGGTGATACTTTTTTAATGCATCCTGCGACAGCAGATCGAAATCGGCTTCGGTTAATGCATAACCGTAAGGGTGATTTTCACCGAATAAAACATTTCCGAATTTTCTGTTTGCATGAAAATCGGTGTTTTGTGCATTGATGCGCAATTTTTGTTTTTGCTTCTGAATAAAATGATTTATTTCATCATCAGGAAAAACGGCGTCGGTTAAAATTTCTTCTGCAACAGGTAAAATATGATGGAGATATTTATCAAGTGTTAGAATTTCAACAGAAGTAAAATCCTGGCCATGTTGTGTTTCGAGATGCGCACCATAAAATTCAACCGCATCGGACAGTTGTTTTGAATTTTTTGTGGATGTGCCTTTTTTAATCAGGTTGCAGGTTGCACGTGAAATACCATGTTGCGGTTCATACCATCTGCCTGCTTTAAAACGCAATTCAACACGCACCAATTCTTCTTCCGGCGCTTCCACATAATATACAGGAACGCCGTTCAGTAATTTTATCGATTTAAAATTATTTATTTCCAGATGTTCAATACTTCTCAGTCCCGGTGCATCAATTCTGTTTGTTATGTTCATTTTTGAGTTTTAAGTGTTCAAGTGTTCAAGTGTTCAGGTGTTCAGGTGTTCAGGTGTTCGTGTGCCCGCCTGCCGCAGCGCATGCGCCTTACGTCGGCCGGCAGGTTCATGTCTTTTGCGAAAGATTGCTGTAAAGCTGCTAGCTACTATTTCCCATAATACAATACCGAAGTTTTATGCTCGGGTAAGATTGATTTTGCCGCACGTAATATATCATCTGCTGTAACAGAAAGATATCTTTCAATTTCTGTATTCACGAGCTCGGCATCTTCCAGCATTTCTGCTGCAGCCAGACTTTCCGCTTTATTCATCACACCGGTTTGATTTGTGATGATATCCATTTCAACTGTATTTTTTACCCTTTGTAATTCCATTTCATCGACGGGTGCTGATGTAATTTTCTGAATCTCTTCATCAATTCCTTTTTCACCCTCTTCATAAGAAATTCCTTCAGCAAGTTTACCTGAAAAAATAAACATACCGGTATCAATACTTCCGCTCACATAACAGGCAATGTCGGTAAATAATTTTTTCTCCATTTTTAACGATTGATATAAACGAGATGATTCACCCATACCAAGTACATCACTTAATAAATTTGCGGCATAATAATTTTTGTCCGTTCTGCCCGGCATATGATATACTTTATAAATAATATTAACGGGAACATCTGCAGTTACTTTTAAAAATCTTTTTTCGGTTTGTTCGGGTTCAGATGCAATTTGTTTTTCAAATGATTCACCTGCCGGAATATTGCCAAACCATTTTTCTGCAAGCTCAAGCGCTTTAGCTGCAGAAATTCCACCGCTGATTGTGAGAATTGCATTGTTCGGGCGATAATATTTATAGAAAAAATTTTCAACATCAGTTAATGTTGCGTCTTGTACATGTTTTAATTCCAAACCAATCGTTGGCCATTGATATGGATGATTTTTATAAACCAGTTTGCGCAGTTTATGCCATACATCGCCATAAGGCCGGTTGATATAATGCTCCTTAAATTCTTCGCACACTACACTGCGTTGAACGCTGAGTGATTTATCTGAAAAATCAAGTTTCAGCATCCGGTCACTTTCGAGCCAGAGTGCGGTTTCTATATTGTCTGCAGGGAGCACATCATAATAATTTGTAAGATCGTTGGTAGTGTATGCATTATTGGTGCCGCCGGCCATTTGTAATTCGGTATCAAATTCCGGCACGTTTTCAGAGCCGCCGAACATGAGGTGTTCGAATAAATGCGCAAACCCTGTTTTTGAACTGATTTCATCACGTGCACCGACTTTATATAAAACATTTACTGCAGCAAGTTGCGTTGTGTTATCTTCATTCACAATCACAGTAAGGCCATTGCTGAGTTTAAATTTTTGATATTGGATCATATTTGCAAAGTAACTGCAATTTTAAGCAATGGGTTCAAAATTTTCCTTTGAAGCAATATCTTTACACCGAAAATCAGTAAATGATAACCGGGCCTGTAGCTCAGTCGGTTAGAGCACCTGACTCATAATCAGGTGGTGCTTGGTTCGATCCCAAGCAGGCCCACAAAATTTTTTGGGGCAGTTAGCTCAGTTGGTTTAGAGTATTGCTTTGACAGAGCAGGGGTCATAAGTTCGAATCTTATACTGCCCACAAAATGCCTGCATTATTGAAAACTTATTCTCCACCAGAATGTTTAAACTTTAAATAGTGCAATTAACCGATCTCTATAAAAAAGCATTGAATTCCGAATTTCTATCGGTGGAAGAAGGCGTTTATTTATTTGAAAATGCGCCGACTCCGGAACTCATGCAAATTGCAAATACGCTAAGGCGCAAAACAAAACCAGGCAATAAAGTCACCTGGATCATCGACCGGAATTTAAATACGACAAATATTTGCGTGGCGAACTGCAAGTTCTGCAATTTCTACCGGGTGCCCGGCCATGCGGAAGGTTATATCACTGATATGGAAACCTATCGCATTAAAATTGAGGAAACAATCCGTTACGGCGGTGAGCAATTATTATTGCAGGGGGGCCATCATCCGGATCTCGGACTTGATTTTTATGTAAAAACGTTTCGCGGGATCAAAGAAATGTTTCCCCAAATTAAACTGCATTCACTCGGGCCACCGGAAATTCATCATATCGCCACACTTGGAAATTATACCTACGAATATGTACTCACCGAATTAATGAAAGCGGGTTTGGATAGTTTGCCGGGTGCAGGTGCGGAGATTTTGGTGGACCGTGTGCGCAAAATCATTTCAACCGGAAAATGTTTGAGTGATGAATGGCTGAATGTGATGCGGGTTGCACATAAATTAGGATTAACTACATCTGCAACCATGATGTTCGGTCACATTGAAACAATTGAAGAACGTTTTTTACATCTTGAAAAAATCCGCCAGGTGCAAAGTGAAAAACCGGAAGGCGCAAAAGGATTGCTTGCATTTATTCCATGGACATTTCAGGATGTGGATACGACACTTCGAAAAATTCGTCGTGCAAAAAATGATACCACACCCGATGAATATATCCGCATGATCGCCATGAGCAGAATTTTCTTACCGAATATTGAAAATATCCAGGCAAGCTGGTTAACCGTCGGGAAACAAACGGCGCAAATTTGTCTGCATGCCGGCGCAAATGATTTCGGCTCCATTATGATTGAAGAAAATGTGGTGAGTGCTGCCGGTGCGCCGTATCGCTTTACATATAAAACAATTCAGGAATCAATTCGCGAAGCCGGATTTGAACCGCAATTGCGCAATCAGCAATATGAGAACAGGGAAATACCCGAGCATATTGAAGAGCAGGTGGTGAATTATTAATGAATTCTTTCCCCGAAGCAAAAATGAATTTTACAGGGAGACGCGGAGGCACAGAGAAAAGTTACCAATATTCCAATTTGCAAATGTATCAATGTGCAAATGCTTTTGATGAAGAATAGAAATACTTTGTGAGCTTTGTGAAAACTTTGTGTTCTTTGTGGTTAAATTATTTTTCCAATGCGCCGATTAAGTGCCGATATAATTTTCTCAATTTCATCCCCACCGGTTTCAGATAAAGTTTTAATACTTGAAGATGATGGAACCGTCTTGGATATATCTGATACAAATAATTTCTCTTCCAGTGAAATTGAAAAATTAAATGGTGCACTTGTGCCCGGATTTATAAATACACATTGCCATATTGAATTATCGCATCTTAAAAATAAATTCGATGAAAAGACAGGGCTAGGTGAATTTTTAATGAATGTAACAAAGCATCGTGAGGAAAAGGAAGAAGTAATGTTGCAGGCGATTGAAGATGCTGAAAATGAAATGATCGCAAACGGAATTGTCGCAGTGGGCGATATTTCAAATCTGCCTATATCGTTCAAACAAAAATCAAAACGGAATTTAGTTTATCACACTTTTATTGAATTACTTTCTTTTAATCCTGAACATGCGGCAAAAGCATTTGAAAAGGGGAAAGAATTATTGAGCAATGCGAAAAGTTTTGGTTTACAGGTATCTCTTGCGCCACATGCTCCCTACACGGTTTCACCTTTATTGCTTGAGCTCATCAGCAAACAATGTTATGATGATGGAAAACCCACAAGTTTTCATATGCTGGAAAGCAATGATGAGAATGAATTTTATTTACAGGGCTCAGGCAATTACAGAAAATTGTATCGGGAATTAAATGTACCGATTCAGTTTTTTGAACCCACCGGAAAAACTTCACTTGAATCAACACTGCCTTTTATCAGTAAAGAAATTAAAACATTACTTGTTCATAATACGATTGCAACAGTCTGGGATATGGAATGGGCTGAAGATATCAATCCGAATTTATTCTGGTGCCTTTGCCCGAATGCAAATTTATTTATTGAGGACAGGCTTCCCGAAATTCCATTGCTTATGAATCATGTGCAATATTTAACCGTGGGAACTGATTCACTTTCATCAAACCATCAACTTTCAATTCTCGATGAATTAAAATCCATTCAAAATAAATTTCCTGAAATTAAGCTGGAAGATATACTGCGCTGGGCAACATTATACGGCGCAAAATTTTTGGGAATTGATGATCAGTTCGGTTCTTTTGAAAAGGGGAAAAAGCCCGGAGTGAATTTAATCGAGGGAATTTCAATTGGAAATGAGGATTTGAAAGACAGCAAGGTTAGAAAAATAATTTAAACACATAGGAACATAGAAACCATAGTTGATCTGATTTGGCCTATGTGCCTATGTGTTTCAACAAATCACATCTTCACAAACTTCATCTCACCTAAATAATCTTCTTTATTATTTAAGCGGATAAAATAAATACCCGAAGGAATTGATTCAATATTTAATTGGATAGATTGTGCCTGATCACCAATTGTAGTGAAATTCTTTTCGAGAATATTTTCACCCAACTGATTTATTAAACTTAGTTGAATATCTCTGCTGAACTGATCGGTGAACTGAATGGAAATATAATTTGTTGCGGGATTCGGATAAATTTCAAACTGAATTGAATTATTTTCGACTGATTGCAATACTTCACCGCGGATATTAATATTATCCAGATAAATTCCCTGCCCGTAATGGCCGATATTTACGAAAGAGATTGAAATTTTCTCTTCTCCTAAATAATCGACTAAATCAATTGAATCTGTTTTCCATTGATCTGCATTCGGCACCCAGAGATTATCCGTATAATCGGGTGCAGTTGCAAGATCATTTCCTGATTTCAGCCAAAGTGAATTCCATGTATCACCACAATCGTTTGAAATTAAAATCTCGAGTGAATCGGGATATGCATCGCTGTATTTTGCATATGCGTAATCAAAAGTGAGTTGCGCATTTAATGCAAGACTTAAATCATATTGCGGCGTAATTAATGCATCTCTTGCACCGGCGGTTTCATTATAATAATTATCAAACAAAGTGGATTTTGTACTTAAGCCATATCCACCTGCAGTAGTTGCCTGATACCAATAAACACCATCATTATTTGCATCATCTTTAATCCAGTTTTCCGGCGGGAAATCTTCCTGAAATCCTTCCGTTAAGGGCATATCATAAATTCCGGAAACAGTGATATAAGAAATTTTTGTTTCGACATCGCTGCCGTTCGCATTTGATGCAGTTAGTACTACCTGATAAATTCCAGGCGTATTATAAGTTACAGTTGGATTTTCTTCTGCTGATGTTGCCGGTATTCCACCTTCAAATGTCCAGCTCCATGTTTCGGTATTATCTGTTGATGCATCTGTAAAATGCACAGTGGTTCCGGGGCAAACAATTGTAAGATCCGAAGTGAAATTCGCAGCAGGAATCGGGAAAGGCTGATATAATGGAGATTCCCAAACACCTTTTCCATAATATCCAACTCGCAACTTACTGTTCGGACTTCCGTCGTTATACATCATCAGATCCTGAATATTTGCAATGGATGGTAATCCGGTTGAATAATTATCCCAATTAAACATGGTGAGATCGTGATAATAAACACCATTTGCATTTGCAATATAAACGGATTCATTTTCACTCCAGTAATCAAAATAAATTCCTACGATATTTATATTCGGAAGATCGTAAGTCATATTTGTCCATGTTGCGCCTGCATTATCTGATCTGTAAACTGCACTGTAGGTATATAAATAAACCACATCCGGATCATCATCTGAAATTGCGAGGCCTACTTTTAAATTTGTTACCGAAGGAGCAGTTGTTGTTGTCCATGTGGGTAAAGGATCCAATGCATTTGTTGTATGCATCACTTTCGTATCTGTCCGCACCACATACACATTATTCGGATCAACGGATGAAACGGCCAAAGCTTTTACTTCTTTATTCATTGAAGTTATTTGAGTCCAATCCGGTGAACCCGATGATAAATTATCTGTTCTCCAAACTTCATATTGCGAAACATATGCAGTTTCAGGTGATGCAGGTGTAAATGCCATGCGCACTGATCCTGCATCCGGATCAGCAAATGGTTTATACCAGCTCAAATCTCCACCAGTAACAATTCTTCTGAAACCGTTGTAATAATAAACACGGTTATAAGTTAGATAATCAAACCACATGCGTGCGCCCCAGTCGCCACCACGATTAGTGTACCAGACCGGATCGCCGTAATATAATTCACCGTTATCCTGTGTGCCGATGCTAACAATGGTATTACTTAATTGTGATTGTGCCGCATGATAAATTTCTGTTGCACCTAAACCATTTGCATATTCGGTCCAGTTATCACCTTCATCAAAACTTAAAAAAATGCCGCCGTCATTTGCATTTAAAATCATTGTATGATCATTTGGATTATGCACGAGATGATGCATATCGGTATGACAATCGGCCCACCAATCAGTGTATTGTGTCCATGTTGCACCACCGTCAATACTTTTCCAGATCACGTGACATGCGGTATATAATTTATTTGCATCATCCGGATCAACTTCAAGATCGAAATTATAATTGCCTTGGCCATATTCCAATTCGCTGTATCCATTTAAATTCGGATAATCTGTTTTCACCTGCGTAAAATTTATTCCAGCATCTGTTGATTTATAAATTGTTGTTTGATTTGCGATCACAGCAACATAAACCACGTTCGGATCTGCCGGGCTCACACCTAATCTCGAACCCTGTGCAGAACCTCCGCCCGGAATAATTATTTCAGAAGTTAAATTATCCCATGATTCACCCCAATCATCGGAACGAAAATAATTTCCATCCCAATCAATTGCATAAACAACACCGTCGTTATCCGGTTTAAATAGCATATCTGTAAATGAACCATCCGCCTTTTTTTCAATCCACATGGCGCCGCCATCGAGTGATTTAAAAATTCCGTCATCTGTTGCTGCAATTAAAATATTATGATTATCGGGCTTCATTAAAATTTCAATTGCCATGCGGTTACCGATTCCGGTATTTGAGGGATTAAATGTTACGCCGCCATCTGTACTTTTATAAATGCCATATGATTCGTAATAATAATTCGGATCACCTGTGCCGAGATAAATAATATTGTTATCCGTAAAATCAATACAAACAGATGCGCAATTTAATGGGGGCAATGCATCAGTTCCAGTAACTGCCCAGTTCAAACCAAGATCATGACTTACATATAATCCGCCCGAAGCAGTAGTTGCCCAGATGGTATTATCATCAATCGGATCCCATTTGATTTGCGTGGTTCTGCCTATGCCGTGAATTTGTCCGGAAATATTTGTCGGAAATGCGATCGGGCCTGTTTGGTGCCAGTCGCCGGTAACTTGCGTAAAAGAATGAAAACAGCAGATAAGTAAAAAAAGGAAAGGGGTAAATTTAAAAATGCGCATACTTTTTTGATTAGTTGATGATTTGCTTTGAATCTGTTTTATTTCATACCATTCAATATTCTCAATTGCTCAGCCGGTCCCGCAATACTTCCATCAGGCCTCACCCAGGGTTCAACTCTTAATTGCCATTGTTTAAATCTTTTATAATCGAATGCGTATTGCTGACTTTCTTTTTCACGCTTTTCTTCTTTTGTATTTATCAGACGATCAAAAAAACCTTCCTTTTCCTTATGCGCTTCACCTTCTCCCAAAATTTCATCTTCTTCAACCGGTTTTGGCCGGACACTCCAGTATTGATCAAATGCATGGACCGCTTCAAAATAATTTGTGGTAGTATCATTTATCATCGCGATCCAGTAAGGATGATTTTGTAAATCTTTGTCTGAATAAGTTTGAGCGGAGAGATTGGAAATTCCTGCGGCAAGAAGTAAAAGAAAAATGAATTTCATCAGAATCGGCTTTTTACAAAATTAAGGAATTCCGGCAGGCTGCATTCTCAATTAAAGCAGATTCCCGTATTTCAGCCATCCTTTTTTCCCGTTCGTCGAAAAAACATTTCGCTTCGGCATTCGTCGATACAATTTTGCCACCGAAAGTTTATTGCGTTTCCGGGTACAGGGTAGTTCAAATGTTAAATAATTAAAAAACTTTGGAAACTTTCAACATAAATTTTGTTTCCAATGTTTTCCGAGTTTACCTTTGCACCGCAAAACAATATGGGAGAAGAATCAAAAATATTAGACCGCTGTGAACGCCTGTTCATGCGTTACGGGATAAAAAGCGTAACGATGGACGACGTTTCAAGGGAACTTGGTATCAGTAAAAAGACGCTGTATCAATACTTTGAGAACAAGGAGGACCTTGTTTACAAGGTGACGCAAAACCATTTCGAATGTCAGAATCTGGAGGTAAACGCCATTATTGCCAGGTCGGGAACAGCCATAGATGAAATGATCGGCATAGCAGACTGGATGAATAAATTTTCAAAAAGCATTAACCCCGGGATGGTGTTCGACCTCCGGAAATACCATCCGGACAGCTGGCAGATCTTCATCCGCCACCGCAACGAATATGTTTTCAAATGCATTTTCGACAATATCGAAAGGGGAAAAAAAGAAGGCCTTTACCGGGAAGATCTCAATTCAGACATTATTGCAAGGATCTACATCTCCAAAATGGAAATGTTTTTTGATCCTGAGATTTTTCCATCCGACAGATATGCACCGGAAAAAACATTCAAGGAATTTATGAATTACCATATCCATGGACTCGCAACACAAAAAGGAATTAAATATCTCGAAAAACTAAAAACCATCACTATATGACAAACAGAATTAGAGTTGTTATTACTTTAATGCTGGTTCTCGCTATACAAAGCGTACAGGCTCAGGCGCCTGCACGTTTTTCACTCAAAGAGGCGCAGGATTACGGAGTAACAAATAATGTGCAGGTGAAGTCGGCGCAGCTCGACGTCAGGAGCGCAGAAACAACCGTTGACGAAAGATTGTCAACCGGATTACCGCAACTCAATGCATCAATTGATTACCAGAATTTTTTCAAATTACCCACATCATTAATTCCAGCTGAATTTTTCGGCGGTGAAGCAGGTGAATTTATTCCGGTTCAGTTCGGAACAGAACAAAATGTTACCGCTGGATTGAGCGCATCACAATTATTATTCAACGGCGCCTGGTTCGTGGCATACAACGCTTCAAAAATTTATGTTGAAATGGTTGAGGCACAGCAAACAGTTGCAGAAGCAGATGTGAAAAAAAATGTGGAGTCGGCATATTATTCAGTGCTGATCGCAAAAGAATTCGAAGCATTGCTGCAGAAAAATATTGATAACCTCGACAAAGTTTATTTTGAAGTTGCAGAAATGAATAAACAGGGATTTGTGGAAGAAATTGATGTCGACAGGCTGAAGATCAGTAAATCCACTCTGAACGGACAACTTGAAAATGCAAAGCGCCAGACAGATCTCGCAAAAAGTTTTTTAAAGTTTTCGATGGGAATGGATATGAAATCGGATATCGAATTAACCGATACACTCGGCGGCATGCTCAACGGAAATTTCAATGTCATAGAAAATGATCAGAATTTTTTATCAAGGCCTGAATTCCAGATCATGCAAACATTGGTGACGTTGAATGAATACAATGTGAAAGTAAACAGATCAGCTTATTTACCAACGCTTGCATTATATGCGTCGTTTTCAGAAAATGCACAACGCAATGCATTCGATTTTTTCGACAGCGAAGGCGATTGGTTTCAGACGGGATTGGTGGGTGTGAAAATGGATATTCCGATCTTCTCGGGATTTTACAGAAAATCAACACTGCAAAATGCACAGATCGGTTTGGAAAAAGCACAGCTTGATCAGCAAAATGCAACACAGGGAATTTTAATGGAAATTGAAAATGCAAGGATCACATATTTAAATGCAGAAAACGATCTGAAAACCCAGCAGGAAAATATAGATCTCGCAGAAAAAATTTATAATACCACTTTAATTAAATATAAAGCAGGCGTTGGTTCATCCATTGAACTGACAAGTGCTGAAAGTACTCTCTATCAAACACAGGGTAGTTATATATCTGCATTATTTAATCTGCTCACAGCAAAAACCAACTTAACCAAATCATTAGGCTACTATTAAAAATACATATTATGAGAAAGACATTAATATATTTATCAGCAATTGTTGTACTCGCATCGTGTGCAGCAAAAAAATCGAGCGACCCGGCAGCGGAACTTGCCAAATTGAAAAAAGAACGCACAGAACTAGATGCAAAAATTAAAAATCTCGAAGCAACAATAGCTTTGAATGACACAACAAAACATTCAGACGGCGAATTGGTATCAATTGGTGAGATCGTATTACAGCCGTTTACGCATTATATAGAATTACAGGGAAAAATTGATGCGGATGAAAACGTAACTGTTACGCCGCAAATGCCCGGAGTGATAAATGCTGTTTATGTGCATGAAGGACAAAGCGTAGTGAAAGGCCAGGTGCTGGCATCAACAGATAATGATGCAATGCAAAAAAATATTGAAACGTATGAATCGCAGCTTGCATTTGCAAAGGATGTTTACAATAAACAAAAAGCATTATGGGATCAGAAGATCGGAAGTGAAGTGCAATATCTCTCTGCAAAAAACAATGTGGAAACACTTGAAAAAAGTATTGCTGCAGCAAAAGAACAACTGGAATTAAGCAAATTAATTTCTCCGATCAACGGTGTTGTGGATGCAGTTGATATTAAAGTAGGACAGATCGGTGCACCGGGATACAGCGGCATCCGTGTGGTAAATATGAACAGCCTGAAAGCAAAAGGCGAAGTTTCGGAAACATATGCAGCAGTTGTTTCGCAGGGTGACCACGCAAAAATTATCTTACCGGATATGAATCTCAATTTTGATGCAACAATTTCATTCGCTTCAAAAGTAATTAATGCACAATCACGCACATTTACTGCCGAAGCAAAATTGCCGAGCGACCCTGCTTTAAAACCGAATATGATCGCAGTTATGAAAATTGCGGATTATGAAAACCCGAAAGCGGTTGTTCTTGATCTGAATATGATTCAGCAATCATCAGATGCACAATTTGTTTATGTAGCTGCGATGGAAGGCGGAAAAAATATTGCACAACGCAGGATAGTAACTGTCGGAAAAATATATGATGGCAAAGCAGAGATCACTTCAGGTTTAAATCCGGGAGATAAAATCATTTCTGTAGGATATCAAAATCTGATTGCAGGCCAGGAAATAAAATTTTAAATAATTGAGCAGGATTGTGCAGAATAATTGTTCGCCAATCATAAAAATTACTCGATATGAAAGATGTATTCAAAGAATTTAAACCATCCAGTTGGGCGATCAACAATCGCACAACGGTGTTTATCATAACGGTGATGCTCACAATTATGGGTTTGTCAACCTATAATGCATTGCCAAAGGAACTGTATCCGGATATTACCATGCCCACAATTTATGTGGCTACTATTTATCCGGGTTCAGCACCTGCCGATATTGAAAACCTGATCACAAAAGAACTTGAAAAAGAAATCGGGGCCGTAAGCGGTATCAATAAAATTGTAAGTAATTCGGTACAGGATTTTTCAAGTATTCAGGTTGAATTTGTTTCCGGAACCGATATTGATGAAGCAAATCAGAAAGTAAAAGATGCGGTAGATAAAGCAAAACCAAATTTACCAAGCGATCTTGATCCGACATTCGGGCCGAATGTTGCAAAAATTGAATTTTCCGATTTCCCTATTTTGCAGGTAAACGTTGCAGGAGATTATGACCTTGCCACAATTAAAAAATATGCTGAATTTATTCAGGATAAAATCGAAGAATTACCTGAAATATCAAAAGTGGATATTATCGGTGCACCTGAACGCGAAATTCAGATCAATGTCGACATGTATAAAATGCAGGCTGCACAATTAACCATGTATGATATTTATGCAGCGATCAGCAACGAAAACAGAATTGTTTCAGGCGGTACCATCAGAGTGGAAGATATGCGCAGAAGTATCACCGTGAGCGGCGAATTTGATAATGTATCTCAGATTCAAAATCTGACGGTGAATAATATGCAAAACGCACCGATCTATCTGAAAGATATTGCAGAAATAAAAGATGATTTCAAAGAACAGGAAAGCTTTGCAAGGCTCGACGGCAAAAAAGTAATCACGTTAAATGCAATCAAAAAAAGTGGTGAAAACTTAATTGAAGCGTCGGATAATATCAACGCATTGCTGGAAGAATTAAAAAAGAAAGATATTCCAAAAGATATTGATATTACCGTTACAGGTGATACATCAACAACAACGAGAACACAGGTTGCAGATTTAATTAATACAATCATCATCGGATTTATTCTCGTAACGCTTGTGCTGATGTTTTTCATGGGCGCAACCGATGCGATGTTCGTCGGATTATCCGTTCCGCTTTCCATGTTTATAGCATTTATCGTATTGAGTGCACTCGGTATGACGATGAACGTAATTGTGTTGTTTGCCTTCCTGCTCGGGCTGGGAATTGTGGTGGATGATGCGATCGTGGTAATTGAAAACACGCACCGGATATTCAATAATGGAAAAGTGCCGATTAAAATTGCAGCGAAAAATGCAGCAGGTGAAGTCTTTCTGCCCGTATTGGCCGGAACCTTAACCACACTTGCACCTTTCTTTCCATTATTATTCTGGCCGGGTATGATCGGTTCATTTATGAAAGGATTGCCGATCACTTTAATTATTACACTCACCGCATCCTTGCTTGTTGCCTATTTGATCAATCCGGTTTTTGCGGTAACATTTATGCGGGCACACAACGAAAATGAAAAACCAAACAGAAGAAGACAATTAATCTGGTCGGTCGTGTTTATTGTTTTTGGATTATTGATCGATTTAAGCGGTAATCTTTTATTGGGAAATGTGATCATCACATTTGTTCTCGTATTCTGGCTTTACCAGCTTGTATTATTGCGGGCAATTAAATGGTTTCAGAAAAAAGGATGGCCTTCGTTTCAGCGCCGATATGCCAATTTTTTGAAATGGACACTTGTGCATCCCGTCATTTTATTTTCTTCCATTTTCGGTACGTTGATTCTTTCAATTGTATTACTCGTTGCATCAAAACCGGGTGTTGAACAATTCCCGACAGGCGACCCGAATTTTATTTTCGCATATGTTGTGATGCCGACAGGAACTGATCAGGAAACAACCGATTCGGTTACGCAAATTGTGGAAGATAAAATTTATGGTGTGATCGGAAAAGATAACCCGCTTGTAAAATCCGTAATTTCCAACGTAACGATCGGCGCAAGTGAAGATCCGTACGATCAGAGTGCATATACAAATAAGGGAAAAGTTGCAGTTGCATTTATCGAACCCGAATTGCGCAGAAATCAAAAATCAGAACCCTATATTGAAAAATTCAGGGAAGCATTGAAAGGAATACCGGGTGTTGAAATTACAGTTGGTGTTGAGCAGGGTGGTCCACCGGCGGGTAAACCGATCAATATTGAAATTTCGGGAGATAATTTTGATGAATTAATTGCGACAAGCAGCGGCATTAAACATTATCTCGACTCATTGAATTTTGAAGGAATCGAAGAATTAAAAACAGATCTCCAGGCAAATAAACCGGAGATCACAATTGATCTCGATCGCGAGCGCATGAACCGCGAAGGAATTTCAACATTAACTGTTGGAGGTGAAATACGAAATGCGGTTTACGGATGGGAAGCGTCGAAATATAAAGAAGGTAATGACGATTATCCGATTGTGATCAGATATGATGAAGCACAAAGAAAAAATATCGATCAGTTAAAGGATTTAAAAATTACTTACCGCGATATGATGACTGGCCAGGTGCGTCAGATTCCTTTGAGTGCATTTGCAGATATTAAATATTCAACAACATATTCAGGTATTAAACGCATCGATCAAAAACGTGTGGTAACACTTGCATCAAATTTATTATCGGGATATGAAAGTCAGCAACCTGCGATCATGGCGAAAGTGAAAGCAGCGCTTGCCGATTATGAAACACCGGAAGGAGTTGCAATTGGTTATACAGGTGCAAGTCAGGATATGGAAGAAACAATTAATTTCATGGGTGTTGCCTGGATCATTTCATTATTCCTGATCATCATTATTCTCGTTACGCAATTCAATTCCATCACAAAACCGTTTATCATTTTCGTGGAAGTATTTTTCAGTATCATCGGCGTATTGCTTGGATATGGAATTTTCGGAATGGATTTTTCTGCGGTAATGACGGGTGTTGGTTTGGTTGCCTTACTTGGAATTGTTGTGCGAAACGGAATTCTCCTTGTGGAATTTACAGATATACTTATTTCGCAGGGAATGGAAATCAGGGAAGCGGTTGTTGAGGCCGCGAGAATCAGGATGACGCCGGTAGTACTTACTGCAACCGCAACGATCCTCGGGATGATTCCATTGGCGATCGGTTTGAATATTGATTTCGTCGGATTATTCACAACAGGAAATGCCGATATATGGCTGGGTGGTGAAAACGTTGTGTTCTGGGGACCACTTGCATGGACAATCGTATTCGGATTGGGATATGCAACTTTCATCACCTTGCTCGTTGTTCCTGTTATGTATTTATTAAATGAAAGAGGAAAAGCAAGAGTTAAAAGAATATTCGGAATTAAAACAGATCATTCAGCAGAAAATGTTGGAACCCTGGCAACAGGTGTGAGAGATAAGGATATCGTTTAATAGTATAAAGGTTGGGAATGAAGCAGCCCGTCCGTTTGCTCTGCAAATTGGCGGGCTGTATCTTTTTCGTTCATCGCAATTTGGAAATTGCAGCACCATGACTTTTATCATACATGCTTGCGGGTCAAATTATTTAATTTCGCAGAATGATACGATTCATCATTTTTTTATGCATCATCTTGCCCGTTTCAGTTACTGCACAAACCGCATTTACAATTTATAATACGTCAAATTCAGAATTACCGGATGATCTCATTAATACAATTTATAAAGATGCGACCGGTAATATTTGGGTAGGTACCCAAACAGGTCTTGTTAAAATAGATACGGATAATATCTGGACAATATTTAATAATGCAAATTCGGGCCTGCCCGAAAATGATATACGTGCAATTTATGTGGATGATGAAAATAATTTATGGCTCGGTGTTTATTTGAATGGGTTAGTGAAATATGACGGGATGAGCTGGACAAATTATACAACCGATAATTCGGGTATTCCGGATAATAATGTGGAAGCAATAAATAAAGATATAAATGATACGATCTGGATCGGATCGAAAGGAGGATTAACAAAATGGGATGGTGCAGATTACTGGTATTCATATAATACGGGAAATTCAAATCTTAAATCCGATCGCATCACCGCAATTTGCATCGATGAAAATGATGTTAAATTTCTCGGTACGTATAATGGCGGTTTATCAACTTACGATCACGGCATAATAAATTATTACAGAACGGAAAATTCTGATATCGGTGATAATACGGTGCTTGCAATTGAAGAAGACAGTTATCACAATAAATGGCTCGCAACTTCTTTTGGCGGGTTGATCGTATTAACGGAAGATTTTACATTTTTAAATTTTAATCTTGCCACATCTGATATTCCGGATCTTTCTGTAGATGATCTTGCAATAGACAATAATCAGATCGGAATTCTCGGCATGGCTACTACAGGACTTGTCAGTTTTGATAATACAAACTGGATAATTTATAATTCCGGAAATTCTGAAATACCGGAAGATAATATCAATACGGTTTTGGTGGATGGAGAAAACAGGATCTGGGCAGGAACGGAAGCATCCGGGCTTTTTATTCTGGACAGAGAACTTTTGAGCGTATCTGATTCTGAAATACAAGATGCATTTTCATTTTATCCGAATCCTTCTTCAGATTTTATTATGGTACAGGGAAATTTTCAGCAAGCTGCTGTTGCAATTTATGACCTTACAGGAAAATTATGGTTGCAGGATGAATTGCGGCAGTCAAATTCTATCCTATCTATAAAAAATATCCCCGATGGAAATTATATCATCACCATCAGGGATAAAAATATTTTCGGAGCGAAGCAGTTAACAGTAATACATTAATTACTGACGCACCATTGAAGCGCTGCAATCCACATCATCTGTAATCAATCCATTTTGAATTGTAAGCACCCTGTATTCTATTGTAAGTATATTTCCTTCAAGGCTTCCGCTTCCTGAAAACTCATAAAAGATCTCAGGATAGGTTGATACATAAAAATCCTGGATCGGAATTATGATTTTCATACCCGTAACGATCGCATGCACTTCAAATCCAGTTTCATACAATCCCGGAAATCCGAATCCGATTTCATCTGCATTATCAAATTTGAAAATTTCAAGATCATATGCCGATTCGCCTACATCGCAAAGATCAGTTACATGATACCATCCAATATATTCATCCCGTACATCGTAATCGGGAATATTATCTTCACAAGAAGAAATTAAAAACGGAGTGATGAAAAGGCCTAGTAAAATCTTCTTCATAATTGTTGTTTTGAACAGCAAAAGCCAAATAGTGTGCCAGCTGCAACCGCAAACTGGTTCTTGTATTAACTTTACGAATTGATTTTTACCGGTATGCAAAATATATCAGAACCCACAACGCAATTCATGCAGCAAATACTGCAGGGTATCCCGGATCAGCTTCCTCCCGCTAAAGCCTATGATCCAGGGGTTAATCATCCGCCCAAACGAAAGGATATATTAAACCGAAACGAGAAAATGCTTGCAGTGAAAAATGCATTGCGTTATTTTCCGGAAAAATTTCATGCGGAACTTGCAAAAGAATTCGCAGATGAACTGAAAACATACGGACGCATTTATATGTATCGCTTTCGTCCTGATTATATAATTAAAGCCCGGCATTATTCAGAATATCCGCATCATTCAAAACAAGCTGCCTGCATCATGCTGATGTTGCAGAATAATCTTGATTACGCTGTTGCACAGCACCCGCATGAATTAATTACCTACGGCGGAAATGGCGCAGTGTTTCAAAACTGGGCGCAATATTTAATTGCGATGCAATATCTCGCAACGATGACGGATGAGCAAACACTTGTTTTATATTCGGGACATCCGATGGGATTATTTCCTTCACATAAAAAAGCACCACGGGTAGTTGTAACAAACGGCATGATGATTCCGAATTATTCGAAACCCGACGATTGGGAAAAATTCAATGCGCTGGGTGTTACGCAATATGGCCAGATGACCGCCGGTTCATTTATGTATATCGGTCCGCAGGGAATTGTACATGGAACAAATATTACAGTATTAAATGCAGCAAGAAAAATTGATCTGAACACACACGACTGTACCGGAAAAATATTTGTTACAGCAGGATTAGGAGGGATGAGCGGTGCACAACCGAAAGCAACAGTAATTGCAAAAGGTATTTGCGTGGTTGCAGAAATAAATCCTGCAGCAACGCAAAAAAGATTGAAGCAGGGTTGGGTAGATGAAGTGTTTGAAGATCTTGATAAATTAATTATAAGAATAGAAAATGCGAGAAAAAATATGGAGGCAGTTTCAATTGCCTATCAGGGAAATATTGTTGATTTATGGGAAAAGCTTGCAGCTGAGAAAATTAAAATAGAAATCGGCAGTGATCAAACATCCTTGCATAATCCTTTTGCAGGGGGCTATTATCCGGCCGGTATCAGTTTCGAGGAAAGTAAAAAAATGATGGCCGAACAACCCGAACTTTTTAAGCAAAAAGTATATGAAAGTTTAAGGAGACATGTTGCTGCAATTAACCAGCTCACTGCAAACGGCATGTATTTTTTTGATTATGGAAATGCGTTTTTACTGGAAGCTTCAAGGGCAGGAGCTGATATTCTGGATGATAAAGGAGATTTTATTTATAAAAGTTATGTGCAGGATATTTTGGGCCCGATGTGTTTTGATTATGGTTTCGGCCCTTTCAGATGGGTATGTTGCAGTAACGATGAAAATGATTTGAAGCGCACGGATGAAATTGCGGCGGAAGTGCTGAATGATATTTACGCAGATGCACCGGCAGAAATTAAATTGCAATTATCCGATAATATCAACTGGATAAAATCTGCCATGGACAATAAAATGGTGGTCGGTTCGCAGGCAAGGATTTTATATGCAGATGCAGAAGGAAGAATAAAAATTGCAAAAGCATTTAACGATGCGATTCAATCCGGACATATTTCAGCGCCGGTTGTTTTGGGAAGAGATCATCACGATGTTTCGGGAACAGATTCGCCCTATCGCGAAACAAGCAATATATACGACGGAAGTAAATTCACTGCCGACATGGCAATACAAAATGTGATCGGCGATGCATTTCGCGGTGCAACCTGGGTGAGCATTCACAACGGCGGCGGTGTAGGTTGGGGAGAAGTGATCAATGGTGGTTTCGGAATGGTGCTCGACGGATCGGAAGAAGCTGAAAATAATTTAAATCAAATGTTATTCTGGGATGTAAACAACGGAATTGCACGAAGATCATGGGCAAGAAATAAAGAAGCGATGTTTGCAATTAAAAGAGAAATGGAAAGGACGAAAAATTTAAAAGTTATATTACCAAGTATTGTTGATGACAACCTGTTAGGTTCTCTTTTTTAACCTAACAGGTTATCATCAATATTATTTATTTTTAAAAAATTTTCATATGAACTACTTTAACCCCTTAGAGTATGATAGATTCTATCATATTTACAACCATGCAAACGGTTTTGATAACTTGTTTATTAACAAAAACAGTTACTACAGTTTTTTAGCAAGACTGAGCTAATATGTGCTCCCGGTAATTGATATTTACTGCTACAATTTGTTGGTAAATCATTTTCATATACTAATAAAAATTAAATCTGAAAATGAGATTTTAGAAAACAGTGAAACCTGGGCAAAAGCAACAAAGCATACTTTTAAATTATTAAACCCCCGAAAACAGTTATCTGATTGTTTTAATAGCTATGCAAAATCTTTTAATAGGGTTTATGGCCGTAGCGGAAGTTTGTTTAAAGAACGCTTTAGAAGAATTGAGATTTCCAGCGAAGCCAAACTCGTCAAACTTATTGGATATATTCATACAAATGCACAACATCATCAAATGATCAAAGATTTCAGAGACTGGCCTTATAGTTCATATCACGAAGCGCTGGGAAATGAACCAACAATTATCAAAAGAGATGAACTGCTGAACATATTTAATGGAAGACAAAAATTCATTGAATTTCATAACGCTTTTATATCGTCTACCATTGACAGGAAATATTGGATCGAATAAATTTTAAGTGTAGACAACCTGTTAGGTGTTTGCCGGGTACCTAACAGGTTGTCTACAAGTTTTATCTTTACAGTATGCGTACCCCGCCAAACCTGAAATATTTTATAGCATTTATATTCATCATCGGGCTTATATCGGTCGGCACAATTTATCTACCGCGTTATATTCCCAATCTGGGCGAAATTCTGGGTATTCTGTTAATAGCAGGAATGTTTGCGCTGATTCTTTTTGCATTTATAAAACCTTTTATCACGCTTTTGTATGCACGTGCCGATGGTGTGTTCGAAGTGTTTATGGATGCAAGCGAAAAGGGCATCCATGTTTTCTCCTATCATATCAACCCGGGCGGCGAATATGGAGATTCAACCAGAGATGTGCAGCATTATTTTATTTTACTGGAAACCGGGAAACTCTATTTTAAAAATTTATTCTCACACTCCATGGAACCCGCGGAAGGCAGAAGCGGATGGGGGGATTTTTATTCATTTGAAGAAAGTGTGATGGGCACAAAATATTTAGCAGCTGCACTTAAAAAATTATCTGCAAAGGCAAAAATGGATCTGAAACTTGGCAGGCAAATAAAATCTTCAGGAGATAGTTTTTATGAAATCTTCCAGAATGAATTTCTGATCACCATAAAAAAATATTCGAATGCAACCGATGAAGGTTTGTGTGTGATTTGCACAAACCGGCAAACTGAAAAACAAGTGTGGAAGCGAAAAATTTAATCCGGTTTTTTAAAAGAGCGCATCCGCCTTTCAAAAATATCCGCATCTTCAACAGCAACAATCAATTGTTTAAACCGGTTATTTAATTCTTCCGAATGTGCTTCGCTTTTCTGAGTGCTGAGATTAAAATAATAAAAGCGTGTCCACATGACGGATTTTAATTTTGTTTTTGAGGCATCCCACATTTTAAATTCAACAAGAATATCTTTATCTCCCCAATAAATGATCATCGATTCAATTAAAACAGTTTCCATTGTAAAGGCGGGTTTCAGATAAGCAATTTCATGCTGCCCGACAACCCACCCGCAACCTGTTTCTTTCGAATGTGCAAATACACTGAAATTATAAAATTGTGCAAGCTGATCTTCTCTTGCATTTAAAAAATAATCAATATACTTCGAATTATTTAAATGATTAAAAGGATCGCAATCTGAAAAGCGAACAAGCATTTTCGAAGAAGGAATTTTTTCAAGTAGTTCCATTTTGCTTTTTTTCAGGTGAATCATCTTTCGAACGACCCGCTTTTTTCAAAGCATCATTCAGTAAAAATTCAACCTGGCCATTTACACTGCGAAATTCGTCTGACGCCCACTGCTCCAATGCTTTTAAAAGCTCAGGCGAAAGACGCAGCACAAATGGTTTTTTATTTTCCCTGGCCATTTACAATTTCTTTTTCTGAACAATATTTCCGCATGGAAGCAGAAATTCCGTATGCATTCCGTGTACTGAATCTGTATACATTCCCATTCTGACTTCTGATTTCCAGGTAATCGGTTCCACCAAACATAAAGTACGTTTGTTTTGTGAGACGTGATCTTTTATAACCAAACGTAATTTTATCACGCCAGTTATTTCTTGTTTTTAATTCCCAGCCGGCGATATCATTATAACCAATCAACCTTGCATTGCGAATGAGCGGATAATAACGAAATGAAAAACCATTCCGGCTTATTTCGGTTTCCAGTGTTAATCGGAACATCATGATGTATACAATAATCATAATGAAAACAAATATTGCCGCAAACCAAATAACCGAATAATAGCTCTCGCCTTCCTGCAGCATGCCTGCCATGCCAATGATCATTGACATGACAGTAACCAATGCAGCTAATAAATACACGATGAATGCTGTCCGGCTTTCGAGTCTTTGTTCTTCCTTAAAATCCATCAGCTGAAATTTAATTAATGATACAAGGTGCCGGTATTTACAACCGGATTTGCAGCTTTATCACTGCAGAGTACAACTAATAAATTACTAACCATTGCAGCTTTTTTCTCTTCATCAAGGCTCACAATTCCTTCATTTTTTAATTTCTCCAGTGCGAGATGAACCATACCTACCGCACCTTCAACAATTTTTGTTCTTGCAGCAACTACTGCAGTTGCCTGCTGGCGCTGTAACATTGCATGCGCAATTTCTTCCGAATAAGCGAGATGTGTAATTCTTGCATCAAGAATTTTAACACCTGCTAATTGTAATCTCTGTTTTAATTCGGCTTCCAGTACTTCATTAATTTTATCTCCACCACCGCGAAGCGTAATTTCTTTACTTTCATCATCACCAAAATGATCGTAAGAATAAACGCCTGCTAAATGGCGAACTGCTGTATCGCTCTGCAGTTTTACATACATTTCGTAATTCTCTACTTCATATTTTGCTTTTGCAGCATCTTCCACCTGCCATACGATCACAGTACCGATAATGATGGGATTGCCGAGTTTATCGTTCACCTTTATTTTATCGCCTTCAAATGTCCGGGCTTTCAGGCTCACTTTGTTTTTACCATAAAAAGGATTCGCCCAGTAAAAACCATTGCTGGTTACAGTGCCGGCATATTTCCCGAAAAGCACCAGCACTTTCGCATCGTTCGGGTTTACGATGAAAAATCCGATCATCATAAAGAATAAAATAATAAAGAGAAGAGAGTAGGCCGGATGCAGCTGAACCGTAGCGTAGAACGCACCGATAAACAGCAGTAAAAAGAGAAAAAGCATCAGATAGCCTGATGAGGGTTTAACAATTTTGTCAGTTATCATAGTTTTTGAGTTTGATATTAAAATGATATCACAAAGATATAAGTATGAATTTGAAATTTCCAAATAAAATCAAAGATTTAATATCCCAGAGGAAGACAGGGGAGCAGAAAGCCTAAGCATACGCGGCTTTTCCTCCGGAAAAAAGGGGATCTAATATTTCCAGGACCTTTTTAATTTATTTTCTTGGCGCCTTCGCTGCTTTGTCAGCAGGATATCTGAAGCTTACATCTTCAATTCGAATTCATCTCGGTCGTTCAGGAATTTGAATTTGGAGCGTATGTCGGCTATAAATTGTTGCGAGATGGAAATTGTTTTTACGGCTTCGCTTTCTCCCATTTGTAAAATCACTTCTCCCATAGGATCCACAACACAACTCTGACCGGGATAATGAAAATCATTTCCGTCTTTTCCAACTCTGTTTACCCCGATCACGTACGATTGATTTTCGATTGCCCTCGCAATTAATAAATGTTTCCATGCATAAATTCTTTTTTCAGGCCAGTTCGCAACATAAATCAACAGGTCGTATGGATGTTGTCCCATTTCGGTATAGGGTGGTGATTGCCTTGCCCATACCGGAAAACGGAGATCATAACAAATGAGCGGTAATATTTTCCATGTATTTAATTCGGGAAATATTTTTTTATTTCCGGGCCGGTAAAATCTTTCCTCTTCTGCGAGAGAAAATAAATGCCTTTTATCATAATGCATAATTGAGCCATCCGGTTCGGCCCAAATTAATCTGTTGTAATAATTTCCATTGTCTTCAATAATTAAACTCCCTGCAATTACTGCATTTTTTTCCGCTGCTGTTTTTTTCATCCATGCAACAGAATTTCCCTGCATATTTTCCGCAAGCGGTTTTGCATTCATTGAAAATCCGGTTGAAAACATTTCGGGAAGAAGAATTAAATCTGTTCCTGAAATATCCTGCAATAAATTTTCATAATGTTTCCGGTTCAGATCTGCATTTTCCCATGCCATGTCCGGCTGCACCAGTGTAATTTTTAGATCCTGCATAATATTTCTGCGGCTTGTTTTAAAGTGTCGTCTTTTTTTGCAAAACAAAAACGAAGGAAATGATCATCCGGTGCTTTCCGGTAAAATGGAGATAATGGAATGGATGCAACTTTATGATGGATTGTAATTTCATCTGCAAAATCCATATCATTTTTATCGGTGATCGCAGAATAATCCAACAATTGAAAATAGGTACCGGCAGATGGTTTGAATGTAAATCGTGAATCCTTAATCAAATTGCAAAACAGATCACGCTTCTGCTGATAAAAGGAATGTACATTTAAATATTCGTCTTTATCCTGCATAAAATCCGATAATGCATATTGAATCGGCGTGTTCACGGAAAATACTTCAAACTGATGGACATTCCTGAATTCTTTCATGATCGGCTCAGGCGCTAATGCATAGCCGATTTTCCACCCTGTATTATGATATGTTTTACCGAAAGAAAATACCACAATACTCTTCTCACATAATTTCGGATAATGTAAAATACTCTCATGTTTTTGCCCGTCGAAAATAATATGCTCATACACTTCATCACTTAAAATAATAATATCTCGGTCTGCGGTAATTTTTTCCAATTGAATTAAATCATTTTTCGTCAGCACTGTCCCTGTTGGATTATGCGGCGAATTGATCATGATCATTTTCGTGCGGTTGGTGATTTTCTTTTTCACCATATTCCAGTCGATGGTATAATCCGGCCCTTTCAATTCAACCGGTTTTGGAATACCGCCGTGAATTTTAATTGCAGGAATATAACTGTCGTATGCCGGTTCGAATAAAATCACTTCATCGCCTTCATGAATTGTGGCAGCAATGGATGTGTAAATTGCCTGTGTTGCACCGGCTGTAATTGTAATTTCTTTTTCCGGATTAAATTCAATTTTATAGAGATCAAAAACTTTTTCTGCAATACGTTCACGCAAACTCATCAATCCTGCCATCGGTGCATATTGGTTCATGCCTTTTTTCATGTACTGATGCACAAGTTCAATTAATTTTTCAGATGACATGAAATCAGGAAAACCCTGAGCAAGATTAATTGCACCATGTTGATTTGCTAGTGCAGTCATCTTCGCAAAGATTGTTATGCCGGTATTGGGAAGTTTTGATTTGATGTGCATGTTGAAGTGTTGTGTCAGGTCCCCAGACCTGACTCATACAAAAATAGGAAAAGGAATTTTGGTTGAAGATCTGTCAGGTTCCCTAACCTGACAGAAAATAATATGATTCTCTTAATTGATAATACTATCAGGTTTGGGAACCTGACACAACTCACAAAAAATCATCCATCTCTTTCCTCTTCATATCCATGGTGATCTGTTTGATATCCTGTTCATTTTCTTTTTTGCAGATTAAAAGAACATCTCCGCTGTCGATTACAATATAATCATCGAGGCCCTGAATAATCACGAGTTTATTATCGGGTGCCATCACCATATTATTTGTTGCATCATAGATCATTACTTTTTTTCCTTTCACCGCATTGCCGTAATAATCTCTTTCATAATTTTCCCATAAACTCGCCCATGTACCGAGATCGCTCCAGCCGAATGATGCGGGAATTACAAAAACATTATCCGCTTTTTCCATAATTGCATAATCGATGGAAATATTCGGGCACATGCTGTATGCCTTTTCGATCATGATTTTTTCATCCTTCTTGCCAAAGAATTTTCTCGCTGCCCAGAATGCCTGATGAATTTCCTGCTGATAGGTATCAAATGCATGCATGATGGCTTTTGCATTCCAGATGAAAATACCCGAGTTCCAAAGAAAATCTCCACTCTTGATAAATGCCCTGGCAAGCGTATGGTCGGGTTTTTCGGTAAACGTTTTTACTTTATGAATATCCTTCTGAACGGTTTCTTCAGCAAACTGAATATAGCCATAGCCTGTATCGGGCCGCGATGGCTTGATACCCAGGGTTACCAGCACATCATTTTTTTGAGTGAATTCAAGTGCTTCCAGAAGTGCATATAAAAATTTATCCTCATTCACCATTAAATGATCGCTCGGTGCAACAACAATATTTGCATTCGGATCCATTGCGGCAATTTTATGACAGGCATATGCAATACATGGAGCAGTATTTTTTCGCATCGGCTCCGCTAAAATCATGGAAGGATTAATTCCGGGAATTTGTTCTTTAATTATCGGCAGATATTGTTCATTCGTTACAATGAATATATTATCTTTGTCTGCTATTTTTAAAAACCGGTTATAGGTTGTCTGGATCAGCGTTTCGCCCGTGTTGAGAATGTCTAAAAACTGTTTCGGTTTTTTGATTCTGCTTTCAGGCCAAAACCTGCTCCCGATCCCACCGGCCATAATGGCTACATAAACTTTACTCATTGAGCGGATGATAAATTTCTACCTGAAAAATTAAATTTTACCAAAATTCGAAGCAATTAATATTTTGCGTGGGATTGATGATTTTTTATTATCTTCATCACTTTCCACGGCGTAAATATACCCCAAAAACACGTTTTATTTAACCTCTAATTATTGAGAAGAGAAGATGGAAGTATCGCAAATGTCATTGAAAGAAGCCCTGCAGGAATATTTTGGCTTCGACGGATTTAAAGGGAATCAGGAAGAGATCATTGAAAGCCTGATGAGCGGAAAGGACACGTTTGTTATCATGCCTACCGGTGGTGGTAAATCATTGTGTTACCAGTTGCCGGCCATTTTAATGGAAGGAACCGCAATTATCGTTTCTCCCCTGATCGCATTAATGAAAAATCAGGTGGATCTTGTACGCAGCTACAGCAGTAATAATGATATCGCTCATTTTTTAAATTCCTCCCTCAACAGGCAGCAGATAAAGAAAGTAAAGGCTGATATTACAAGCGGCCGGACAAAAATGCTTTATGTTGCACCCGAAACTTTGAAAAAGGAAGAGAATATCGAATTTTTTCAGGGGATCAAAGTGTCTTTTGTCGGAGTGGATGAAGCGCATTGTATTTCGGAATGGGGTCACGACTTCCGTCCTGAATACCGCCAGATCCGCCATATGATCGAAACCATTAACGACGATATTCCGATCATTGCCCTCACAGCCACTGCAACCCCGAAAGTGCAGAGCGATATAAAAAAGAACCTTGATATGGAGGAACCGAATGTGTTCATCTCCTCCTTCAACCGCCCGAATTTATATTATGAGATCCGCCCCAAACGCAGCCGTGATCATGCGATCAAACAGATCGTGCGCTATATCAAGGAAAATCCGCGGAAATCCGGAATTGTATATTGCCTCAACCGCAAATCAACTGAAGAGATTGCAAAGGTTTTAAATATCAACGGAATAAAGGCAGGCGCATACCACGCCGGCATGGATGCTCAAACACGTCCGGAAGTGCAGGATAAATTTCTTATGGAAGAACATCAGGTGATTGTTGCAACCATCGCCTTCGGAATGGGAATCGATAAACCGGATGTACGTTTTGTGATCCATTTCGACATTCCGAAATCCATCGAAAATTATTACCAGGAAACAGGCCGCGGCGGCCGCGACGGACTCGAAGGAAAATGTATTGCATTTTACAGCTATAAGGATATTGAGAAACTGGAAAAATTCATGCGGGATAAACCGCTCGCTGAACGCGAAATGGGTGCGCAATTATTAGCTGAAACTGCAGCTTATGCAGAAACAAGTGTATGCAGGAGAAAATTTTTATTGTTTTATTTCGGAGAAGATTACCCAAGTGAAAATTGCGGATCATGTGATAATTGTTTGAAACCGAAAGAAAAAATTGAAGGAAAGGATTTTCTGCAAAACGCATTGAAAGTAATTACTGCGGTAAACGAAAATTATACAATCCCGTATTTAGTTGACCTGCTCGTTGGAAAGAAAACAACGGAAAATCAAAATTACCGTCACGATAAACTTGAAGTATTCGGCATCGGTAAAGAAAAAGACGACCATTTCTGGAATTCTGTTTTGCGTCAGTGTTTGTTAAATGAATTTGTATATAAAGACATCGAACAATACGGATTGATCCGCTTAACAGAAAAAGGAAAAGATTTTATTAAGAATCCGAAGTCTGTGATGATCTCCCTGAATCATGATTACGAAGCAGATACTTCTGATGTGGACATGGATAATGCAGCAGGTAAAAGTGTGCTGGATCCTGCTTTGATGGATATGCTGATCAGTTTGCGTGACCGCGTTGCAAAAGATGCCGGCTTACCACCATACGTTATTTTTTCTGAGAATTCACTGGAAGAAATGGCAACCATGTATCCGACTACGGCGGATGAAATGATCAAAATTTCCGGCGTGAGCAAAGGAAAATTTGAGAAATATGGTAAAGATTTTATGGAGCTGATCGCAGAATATGTGGAAGAAAATGAAATTGAAAAGCCGAGCGAATTTGTGATGAAGCAGGTAGTGAATAAATCTGCTCATAAAGTGAAGATCATCCAGTTTATCGATAAAAAAATGCCGCTGCCCGATATTGCGAGAAGTATTAATCTGAATTTTCCTGATTTTGTTGATGAGATCGAAACAATTGTTTCATCCGGAACAAAACTCAATCTCGGATATTATCTCGACGATATAATTGAAATGGATCTGCAGGAAGAAGTGCATGATTATTTTGTAAATATGAAAACACTCGACCTGCGTGAAGCTTTCAATGATTTGAAAGATGAAGGATTGAATTTTGAAGAATTGCGGTTATTGCATATTCAGTTTATGTCGGAAATTGCCAATTAGAACCAAGAACCAAGAATCAGGAATCAGGATGCTGAGTCTATCTTAAGCAAAAGACGTGAACCTGCCGGCCGACGAAAGGCGCATGCGCTGCGGCAGTCGGACACTTGAACACACGAACACATTAACACTCGAACACATAATTAATGAACGAACAACAAACTTTCGAAATAAAACTCCCTCAGTTTGAAGGGCCGTTTGATCTGCTTTTATTTTTTATTGAAAGAGATGAACTGGATATTCATGATATTCCGATTTCAAAGATCACGAAGGATTTCCTCACCTATATTCACAGCATGCAGCAATTAAATATTGAAATTGCCAGTGATTTTATTTTGGTTGCTGCAACATTGATGCGCATAAAGGCAAAAATGTTATTGCCAAGAAAAGAACTTGATGAATTCGGAAATGAAATTGACCCGCGGAAAGAATTGGTTGACCGCCTGCTTGAATACAAACGTTATAAAGAAGTATTATCGGATCTTGCAAATCTGGAGGAAGACAGACAGTTGAAAATAATCCGCGGAAATATTCCTGTGGAACACGATATACTCGGAAAGAAATTTTCAAATGAAATGGAATTGAGCACGGTGAATTTATTTGTGCTGCTTAAAGTATTTGAAAAAGTGATGGATCGCTACCGCAATAAACCGCATGTGGTGGATCATGTGATATTTGAATATAATTATACAATTGAAGAAGAAAGCCTTGGTGTGCTCGGATATTGCAAAGGAAAAAAGAATGTGCCTTTTGCCGATGTATTTAATTCATGTAAGGATAAATTTCAGGCAGTGTTCAGGTTTTTATCAGTACTTGATCTCATCGCTCAGCAAAAAATTATTTTACTCGTAGGAGAAGGAACAAATAATTTTTGGGTAACACACAATATGGAAGCCTGAAATAAATGATACAATTTCAAAAGCCGGTGATGCCGGCTTTTTTATTTTAAACAGGTTGATAAGCGTTTAATAAATGCATAACCATTAAAATAAAACTCGCAAATACACTTGCCATTTCTATTTTATGAAAAGGTGGACGCAGCAGTAAAAATATCCGGAAGGGAAGATAAAAAACCACAAGGCAGCCAATTCCCAATATTTGATAAACAGCATGTTCGGGTTGCCAGATGCGCAAACTTGCAATTAAGAGGGCGTAGCTGAACAGAAAAAAAATGCCGTTCAGCAGCACAGAAATAAATCCCGCAGTTTTTGTTTTGCTGAAACGGTAATATTTCTTTTTATTCATTGCTTCAGCCATAACAAGTAAACAAACAATAAAATACACAAGCATTGTGAGCCCGTTGTAAATACCGAAACCGGTAACGGATTTAATTGCCTGGTAGGGCACAAGCCACCAGAATGCTGCAACAAAAGTGATAAGTGCCGATATGCCGATCACCGCACCTTCAAAACCCGTGAGATATGCACGGTATGTTTTTAATTCATATTCCTCGCTGTAAATACTGAAAAATGTAAGGATGCCGAAAGCCGCCGCAGCGATATTCAAAATGATCGTGATCCATCCTGAAGCAATCAGGTGATTTGATTGCCAGTGAATTAAATCGTTCAATAAAAAATAATAGCAGGCGAGCAGAATAAAATCCATGATCAGATTTTCGAAAGGAAAATCATGCATTTTTAATTGTGACTTTTCCATCATGACCGGCATTGTTCATCGAAGATATATAAAATAAAAAACCCGGCACCCAAACGGACACCGGGTTCAACTGCACACACAAAAATTAGTGCGCCGTGATCGTCAGGCTCACTTGTCCGATCAGGCCGTCGCGGTTTGTAATTGTAAATGTGTATTTTTCGGTATCACCAACAGTTGTGCTTGCAGTAGTATTGAAATCATAATCATACAGATCTTCTTCTGCCGTTGTGAGATCAACATCATATACCGTTGTTGCAGCACCCCCATTTAATGATTTTGAAATATTAAAATGCTGTAACACATCTTCTTCTTCCCCTTCCGCTTTTTCCGCCTCAATGCCGATCAGAACAGCCGCACCCGCAGTTACAGGTGCATCTGCTGAAATATATGTTCCGCCTGTTTTAAAACTGATGGAAGGATTTCTCATTTCATCCTCTTCTTTATTACACGAGCTGAATGAAATTATTGTAATTGACAGAATGAGCAGGGAGCTAAAAAATTTAATTTGCTTTTTCATATTTGTTGTTTTTGTTTTGTTTAGAAAAATTGATTTTGCAATTGATTGTAATATTTGTTCCGATATTATATAAACCGAGCAGTTTAAACCGGGACAGATGATCGAAGTACACTTCATTCAGTAAATTATTTCCCGCAAGAGATAATGCAAGAGGAAATTCATTGATTAATGCAGTGCATCCGATACCTGCATTTAATAACTGATAACTGTTTGTGCTCGTTTCTTCAGGCGCCGTATTATTTTGCCTGCACACAAAATCATTGCTGACGAAGAAATAGAAATCCCGCAGGCGTTTTATTTCAGCAAATTCGAAGCGTAATTCCGGTGTTATTTTTTGTGCAGGAATAAAAGGAAGATGATTCCCGTCAGCCGTTTGCCCGATCATACCTGAATAGGCGATCTGAATTTTACTTTGTTTTAAAAATGAAGGCACACATGAAAGGCTTGCTTCACCACCATATAGATCTGCATTTTGCTGCAGGTATCTGTAGATCGGAAATCCAAACCATTCTTCATCTGTGGGCGATAAATAAATATAATTGATGAAATGATTATAAAATCCGCTGATGGAAAATTGAATTCCTGCGGCAGTATAATTTATATCTCCACCGCAATTCAGATTCATTTCATTTTTTAATGCAGGATCGCCTATTTCATATGTGAATATTCCTTCATGCAAACCATTGGAAGAAAGTTCTGCGAGATTCGGACTGCGCACACCTGTTGCTGCATTTAATTTAAAATTCCATGCATCATTCGGATTCAGGCTGATTCCGGCCATTCCGTTTCCAAAAGGGCGATTGATTTGAAACGGATCAATTTCTTTTTCCGCCGAATTCACTCCTGTTGTGAGCAGGGTTTTAATATAGCGGCTTCCCAAGCCTGCGCCAATTTCGATCACGGAATTTTGCACATGATATTTAATAAACCCTGAAATACCGCTTTCAACCATCCACGCATCCGGAATTATTTTTCGCTTTCCATAATTCGTGTTGTTTTCCACGGAAGTGATATTTGCGAGAATAAGATCAGTTCGTGCAGAAATGGATTTTATCCAGCGGAAGGTATATTCACCGGTTAGCAGATGCATATTTAAACTGATGCCGCCGGCACCTTCATCTTCCATGCGTTGATTTGACTGCACGCCGACATTCAGTTTGATTTCGGAATGCGGCAGATAAAAATTATTTTGCGAAGAAAAAATATGCAGTAGCACGATATGATGCGGGCCGGGAAAATCTCTGCTCCATCTCGCATCCGGCTGATCGAAGAAATCATAAATATCACTGAATATAAATCCGAAACGATTGAGTGAAAAATTATAATTGTTTTCACTCATCCAATTTGCTTTTTTAAATCCAAATCCGGCTTTAAAATAATATCCGTCGAACCGGCTGTTTAAAATGCGTGTATTATTTCCATCCGCATAATCAGCATTTGATTCAATGCCTCCTCTAAAATGCAGCCAATGTGAACCGTAATTTATTTTTGTACCGCATTGAAATGTTCCTCCCAAAGTGTTTGAATGCATTTTAATTCCAAGATCGGTTTCATGCGTTCCGCTTTTGGCTTTTTCTTCTTCAATAATATTAATTACACCGGCAACTGCTTCGGTGCCGTATAATAATGAGAAAGGCCCTTTGATGATTTCAACTCTTGAAATTCCGATATCACTAAGCCCGAGCCCGTGTTCGTCCTGCCATTGCTGATTGTCGAAACGCAAACCCGAAAACATTATAAGCACACGATTCCCGTATAAGCCGCGGATGACAGGTTTTGAAATTGCAACTCCCGTTGAAAGCTGGCTGATGCCCGGCGTTTTAGCAATCGCATCACTCAGGTTGAAAGCACCTGAACGACTGATCTGATTAATTGTGATCGGTTCAATGTGGAGACTGGTTTGTTTTGGCCGTTCATCTTTATAAGATGTTACAATCACTGCAGGCAATTGCAATGTGTCTTGTGCAATTACGCAATGCGCCATAAAACAAATCACCAGAAAACATACATCACGTTTCAGTGATAAAATACGCATGAAATTAAATTGGATGAAAAATGAATTTGCTGAACACGTTATGCAAATTCAATATCAGGTGGTGGTGAGGGAACAAAACTGAAATTCAAATGATCGGCAATACATGTAATTGCCGGGTATATATTTTTATTTTGTTCAGAATTGAAATTTATTTTTTCAGTAATAAAGAAATGAAAAGCATAGAAAGGAATTGTGCGCTGATCTGATTTTTTACTGCTGTGTGCTGCCGCAAAATTTTTCAGAATGAATTCTTCGTGCTTATCCTGCTTTGCAAACAAATACACAGTGTTCCCTTTTGTTTCTGTTTTGTAAATATCAAAGCGCTTGTTCTGATAAGTGATCTCAAAAATAGAAGAGGAAATTTTTTCTTTAGGCAATGCATGAAACGCATCAATGCTCATCGAAATACTTTCAAGTGTATTTGCTTCCTGCAATATTTCAGATTCAAATTTGCGGGCATTTGTTCTTGCAAGTTGCATTGAAAACAAATAACTGATCCCGCTTCCTGAAACAATAAGCAGCACTAAAAACGCAATTGAAATAATTCTTCTTTGCATGCCTGCCGTAAAATTACGTCAATTGGCTTTTATCGCGGCTGCGCTTTGTAAGATTGGTGTAAAATACCCGTACCAGCCGCTCCAACTGCTAGATAGCTATCCTCCAACTGCCAGCTGAGACTGCCAACTGCGACTGCCCACTGCGACTGTTTACTGCCCGCTGCCCACCGCCTTAATCACTCCCAATTCCTTACCCACTTTTGTAAATGCCTCAATTGCTTTATCCAGGTGGTGCATATCATGCGCTGCAGATATTTGCACCCGAATTCTTGCCTGTCCTTTCGGCACAACTGGAAAATAAAATCCGATCACATAAATTCCTTCTTCAAGTAATTTGGCCGCCATATTCTGGCTTAAAACTGCATCATACAACATAATGGGAACAATAGGGTGTTCGCCGGGCTTGATATCAAATCCTGCCTCTGTCATTTTTGTGCGGAAATATTTTGTGTTTGTTTCCAGTTTATCCCGCAATTCAGTTGTTTCACTCAGCAGATCCAAAACAGCGATACTTGCTCCGGTGATCGATGGTGCCAATGTATTTGAAAATAAATAAGGTCTTGAACGCTGGCGTAAAATTTCAATTATTTCTTTTCTGCCTGAAGTAAATCCTCCGCTTGCACCTCCAAGCGCTTTTCCCAATGTGCCGGTGATAATATCAATTTTTCCCATCACGCCGCGATATTCATGCGTGCCTCTTCCTGTTTTTCCCAAAAATCCGCTTGCATGACATTCATCGATCATGATCATTGCATTATATTTTTCTGCAAGCACAACAATTTCATCGAGGCGTGCAATTGTTCCGTCCATACTGAATGCACCATCCGTCACAATAATTCTGCTGCGTTGTGCCTGTGAAGTTTTTAATTGTTCCTCAAGATCCTGCATATCATTGTGCGCATATCTGTAACGAACAGATTTTGTTAAACGCACACCGTCAATAATACTCGCATGATTTAAAGCATCGGAAATAATTGCATCTTCTTCTCCAAACAAAGGTTCAAATACACCGCCGTTTGCATCAAATGCCGCTGCATATAAAATTGTATCTTCTGTTCCTAAAAATTCGGAAATCTTTTTTTCCAGTTGTTTATGCATATCCTGTGTGCCGCAAATAAACCGAACTGAACTCATGCCGTATCCATGACTGTCGATCGCTTTTTTTGCCGCCTCAATTACTTTCGGATGTGAACTCAGTCCGAGATAATTATTTGCACAAAAATTAATTACTTTTTTTCCGCCTTCAATTGTGATATCTGCCCCCTGCGGAGACGTGATCACCCGTTCATTTTTATAAAGACCTGAATCCCTGATTTCCTGAATTTCTTTTTGTATGCGATCCTGAATGGTATACATAGTTTAATTTTTACGTGAAATTATAATGCAACGCAGAGAATCGCAACTTCATCAACCAAATGATTTGTATTTTTATTTACAATTTGAATTCACAATCATTACATGCATGAAAAAACGAATACACTATATTTTATTTCTCTCCTTCATTTCTCAAATCGCCTTGGCCCAGGTTTCAATAAGTGGTATTGTAAATTCCTATACTTCGGTACTTTCAATTGATGATTGCACAAACAGTTTAGTAGTGAGTTCGGCGGCAGGATTTTCTGCAGGCGATCGTGTGTTGATCATCCAGATGAAAGGGGCGGATGTGAATCTGACGAACACGGCAAGTTTCGGAAATATCACCTCTTATAATGAGGCAGGTAATTATGAATTCGGAACAATTGCTTCTGTTGCAGGAACGAGTATTATTCTTGAAAATGAAATCGAACGCAATTACAATACATCTGCTTTTGTGCAGCTGATCAGAGTTGCGAATTATAATGATGCGGATGTGGATGGTGTGCTTACTGCTGCGAGCTGGAATGGAACAACAGGGGGCGTTTTGGTGATAGAGGCAGATGTGCTTACGCTGAATGCAGATATCGATGTATCCGGAAAGGGCTTCAGAGGTGGTAATGGTGGAAATTTTCCTGAAAGCTGTCCTTTCGGAACCGGAAGCTCTGTATATTTTTCTGATACCCTTTCGGGAAAGGGTGGAGAAAAGGGAGAGGGAATTGTAATACTTTCTTCGGGATATCTCGCTTGCAGAGGCAAAGCAGTGAACGGCGGCGGCGGCGGAAATGATCATAATGCAGGAGCGGGCGGCGGTGGTAACGGCGCAAACGGAGGTGTTGCAGGTGAGAATGATGAACCGATGTTTTCATGCCCCGGAAGTCCGGGCCTTGGAGGTATAGCCCTAGATCAAACCATGGCTACGGATAAAATATTTTTGGGCGGCGGCGGCGGTGCCGGCCACGGAAATAATACGAATGGAACCGATGGCGGAAATGGTGGCGGGATAATCATTATCAGAGCGAATCAGATCATCGGCAATACGCATTCGATAATTTCAAACGGTGCAACAGTAACTGATCTGGCCTGGGGAGATGGTGCAGGAGGCGGTGGTGCCGGTGGCTCGATATTGATTATTTCACCTGCTGTATCTGCGGTTTCACTTCTGGCAAAAGGTGGTAAAGGCGGGGATACCGGAGCCGATCAATGCACCGGTCCGGGTGGCGGCGGATCCGGCGGTGTAATTAAGCATAGTGGAGCTGCAATATGGCCCGGTGTAACAACGGATTTAACGGGTGGTTTGTATGGAACAAATACAACCGTAACGAGTCCCTGTTACGGTGAAAATAACGGCGCATCTTCCGGAGCAAACGGGACAATAATTTCTTCACTTCTTTTAGCTGAAAGTGCACTTACTTTCAATGGCAATTTTGCTTTTGCTGGAAATGATACAACAATTTGCAACGGTGCAAGCCTGAATTTAAATGCATCAGGAGGTTCAACCTATACATGGTCGCCGGCAATTTATTTAGATAATCCGTTTATTTCAAATCCGGAATGTTCGCCGCTTACCACCACAACATATGTTCTTGAAGTATCAAACGCATCGGGTTGTACGGATTATGATACGATTACAATTGCAGTTGCTGCACCTGTAATTGCAGATGCAGGAGATGATATTACAATTTGCAGCGGTGAGTCAACAATATTAAATGCATCCGGTGGTATTAATTATTTATGGAGCCCCGGATTATATCTTGATAATATTGCAATTGCGAACCCGGAATGCACAGCTCCTTCTGATATTACTTATTATGTTACCGTTACTGATGCAAACGGATGTTCCGGAATGGATTCTGTTTTTGTTGATGTAAGCTCATCTGATTTTTTATATACGATCGGAGATATTTCAACATGCGGTGATGCAGTTGTTTTATTTGCAGGCGGGGGTGCTGCATATGTGTGGAGCCCTTCAACCTATCTCGATGACGCAACATCTGCAACACCTTTATGCACACCTTTAACCGATATTACTTATTATGTTTCTTCCATCAGCGTGGATGGTTGTGAAGATATGGATACAGTTAATGTATTTATTGCACCGGGCGATTTTTTGACTGCAAGCGAAGATATTACGATTTGCGGTGGAGGAAGTACGGATTTATTTGCAAGCGGAGGAGAAGAATATGTATGGTCGCCGGCAACGTATCTTGATGATCCTTTTTCTCCTGACCCGGTTTGCACTCCGCTCGAAAATATTACTTATTATGTTACTTCAATAAATGCAGATGGTTGTGAAGATATTGATACGGTAAATGTTTTTGTTTCCGCTGCTGATTTTGCAAGTACGGTGGAAGATGTAAATGTTTGTCATGATGCATCCGTAGAATTAAATTCTGCAGGTGGAATAAATTACACATGGAGTCCTGATATATTTTTGGATGATGCAACTTCTGCAAATCCAATTTGTACACCTCCGACAAATATGACTTATTATGTTACGGTTGAAAATGCAGAAGGATGTTTTGATATTGATACGGTATTTGTGAATGTATTACCGGAAGTAATTGCAGTTGCGGGACCTGATACTGTTTTATGTGTCGGCGATCCTTTAAAATTACATGCCGAAGGTGGTGTTTCTTATTTATGGACACCCGCCACGTATCTTGAAAATGATACAATTGCAAATCCGAATTGTTTTCCCGAAGCAACAATTACATATATTGTGTATGTGACAGATGCAAACGGATGTACTTCAACAGATACAGTTGATATTGAAATTAATCCGTTGACGGCGATCAGTAATAGCGGAGATGTAACGATTTGCAGAGGAGATTCAACCACATTATTTGCAGAAGGCGGTGTTAATTATATCTGGACACCGGAACCGGTTGTTCCATGTGATCCGCCATGTGCCGAAATAATTGTTGCCCCAACTTCAACAACAGAATATATTGTGCAGGGGTTTGATGCAAACGGTTGTTATGATATTGATACAATTACGGTAACGGTGGATATTTGCCAGGGGGTTGAAAATAATCTTTTGCAATTAATTCAGATTTATCCGAACCCCGCAAAAGATATTATTTATATTTCTGCACCGGCCGGTTTAAAATTAAATCATATTGAAGTGCTGAATTTATTAGGCGAAAAAATAAATGCAACTATAATTGAACATAATAATCTGATGGAAGTGCAATTACCTGAATTGCCCTCACAGCAAATCATTATCCGTTTATCGGGTGATGAAGGAACGATAAGCAAAATGATTTATATTTATAATTAAGTAGTATGAAGAAAATGAAAAATATTTTATTGACCGGAATTGTATTTCTTTTTAATGCCTGCAGTCAGGATAAAAAAGAAGAGCAAATGACATCTGATTTAAGCCGCGAATGGAAAGTGGTGAAATATGAATTAAATGGTTTTGATGAAACGGCAACTTTTGATGCACTGTATCCGAATTACTGGATCGATTTCAGAGCGGAAGGCACTTATACTGAATATTATCTGGTGTATGGTATTACCGTACCTGTTAATGGAAATTGGGAATTTCAGAATGATCTGGAAGATGCACAATTGGTTGATCCGAACAGAACAAGATTATATCATATCGTTGAATTAAGCGAAAATAAACTTACAGTAGAAGATACATATACCGCAGATGATGATGTGTTTTATCTGGAACCGAAATGAGTGGTGAGTAGTATCTAGTAGCTAGTATCTAGTAGCTAGTAGCTAGAGGCTAGTAGCTAGCGGCTAGCAGCCGATCACTCCTTATTTCACCAATTTTATTTTCATTCCTGATTTCAGCGTTTCGTTTTTGGATAATCCATTCAATGAGCGAATTCCATCAACTGTATTTTCAGGATATTTCTGAGAGATTTCCCAAAGCGTATCTCCGGGTTTTACGGTATAATAAATAATTTCGTCGGTCTGTACTTTTTCTTTTGCTGCACCACTGATCAATTGAATATCGGTTAATTTTTGTTTCTCACTCAACGTCATTTTATTGATCTGCGCATATTCATCTTTATGACCTGCCGGCACATATAATTTTAATTTTTGTCCGGGAATAATTTTAGTTGATGAAAAACTATTCCATTTTTTAATATCCGTAACGGTGCAATCAAACCAATCGGAAATATATCCGAGGTTATCGCCTTTTTTCACAGTATAGGTAACAAGTGTTGGTGCGGTCGGGTCGATAATTGTTTCAGATGAAGTTGTTGATGTTTCAGTTTTCTCTGTATTTGTATTTATTGTTTTTGTAAGTGCAACAAGGTTGGCTGCATCTTTTTTCTCAAGCGATGCAAATAATGAATCTTCATTCGCAAAATATAACGCTACTGCTTTCATTGGTAAATGCAGCGGATAAGGATAAGGGGATCCTGGAATTGTTTTTGTTTTCAGCGCAGGGTTGTGAAAAGCAATTTCTTCAGGTGTTAATCCCACAAATGGTGCGAGCTGATGAATGGTCATTTTTTTCGTGATCATCAATGTGTCGATCATGCTGAAATTATATCCGAATTCTGCAGGACGGATATTGTGTTCTTTATTGTATTCAAAAACATAAGTTGCAGCAATAAAAGCAGGAACATATCCGCGGGTTTCTTTCGGTAAATATTCTTCAATATCCCAGAACGTTTTATTCTCCCCGCCTGCACGGCGCAAAGCTTTATTTACATTGCCCGGTCCGCAGTTATATGCCGCTATCGCGAGCAACCAGTTATCATAAATATCATGCAGATCCTGAAGATACTGGCAGGCAGCTTTTGTTGCCATATGCGGATCGCGGCGCTCATCAACATAGGAATCGATCTTCAATCCCATTAATTTACCGGTGCCGAGCATAAACTGCCATAAACCGGAGGCACCTGCTTTTGAAACCGCATTTGTATTTAAAGCCGATTCAATGATCGGAAGATATTTCAATTCGATCGGCATATTGTTCTTGTCCAGTTCTTCTTCAAACATAGGGAAATACACCTGGCTGAGGCCGAGCATATTCGAAACCTGTCCGCGGCGTCTCAAAGTATAGAGGTCAATAAATGCCTGGACATCTTCATTGTAAGTATATTCGATAGGAGAGCTTATTTTGGAAATGCGCTCAGCATACACCGCAGGTGTAAATCTTGGGGTATCCGTCACCGCATAACCATAGAGATTGTATTCATTTTCATTAAAACTCCATGCAGGGTTGGAAGAAAAGTATGATTCAAACATACTGTCCAATGCATTTACAGTTTCATTCGCCGCCATCAATTTTAATTGATTTTCCGACGTTCCTGCATTAGGTGAATTAGAGACTTGTGCTTTCGCTGTTCCCCCCAGCAAAAGGCATAATACGGTAATTCTGAGAAGCTGCATTCGTTACTAAAAATTTAATTGGCTGTGAAATTTGATTAAAACTATAAAATTAGCCTTTTATTGTGTGGGTTCACATTTAAATCCTTTTCCACATAAGGATTTTAGTAATTCTTTAACAGGTAGTCGGTCACAGATAAGAGTAAGTCTTCTTTGAAGCTATCAGCCATTAGTTGTGCACCAAAAGGCATCCCATTGCTATGTCTAAATAAAGGTACATTGATCGCGGGCAATCCGGTAATATTTGCCTGAACGGTGAAGATATCAGCCAGATACATCTCAATCGGATCTTTTGTTTTCTCTCCCAGCTTAAAAGCCGTTGTCGGAGTTGTAGGTAATAAGATCAGGTCAAATTGTTCAAGTGCTTTCTTTGTATCGTCACGTATTATTCTGCGTACCTTCTGTGCTCTTGTATAATACGCATCATAATATCCTGAACTCAGAACAAACGTGCCGAGCATAATTCTTCTCTGCACTTCTTTTCCAAAACCAATGGAGCGGGATCTTTTAATCACGGTTTCACTTTCAGTAGCCTCCATATCGCGGAAGCCGTAATGAATGCCTGAAAAGCGAGAAAGATTGGATGACGCTTCAGCTGTTGTGAGCACATAATATGTCGGAACGAGATAATCCAGATATGTGAGGTCACAGGATTCAACCGAATGTCCTTCTTTTTTGAGCCAATCGATCAATTTCTGAATTGATTCACTTATTTCGGGATCAATTTTCGGGTTATTGAGTGTTTGCGGATAATAACCTATTTTGAGTTTGCGGTCGAGCCTGAGATGTTCGGAATATTTATGCGGCTTGTGTCCGGCACTAGTGCTGTCGTGTTCATCAAAGCCGGCCATCACTTCCATCATCAAGGCCATATCCTCTGCATTGTTTGTAATGGGACCGATCTGATCGAAAGAAGATGCAAATGCGATCAGGCCGTATCTCGACAAACGGCCATATGTTGGCTTCAGGCCGATATTCCCGCAAAAGGATGCCGGCTGGCGAATTGATCCGCCTGTTTCCGATCCGAGTGAAACCATGCATAATCCGGCCTGCACCGCAACCGTTGAACCGCCTGAGCTTCCTCCCGACACTTTGGAATTGTCGAAGTCGTTGAGAACGGGCCCGAATGCTGAATTTTCATTGCTCGATCCCATTGCGAATTCGTCGCAATTGCAGCGGCCGATAATTATTGCATCTTCCTGCAACAACCGGTCAATCACGGTTGCATTGTATAATGAATGGAAATCGTCTAAAACTTTTGAGGAGGCAGTAACCTTCCTGCCCTTCATACAGATCACATCTTTCACACCAACAACAAGCCCGAAGAGCTTGCCCGGTTCTGTGCCTGATTTAATTTTTTTGTCTATTTCATTTGCTTTCTGAAGGGCATCTTCAGTGAAGACTTCGAGAAACGCATTGAGATGTTTCTTTTCTTCGATCGTATGGAGATAATGCCGAATGATTCCTTCGCAGGTGATCGATCCCGCACGCAGATCGCCCTGCGTCTTTCTTAAATTCTCATAGATAAATGGCATGGAAGGCGGGAGAATTACTTTTCTTCAGTCTTCTTTGTTTCGTCGTTCATTCCTTCACGGATCTCACGACTCACATTGTTTTTAGCATCGTTAAACTCCCGGATACCCTTTCCGATACCACGCATCAGTTCCGGGATCTTTTTACCCCCGAACAAAAGTAAAATTGCTAATATGATGATCACCCATTCCATTCCGCTTGGCATGCTAAGCAAAAGCACTGTATTCATTGTTTAAAGTTTGATTGGAATACAAATGTAAGGGTTTTTTAAGTGTGAGACACTTTATCATTTGAATTATTAAAGGAAATAATAGGGTATAACTTTACGTTTTTAAAATATGCCCAGACACATTTTTTTATTGCTCGCAATGCGTTTATTTCTGCTTACCAGTTCAGCACAAATTTATGATCAACTGGTATTTAACGATACGATTGACTTCGGACATGGAACTACTGGTTTTAAATCATTGGAATGGAATGATGGAATTTTGGTTTTAGGCAGCAGGCACGACGGGGCCGCCGATATTTACGGGTTCACCATTACATTTTACGATCAGACAGGTACTATCATCTGGTCTGAAATTTACAACCACACATTAACCTCCCGTTTATTGGCGAAAGAATTAATCGCATTTAACGACAATTCATTTTATATCGGTGGATCATGGCTGGATAGTTCAATTAATTATTATGAAATGTTTATTGCAAAATTTAATAATGAAGGAGACAGTTTGTTTTTCCGGTTTTATTCAGATTCTGTAAATAATACTTTAAAGGACATTACCTGTTTTAACGACAATATACTCGCACTTCGTGAACGGCATTTTGAATCGGACAGTGTTTACTCTCATATTGTAATTCAGAAAATAGACACAGTCGGAAATCTGATCGAGTCGCATGAAGATCCATTGGCCATGCGAGATCCCGCTCAAATTGTGTATGACGACTCAGGGAAAATATTTGTCGGTGGTATCATGCGTGATTCGCCAACGGATTTTTATCATATTCTGGCTTGTCTCTCAATTTACAACGACGATTTCAGTCCTGCTGCGCCACTTAGTTTTACAACACCAGATGGCGGTATCAACAGTTTTTTTGGAGATATGCAGATCCTGAATAATTATTTATACGTGACTACACTTTCTCTGATTTCAGGTCCGGGATCGAATCCATATCAAACACGCATCTCCAAGATTCAATTACAACCGGTAGCCGGTGTTTACCTTGCAAATGCATTAATTGGTCCAGAGGCTTTCTCATTGGGGATTTCTCCAACCGGAATTTTAAATGACTCGATTTTAATAATGAACATCAATGATGGAGTCCAGAAATTTTATGCAGTTGACACCGGATTAAATCAGATTTGTGAATTCAGATTTCCAGTTTTTGCGGAAGATGATTATATATATAATTTGAATGGTGTTTTTGACAATCAATTATTTGCATCAGGCTTCTCGGTTTTTGATAATCTGTATAACAGGGAATGGAATGTATTGACGGAGAATATGGATCTGTATTTTAAATCCGGATGTATGCTCACGGAAATAGGCCAAACGGAAAATCCGCCGTTAAACATAAAATGTTTTCCTAACCCTTTTCAAAATACATTATATCTGACAGCGAATGAAGATTTCACAAACGGGAATTATTATTTGTATGATATTTCCGGGCAATTAATGGCAAGTGGTGATTTTCACGCAGATCTCACATTACAACTTCCGGCGTTGGCAAACGGGATTTATTTTATGAAAATAACCAATAACGATGAATGGGTTTCGTTTAAGCTGGTTAAAGAAAATTAAAAGATTTTTTAGTGCAGATTATTTATTGATCCATAATGCCGGATCAAGCAGCACTGTATTTTTCCATATCTCGAGATGCACTTCCGTTTTATCTTCTTCGGGGTTTTTCCATGCAGTGCCGATGCGTTGTTTCGTTGTGATTTTATCACCTGCTTTTACGCTTACATCCGAAAGATTTGTATAAACAGAATAATATTCACCGTGTTTTATGATCACACCTTTCTGAAACGACGGATTAAAAATTACATTCACCACCGAACCGTCAAATATCGATCGCACTGCCGCATCATCCGTTGTTAAAATATCGATTCCGTTATTTTCCACCATGATATCTTTTAAAACCGGATGCGCATGTTTTCCAAACCGCTCGGTTATTGTACCTCGTTCAACAGGCCAGGGCAGTTTTCCTTTATTGCCTTCAAAATTTTTGGAGATGAGCTGCATCTCGGGAGTTAATCCGAGATTTACCGTAGATGCTGTTTTGGTTGTTGCGGTTTCCGTTGTTGTTTTTGTAGTGGTTTTTGTTTCTGTTCCTGCCGTTGTTTTACTTTCTGCTTCTTTTTTCTTTGCAGCTTCGGCGGCAGCAAGTGCCGCTTTTTCTTTTTCCTTTTTTATTTCTTCCGCAATTACAGACTGAATTTTTTTATTCAGATCAGCGGCGTCTTTTTTCTTTTTGTCGATTTGTTTTTTCAGGTCTTTTTCCTGTGCCTGCAGCGATTTTAATGTTTTATCCTTTTGCGATTTTTCACTGTCGAGTTTGCTTTTTTCTTTTTCTTCTTTACTCAGCAATTCCTGTTTTTCGTCTTTGTCTTTTTTTATACTTTCGAGTTTTCCTTCCAGTTTTCCCGTCATCATTTCAATTGCATCGATCTGTTCTTTGCGGAAAGAATGAAATGTTTTTACATATTGTATCCGTTCAAATGCATCATTTATGCTTTTTGCAGAAAAAATAAAATGCAGCGGTTCAAACTTCTGGTCATTCACATATGTGTAATAAACCATTTTTGCATACTGCTCTTTCAATTCGGTCATATCATCCTGCATGCTTTGAATGGTAGACGATGTTTCATTGATCTGCTGATCAACCGATTTTACCTGCTGTGAAATATTGCCGATCACTTCTTCACGGATATCGATCTTCCGGTTTAATAATTTTAATTCGTTGAGAGAATTTTCTTTTTTCTTTTTTGTGGAGTTTAAAAGATCTTCTGCATCGTCAATTTCGTTCTGGAGTTTTTCATATTTATTCTGCAAAGTTTTTTTATCGCCGGTTTGAGAAAATGCCGGGTTTGAAAAAAATGCAATGAAGAAAAATAAAATAAGGGCAGAAGAGATTGAACAGGAATTATTCAATCTTTTTATACTTTGGATTAATCGAGAAGGCGAAATCAATCGGTTCATTTAAAGTAACTTTTGTGAATTCAATCGTGGCTTTGTAATCTGTCTGGGCGTCGATCAGTATTGTCCGAATAAACGCAAATGGCTTCCCTTCTATTTTATCAAATCCCGAATAGGTGAGAGTCATATTGCGCTGCTGCCCCAAATCTTCGATAAACATACGGCTCAGTTCAAAAGCGGAAGTCAGCCAAATTGAATTTTTATACACAGTATTTTGAGAGAATAGTACATATTTGTCGTCAGCCACTCCCATTGAAAGTGAAGCACTGTCGTAAAATACAGGATTACCCGCGATCATATTCTGCAGATCTGCAAAGGAAATTTCCAAAGCAAATTGCTGCTGAATAAATTCAAATCCTTTTGAAAGATATGTTTGGTTCAGCCGGTCAATGATTTGTACCGAGTCGGGCGTGATGCGCATGCGTGCGCCTTCAATACCGATCACCCGCAGTGAAATGCCGATGATGGAATCAGCAACCATATCGATTTGCGCTGAAACACTCTGGTTGATATCCGGGCCTGTTACTTCAATTTTTGATTTGGAAGAAAATGTTTGAAAAGAAATTCTGTTGTTCTGAATTTCAGTATTTAGTTCAGTTGCAGATAATGATTTTATTTTATTTCCGAAAATACCACCGGTTGTTTTGCAGCCGTATTGCAATATCGCAAAACTGAAAACCAAAATGAAAAAAGTATGATTTAGTCTGCTCATCGCATTTTATTCGTAATATTTTTTATCGTTGATCTTTTTATCGATCATATCTGAAGTGCCGCCCAGTTGTTTCGCTTTTGTCCATGCTTCAACGGCTTCCTCCACATCTCCTAAATTAAATAATACATCGCCGTAATGTTCAACAATCACACCGCTTTTATCACCGCCGTGCTGCATTGCTTTTTCAAGCCATTTTTTTGCATCATTGTATTTGCCGTTCTGGAATAATACCCATGCATATGTATCTTCCAGCGACGATTCGTTCGGGGCAAGTTCAAGCGCATGTTTGGCAAGTGCTTCTGCTCTGTCGAGGTGTTCTTTGCGCAATGAAAGATAATAGGCGTAATTATTTAATGCATAGGGATTATCCGGATTCAACTGCAAACTGCTTTCAAATGCTTTATCGCTTTCTTCATAATTTTTTAAATCATTGTAAGCATCTCCCATCGCGGTATACATATCTGCACGCAGTTTTGCATTTGAAACGGCAAATGGTAAGCCGCGTTTCAGCACTTTTACGGCACCTTCATTATCCTTTAAATTCTTTAATGCAATTCCATTGAAATAATAACAAACAGGTTGCAGGGGATATAATTCAATTGCCTGGCCCGAAATCACTTTTAAGGAATCGTAATTGCGCAGATCCGAATCAATATAAAATAATTTCACCCACACATCAAAAACATCAGATCGTATCGCAACAGATTTACGGTAATTTATTCTCGCTTCCTTTAATTGCGACAAATAATAAAGAAAATCTCCCCGCATGGCAAATGCTTTTGCATCTTCCGGATGCGCTGCCGTAAGCAGCTCTGTCCATGCGAGCACCGAATCTTTCAGCAGAAATTCTTTTTTATCGATTGAATCAACAAAAGGCACGAGATAAAATATTTTCTTATCGATATTGCCATCCGGGTTTGAAAATACCGTGCGCAGAATACGAAAATATTCCTGTGCATTTCCAGAACTTCTTGCGAGATCTGCTTTTTTAAATTGCAGATCCGGATTGTTCGGATCCATCAATAATAATTCTTCAAAAATTTTATTTGCTTCTTCCACCTGCCCGGTTACCTGATATGCCTCGGTGAGCATATATAAATATTGTGGCGCTTCCGGATTCATTTTATGCAATTTCAATAAAACCTCAATTGCTTCTTCCGGTTTGTTCTGCATAATAAACAAGCGCTGCATTTCAAGCAATACCTGTTCGTCTTCACCCATTTTTGAAATAAGATCTTCAAATACTTTTAAGGCCTCGGGGTAATTATTTTGTTTTTCAAATATAAATGCAAGCTGATAGTAGGCATCTCTGTTTTGCGGATCTATGGAAATTATTTTCTGATATGTTTTAACCGCTTCATCATAATAATTTGCATAGGTGAGAATATCTGCGAAGAGTAATTCGAAATATACATTTTCCGGTGCAATATCAACCGAGCGTTTTGCGTAATTCAATGCATCATTTACCTGCCCCGTTTTGTAATATATTTTTGCAAGCTCATAAAAGGAAGGGGCGTTATTCGGATCTAGCTTCAGCACTTCTTTAAATGCACTGTTCGCTTTTTCATAATCGCCCATCGCAACATATTTACAGCCATCGATAAAAAAGCGCTCAACATTCGCCGTGTCAACTTCATTGCGGCTTTTACTCGAAGTGGTTTGAACTGTTTGTGAAGGGCGGCCCGGACTATTTGCCTGTTTTGTTGTATTGCAGGCAGAGAAAATTACCGTTAAAAAAAAGATATGGATTAATAATGTAAATGACTGGAATTTCTTCATGCTGTAGTTGTATAATCACCAATGCTCAGATCATCTGCTTTTCCTGAAATATTTGTGAAATTGCCGATCATCGAATTTACAATATTTTTATCTGAAATAGTTACGCCGGTTTGCAGGATTGAATTTTTAATAATGGAATTTTTAACGGTTGAATTATTTCCAATGGAAACATGCGGGCCGATCACTGAATTCTCCAGCACAACATTTTCGCCGACATAACAAGGTTCAATAATGATCGCATTATTTTTTTTCAGCGAATTGTGAATTAACGTTTCCTTTTGTTTTTTTAACTCAAGCACCCGCTGATTCGTATACACTGTTGCATCTTTATTTCCGCAATCGAGCCATTCATCCACTTTGCCGGGAACGAATTTAAATCCCTGTTTGCGCATCGTATCCAGTGCGTTGGTGAGCTGGTATTCACCTTTTTCTTTTATATCGTTGTCGATGAGATATTGCATTTCATTTCTGAGCCTGTCTCCGTCTTTGATGTAATAAACGCCGATAATCGCTAAATCGGATACAAATTCTTTTGGTTTTTCTACAAAGTTTCTGATATAGCCCTCTTCGTGTAATTCCACTACGCCAAAATTCTGCCAGTCGTTTACTTTATTCACCCAGATCACGCCGTCTTTTTCTTTGTCGATCTTAAAATCCGTTTTGAAAAGTGTATCAGCAAATGCGATGATGATATGGCCGCTCACCGTATCACCTGCACATAAAATCGCATGTGCCGTTCCGAGTGGTTGATCCTGGTAACAAATTTTTCCTTTTGCGCCGACTGATTCGGCAATTTTGATCAGGCTGGCTTCAACTTCTGCCCCAAAATGCCCGACAACAAAAGCGATTTCTTCGATCTGTTCGTCGGTAGTTTGTGCAATATCTTCCACCAACCGTTGAACGATCGGTTTGCCTGCAACAGGAATCAATGGTTTCGGAACCGTAAGTGTATGCGGCCGCATGCGTTTTCCCATGCCCGCCATCGGAATAATGATCTTCATATCGGGTTGCAAAGATAGGGCAGAAGGGGTGGAGTTGGTGAGAGAATCGCAATTGCGAAATTCGAATTGAACAAAATTGCGAATTGTAACATATCGGTATGAATGGAGTCACACTATTTTCCGGACTTTATTGAATTGTGAAGCGAACTTTATCATAATTAAAAGCAATCATGCGTCCGCACCTTCTACATTCAATATTCTTTATTGAATACTCAATATTTTTTCTCCTTTCTCCTTTTTCCTCCCTGCTATTTCCCCGTATGCCCAAATCCGCCCGCATCTCTTTCCGTTGACGAAAGTTCATCCACATTGATCCATTCCACTTTTTCATGTTGTGCAATGATCATTTGTGCGATTTTATCACCGTGATGTATGCGGTATGTCTGATCGGATAAATTCACCACGATCACTTTTATTTCGCCGCGATAATCCGCATCAATTGTTCCGGGCGTATTGAGCAATGTAATGCCGCTGTTAATTGCAAGTCCGCTGCGTGGACGAATTTGTGCTTCATATCCATCCGGCAATTCAATAAAAATTCCGGTCGGGACAAGAATGCGTTCCAATGGTTTTAATTCAATTGGCTCAGAAATATTTGCACGCAGATCCATGCCGGCAGAATGTGTTGTTGCATAGGTTGGATTTGTGTTGGAAGATTTGTTGATGATTTTTATGGATAGCATAAATGGATGTGAGTATTGAGTTGTGAGTATTGCGACGTGGTAGTATAGATTTGAGTAATTAGTATTGAGATTTGAGACTTGGCGATGATTTATGTTTTATTTCTTTTTAAGAAGGATTTAATTAAGACTGAGAGATCGAGCCACCAGGTGATGGCAGCAAATATGCCGAATAAAATAATCCGGGATAAAATAGTAACGGTATGATTTGACGAATGATTTAAAATATATAAACCGATCAAACATAAAATAACCGAGCTGATCAGATAAAATAAAATCTTTCGCAAATTATAAGGCACATGATAATGTTTTTGTCCGATGATCCAGCTCAATACCACCATACTGAAATAACAACCGAAGGTTGCCCATGCAGAACCCGCATACCCTATCACCGGAATTAAAAGATAATTCATGATCAATGTGATCAAAGCACCTGCGATAGGAATTATTGTTGCAAATGCAGTTTTATCTGTGAGTTTATACCAAACACTCTGATTATAATAAATACCGAGAAATAAATTCGCTAATAATAATACGGGAACAATATATAAACCTGCATGGTATTCTTTTCCGATGATGATTTTAAAAATATCGGGAAACATCCCCACACCTAAAAAAATAAAACAGCAGATGATCACAAAATATTTCATCACCTGCGCATAAACCAGTTTTGCATTTTTTTCGCCGGATTGATTGAAGAAAAACGGCTCAGCACCCATGCGAAAACCCTGCACGGCGAGTGTCATGAAAATAGAGATTTTATATACCGCACTGTAAATACCAACCTGTTTTAAATTTTCCTCAGTTGTGCCCGGCAGCCAGTATTTCAGCAGGATACGATCCAGAGTTTCATTGATCATTCCTGCAAGCCCGATAATAATGAGTGGTGCGCCATAGCGCATTAATTTTTTCCAGATCGCAGCATCGAAATGGAACCGCAGCCAGGAAGGAACGAAAATAAAAAATGTAACAGCACTTGCAATTAAATTGGCAATAAACACATAGGCCACTCCATTTTCCGGGCGATAGGTAAAACCTACTTTTTCAAACATTGTATAATTATGTAATAATGCAGGCAACAGAAAAAAGAAATTTAAGAATATATTGATGCCGATATTCAGGAGTTTGATCGAAAAATATTTCCAGGGCCTTCCTTCGATACGCAATTTCGCGAAGGGAATATTTACAAGAGTATCAAATGCAATGATCAATGCAAAAAACACCACGTAATTTCCGTGGCCGGGATATTTCAATTCTGTGGCGATATTTCCCGAAGTAAATAATAAAATAAGTGTGAGTATTGCCGTTGAAATTACAAGTGATAATTGTGCAGTTGAAAACACTTTGTTTTTATCCAGTGTTAATTCATTTTTAGATGCAAAACGGAAATAGGCTGTTTCCATACCATACATAAAAAGTACATTCAAAAAAGTAACATATGCATAGAGTTCGGAGATCGCACCATAATCTGCCTGGTTGGTGAATACACGTGTATGCAGCGGCGCCAGCATATAATTGAGCATGCGGACTAGTATGGTGCTCAATCCATAAACTGCAGTTTGTGATGCAAGTTGGCGCAAAGGGCGCATGGTGTAAAGATAATGTGCTGGTTAGCTAATGTGCTAATGTGCTGAAGTGCTGATGTGATAATGTGATAATGTGATAATGCGTTTGCGGTAGATTGCTTATTACACGTGAAAATTTATATTATCTGGAGTAAATAATCAATGCTGCACAACAAAATACTCACCCGCCCTGCCTGCACCGGAAATAATTTCTGCAAAATAATTTCCATCCGACAGATTTTGAACATTTATTTTATCTCCCGGATTTATTTTGGAAGAGTAAATAATTTCTCCCAATACATTGAAAATAATTAAGTCGCAGGTTTTATCGACATTGTCAATTTCAATAAATGCATCAGCCGGATTCGGATAAATATGCAATGTATTTAATTCTGTTAAATCTTCTATCGCCACCTGTATGGCAATCGGCGCATCCGAAATATCCGCACCACAGGTATTGGTTACCGTGAGTGTTACATTCCATGCTCCGGCTCCTGGAAATGTATGCACCGGATTTTCCTCGAAGGATGTAGTGCCATCTCCGAAATCCCAGAAAAATGTTTCTGCATCAGTTGTTGTGCTTGCGAAATCAACCGTGTAACCACCGGCATAACTATAAATAAAATCCGCCACCGGTAAATTCATAATGACATAATTTACCGTATCACTGCCATCACAACCGGATATGGGATTGGTAACCACAACCCAAAATGCATCCGATTCCGTTACATAAATTGTTTGTGTTGTTTCGCCGGTACTCCATATATAATTTTGGCCCGGATTTTCCGCATTTAAAATTGAACCTTCACAAATTGTTGCATCATCTCCCAGATCAACAACCGGGTTCGGATAAAATAAAAGATTTACCGAATCAATTGCATAACAAGTCGGACTCACACTGTACACCACCCAATATGTTCCAGATTCTGCAGGATAAATAATTTCAGTTGCGGCACCTGTATTCCATCCATAATATGCAGCACCCGGACCTGCATCAAGCATTACAAATTCTCCATCACAATACGATGCATCATCTCCCAGATCAACTTCAGGCGCATCAATAATTGTGATTGTTTCGGTAACAATTCCCGAGCATGGAGTAACCGCATAACGCCAGCTTGTTTCACTTAATGAAAACACGGATTTATTATATGCATCATCCGCAAAATATGAAACTGTGCCACCGGCATTTTCAATTCCCTGTGTCATTTCACCACCATCAGACTGAATATCCATTGAAACAATATCAATTGCATTTGATGTTTCGTATAAAATAATTTCACCGGTAATTGTTTCATCGCCCAGATAATGCCGCACATGATCATAAAAAATAATAAATCTTCTGTCGGGAGCAATACCCTGCAATTCGTAAGAAATTGTTCCGCCGTCGCCCGGATTTAGATCCGTATAACAAAATGCAATTAAATTATTCGGAGCGGTATTATCCGGTATATGCTGCACTTCATAGGAATTGTTTCCTGCATCAAATCCAACAATTCCATTTGAACTGATGAACAGGTCTGTATAATTAATTCCAAAAAACTGAAATGAAAATCCGATCGGAATATTATCCATTACTTCATCATCTCCAAGCACAACAGCAGTGGGCGAAATTAAAATCGCAGGGAAATACGGAATTTCGGAAACAGTATATGCATCTGTTGGAGAAAAGGAATAAGTAATATCGGTTGTTCCGCCCACACCACCGATCAGTGCCGGATCGAGTTCGCCGGTTACAGCATTCATAATTCCATCACCACTCCATGTGCCGCCGCCGGCAAGAGGGCTGGGGAAAATTGTTTCGCCGCCGTAACAAACAGATGCAGGAAATCCTGTGGTGAGAATTGTAAATAAATTATCTACTGCATTTTCTGAAGAATCATTATCTGCATATTCATCAGTTGGAAGAGATGTCCACGCAACAATTTGATGTGTGCCGTCAGCTGAAAGATCTGCACCTTCTGTAAAACTAAAATCAGCAGATTCGCCTGCATTAATTATGGCGGGAAATAATTCAGAAACAACTGCGCCGCCATCAACCTGAAAATTTACATTGAATCCGGTCTCCGCATTTAATCCCCAATTTTTAACAGCAACAGAAATTGTTTCCGAATTACCGAGATCACAATCTGCAGGTGGCAAAACAATATTTGTAACAGAAAGATCGTGATCAAAACCTATAATTATAATTTTATAATCTTCTGCCTCGCTGTATGTTTCATTGCTGCATGCATCGAAATCATCTGTTGCATAAACACAGCGGATGCGCATACCTGTTTCACCCGGCATTGCACCCGCGGGAACAGTGAAATCAATACTTGCCGTACCTCCGGGAGAAATCGTAACCGGCAGAAATAATTCTTCACCCGATTCAAAAATAAGATCCTGATCATAATCTATCCATCCGCGGTAATGTTCAGTAAATGATGGTGTATTTGTTATTGTGAGTGTATATACTTCATCCTGATATAATTCAGTTGAAAGCCATGTAAAATCAGAATAACCCGTCCCGTCGCCGCCGCCTGAACCTAAATTGCTAAGGGTATTTAATTCAATACCGTCGATATAATCATTGTCAGTTGTACCGTACGTTGATGTCGGAATACAATATTGCGCTTGTGCATGTATAAAAACGATGCAGAAGAAAATACATAATTTAATCGGGTGCATGATGTGGAATTAAGTCGCCAGATAAAGATAATATTTATTGCGAATGGTGCGGGTCAAAATTAAATGAGGAATATTTTGATGCACCGGGGAATTTATTTCAGGTATTTTGAACGGAAATTTTATCGCAGAAACATCATCCGAAACCAACAGTTTCCGATACCAGTTTTGCCTCGTTATTGCACCTTGTATTTCGTTCAAATCCCTTCCAATCTTTCCATTTCCGTCAAATTTCATAACTTAGTATCCCATCCGCTCAGCCTATGACAAAATTTTACACATCACTCCTCACTTTTCTATTCATTATTACCGGTTTGCATTCCCAAACCTTTCAACTTTATACGGAGGATTTTAACGCATATGCAGGTTCGTTTTCATTAAATACGGCCGGCCCCGGGGCGGGAACAGGCAATAATAAATGGATTGTGAACGATAGCTATGACGGGGGTTTCGGCTATCCCAACACAACGTCTCAGGACAGCACCGAATCAGGAACGATCGGTTTCGCACCCTTCAGTTCTTATCTGCATATTTACGATGAAGCAGGTGCGCCCCTGATCACAAATGCCAGTTACGACCCGGCAACACCCAGCGATAATTTTGCAGAAATGGCGGGTGGATTTTGCACACTTGGGCTCATCAATATTGAATACACTTTTTTCTGGTTATGTGAAGGATCGGGCACCGGTTATGGCCAGGTATATTACAGTGCAGATGGTGGTCCATGGACGGCAACCGGGCTTCCCTTATACAGTGACCAGCATCTCTGGAAATATGAAGTAATTACAGATCCCGCTTTTGAAGATGTTGCCGATTTAAAATTCGGATTCAGATGGGTGAATGATGCTGCAGGCGGTTCCAAAAAAATGTCGTTTGCGATCGATGATATAATTGCAGTAGGTACGTATGATGAAGCAATACATCCCGTTGATATAAATATTGATTTTTTATTTCCTGATCCGGTTTGTAAACTCAGCACGATAATCGTCGGATGGAGTTTAACCGATCCGCTTTGCGATGGTGTGTATGAAATTGAATTATCAAATGCAGCAGGTGCATTTGCCGCACCAACAAGTCTTGGTGTTTTTAATGTTTTAGCGAATGATACTGTGGGTGCAATTGCGGCTGTTATTCCCGGTGGTGTACCTGACGGTTCCTGTTATAAAGTTCGCATTAACCGCACATCGCCCCTGCCGCATATTTTCGGTGAAGCGAGCGCATGTTTTACAATTGAATCCTGTCCGAATACAATTACAACACTTGCACCTGTTGTTACATATGATTCAAATGCAGTTTGTGTAAACAGTGTAATTGATGTACCATTTTATTCTACAGGTGTTTTTCTTGCAGGAAATGTTTATACGGCGGAATTGAGTGATTCAACAGGAAGTTTTGATGATCCTTCCATCATCGGAACATTTTATTCGAGTGCAACATTCGATCCCGCACTCGGTTCACCTCCGGGAACTGTTTCCGGAATTGTGCCTACCGTGCCGCCGGGATGTAATTATTATATCCGTGTTGTTTCAAGCAATCCTGCAACAGTGGGTTCGGTTTACGGCCCGATATGTATTCAGGAATGTGATATCGAAACAAATGATCTTGAAGATGTGTGGGTTTGTATTACAGAAGACAGCGGAGCAGTTGTTACAATTACATACGATGTAAATGTTTTTGATGATATCGAAACATATTGCGATACAAATACTTTCTGTGTGGAAGTACTCGATGCGATGTTTTTCACGCAGGCAAATCTTTGCGGATTAGGATTTACGGTGGATACCGAATCAGGAACAATTACACTTACAATTCCGGGATATTTTGATCTGCTTGCAATGGGACTGGATGCAGGTGTGTGGTATATGCGTGTAATTGCAAATTGCGGAACACCGAGTGAAAATACATTGGGAACACTTGTGCATTTAACAATCGGTGCACCGGCAGATGATCCTCCTGTTTTAATTCCATCGGATACATTATTATGCGAAGGTGCAATTGGAAATGCATTGGTTGTGCCTTACAATATTAAATCAGATTATCAGTTCCAGTTTGGATTGGGAACACCGTTCATCTGGCCGTATAATCCGATCTACATTGATTTCACGGGTGCACTCGGCGATGTAACACTGCGTGTGCGTGAAATCAGTTTCGAATGTCCGGGACCATGGAGCGATTATATTACATTCCATATTATCGATGTTCCTGTTGTAACAATTACCGGCCCGCCGAAAGCATGTACCGGCGATACAACATATTATTCCGTTCCGTATTTCTTAACTACATATTACGACTGGTCGCTCACAGGCGGAACAATTGTCGACACGGCAAATAATGAAGTCGGCATTGTTTGGGATGATGCAGGTTCATATACACTCAGCATTTTTGCTTTGAACGAATGCGGAAGCGGAACCGGAACAAAAACAATTACTGTAATAGAAACAATTCCGGTTACTGCAGGAGATGATGTTGTAATTTGCGAAGGCCAATCTGCAACATTTAATGCAAACACTGCAGGTATTCCCGATTATTTATGGACGGATTTAAATACCGGTACTGTGGTTGGTTCTGATTTTTATTTTACAATTTATCCGGATACCACAACCAGTTATTTAGTGAGTGCTGAAGATGAAGAGGGATGCCGTTCGTGGGATACAGTAACCGCATTTGTAGAATATCCGCAAGCCGAATTTGATACTTCCGAATATTGTATCGGCGGTTCTGTTGATCTTGATGCCGGTCATGAAGGTTCAACATACAGCTGGAGTACGGGTGAAACATCGCAAACAATTTCTGTCGGTGCGGCGGGTTTATATTATGCAACAATTAATCCGCCCGACCTTGCATGTGATATCACAAAAACATTTATTGTAAATGAAGTGATTGATGTATGTGATCCGATCATCAATATCCCGAATGCATTTTCACCAAACGGAGATGGTGTAAATGATAATCTTGTAATATTTGGTTCTGCAGTTGTTGAATTTGAAATATTGATTTATAACAGATGGGGAGAAGTAATTTACCAGAGCGATGATCTGAATATCTTGAATAACTCAAGCCTTGGCTGGGATGGAAGATATATAAATGAAGATCAGGAAATGGGCACGTATGTATATGTTATAAATGCAACCGGTGGAAACGGAACTGAAATTCAGGTGCAGGGAAATATTACATTGGTGAGATAGATATTCACTTCCGAGAACTTAACAGGTTCTCATTTAAAACCTGTTAGGTTCTCGGAGGTTTAACCTGTCAGGTTGTAAAAAGTTTGAAACCGTCGGGGTTTTTATTTAAGAAGTATGAAAAGAATTCCATTTTTTTTCCTCCTCACAATTCTTGCGGGGCCGGTATTTGCTCAACAGCAAATGCATGTGAAAAAAAATGATTATTCTACTTTCAGCGAGCGCAATAAAATTGTATCTCAGGAACTGCTCGACAATACGCCTTCTGTTTTTTATACGCATCCCGATTTCGGTTATCTTCCGGTATCTGCACCCAAAAATTGTTTTGAATTAATTCAGCGCCGCACGATCGACTCGAGATTTTATTACGAAAATAATTCCGGCAAGAAACATTATTATATAGAAAAGGCAAATGGCCCGATTAATTATTATGATAAACACGGTGACCTGAGAGCGATCGATTTTTTTCTGCATCCGTCTTATATACCCGGTATTTTTGAAGCGGATGCACAGCCTCTCCCCACGAAGATTGATTTTATAAATAATTATACATCCATTACCATAAAAGATTTTGAATTCAGATTTAATCAGAACCTGAAATTAATAAACAGCAATGCTTTAAACACAAACGCATCTTTCGGAAATTATTCTGCCGGACGCGACGGGGCATATATTAAAAATATGTGGAATGGGATTGATGGTGAAATATCTTTTGCAAAAGGCAGCATAAAAACAAATTTTAATATCCGGGATAAAAGCATAATTAATGCAGATGCCGAATTTTTTATTATTGAAGATTTCATTCCTGTTCCGGCGGGATATTATTTTGTTGAAGATGCGGATCACGGCCGACGCCTGAGCGATGGTTCGTGGCAGGGCGATCTTGTTCTGAAAAATGAATTCGGATTGAATTTATTGCGGTTTGAAAAACCTGTAATTCTTGATCAGAATAAAATTCATGAACATCCGCAGGCACAAATTGATGCGATCAGTTATGTGGTGGAACGGGCGGATAATGGATATTACCTGCGCATTAAAATCAAAACAGACTGGTTGCTGGATAATGAAAGAATGTATCCGGTGATCATTGACCCGACATTAATTGGTGAAGCAACTTATACTGCCAGTGATATCGGATTTGAATTTGATAATATCTGCTGGAGCGAAGCGGATTATTGCGATTATACATTGGATATTGTTGTGCCCGGAAAAACAACATTAACTGCCGCTTATTTTGATGGCACATATTATTCACAAATTCTCGGCTGCGGTGGTTTTGATTGTTTAATGAAACAGGCCGCTTTCCGCATACTTGGTATTTGCGATGATTCACCATCTCCGCTCGGATTCTGGACCTGCTTACCTCCTGAAGGCGATACTGCAGGAACTTGTTACGGTATTGACCTGGATATGTTCAATACAATAGCATGTATTCCGCCGCAATGCGCAGATTATTTATTTACTTTTGAAATGCGCACATATCATTGTTCGTGTACAAAACCACCTTGCAGCATTACCTGTCATTTTATGCCGGTTGGATCCTGGGTAATTACAATTGAAGGAAAAACCGTAGAAGAAAATCCGATAGAATCCGATTTATTTCCTGACTTCGTAATTTGTGAAGGCGATACAATTGATTTATTTGCATCCGGACAATGGGGTGTGCCGCCATATGTTTATGAATGGTTGCCGGGTGGAATTTATACAGATGTAAATTTTGTACATCCCACAACAACTACAACCTACACTTCTGTGATACACGATTTATGTGATATGACGGATACGGTTTCACAAACGGTAACTGTAAATCCCGCACCTGTTATTAATGCCGGTCCTTTCGAAGGTTGTTATCAAACTACATTAACTGTTCCGGCAGGATATGCAAGTTATATCTGGACAACAGAAACAGATTCTGTTATTGCGACAAATACAAATTCAATTACAGTTGATTCTTCAGGATTGTATTATGTAACCGTTATTGATGTGAATGGTTGTGAGGGCACTTCTTCGCCCATTGAGGCAATTATAAATATTGCACCGGAAATTAATGCGTACCCCGATACGGTTTATGTAAATGACGGATCACTTGCGCAATTAAACGTAGAGACAATCACCGGTGATGACGTTACTTATTTTTGGGCACCACCCGATGATTTAACCTGCCCGACCTGTGCAACAACACTTGCATTCAGTGTTGGAGAAGAAAATACCTATTATGTTACCGGGGTTGAAAATGGTTGCGTATCAGAACCCGATTCAATTATTGTTGTGATGAGCGAAAGTGAAATGATCATTCCAAATGCATTTACTCCAAATGAAGACGGATTAAATGATGTGTTCCATATTTTAAATCCGATTTTTTATCCTCAATTTTCTTTTTCTATTTACAATCGTTGGGGGCAGACTATATTTTCAACAAATGATGTCTTAGTTGGATGGGATGGCACATTCGAATCCAAAGCACAGGAAATCGGCATGTATATCTGGATGGTGAATTATGAAAAAGCAAATGAGCCGGGAAAAGTTTATACGTTGCGGGGAACGGTTACGTTGTTGAGATGATTTTTTTATTGTAGTTTTTATTATAGATAAAAAATAATTTTTTCAAAGCCTGAATATCATCATGAAAACTTTTGTAATTTTTATTTCTGTTTTTTTACTTGTTGTAAATTCAAAAGCTCAAATTATTGATTGGGCATTTTCTATAGGTAGCCCGGAGGAGGATTGGACATATACAGAAGATACCGATATTGACCCTTGGGGAAATATTTATATGACTGGCAGATATGATGGAACGATGGATATTGATCCCGGGCCGGAAGAGTACTTACTTGAATCAGATGGCCATACCCATTTTATTGCAAAATATAATCCTGATGGTGAACTCATTTTTGGCTTTGGTTTAGAGAATGTAATTTTTTTCAGGTGCATTAATATTGATGCTGAAGGGAATTTATATATGACAGGCGAAATGGGTAGCGAATGTTGTACAGATTTTGATTTTGGGCCCGGAGATTCAATATATGGATTATATGCGTTAACAAATCCTGATTATTTTGCTATTTATAATTCCTCTATGACTTTACTTCGTGTTGTGGAATTTGATTATAATATAAATGTAATAGCCACAACATCTGATATATATGACAATATTATCCTCACAGGCGAAATTGGCGGTATTGATGAAGTTGATATTGATCCAGGACCAGGAATTCATTTATTAACAGGACCTACACAATTTTTGGCAAAATATGATAAAAATTTCAACCTAAAATGGGTTTCAACACATAATGATCCTGGAAACACAATTAGAATCACCACAGATTACGCTGCAAATATTTATCTGCAAAATGTGTATGAACTTTATGACACATTTGATTGTGATTTTGGACCTGGACTATCGCTCGTCACTGATACAGACTTTTTAGCCAAATATGACAGTTTAGGTAATTTATTATGGCTTAACACTTATTATTTATTTCGGTCAAATGATTACGAAATAAATTCTGCCGGCGAAATATATACTGTAGCTGAAATATTCGGAGGTGGAGTTCCTTATGATATTGATCCTGGGCCCGATGAATATTTAGTTGTATCTGAGGCTACACCAAAGTTTTATATTGCAAAATATAGCAATGATGATCAGCTTCTTTGGGTGAAATTTTTCAGTAGCGATATTGAACTCCATGTCTTAGACATTGAACTTGATGATAGCTCAAATTTATATTTAACAGGCGATTATGCAGGTCTTGCTGACTTTGACCCGGGGCCTGGAATATATCCATTGATAAATTTAAGTGGCGATGAACAACATTATATCGCTAAATATGATTCGTCGGGTAATATATTATGGGCTTCACAATCATATGGTAATTCAGAAGGAAAGAATTTAAAATCATTCAGTATTGATGAAATAATTTGTGCAGGTGCATTTTATGATTACATGTTTTATGTTGGAGAAGATTCAATTCTTTTAAACAATGTAGGCCATTCAGATTATTTCCTAATAAAATATTTGCAAGACGGTTGCTCTTCAGATTTTTTTATTGTCGATAGTTTAAAAGATATGACTTGCAGTTCCCCTGGATATGCAAGCGCTCATTATGATGGAGTTCCACCTTTTTTATATGCGTGGAATACAGTTCCTCCATCCGATTCATCAAGTGTGATCATTACTTATCCGGGAGTTTATACAGCCACAATTATTGATTCAACAGGATGTATGGTTGAGCGTTTGGTGCCTGTCAATGGGCCGCTTTATCCTGATGAATTCGATTTGAACGAATCAATGATGCATACAAATTATCGTCCGGGTTATAAAGCTACAATTCAAATTGATGCTTACAATGACGGATGCATACCAGCAGATGGTAATGTAAAACTTATCCTTGATTCCTTATTAATATATGAAGATGCAACGATAGCGCCTGATATGATAATCGGGGATACATTAATTTGGAATTTTGAATCTATGGCATATGATTCTACACACGTTTATTCTGAAATTACCTGCAACGTTTCAACTGAAGCAACATTTGCGGATACAATAAAACTCGTAATTATAAGTAACCCGTTGCTTGATGATATTGACCCTACAAATAATATAAAATTTAGTTACGCTACTCCCATTGTTCCCTATGACCCGAATATTAAACAGGTACTTCCACAAGGTGCTGAGCCTGGTGGAAGAATTAGGAGTAATCTAACTATGAATTATTCAATTCAATTTCAAAATACAGGTACTGCTGATGCAGATGATATTTATATTTTGGATACATTGGATATAAATCTTGATATTTCTACATTCAGAGTTATTAATTCTTCACATTTATATGCTGTTGAATTCCTATCAGCAAATGTTGTGAAATTTAAATTCGATAATATTAATTTGCCAGATAGTACATCAGATGAACCAAATAGTCATGGATTTATTAGCTACGAAATACATCAACTTTCTGATCTGCCAGAAGGAACTCAAATTGCGAATTCCGCAGCTATAATTTTCGACTACAATAATCCAATTTTAACAAATTCGGTTATAAATACGATTGACTATGAAGCTCCAATGAATATTGATTTATCAGTGGAGAATAAAATTCGGGTGTATCCAAATCCAGCTTCTGAATTTATCCAAATAAGTAATGTTGAATATAATTCGGTGATACAAGTTTTTGATATGTATGGTAAAGAGCTAATAAGAAAAAAGAACCAATCTTACCTCGATTTATCGGGAATCAACGCTGGAATTTATATACTTATAGTGTCCAATGACTCTCACCAACTTGCTGTGTTGAAATTTGTCAAATTGTAATTTTATATTGCATTGTTAGATTTCGAAGAATAGTTGATATTCGTTGTGCCATATAATAAAAATTAGTATTTATCATGGAATAATTGTTTTTAAATGCAGAACTATGAACGAAGCAGCAATTATATTTGATAAGATCGTTCGTGAGCGCAGAAGCATGCGCATCTATGATGATCAAACGAAATTAGACGAAGGTGCAGTGCAACGCAGTCTCGAACGAGCCGTGCTTGCGCCCAACAGCAGCAATATGCAAACCTGGGAATTTTATCGTGTGCAGGATCCGGCGAAGAAAAAACAGATTGCAAAATATTGCATGAATCAGAATACGGCAAAAACGGCTCATGAATTAATTCTGGTTGTAGTGCGCAGAGATAAATGGAAAGACCGGGCAAAAGCAAATTATAATTACCATAAAAATATTTTCGGCGATCGTGAATTAACGGCAAGGGAAAAAAGAAAATTAAAATATTACAGCAGCTTAATGCCGCTTTATTATTTTCAGGACTGGTTTGGTATTGCGGGGATGATCAGAAAAATAATTGTATTTTTTTCTTCTTTCTTTCGCCCTGTTGTTTGGGCGGTAAGCAAAAATGAATTAAGGCTCGTTTGCCATAAAAGCGCAGCACTTGCGGCACAAACATTTATGCTGAGTATGCAGGCTGAAGGTTACGCCACTTGTCCTATGGAAGGTTTTGATTCATGGAAAGTGCGGCGCTATTTAAAACTGCCTTTTGGTGCAGATATTTCCATGATCATTTCATGCGGCCCCGCAACCGAACGTGGAATTTATCACGAACAATTTCGAGTGCCGAATGAGGAAGTGATATTTACAATTTAGTAAAAAATTAAATTTATTCAAGCATTAAAAGCTGAATAGATTCTGTCAGATGATCAGTGATCAATCTTACCGTATAAATGCCGGTTTTCATTTTATCGTTAAAAATAATTTTTGTATTTAATTCTCCATTTATCAGTAAATCATTTTCAGATTGAATGATTTCACCAATAGAATTAATAATTTCTATTTGTACGTCCCCGCTTTCCTCAAATGACCTGAATGAAATATTAAAATTGTTCTTTGCCGGGTTGGGGTAAATTGTTAAATGATTGTCATAATTATTTTGATCGATAGCCGTATAATGATCGCGAATTTCAATTTTGAATGAGTCGACATATAATGCATCGTAAACGGGATCCTCAGAACTTATACTGAAATAAACATATCCGTAATGAACCCCTTCATTGAATTCGTCTACATAAGAATCAATCAGGAAGTCCTGAACATCGAAGCAGGATAAATCCGGGTCAAATACAGTCATCGTTACGGGCCAGGGGGAAAAATAAATTTGTGTATCAGTTGTCATGGTGAGTGTTACAAAATCTGTCGGCAATGTTGTCAAATTGATTTCAAGGTATCCGCTACTTCCTTCATTTAAATAATCTTTTGAAAAATCAACCGATAATCCGGGTGCAATATCATTATCAATCACGCCTTCAACAAAGTCAAAACTGAGCACAGAGGCATACACATCCAGGCCTTCAAGGTGCCTGATATGAATTGAATCAGCATGATAGCCCTCCAAAAGCGCATCATCAAAAGTTGAAACAAAAATTACAATTGTGTCAAGTGCTGAGATATCAGGATTTATAACGATATCTATCGAATTACCTGCACCTGCTCCGATATCAAGATCATTATCAACTGAAATCTCCAGTGTGATCGTATCACTCGGAATATTTCCGAATGTAAGCAGAAGCGTATCAATTAATCCGCTTTCGGAAACGATATGTGTGGCAACTGACGCATTAAAATCAGGAAAAACCGGAACCGCATTTTGAATCCAATATATTTTTTGTTTATCATATCCTGCGTAATCTATTGATCCTGCCTGATCAAAATCTGCAAATAAACCATAATCGTCGGTAAAATGCCATGAATCACCGAATCCTAAACCATTATTAAGTGAATAATTTGTCTGAGGCATAAAGTACCCGGGAGAATAATAATCAGTCGTATACACGAGATCCTGCAAACCATCTGCATTTATGTCAAGCAACTTTGTATATCCATAGCCCGGCATTCCACCAATGGTTCCGTATTGTGTATATGCATCATCGTAATTACCTGAAATGTTTTCACAGTAATAAATATTTTCTGTTGCATAATCCCATCCATCACAAACTACAAGAATATCTTCATCGCCATCGCTATCAAAATCAAGATGATTGATATAATCCGGTGCGCCGCACGACCATGCAAGTGGTTGTTCGTCCGAAAATGTTCCGCCGGTATTTTCAAAATCCACTACGCCCCATAAATCAAAATCCGGCCCTGCATTATATCCGATGATATCTTCATCACCATCATTATCAAAATCAAACAAATTATAAATGCCGATTTCATAAACTGATAAAATTGAGGTGGGCCCGAAAGTTCCTTCGCCATCTGTATTGTAATTCCAGAAAATATCGTCACCAAAAGTGATCACATCATCATCGCCGTCGAGATCAATGTCTGAGAACCAGATTTTTCTGGTGTGTTTATCATTGACCAAAACAGGTTCGGAAAAAATACCGGAACCGAGATTTTTTAAAAAGACGGTATAATAATTATCGTCATTATCTTTATAGCAAAGAAATAAATCTTCCAGACTATCACCATTTATATCGTGGTGTGCCAATTTCAAACTGTAAAAGGGCGATTCCATGGTGTCTGATGAAATCGTATGCTTTGCAATAAAAGAACTGGTTTCAATATCAAATTCATACCAGTAGATTCTGCCAAGTATATCTTCCATTACCAAATCAATATCACTGTCATTTTCAACATCCATTTCAAATAAAACTTTCCAGGTGGTTGTGTGTGAAACCATTTCAAAAGGCACAGAAAAAGTATCCGCAGGATAATTATTGATATACATCTTTACGGCCTCGTAATCTGCCGAAACAATATCAGGGAGATTATCAAAATTAAAATCACGGATTGAAAATTTAATTGAATAAGCAAGTGAGTAGTCAATTAATTGTTCGACAGAAAAATCACTCCCGTCAGATTGATTTTTGAGATAAGAAATTTTTGTTACATCATCGGCATCTTTTTTACTTCGAATGATATCCTGATCCGCATCACCATCTGCATCTGAAATATTGATGGAAGTATAATCACCTGTACCGTCATCAATTGTGATATCTGAAGTGAAAATCCCATCACCTGAATTCGGATACCAAATCAATGAAGGATAAGCAAATGAATTATCCCCACCGAGAATCAAATCTTCAAATCCATCATTATTCATATCGCCGCTTTTAACTATCGTAAGATTTGAGTAAGTGTCAATGAGTGTATCAGCCAGAAATGAACCTGCGCCATCTGTGTTTTTAAATACGGTTATTTCAGTCAGATATCCCAGTGAAATAATATCGTTATCACTATCATTATCAAGATCAGCAACGCAAAGAGAAATCACATAAACATATTCTTCGGCAATCATGTGCCGGGTTGAATAATTGCCGCCGGAATTTTCGCACCAGTATATTGTGTTTTCCCCGTAATCACTTACCACAGCATCCAAATCACCGTCATTGTCAATATCAGTTATTGCCTGTAAAATCGGATAATAATCAGTTACTACTCCGAAATAATGAAATTCCCAGACAGTGCCTTCCCCATCCGTATTTTCCAAAACAGAGAGGCCTTTAAATAAATCTGAATAATTTATAAAAATCAGATCTCCGTCACCATCATCATCGCAATCTGCAATTTGCATTGATGACGTGTATACATTTTCATTTGAAATATTTACCGGAAGAAAATGTTCGCCGGTGGAATCCAGATTTTTTAACCAGGTATTGCCATAGCCATAATAGGAAGAATAAACAAGATCAGGGAATTCGTCGGAATTAATAAAACCGGATGACGGATTAACAGGATTTACAGCCGTGTTTTCGTCAATAATTATTTGTTGCGGGTATGCGGTAAAACAGAAAAGAGAAAAAATAATCAGGGAATAAAACCGATGCATAAAATTTAATTTAGAAGTTTAGATGATTGTTATCTTTTTTGTTATTTGCCCCGATACGGTTTTAATTGTTGCCAGATAAATCCCTCCTGGAATATGCTGCAGCGAAATTGTTTGTTGCAAATCATTTAATTTTTGATGGCTGACAAGTGCACCGCCTAAAGTAGTAATATATAATTCCGGCGATTCGCTGATTGAATTGATATGTATTACCAGTTGATTTTGGTAGCACCAGAAATCTGACTCTTTTATCGTTGTTGAATTTAAATTTGTGTAGGTCCCGATCGTATCTCCTGCATATATCGCTTTTTCAGGGACGGACTCAAATGCATAATCTTTTATGACAAGCGTTTCAATAGAGTCGATCACACTGCATCTGATCCAGCCATAATGATAATTTTCTTCTGCATCAATAAAATGAACGCCGATATAGCGGTCTTCAAAAACCGGCCACCAGTATCCGGCATCATCGATGAGTTCTCCTCCTTCACTAAATTCCCGTGCTGCCATTAATTGATAACCGTCGTTTTGAAATTCATAATACGAATTAATTAAAATTCCCGAGGAGAGATTGTATGGGAATTCCTGTATAAATGTGGTGGAGGCAGCGCTACCGATTGTTACACTGATTGCCGCGATTTCATTTGCCGATGTTTCGGCCGGACCGCACCATAATTGCGTTACATATTTCCGACTTTCGCTATAGTATGTGCTGAAACTCCAGCTTACTTTTAAAAAAGCAAAATCGAAATTCCCGTCATTATTCATGTCAATTTCGCAAAATTCACCATCATCATTTAACACAAGATCCGGATCAATATCCGTATAAATAATTTCGGCATTAGTTTGCTGATGTATAAATAAAAATACCCCGGCCGCAAGTGAATAGTTAATTAATGATTGACTGTGTTTTTTCGGTTTGAATATTTCCATCATTTTGTGTTATTGAATATAAAATTAAGCTCCCGGCAGATTGCCTGGTTGCGGTTTTGTATGAATAAAGCAGATCAGCTTGTGAATCGCCCAAACAACTTAGTGAGGGACTAAAAATTATGCTGTTCATTGCGGTATGGAGCAACGTGGAAAGAAGCAAATATCCGGATGGATATAAATCAAATCACTTGCAGGTAAGAGATAAGCCCAAACAAAAACCCTGACTGCAATTTGCAACCAGGGTTTTTATTATTGTTATGAATATTTTAGAATCGCGGGCAATCGATCGGATCTTGTTTCGGATTATGATCGATACATCCCCAATATATAAATGATAATTCAATTCCGCCTCTGTAATCCGTTACGGTTGATAAGCCGGAAATATTTACATCATAGCTTAATCCGAAATTGATATTATTGTAATCAAGGCCAAGATTTACAATGATCGCATCTGCAGCATCAATATTATCTACCGTGCGGTAATGCACTCCTGTATACGCCATTGAAATACCGCGTTCAAGCTGGAATCCAAAATCAAGGCCGCTGTTTATTTGTGTATTGCTGCCTTCAGTTTGTTGCATATATAAAACAGATGGAATGATCACCATTGTTTTTTTAATCCCGATCTTAAATGAGCCGTATCCGACATAATGTGCATTCAAACGGTTGATATTGTAATTATAAAAACTTTCGGTTGGTTCTGTGAGATGGAAATAAGCACCACCTAACTGCATGGCGAATTTATCGGTAAAACGGCTTCTCCAGTTGATACCTGCATTCAAATCAAAATAAGACATATTATCATCCCCATATTCACCGCTTGGTAAATTCGGGTCGATACCGTTTGTTCCGATCTGTGATTCGAAAATGAGTTTATTGTAGTCCACTCTTTTCTGCACCAAACCGCCCTGCGCTCCTATGGACAAATAATGGTTTCCATGACCGAGATTTTGGTGATAGGCAACGGATGTGGTAGCTGTAAGGTTTGTCAAAGAACCATCACCCGAAACGTCATTGAATAAAAGAATCCCAACGCCAAGCATGCTTTCCTTCCATTTCGTCCTCCATAAACCCGCATCAAATGAACCGGCAAAAGTTTGATAGGAAGCCGGACCTACTGCGCTTGACCACTGGTTGCGATAATTGAGTGTAAGGCGGTAAGTACATGGTGTTAAACCTGTGAGGGCAGGATTTAACGTGAGCGGAGACTGAGCGTATTGCGAAAAATGGATGTCCTGGGCCGAGGAGCCGAGTGCAATAAAGGCCAGTATGAAGGTTTGTAAAAATCTTTTCATCTGTTTTTCTTACTTGACATATCAAAAATAACAAATTCCTGTATTCCACACAAAATTAACAGCCAGTATTGTCAAAAGCATGTAAAAGCAGGAGGGAGGATAAAATTGCCTATCTCGAAATAAGCAATGGAGCTGCATAGGTTTGCTCATCATCACTCAAAACAAGAATATATGCGCCAGGCCGAAAACCCGAAACATCAACTTCGCAGGTAAAATAAAAACCACTTCCAATATACCGGGTTGTTTTTAATTCCCGTCCAAGCAAATCAAAAATGGAAATAGACGCAAAATCAAGTTCTGCCGGCAAAAAAACCGTTATCTCATTTGACGCCGGATTCGGGAATAAAGTGAGATCCGGTTTTGCACCCTCAACCGGATAATTGACCGTAATATTTTTTGAAAAAATAAGCTCGCAATTTTCATTTCCGTATTGCACATATTGAGAAATCGTATACGTGCCCGCAGCAGCATACGTATACGGGCCGGGTATAGGATCGTGCGAAATATGGCCGTCTCCAAAATCCCACCAGGCCGATGTATAAGATCCGTTAATGGAATAATCATTAATACATACAGTAAGCGGTCCGCAATTCGCGGTTTCGAAATTTACGGTTGGTATATTTTCAGGATGGAGATAAATATATTTCAGATCAAGTGCTTCAATTGCTTTGCTTGTATCGTTGATCATTTGCAAATAAAACATCAGTTTATTGCTGGTGGAAAATATTTCCGGCGCTATCTGATCCAAAGGAAACATGATATCCGTTCCATATATTGAATCCGAAGTCAGATTATTTGTCCATAAATAATTATATCCTTCAGGAGGGGCAATTGCAATTCCATCAGGATCGATAAGTTCAAATGTCAATGAAAGTATTTCATCGCTTTCTGCAAAACAATTTAATGCATTGGAAATGATATTTGCTTTATATGCTTTCTGTAAATACAATACACTGTCGGGGAGCCATTGACCGAGATATTTCATGACAGGTGCATAATCAGAATTATTTGCAAGGTTGTTCCATTCGTGCTGATCTGTTTCTCTGAATTCACCCAATTCATATAATTCACGTTCATGATAACTTGCATCTTTATCACAATTTAAATTATCTGCAGCTCCGTTGGAAGTATACTGAATAAAATGAAACCGGTTATTACGGACAGAAAATTGTGGGAAGCAGGAGCATTGATCATCTTCATGTTCTTCATAAGCGGCAAGCAATGGATGTTCGATCATCAGGTTTGGATTTTCGAGCAGCGGCAAAATTGTTTTTCCGTCTAAATAATTACTGCTGTCATTAAACAGCGGGTAATTTATTTCCGTAAGATCACAAATTGTAGGAAAGAGATCGAGCAGGCTCACCGATGAATTTACAATTTGCTGCTTCGGATTTCGCAGATCAGCAATTACGAGAGGTACACGTAAATCTGTTTCCCACATCGCTCCTTTTTTCCAGTGTTTTTTTTCGCCCAGCGCATAACCGTGATCACTGGCACAAATAATAATTGTGTTGTTGTAGATTTCAGGATGTGCTTCAAGTGAATCCATTAACCTTGCCACCTGCGCATCCATAAATTTTACAGCTGCCAGATATGCAATGGTTGCATTTGCCCGGATCGTTTGTTTAAGAATTATTTCTCTGTCTTGATCCGTAAGAAGCGGATCAATTTCAGGAAGCGGATCAATTCCATAAATTTCCTGCTGTATTTCATATTCGGTGCTGTCGTATGTGGCGAAATATTTCCCAAGCGCCGATAATTGTTCGTAATCATTGTACTCTGTTGCCGGCTGCGGTGCCATTACAACGCCGTTCGGCGGAAAAGAATTTACCGGATTATTGTATGGAATATCAAAAGGCATATGATAATAATCATCAACATAATCAGGCATAAAATATTTTTCCGGAACAAACC
>CAYXBK010000010.1:0-159307 GCA_964463165.1 uncultured Chitinophagales bacterium
TGCAGGTGCGGGCGATGTGAATGGAGATGGATATGCCGATATCCTAATTAGTGCAGATAAATATTCAGGTGGACAAACACAGGAAGGTAAAGCTTATGTTTATTTGGGTGGTCCTTCAGGAATAAATATTTCTCCATCGTGGTCGTATGAATCAAATCAGGCTGCTTCTTCATTTGGATGTTCGGTTAGTACTGCCGGCGATTTGAACGGTGATGCGTTTGCCGATATAATGATTGGTGCATTTAATTACGATAATGGTCAAACGGATGAAGGCGCATGTTTTGTATTTTATGGATCTGCCGGCGGAATTTCAACTACGCCAAATTGGATTGGAGAAAGCGGTAAATCATTATCGAATTACGGATATTCCGTATCAGGTGGTGGAGATTTTAATTCTGATGGTTATTCAGATATCGTAATTGGCGCACCATTTTATGACAATGGAGAAAATAATGAAGGAAAAATTTACATTTATTTTGGATCTCCCGAAGGACTCAGCATAAACATGGGCTGGTCTGATGAAGGAAATATGATTAATAAACAACTTGGATTTTCTGTTAATAACCGGTGTGATCTGAATGCCGATTCATACAGTGATATTTTATGCGGAAGTAATTTATTTTCCGGACCAACATTATCGGAAGGTATAACTGAAATTTATTTTGGAAATGGCGAGGATAATCTGATGAACAATATCGCCTTATTTAATTCTGATCTGATTACACCGGTGTCAAAAATTAATTTACCGCAACCGGATTTTGGATTTCATTTTTACAGAATTGATGCTGAAGGGAAGGGATACAGCAAAACCGTATGGGAAATCAAAAATGAAGGAATTCCTTTTAGCACTTCACCATCAGGCTCATTGAAAAACAGTCTCGGGTTTACAGATGAACAAATACTTTTTACAGCAGTTGATTCTGTGGGTAGTTATTTTTTCGGGACAGCAGATAAAACAGGAAATATTAATAAAATCAGACTTCGGCAAAAATATGATCTTGTTAGTTCCTTTGACGGAAGAATGTACGGCCCATGGAAATATTACGGATCACCTGTGATGGTTGGCCCGGTTCCGGGGTTAAAAGAAATGGATGTTGAAAATACAGTTCCTGAAAATATTGGATTAAAAATCTTTCCGGTGCCCGCAACAAACCTGCTCAATATCGAAATTACGCTGAACTGTCTGCAAAATGAAATAGCAACAATTCATTTATTTAATGTCAATGGCGAATTAATTTCGTCTTCTCAGTTTACAATTGAAAATGATAAAACACTCATAGGTTTTGATTGCAGTAGGATACCCCCCGGGACTTATTTCGTTTCATGTGTTACAAATGAGTTTGTAAAAACGAAAAAATTTATTAAATTATAAACCGGTAAAAATTAATTGGTTTGATATAAATATTTTCAGGAGTTGTTATTCGACGGTAACGAAAATACTCTTCCAATCAGCATCACCAAAAATAAAACGCCCCATACCGCCTCAATTAATGCGAGATTGCGAATAAGATGCGAAGGGCTCGTATAAACAGATCCCGTTCCGCTGATGCTGCATAAACTATAATACAAACTTTCAGAATATGTTTGATAACCGGGCTCAAGTGTTACGCCTAAACTTGCAGGATTGATCAAAACGAAAATTTCAAAGAAGCTCGCCCATCCCAATGCAATTAATAAATACATCGCCACACTACCCCATAATCTCTCAGTAATTTGCAGATCGTCATCATAAATATCCATTAATCCGAGGCCGATGAGATAACATTCAATACTGCACAGCAAAATATGCACTGCAATCAGCCAGGGTGTTTTGTTTTGCACGACATCAACAAAAGGATTTAATGCGATGAGCGATAAAACAAGAATGCATAAAAAAACAAATCGCATGATGATGCGCATGGTTTTTCCCGCTTTCAAAAAATTGGAAAGCTGCAGCAATAACAACAAATAAATTGCTTCCAGTATCAATAAAACTGAACTCACAATTTTGGAAGAGGTGACACCATTTCCGAAATGCACAAGGTCACCCAGAGCAAGTACGCCAAAAATCAATGCAATTTGAATTGCCGCAACCTGCCTGTAATTCTTTTTTCGCAGCAAGAGTGGATTTGCCTTCATATTGTTTGCAAGACAAATATAAAACAAAGCCGCAAGCCCCGAGAAGTTGCCAGCAGCTAGTGGCTGGTAGCTAGCGGCTAGCAGCCAACAACCCTATATCCCCAGCACCTGCTTCAATTTTGTGTATCCGTTTCTGCTTACCGGAATCTTCGCCCCCGAACGCAACACGGCAATATGATTGTCTTTATCGTAAACTTCAATTTTTGTTATTTGGGTGAGATTTACAATGTAGCTCCGGTGACAACGTGAGAATTGATTGTTGTCTAAATTATTTTCAAAAAACGCCATTGTTTTATTCTTGAGATATTTTCCGTCTGTTGTATGTATCATCACATAATCACCTTCTGCTTCCAGGTAATGAATATCCTGAAACGGGATGATCTTAATTTTTCCATGCAGTTTTACAACAACTCTTTGATTTTGCGGCGGTTGTTGTGCGGTTGCTTCCAGTAACGCATCTGTGTTTACAGTTGCATGATTGCGCATTTGTTTCCACTTCTCAATTGCTTTATGAAACCGTTCTTTTGTAAATGGTTTTAATAAATAGTCGATCGCATGTACTTCAAATGCTTTCATTGCATATTCATCAAAAGCAGTCGTGAAAATAACCGACGGCTTGTTTTCTATTAATTCCAGCATTTCAAAACCATTGATCTTCGGCATTTGAATATCGAGAAATATCAGATCTGGCTGATGTTCGGAAATCGCTTTTACACCTTCGAATCCATCGTTGCATTCCGCAACTAATTCCATATCGTCGAATTGTGCAAGATATTCTTTCACAATTGTTCTTGCCAATGGTTCATCATCAATTATTATTGTTTTTATCATGATTGCGGAATTTTAATTGTTGTGGTGAAGATTGTATCTGTTGCATTTGTAATGAGAAGATCATTTCTTGAAAATAATAAAAATAATCTCCGCTGAATTGAATTGAGTCCAAAGCCTGTTCCGGCTTGTTTCCCCGCAGGGACAGAAGTTTTATCAAAAGGATTTGCAATTGTAACCACGAGCATATTGTTTTCAAAAGAGCCTGTAATTGTAATTTTCACCTCCTCAAGAGTATCATACAAACCAAATTTAATTGCATTTTCAACAACAGGCTGCAGCAGAAGAGAAGGTATTTTTAATTTACATACTTCTTCACTGCAATGTGTTTCGGTCATCAGCCGGTGACCAAATCGCACTTTTTCAATATCGAGATATAATTGAAGATGTTTCAATTCATCTTCCAGTGTAATCATCTGATTGGAATCTTTCCTGATCGTACCCCGCAAAAAATCGGATAATTGCTGGATCATATTTCTTGCTTCTTCCGGTTTGCTTCCTGCAAGTGCACTGATTGAATTTAAGCTGTTGAATAAAAAATGCGGTTGCAATTGCTGACGGAGATTAAATAATTCAGCTTCTTTTGAAAGCTGCTCCGCTGCATGTTTACGTTGTTCAAGTTCCTGCTGCTCCTCCACCGTATAAAACACAATACTGATGAGCGCCATGCAACCGGAAATTAAAAACGCAATGCTTCCCCGCACAGGCCAGGCTGCAGTGAGGAAATTGTGATATATTTCATCGTTGAAAAAAAACTGATGTAAAATAAGATTGCTGATGATCGTAACAATTGCAGAAGCAACAAAACTCACAGCAACTACATACCAGTATTTTTCTTTTTGCGGCAAATAAAATTGCATTACAAATGCAATAAAAATACAGGAGCCTGCGAGCAATAAATTAAATACTATACTGTCGGTGACGGAAATAAGTAAAGTGAATCCAAAATATTGCATGATCACAACCTGGATTGCACTCCATACAAGCCATCCTGCAGGAAAGATCCTGAGAAATTTATTTGTTTTGATCAGCTGGTTCGGCATCGGTTATATTTAATAACTCCTGATCTCAATTCCGCCGAAAATAGATGTACCTCTTAATTTGATCACTTTTGAATGATCGGTATTTACATTTTGTGTCGGGCGCTTATCTTCCACTCCGCCGAAAATATTAACGAGCTCAGCTTTTATTTCCCAATGCGCCGGAACAATTAATTTGCATCCTCCGAAAATTTGTGTGAGATCCAATTCGATTTCGCCCTGAATATCGGCTTGCATTAAATTAATTTCAAGCCCGCCGAAAAAACTGGTTGCTTCACCGCCTTTGAAATTTTTACTCATGATATTTTTTTTCGCACCGCCGAAAATTGAAACATTATCGAGATAATCTTCACTTGAATTTATTCCGCCAGTTGGATTGGAATAATATTCTTTGTCTTTATAATATTCCTTTGTGTAATATTCTTTTGCATGATCGCGGTGCATCCTGCGGTAATGATGGTCGCGAAAATTGCGTACACGCCGCGGACGAAGTATTAAACCAATTCCTATCAGGATTAAAATTGTGGGGCCGATATAATATTTGATAGACAGATCGGGGTAATGATCATTGACTAAAAAAATAACACCGACTGCGATCGGAATTAAAAATGATAAATTCCTGAAGCGATGTTTTTCGCCGATATATACGCCAACTACGATCAGAATTGTTTCCCATGAAATAAACCAGTCGGGGAAGTGATTTCCTGAGCGGTCTGCAATTAATAGCCCGCCAAATACAAGTAATAATATCCCTGTTAAAATAAATCTTCTTTTCTCTGGCCTGGGTTCGTTTGGTGTTTGTTCCACCTTCTTTTCCGGATCAATGATTTCCATATCTTAATTTTTTGTCAAAACTACTGGCAATTATAAGGTGCAGCAATGACTTACAGCCATCCCGCTTCCAATTTTCGGTGAATGGATGATTTTGACCGCTGATCTGCAATATGCATCACGGGCAGCGGTTACAGTTTGGGGAAAATCCGCCACGAAGCAGGTGACTGAATTGGCTTATTGAAGAACCCGGGATAGAATGCTCGTAAATGAAAATGTATGTCTGGCCTGTATTCTGACAAATTAAGCCGCGAACAATGGCATCAGGCATGTAATTCGATTTTTAAAAGAAAACAACGCATATGAAAAGCCTGTATTTATTGATCGTATTGAGCCTTCCGGGTATCCTGTCGCTCAATTCCTGCGTCTCTATGAAAAAGTATAATGAACTCACTGCAGTGAATCAGGGTAATGAAACGGCGAAACTGCAATGTTACACCGACCTGAACCGTTTGCAAGCCGATTATCTCGAATTGCGAAAGGACAAAGATTCAATTACAAATGCAAGTTCTGCAGCATTAAATGCAAAACAATACGAACTTGATTTAAAAGAAAAAGAATTACAGGACCGTGAAAAACGCATTCAGCAATTGAATGCGATGATCGATCAAAAAAATCGTATTGTAAAAAACCTGAAGGATAAAGTTGCTGATGCATTGGTTGGATATGCAGCTGATGATTTAACAGTTGAATTGCGTGATGGAAAAGTATATGTTTCGCTTTCTGAAAAATTATTATTTCCATCCGGAAGTGATAAAGTAAATAAAAACGGTACGGAAGCAATAAAGAAATTAGCTGCAGCTTTGGCAAGCAGCGACAGTTCAATTACAATTTATATTGAAGGCCATACGGATACTGTGCCGATTAAAACTGCAAGGTTTACCGATAACTGGGATTTGAGTGTATGCAGGGCAACAAGTATTATCCGTATTCTTACATCCAATGGTGTGAACCCCGATCAGGTAATTGCATCCGGCAGAGGAGAATATTTTCCTGTTGCTGATAATAAAACAGATGAAGGAAGACAAAAAAACAGGAGAACAGAAATTATATTATCACCAAAGCTGGATGAATTATTTAATGTGCTGAGCACAAATTAGGGTTCAATTTCTTTCTATATATATAAAACGCCGCTGCATATTTCTATGCAGCGGCGTATCATTTCAATGGAATTAAAATGATTTGATAAAAGATCTTGTATTTATTTCGTCTCCTGAAATGATTTGCATCAAATAGGCGCAGGGTTTCAAATTATTAATTTGAATCGTGTTTCCAGAATCCCCCGCAGTTTGCACAAGTTCACCATGCATTGTGTAAATGAATACCATATCTTCCTCTGATAATCCGCTCACATGAATTTCGTCTACAGCAGGATTTGGAAATAATACAATTTCATCTTCCGTCTGCAATTCATTTTCTTTCATTGCAATTTCATGATAAGAAACGATTGATGCCCTGCAGCAAGTGCCACCTGTATTTTCGCTTGGGAACAGCAGAAGATCTTCACCGGTTAAACTCGACGTCAGAATCATTTCTTCATTCAATACAAGCCCGCTTTCAATACCCGCATAAACTGATGCCGGATATGCAGCTACGCCGGTTGTTGTATTATAGTGCCCGAAATAAATTGTATGAAAAACAAATCCTGCAACCATTACATCACCGCTTACTGCATTAAAACTTATTGCACGGCCCTCTTCAATCGATGCTGCAGAAAGATCAATATTGATTGTTTTGTTCCAGAGAACAGTGCCCGCACCATTTAATCGCCATATTTTTGAATCACGTCCGCCACTCGCATTCGGAATACTGCCTGTAAGTGCAAGTCCTTCGCCAAAAGGATTTCCTGCAGCATCCCAGCATTGATTATAATCAGATGCACCTTCTCCGATACCACCCAATCTTTTCAGCCATATCATTTTTCCGTTCAGGCCTTTAATTTTAAATACTGCAATTTGATCAATATAAGGTGCAACATTGGCGTCCGATTGAGAAATACCATAAATATTTCCAAGCTGATCAATTACAATTTCAGTTGCAAGATCATCCCGGCCTGCATAACTTGCAAATGTTTTGGTGTACTGAAATATTCCGGCTGCATTATATTTTGAAAGAAAATTATCGTGGTTTGTACCGCCTGCGTTTTTATTGAAATAACCCCAAATGTACACATTACCAACTCCGTCGATCACCATATCCACCGGTGTAGTGGCATATGTGCCAACCATAATGCTCGTGAATTCATGCGTTGCAGTATCACCTAATGTATCAACAACAATTCTGGCAATTAATGTTTTCCATTTACTGTCGGTTGTGTCAAATGTTTTAATCATTAATGTGATGTATTGATGTGTTGCATCAGATCTGAAGGAAGATGAAATTGTTTCCGACTGTGTATAATTTGCAGGAATCGGAATAATGAATGAAGATGCAATTGCACCTGAAGTATTTACATAGAAATTCAACCTGATTTGATGTAATTCATTATCAGTTGCAACAACATAGGTTTCATCACCTATATTCAGCATCGGTCCGTATTCGAGTGATACAGCTCCGGGTTCAGTATGTAAAAAATTTAAATTACCGGCATCATCGAGACTCACCAGTCCATTTTCGGATGCAGAACCATAGGCTGCCGTAAACGCAGTAGGTTCAGGAAAATCGTCGCAAAAATGTGTGGTGTTTTCGGGCACCGGGTAACTATAACTCCATTGTACTTCCGGCATCACGCCTTGTGCAAATAATTGCCTGCTGTATACAAGACAACAAATGGCAAAGAAGAAGAAATACTGTTTTTTCATTTGAAATGATTTTAGATGAAATGATGGGGCAAATCTCCTTTGGCTGGTAAAGCCCGGCAAACCAATATTTCCAAAAAACGCTATTTCGGAAATTTCTAAAAACTGATGAAAACCCTTATTTTATTATATTTGAAGAGAAAAATTACTCTATTTCGGATATGGGAAATACCTGGAAAAATCTGTTTGATCTTGTAAAAACAATGTCTCCTTCAGAAAAAGGGTATTTCCGGAAATACCAGACCGGTTACGCGGATAAAAGCAATGTGATTTACCTGAAATTATTCGACAGCCTTGCAGCTGCAAAAGAATTGAATGAAAAACAAATTGAAGCCACTCTTTCAGGCAAGGTTAAAAATATACACAGCATTAAAAGTTTCCTGGAAAAACAAATTTTAAAAAGTTTAAGAGCGTATCATCATAAAATAAATATTGCCTTCACGTTGCGGGAAATGCTCGATGAAATTGAAATATTAAACGACCGCTCGTTGCAGCATTTAAGTATGAAATTAATTGAAAAAGGAATTTCAATTGCAGAACGAACCGGTATGTCAACTTATCTCATATTATTTCTCATCGAAAAAAGACAGATTCTTAAATTTTATGATGAGCATTCAAGAAAAGAAATCGGCGAAAAGGTTGTCAAAAAAATAACAACAGGTGCCCGGCTGATTCTTGCTATTGAACAGATTCGTGATATTCATCAAAAATCCATTTACTGGATCAATCATTTTGTTCCGCTGCGTGATGCAATGATCAGAAATGAAGCCGAATCGGCATTGGAAAAACTTTTACTGATACAGGATGAAACATTGGTGGATTTCAATCAATTGAATTTCCGCGATTCTGCCATTTCCAATATTTATTTGTTGCTGGATAAAATGGATTTAGCCATACAGTATCAACGGAAAACAATTTCATTGCTGGAAACGGTAGACCTGAAAACAATAAAACGACAATTAGGCTATGCATCAGCTGTATATAATTTATGTTCACTTTTTATTCAAACTGAAAATATAAATGGAGTGTCAGAATGTATTATGAAACTGGAACACATTGACACAGAAAACCCGGCCGAATTAAATTATATCGACGCGATCATACATTATATCAGATTGGCGGTGCTCGTTCGACTGAAAAAAAAGCGGAATGAAAATGAGGCTGCACAGGCGGAGAAATATTTACTCCGGGTGCATCCGATCCCGAATTTATTTTACGATTCCCAATATTTATTACTAACGTATTATGTATCGAATTCTTTATGGGATAAGGCATTGGATAAAGCAAATTATCTGCTGAGCCATGATAACCTGCACAGCCAGATTTCCATACATGTGCATGCGAGGCTTTTGCATATTTTAATTCATTATAAACTGCAGCACACACAATTATTACCTGCGCTGATCAGGCAAACATACCGCTATATGTTTAAACAGGAGCTGTATCACGCATTGGAAAAGGAAATGCTGAATTTTTTCAAAAAGGTTTTATCTGCACCTGATAAAACAAGTGCTCAAATTTTATTGAAAGATCTCCGGTTAAAAGTAAACCGTATTTCACGGCAGGAAGAAAATGCAAGAAATATGGCTGTTTATTTTGACTATAAAAGCTGGTTGAAAAAAGAATTAACAAATTGAAATCAATTCCTATTAATAATCTGCAGATTTTTCCAATTGATAGAGTTTATATCTCTGTTGTATGAATTGCTGAATTGCCGGTGAAGATAATTGTTCAGCAGATTTGATCTGAAGATACCTTGAAATCTTCCCCTTCCCTTCCAGCAATTTATCCGGGTCGGGCAATGAAGTGCCCCGGTTAAAGCCCAGCTTCAAACCTTTTTTTGAAGGGATGAGTACACAAATCAGATCTGCATATTTCTGACTATAACAATATGCGATCATATTTGCAGAATGATCGATCTGTTCAAGGATATCGGGGAGATTTTCTAAAATTATTTCACGGAGCAGCAAAGCATTTTTATAAACTTCTGCATCATAACCTGATAAAAATATTTCTATTTCTTTCCGCAGTTTTTTCATACTGGTGTATCGAGAAATTCTTCAATCAGTTGAATGGCATTGAATTCTGGCAAATTACCATTTTCAATTGATTCGATGGTGCCGATATAATTGCCATGTCCGCCCGGAAAAACTGCTAAGATTGCATGTGGCATTATCCTCGATATTTCAACTGCATGCTCCATACTGCCCACATCCTGATTTCCATTGATTACAAGCGTGGGTGCTTTTATTGTTTTCATTTCTTCTTCTGTCCAGCCTTTGAAATTTTTCATTCTCTCCACATCACGGTTGAACATATTTAAAAGTCTTTCTGGGTGATTGTTTATTTTTAAATATCCTTCCTGCAGCGCCATTGGCATGCTTTCCAAAGTTGCATTTTCAAACATTTCCCAAAATTGCGGCACCACGGCAGACCTTTTATAAAATATAGAAGCCAGAATGATTTTATTGATGATGTGCGCATGCCGGAGTCCAAGTTCAATTAATGTTTGTCCGCCGTTACTGAAACCCAAAAAATCCGTTTTCCCGATTTTTAAATTTTCAAGCAGTTTCGCAATATCATCTGCATCCTGTTGAAATGATAATGGCCTGTCACGATCAGCGGTATGACCATGAGCCTGTAATTCAACGGCAATTAACTGCCGCGTTTTTGATAGATGCGGAATAATTCTACCGAATGTTGTTTCAATCGTTGAACCACCACCGTGGATTAAAACAAGCGGTTTGCCTGATCCATGCATTTCGTAATACATCTGAAGGCCGTTGACTTCAGAATATCCATTTTTAAAATTACTGTCCGGCATATTATTAAAATCTCTTTAAATGAAAATAGAAATAATTTCATCACGAAGATAAAAAATACTGATTTGGAAAAAATAAAAGCCACATCCATATGCTCATACAGGTGTGGCTGCAAACTGGTTGAGATTTTTTATTTTAACTCCGGCGTGCCTTTCCCTTCTGTTAACAGTTTGAATAAGCTTCCTTTGATATAATAATCCCAGCCCTGTGAACAGGCAGTAAAACATTCAATTTGCGGGATCAGGCCTATATGCGTAAAATCAATTTGCGTTTGATCATTTACTGAAGATATTTCGAAACAAATTTTTGTGTTTGTCCACTCATCTTTCTTTTTAATAAAATTCAGATTGCTGTCGGTTACGAGCCAGACGATTTTTTGATCGGGAATCATTTCAATTATTTTTTGCGTTGAAACATGCACGTCATCAAATTTCACTGTAAATAAATCATTCAGATTTTCCGATTTGCCTGTAAGATGTTCCGTCCACCATCGGGTAACAGCATTTATTTTTCTGAAAACTTCATTTGGTGTTGCAGCAACAAGAAGCCTGATATGATAATTCTGTTCTTTCATAATAATTAATTACCGGTATTATTAAAATGTTGTTCAAGTAATTGCTGGTTAAAACCTCCTTCCTTCGGATTCGGCTCGCCTTTTCCTGTTTCAATCAGATTGCGCAGGCTGCGTTGAATATAATTCGTCCATGCATCAAAACAAATCTGGTAACATTCATACGCCGGCACCAACCCTTCATGCGTAAATACAATTTTTGTTTTATCATTTTCTTCCGAAATTTCAAAAATCACTCTGGTGTTTATCCATTCGCTCTGATCCTGAATAAAATTGAAATAATTATACAACACCTTCCACACTATTTTTTTGCCCGGCACCAGTTCAGTTATTTTCATTTTACAGATATGCACATCTTTAAAATGGTATTTAAATTCGGCATTGAGTTGATCCGTATTGCCTTCGATTTCTTCCGACCACCAGCCGCGGACATGACTGATGGAATCAAATGCTTCTTTTGGACTTTTGTCTACCAGAATCGTTGTTGTAAAATCAGTATTGTTCATATTCAATTCGTTTACGTTGTAAAAGTATTCCTGTATCGGGGTATTGACAGGGTGTAAGACAGACAATCTGACGGGTGGATTTTGACAGAAGGAAATGCAAAACACGCATCACGGGATTTTTCGGCCTGAAAAATCAGGAACACAAGTATTTCAAATCTTTAATGATTTATTATTGATTTTGCATCGGAGGTCACATTGCCTTTTAAATACTCCAGAATTGCATCGTGGAGTTTAACGTAATCAACAGGATTGTAAAACGTATATGTCCAGATCGATTCACGTATATCCTGCTCATCTCCATAAATTAATTTTGTGAGAACAAAATCCGCTCCTTCATTTTTAAATTTATGAATTTTCAAAGTTTGAAGTGTATACAGCTGGTCAACATCATTCCCAAGGCTGTCACGTGAATAAATATAATAGATATGTTTGGCGAAACTTCCTTCCGTTCCTTTATCACCCAGTTCGGCGAACCATTCATAACCCCATACATTTTGATTATTAAAAACAAATTTTTCAAAATTATAGTATGCATCAAGCCCTTCAGGAAGTTTTTTTGCTTTATACGCAGCATACAATTTTTCCTGATACATTTTTGCTTTATCCAATTGATTAAGGCCAAAATATGCAACAACCAGATCCTTATATGACCAATATACCTGTTCCTGTAATTTCGGATTGAGATAATCTTTATCTTCTTCAAGAGAATTGATGAATTCGGTTAATAATTCTACTGATCGTGACCAATCGTCTTTCGCTTTCACATCCAGTAAAACATAAAACAACGAAGCAGACAAACCATAGGCAATATCCGGATAGAGGCTGTCGGTTTTGCTGGTTTGTTCACGCAATTCACGAAAGAGTTGTAAGGCATTATTGTAATCTTCTTTATTTAAATAATCGCCGGCCTGCTGAAGTTTATCATTGGCAACCTGACTTGTAACAAAACCATGGATGCCTGTAATAAGCACGAATATGCATAGTAGTTTTTTCATGGTTTACCTTTTATGATTAAGTAACGGATGAATTAATCGGATTGATTTTAATTACTTTCCACATATTTCTTAAAATTATTCAAAATCATTTGCCAGCCCTGTTGCTGAAATTCAGGCGGGTTTTGTTCTTCCGCATCAAATGTTGTGGTAACATTTGTAGTTTCTCCATTACTCTCAAAAATAGTGGTTGCCATACGGCCGTCACCCATGGTATAGGTAATTTCTTTCAGCGGATCAACCGTATTATAAACTGCTTCGAAATCAAATCCAAAGCTGCCGTCTTTTGCTTCCATACGTGCTGCGTATTTTCCGCCAACACGCAAATCATTCGTCGCCCACGGACATTGCCAGTCGTCGGCAGCAAAATTCCATTTTGTAATATGTTCGGGCATGGTCCAGCAATCCCATACTTTTTGAATGGGGGCGGAGATGAGGGCGGTGATGGTGAGTTTAGTTGACATCGTTAGATTGATTTTATAAGAAAAGGAATTATTTTGAATGTAACATCAAAATTTATCCTTCTTCAAAAATAAAGGATGCCATCAATATGTAATAGTTTTTTATAAGCCCGATTCTGATTTTAATCGTCCGCCCGTGTAGCCACAAAAAAACACCCCTGCAGTTTTCACTGCAGAGGTGTGTCACTTCATAGAAATTATTTTGCTTTGATAAAAGAAATTGTTTGCAATTCCTCATCTGTATAAATTCGGCAGGAATAATATCCTTGCGGAAGCGACCGTATATCAAAAACGGGATTTGCTGTATCGGTTTGTTGCTCGAGAACAATTTGTCCGTTCATATTTAAAATTTGTATACGGGCATTAATATCGGTACCATTCAGATAAATATAATCGGAAGAAGGATTTGGATAAATATTAAAATTTTCTGCATCAGCAATATCTGTTTCCTGTTTCATAATAGGCTGCGAAAATTTTGTTGTCGCCATACTGTAGTTCAATCCATCGAGCGTAAGATATGTGCAATAAATATCGCTTGAGAGGCTTGAACCCAGAACCATCGAACCGTCAACTATCTGACCTGCAAAATCTCCATTGTATATTTCAACCGGCCAGGCTCCGAGTCCGCTTGTAGTATTATATCTTGCAATAAAAAAATTATCATCTGAATTGCGGTAACCCATTATATTAAAATCGCCGCTGCCTAAACAAAAATTAATTTTTCTTCCTTCTTCAATTGTTCCCGGACCGGTTTGATTAATTGTTTTAATCCATAAAGTTGTTCCGCTGCTGTTCAATCGCCATGTCCTTGCATTTCTGCCGCCTGCACCATCTGAAACGCTACCGGTAATAGCGAGTCCGTCGCCCATTTTATTTCCGGCCGCATCACATGCAACTTCATGTGCAAGCGTTCCTTCACCGAGGCGTCTGATCCAGAGCCTTTTTCCATTTGCGGGATTTATTTTAAATACCGCAATGTGATCATAAAATGGAGAAACATTGTCTTCAGAATGCGAAATGCCATAAATATTTCCGTCCACATCCATAACGATATTTTTTGCAACATCATCTCTTCCCGCATAACTGTATAATATTTTTTGATAAACAACCGCATATATTTCACCGTCATTATGCACCTTGGCAATGAAATTATCATGTGTGGTGCCGCCTGTATTTTTATCTACATAACCCCAGACAAAAAAATCTGTATTTGTCAGCAACATGGAAGTTGGTGTGCTGTTCCTTACAAATCCAAGTATCGGATGAATTTCCTGGCTGTAATTATCAAGCAGATCTTTTTCAATAATTACGAGAAGACTTTTATATAAATTATCGCTGTTGTCGAGCACTTTCAATAAAACACCGGTTGTTTCCGTTCCATCAATATTTAATTGCCTGCTGGTAATAAATTTTGCCTGGCTGTAAATAAAAGGAATTGTGATTGTGAACGTATGCAATACAGTACCTGTATTATTATCAATCAAATACTGAATAAGTGTATTTGTATTGGAGTTGAGTGAAAGCACGTTTGACGTAGTGCCCAAATTATGAATACCGCCGGCAATAAAGTCCAGCTCAAACCAGATATCGAAAAAATTGGTCGTGCCGTCGGGGCTGATGCTTTTAATATTCGCTTCTACTCCTGCACCTACCCACATCGACATGCAAAAATCATCTACATAATCCATAAATGCGGTTACATCGGAAGCGCCTTCGCCGATTGCGGTTTCTGTTTCCCAGTCAATTATTGGTTGAGCTGTAACGGGCCCGGCAAAAAATATTGCCAGGAATGCGCTGAGTAAAATTTTGTGATTTTTCATTTGAAGTGATTTTAAGTGTGTATTGATATTACAATTTTCGGAATTTCAGAAAATCGCTGCAAACCAAATTCAGTTCTGAATTATGATTTCGCAATCGTCGAATAATTGCCGAAATGCCTGTAAATACTATATTTGTATAGAAAAAATTGTGATTCCGGAATGAAAATAAGCTGGGCCGACCTGTTTACCCTGATCCACGGAATGACTGCCGCGGAAAAAGGGTATTTTAAAAAATACAACAGTGGATATACTGGGGCAGGGAAGGTCCAGTATGCGAAATTATTTGATGCGATAGCCGGGATGAAAACGCCCGATGCGGCATTTCTTGAAAAACGGTTCAGCCACAACACAAAGAACATTTACAGTTTGCGGAGTTTCCTGCAGAAGCAGATCCTTAAAAGTTTGCGGATGTATCATGTGGAAAGTGATGTTTCTTTTACCTTGCGTGATGCGCTCGACAATATTGCAATTCTGAATGCAAAAGGAATGCATAAACAATGTATCGATATCATTGAAAAAGGATTGGCAATATCGCAAACGTACGGGATGACAAATTATACAATTTTATTTCTCACCGAAAAAAGGCAGCAGTTGAAATATTATGCGGAAGCGAAAAGAAATATACACGCAAATGAGATCAGGCAAGGACTTATCCAACAGGCGAAAACGATCATAAATAAAGAAATAATTAAAGAGGCGCATTTAAAATCCATTCATTGGTTAAATACATATGTGCCGCTTCGCGATGAAAAAATAAGAACAGAAGCGGAAACATTATATCTGCAGCTGAAAGAAATTTCTGAAGACGGATTGAAAGAGTATAATGAAAAAAACCTCTGGTTCGCAGCATTATCCAATATTTGTGCAATGCTCGATAAAACGGAGGAATCAATTACGTATCAGCAACAATCCATTGAATTGATGGATCAAATCGATGTCAGAAAAATAAACAGGGTATTGAATTATGCGGCTGCAATATTTAATATATGCAATTTAACGCTGGGTGCACGTGATACACAGCGCTCTGCATTCTGGATACATAAATTGCGGCGTATTGAAACCGCGAATGATTCGGAAACAATTTATATCGATTCGCTTGCCGTTTATCTTGAATTTTATTTGCACAGTATTCGCGATACAGGTTATGATGCTGCGATTGTTGAAGCAGTCGAATCATTTTTGTTAAAAGAACATCCCATCCCGAATGTATTTTATGATACACAGCTGTTATTGCTGAATTATTATATCCGCCACAAACATTATTCAGAAGCGCTGATAAAATCCAATAGCATTCTCAATAGTGATTATGTGCATAGCCAGTCGGTTTATTTATTGCACGTGCGGTTGCTGAATATTCTTGTCCACTATAAAATGGGTAATTTGATTTTACTTCCGTCTTTAATTCGCAGCACATACCGATTTATGCGCAAATTAAATATCCAGTTCCCCGTTGAAGCGCTGATCCTGAAATTCTTCAGCCGTTTATTATCCCAGCCTGCATCATCCGATATCCGCGAGCAATTCACAAAACTTTCCACCGAACTTGAAATCATTCTCAAAAACAAATCCGAACGCAAAGTAATGGAAACCTATTTTGATTATTATGCATGGTTAAAGGGGGAATTGGAGGGGTGAGGAGGGGATTGCAGCAATACTTTATTTTAGGGACAAACTGTGAAATGTAGTTTTTATTTAGATTAAATAATTTGAAATCCAATGCTTACCAAATATTCGAAAGTTGGATTGTAATATTCGGGTTTTCTTGAATAATCTAATACATTTCCTTCAGGTATAACCACTACCATTCCTTGACGAGCTCTTGTAAGTAAAACACGGTATGCATTAATGAGATATTTTTTTCTTTCTGGGTTTTTAACGTTTTGCCATTTGTTTCCTTTAAAAGAAAACGGCTTCCAGCCATTTTCTGAATATCGTAGATCTCCATCCCACACCACGCACGCCCAATCTACTTCAAGTCCCTGAATATCAAATTCTGTTGCAACATCCTCTAAAAAATTAGAAGAGCGAATATCATCATTTCCTTGAAGAAACCAATTAACTGGATTCATTGGTGATTTAACATCAATAGCAAACGGTTTCAATCGTTGGGCTTGAGAGGAGACAATTATTCCATAACGTTCACTTCCTCTAGCCTTTTCTTTCAACCATACTTTCGCTTTATGCAAATCTCTTGTTATTACAATTGGGTATTTGTCTTCAACCTTTTTATGTATTGATTTTGCTTCTTGAAGATTCAAATCCAAAATATTCTTAATTAACAATGAAAGGTTTTCTGCTCTAAATGAGCGCATTGAAACTCCAAGATGTAAATCAGGGTTATACTTTACTGAACTTTTCGATCGCAAATTTCTAATTGCATCTTTAGCTGCATATTCTGAGTCGGTTAGATTTGGTGAAATGTAAACATGCCAATCCGAAAAAGTATTTTTAATTGCATTAAGCCACTCTGATATTCCTGCCTCTCCTATATTTATTTCCTGACCACCCCCAACTAAACAAACTATCACAGCCCAATCTTTGTGTCTATGTAGGCATGATATTAGAAATTCAGGCTCAGAAAACTTAAAGTCAGGTTGATTTTTTTTCTGCCGCATGAACTTCACAGTTTGTTCTTTGTTCCAAGCTCTTTGTGCTTCATCAAAAATCGCTACGTGATCAAATGGAGCTTCAGTATTTATTAAGTATGCGTCACGATAATGATGTATAATTTGAATGAACGACTTAACAGCTTGTTTTGCTGATTGTTTTGTGATCCGGCTACCTTGCTCTGATTCTCTTTTGACTTTATCTCTAGTTAACGCTTCTTGTAAGATTGCAACCAAAGGGGCATTACCAGAAAGATAAACACTTGTATTTCCTTTTTCTTTATCTAAATGTTGGGTTGCAACTTTCAATCCTACTAATGTTTTTCCAGCACCAGGAACGCCAGTTACAAAGCAAATTATTTTTTGATTATTTTCTTTTGCCTGAACAATGATATTAGAAATTGCGGTTGTAGTTTGGGTAAGATTTTTTGCCCCTGCATCGCTTCGAGTTATTTCTTCAACTGAATGGTTATTATAAAGTGATACAGCAGCTTCAATAATTGTGGGAGTGGGTGAATATGCTCCTTTTGCAAATTCTTCTCCATTAACTAAACTTTTTTTAGTAAAAAAATCTAAAATAGATTTCATTGCTAAAGGTAAATCGTCTTTACATGTTTTAATCGGTGTCAGCAAATTATCATCGTGCGAAGTAGTAATAATTTCAAGGAATGATTTCTTTGTTTCGGTTGCAACCAGTATAGGAACAAGTAAAGCTCTATGACTTGGTTTATGGAAATTTTTTAAGTCAAGCGCATAATCCCAAACCTGTTCAATCTGGTATTGGAGGAATTTATTTTCACCAACTTTAAACTCAATAATAAAAACTATATCATCAATTATTACAATGGAATCGACTCGCTTTCCCATTCTTGGAATAGAGAATTCAAAAAAGATAGTTCCATTGTAACCATGAATAGCTTTTTTTAAAATAGGAATTTGTTGTTCCCAGGATTTATTTTGTAATACGTTTGAATCAAACTGATTTGCCAACGTAATTGCCCCGATAATTTCTTCGGAGCTTTTTCCCAAAAACGATTTTATGCTATCTTTAAAATAATAGTTAAGCATTATTTATAAATTACCATTGATAATTTCCCCTCACCCAATCATCCTCTCCAACACCTCCACCGCCGCATCACTTATCACCGTCCCCGGTCCGAAAATGAATGAGGCACCTGCATCGAATAGAAATTTATGATCCTGTTGGGGGATGACACCGCCGACGATAACGAGAATATCTTCCCTGCCGTATTTTTTTAATTCTTCGATGACCTGGGGGACGAGTGTTTTATGGCCGGCAGCGAGAGAGGAAATGCCGATTACGTGCACATCATTTTCAATAGCTTGTTTGGCCGCTTCGGCGGGGGTTAAAAATAAAGGGGAAATGTCGACGTCAAAACCGATATCGGCAAAGGCGGTGGCAATTACTTTCGCACCCCGGTCGTGGCCGTCCTGACCGAGTTTGGCAACGAGGATGCGTGGGCGGCGGCCGTCTTTTTCGGCGAAGGCATCACTTAATTGTCTGGCTTTTAAAAAACTTTCATTGTCCATAACTTCTTTTTGATATACACCACTTACGGTTTGAATATGTGCCTGGTAACGGCCGAATGCAATTTCCATGGCGTCGGAAATTTCACCGAGTGTTGCACGTTTTCTTGCGGCAATAATTGCAAGCTCCAGTAAATTTCCGTTTCCGGTTTGAGCACAATTTGTAATTTCCTGCAATGCATTTTTTACTTCATCATTATTTCTTTCTGATTTTACTTTTTGTATGCGCTCAATTTGTTTTGTCCGCACTTCGGAATTATCGATTTCGAGAATTTCAATTTTATTTTCTTCATCCACTTTAAATGCATTTAATCCGATAATTATATCCTGTACGGCATCAATGCGTCCCTGTTTTTTTGCAGCGGCTACTTCAATGCGCATTTTCGGTATGCCTGCTTCAATTGCTTTCGACATGCCGCCGAGCGCTTCCACTTCTTCAATTAATTTCCATGCGTCTTCAATTATTTGTGCTGTTAATTGCTCCACAATATAACTGCCGCCCCAGGGATCTGTTGTTTTGCAAATGCCTGTTTCTTTCTGCAAATAAATTTGTGTGTTGCGTGCAATGGCTGCGGAAAAATCGGTAGGCAATGCAATGGCTTCATCGAGTGAATTTGTATGCAGACTTTGTGTGCCGCCCAATGCTGCAGACATTGCCTCGATGGTTGTGCGTGCAACATTATTAAACGGTTGCTGTTCGGTTAAACTCCATCCGGATGTCTGACAATGTGTGCGCAATAAAAGTGATTTACTATTCGCAGGATTAAATTGTTTCATCAGCATACTCCACAACACTCTTGCTGCACGCAATTTTGCAATTTCTTTGAAATGATCTATGCCGATGCCGAAGAAAAAACTTAATCGCGGCGCAAATTCATCTACACTTAATCCTGCGGCAATACCGGTGCGGACATATTCAATTCCATCTGCCAATGTATAAGCCAATTCAATTTCGGGTGTTGCACCGGCTTCCTGCATATGATAACCGGAAATGGAAATGGAATTAAATTTCGGCATATGCTGCGAACAATATTTAAATATATCTGCAACAATGCGCATACTCGGTGCAGGCGGATATATATATGTATTGCGCACCATGAATTCTTTCAGAATATCATTTTGAATCGTGCCGTTTAATTGTTCTGGTTTTACACCTTGTTCTTCTGCTGCAATAATAAAAAATGCGAGGATCGGAATGACGGCCCCGTTCATTGTCATGCTCACACTCATCTGATCGAGCGGGATCTGATCAAATAATATTTTCATATCCTCCACCGAATCGATTGCAACACCTGCCATACCCACATCTCCAAAAACCCGTTCATTATCCGAATCATAACCGCGGTGTGTGGCAAGATCAAATGCAACGGATAATCCTTTTTGTCCGGCCGCTAAATTCTTTCTGTAAAATTCATTTGATTTTTCTGCGGTGGAAAATCCGGCGTATTGTCTGATCGTCCATGGCTGCATGACATACATGGTTGTGTACGGGCCGCGGAGAAAAGGATCTAAACCGGGAAATGAATTAATTACAGGTTCGAATGCATCAGGCGGAAACTGATGATTGTGTTCGATCTGGTAATTAACGAATGGGATATTTTTGAAATCTGGTTTCATGATGTTTTTTATACGCAAAAAGGCGCTAAGGTTTTTTAATTTAATTAAGTTTTTTCAATCTGCACTTTTCACCCCCCTTAGTCCCCCCTCAAGGGGGGGAAGGCTTTAATTTCTTTTCAATAATTTAATTATAATTCCAAAATCTTATTTTCAATTAAAATGAAATTTACTCATCAGGTCTTTTGTCTTGACACACCCCTACCCCTCTCAAGAGGGGAAGGCTTTGATTTCTTTTCAATACATTAATTTTAATTCCAAAATTTATTTTTCATTAATGTTTTAATTCGCAACGCTTTCTCACTTCTCACTTCAACCTTCTCTCTTCTAACTTCTTACTTTCTCCAAAATCCCTCCACCATCTTCCATCTGCTGAAATAATTCCCATGCATTTTCTGCCAATTCAGTCGTAATTGTTTCTAAATAAAAACTGCCGTTAGCTGCTTCGCGGTAATGATCGAAATGCGATTCGTAGCGCAAAATATTCTGGATATGTGTTGCAAGGCGAACAGCATCCGTATCATTTGTATCGTAAGGCAAAATACTTAGTGTATCGCAACCGCCGAGGATCGCACTCATTGCTTCCGTTGTGGTGCGGATCAAATTCGAATGTCCGGAATTTGTATCGGAAGAGTGCAGTGTTGTTACTGCATGCATATGCGGATTGGGAATATATTCAATGTCTTCAATAAAAGCTTTTAATAAATTCGTCCATAAAATCCTGAATGCACGCAATTTTGCAATTTCAAAAAAATAATCCGGGCCAATGGAAAAGCGAAAAGTAAATAAATGAATTAATTCTTCCAACGGAACATCTCTTTCACTCATTTGTTCGAGATATTCTGCTGCTATACTCAATGCATTTGCTAATTGCTCTGTGTGATTTGTATTTTCAAAAATTGTTGCATCCACTTTAATTAACCGGCAATCATGTAAATGCGGGGTCAGTCTGAAAAATAATTGAGCAAGGTTATTAAATGATTTTTCACCGTGTTCGATATTTTGATTTTTAATAAAATAACTGATCGGATCAAATTCAATTCCGCTGATCAGTAAATCCCGGTTGCCGATAAAGCCGACACGTTCACGCCAGATATTTACAATATTTTCTTCGGTAAGATCACTTTCAACATGCAGCCAAAATGTATGCTGATAATTTATTTTCCGGATATCATTAAAAAATACATCCCAGTCCGAACTATGTATTCTCAAACAATTTGCACCGCGTTTTAAAGATGCAATCACCAGGTCGTTTAAAAATACACCGTCGCTGTATGTTTCTTCACAAATATTCCAGACAAGTACATCGGCACCCTGCTCATGAATGGCAGAAACAATTTCATCATCAAAATCCTCAAGAAATTCCGATGAAACATCTTTTACAAAATCCGGCAGATCATCTTTTGTATAAAGCGGTTGAATCCGTATCCCGTCATTTTCACTTATCAGTTTCGCATTGAAGTCTGCGCCCTTTAAATCTTTATTCACCTGTTGCAGCCAGGCTTCTTTTGTCGCACCGGGAAGCGGATGGAAGAGTTTTTCGGAATGTGTCATTTAAAAACAGAAATTTCTAAATGCAAATATCGAATAAGGAAAAAGGAATATCGAATATCGAACAAGGAATAATGAACTGCTTATGCGAGAATTGGCTGGCGCAGCAACCTGCCGGCAAACGCTTCAGGCTGCGCTTCGGCAGGCAGGCCCAGAACATAGAACCCTGAACTCTGAACTCTGAACTCTGAACTCTGAACCCTGAACCCTGAACTCAGAACTCTGAACACTGAACCCTGAACACTGAACTCAGAACTCTGAACACTGAACCCTGAACACTGAACTCAGAACGGGAATCCCGAAGCACGCAAACTCACGAACACACGAACACGTGAACACCCGAACACTTCTTATCTTTAACCCAAAATCATTCAAATGCAACTCGAAAACCTCTTAACGGAAATTAAAGACCATATTCTCTACATCACTATCAACCGGCCGAAAAATTTAAATGCGCTCAATATTCAGACAATTGTTGAACTGGATGAAGTGTTTGAAGAATATATGTACAATGATGAAGTAAAAGGAGTAATTATTACCGGAGCAGGTGAAAAAGCATTTGTTGCCGGAGCAGATATTTCAGAGTTTGCAGATTTTACACCCGAGCAGGGAAAAACAATGAGCGAAAATGGTCATGATACATTCGATAAAATTGAAAATTATCCGAAGCCCGTAATTGCTGCCGTAAATGGCTATGCATTGGGCGGCGGTTGCGAATTATCGATGGCCTGTCATATGCGTGTTGCAAGTGAAAATGCAATTTTCGGTCAGCCGGAAGTGAACCTCGGATTAATTCCGGGATACGGCGGCACGCAGCGATTAATCGAATTGATCGGCAAAGGAAAAGCAATTGAATTGTTAATGACGGGTGATTCGATAAATGCAGCACTTGCAAAGGATCTCGGCCTGGTGAATTATGTGGTTCCGCAAACCGACCTGATCGGAAAATGTGAAGAGATCCTCAAAAAAATATTTACAAAAGGCCCGATCGCCGTTACAAAAATAATTCAGTGTGTGAATGCACATTTCCGCAGCGGCAGTTATGTGGGTGAAGGGTATCATACGGAGCGAGTGCAATTCGGTCAATGTATGGAAACAGAAGATTTTGTGGAAGGAACAACTGCATTTCTTGAAAAAAGAAAAGCGGAATTCAGGGGAAAATAAAATTGAGAATCATTTTTGCTAAGTGACCAGCATGAAAAAAATAATTGCCCCTGCATTTTTAACTGCATTTTTATGCATCAGCATTTTTGCAGAAGCACAATCATCTGCTAAAAAATTCCCTTCCGTAAAAATCGGTAATCAGGAATGGATGACCATCAACTGGGATTATCAGACACCGAAAAGTTTTTATTACAACAACGATTCTACACTCGATAAAAAATACGGCCGCTTATATTACTACAGCAATGCAATGGGAGCTGCGCCTCCGGGATGGCATTTACCAACCCTCGACGAATGGTGGGAACTCATCAATTATCTCGGCGGGCCAAATAAAGCGGCGGCAAAAATGTTTGCAAACGACAGTATCGGCCTGAACCTGATTTCCGGCGGTTATAAAAGCGCAAATATCAGTGGCGATAATTCCGACCTCTACGGATTTATCGATAAATATGCATTTTACTGGACCGCAACCGGAGATGAGGAACAAACCGCTTATGCGATTCATATCATACCCGGAACCGGAGAAATTGAAATCACAACCTACCGGAAGGCAAACGGATTTTCGGTGCGTTATGTAAAAGACAGGTAAGTTCTCCGGGCAGATTCTTCATTTACCTTGCTACACCTTATCTTTGCCGGCTATCATTTAGTTATAAAATGTCCGAGAAATTAAGGAAAAAAGACGCCCTCGATTATCACTCCCAGGGCCGTCCCGGAAAAATCGAAGTAATCCCGACCAAATCAACCAAAACCCAACGTGATCTTGCACTTGCTTATTCACCCGGCGTGGCTGAACCATGCCTGGAGATCGCTGAAAATGTTGCCCACGTTTATAAATACACCGCAAAAGGAAATCTCGTTGCCGTGATCAGCAACGGTACGGCCGTACTCGGGTTAGGGGATATCGGACCAGAAGCTTCAAAACCGGTGATGGAAGGGAAGGGATTGCTCTTTAAAATTTATGCAGACATTGATGTATTTGATATTGAATTAAACTGCACCGATGTAGATGAATTCGTTCGCATTGTAAAAGCAATGGAGCCTACTTTCGGCGGTGTGAATCTGGAAGATATTAAAGCCCCCGAATGTTTTGAGATTGAGAGCCGGCTGAAAAAAGAATTGAATATTCCTGTCATGCACGACGACCAGCATGGCACTGCCGTGATCAGCGGTGCTGCTTTGCTCAATGCATGTGAGCTTGTAGGCAAAAAATTATCGGATGTAAAAATTGTTGTGAGCGGTGCCGGTGCAAGTGCGATAAGTTGCGCAAAATTATTTGTTGAGCTGGGTGCGAAAAAAGAAAATATCGTGATGCTCGACAGTCAGGGCGTATTAAATACTGAGCGTGAAGGACTGGATAAATATAAATCACAGTTTGTCACCGGCCGGAAAGTGTATACGCTTACCGATGCAATGGTTGATGCGGATGTATTTGTCGGCCTGAGTAAAGGAAATATTGTGACCCCTGAAATGTTGCTTTCAATGGCAAATGATCCGATTGTTTTTGCACTCGCAAATCCGACGCCTGAAATTGATTATGATATTGCAGTTAAAACAAGAAATGATGTGATCGTTGCAACAGGCCGAAGTGATCATGCAAATCAGGTAAATAATGTATTGGGTTTCCCGTATATCTTCAGGGGTGCATTGGATGTGCAGGCTACCGAAATTAATGAAGCAATGAAAATTGCTGCCGTGCGTGCACTCGCTTTACTCGCAAAAGAATCTGTTCCCGAATTTGTAAATATGGCGTATGGAGAAAAAAATCTCCAGTTCGGCAGAACATATATTATTCCCAAACCGGTTGACCCGCGATTAATTACATGGGTTGCCCCGGCAGTTGCAAAAGCAGCGATGGAATCGGGTGTGGCGAGAAAACCAATTTTGGATTGGGAAGAATATGATTCCATCCTCACAAAAAGATTGGGTATTGATGATCAACTGGTGAAAGCGATCATCAGCAAGGCAAAACAAAATCCGAAACGTGTTGTATTTGCGGAAGCAGATAATTTTAAAATATTAAAAGCTGCGCAGATTGTAAAAGAAGAAGGAATTGCACGGCCCATTTTACTCGGTCCTGCCGATAAGATCAAAACAATTATTGAAGCCAATCAGCTCGATTTAAAAAATGTGCCGATCATTGATACAAGATCGGATGAAACAGATGCAAAACGCAGTGAATACGGAGAAATATTTTTTACAAAGCGCAAACGCCGCGGCATTAATTATTATGAAGCGAAAAAAATGATGCGTGAGCGCAATTATTTCGGTGCGATGATGGTGGAAACAGGTGAGGCCGATGCATTGATCTCCGGATTAACACGCCAGTATCCTGAAACAATTCGACCGGCATTGCAGGTGATCGGAAGGGAAGAAGGTGCAAACCGTGTTGCAGGTATGTATATCGTGCTCACAAAACTCGGCCCTATATTTTTTGCCGACACAACAATTAATTTCAATCCGAATGCGGAAGAATTGGTAGAGATCACGGCGCTTGCTGCAAAAGCCGTGAGGCAATTTAATATCCAGCCGAAAATTGCATTGTTATCGTATTCAAATTTCGGTTCGGTGGATAATGATGAAACAAGAATTATCCGTGATGCCGTTTCCATATTAAAAGAAAAATATCCGGGCATGATCGTAGACGGTGAAATGCAGGCAAGCATCGCATTCGATAATGAGATCATGAAAGAAAATTATCCGTTCAGCACCCTCGTCGACCGCGGGGTGAATACATTGATTTTCCCGAATCTGCATTCGGCAAATATTGCTTATCAGCTGATGAATTCACTCGGGCAATGCGAAGTGATCGGACCGGTATTGCTCGGATTAAAAAGATCGGTTCATATTTTACAACTCGGCAGTTCGGTACATGAAATTGTAAATATGGTTGCAATTGCAGTTACGGATGCACAAACAAAATCTAAAAGAAAATAAATAATTGCGAATTGCGAATTGAACAAAATTGCGAATTTAAACTCAGACCCAAATTCGCATTTCCAAATCCGCAATTCGCAATCTAACTTATGATCGCTTACTTAAAAGGTGAATTTGCCCATAAAAACCCTGCTTACGTAATAGTAGATTGCGGCGGCGTAGGTTACCATGTCAATATCAGCCTCAATACCTTTTCAAAAATTCAGAACCTTGCAGGCGGGAAATTGCATACCTATATGCATGTGCGGGAAGATGCACAGGTACTTTATGGCTTCTCAGACGAGGCGGAAAAGAATTTGTTTATACATTTGATCTCGGTGAACGGGGTTGGCCCAAACACAGCACGTATGATACTTTCATCCATGAATGTGCGGGATATTGAAGAGGCGATCGCCACGGAGAACGACAGAGTGATTCAAACGATAAAAGGAGTGGGTCCGAAAACAGCAAAACGCATCGTGATAGATCTGAAGGATAAGATCGGGAAAGTGGCGTCAACAGAGGAAATTTCTTTTGCCGCTAAACACAATACGGTAAAAGATGAGGCGTTAAGTGCATTGGCGATTTTAGGGTTCAGTCGTCAGCAAAGCGAAAAAGCCATCGCAGCTGCTTTAAAATCTGACTCTTCAATCAGTAATGTTGAACAATTAGTGAAAATAGCATTGAAGAATTTGTAAATAAGAAGTTTTGGCATTAGGAAAATTCATTCCCCAGAGTTTGATCGGTTCGGCAGTTGGTGTTGTGGCACTGACCAATTTCTTATATCAGCAACCTGAAGTTTCCCGCCAGTCACTTTCATTCAGCGACGCTTATTATCTCAGTTTACCCTCTCCGGCCCCGCCGGCAGATACGGATACATTGGTTTATCCGTTTAACGATACACCCAACAGCGATTTTTTTAATACCGACAATAATAATTTCGACCTGGAACCCGGACCGGAAGTTATAACTCCAACCGTGGAGTATGATCCGGAAACCGATCAGTATATTTATAAAGAACAGGTAGGCGACGAATATTACCGCGACCCGCAATATATTTCCTACGAAGATTACCTGGAAGCAGAAGGAAAAAAATCAATCGACGATTATTGGGAAGAAAGATCTGAAGCTGCAAATCTGCTTGATGGAACAGGCGCAATTCCTACCCTGCATATCGGCGATGAAAATAATAACGGCTGCCGCTTATTCGGCGGTTGCGACGTAGACATCAGGCCGCAGGGAAATGTTGAATTAACTTTTGGCGCAAGTTTTCAGAATATTCAAAATCCGATCCTTACCGAAAATCAGCGCAAGCAGGGTGGATTTGATTTTAATATGGATATCAATGCAAACGTATTGGGTTCCATCGGTGAAAAATTAAAACTCAATTTTAATTATAATACACAGGCAACATTTGATTTTGAAAATCAGATCAAATTGGAATACACCGGATTTGAAGATGAAATTGTTCAAAAAATTGAAGCGGGAAATGTGAGCCTTCCATTAACAACACAATTAATTCCCGGCACACAATCTTTATTCGGTATTAAAACGGAATTAAAATTTGGAAGATTAAGTGTAACGAATGTTTTATCTCAGCAAAAATCACAAACACAAAGTATTCAGATCGAAGGCGGTGCACAAAAAAGAGAATTTGAAATTTTTGCAGATGAATATGACGAGAACCGGCATTTCTTTCTTTCACATTATTTCCGCAATCATTACGAAGGCTGGCTCTCCACTTTACCTTATATCAGTTCGCCGATCAATATTACCAAAATGGAGATCTGGGTTACAAATACAACCGGCGAAACACAAAATACCCGCGACATTGTTGCATTCTCCGATCTCGGTGAACCGGATTCAATTTACTGGGGTGTGATCAATCCGGCAGGAACAATTCATTCACTCACTCCCGGTGGCCTGCCGTCCAATTATGCAAATGATTTATATCAGAAATTAAACGGAACTACAGGAACAAGAGATTTAAATTCAGTGATCTCCACTTTATCTGGACCGGTATTTAATATGCAGGCCGTGCAGGATTTTGAGAAAACACGCATGCGCAAACTCGAAACCACCGATTATATTTATAATTCACAACTCGGTACGATTTCATTAAATACAACATTGCAGCCTGATGATGTGCTTGCAATTGCATATGAATATACATACAACGGACAAACGTTTCAGGTGGGTGAATTTTCAAGCGACCTGCCTCCCGGAGTAGATACTTCAAATGTATTATTCATGAAAATGCTGAAAAGCACTTCAGCAATTACTCAAATTCCGCTCTGGGATTTAATGATGAAAAACGTTTATTCACTCGGTGCATTCCAGGTGAGCAGCGAAGATTTTCAATTGGATGTTTTATATCAGGATCCGGGCGGCGGATTAAAAAGATATATTCCTGCAAATAATGCAAACGTAAATGGAAAGCCATTAATTAAACTGGAAGGTCTCGATCAGTTGAATAATAATAATGATCCGCAGCCTGATGGTATTTTCGATTTTGTAAGCGGTGTAACCATCAATACACAAAACGGAAGAGTTTATTTTCCCGTACTCGAACCTTTCGGAAGCCATATGCGCAGTCCGCAAATGTTCGGCAATGATATTGAAGCTGAAAAATTTGCTTATGATGAATTGTATAATGAAACAAAAACAATTGCATTGCAATTTCCGCAATTCGACAGATATATTTTAAAAGGAGAATATAAATCAAGTGTATCCTCCGAAATTTATTTAGGTGCATTTAATTTACCGAAAGGATCGGTGCAGGTAACTGCAGGCGGACAATTATTAACGGAGAATATAGATTATACAATTGATTATTCTCTCGGCCGTTTGAAAATCATCAACGAATCAATTTTAAATTCAGGTTTACCAATCAATGTATCATTTGAGAATAATGCATTTTATGGTTTCCAGGTGAAATCATTGATCGGCACACGACTCGATTACTGGATCAATGATAATTTTACTTTGGGTGCAACATGGCTGCATTTATCTGAAAGGCCTTACACACAAAAAGTAAATATCGGCGATGATCCGATCTCAAACAGCATGTATGGTTTTGATATGAACTATACACATGATGCACCATGGCTCACACGTGCATTGGATAAATTACCCGTTTACGATACAAAAGAACCTTCCACATTTTCATTCACCGGTGAAGTTGCACGTTTTCAGCCCGGCCACTCAAAAGCAATCGGTAAAGGTGATGAAGGAACAATTTATATTGATGATTTTGAAGGCAGCAGAAGTGCATATGATTTAAAATTCCCGTTTGCATCCTGGGTACTTGCTTCAACTCCGCAAGGTGCAACAGATGAAACCGGAAATATTTTATTTCCTGAAGCAACTTTATTCGACAGTCTGGAATACGGAAAAAACAGAGCGAAATTAGCATGGTATAATATCGATCCGTTATTCAATGAAGAAAATAATCCTTCACAACCTGATCATTTAACAAATGCGGAATTATCCAATCACTATACGATCACAATTGATGAACGTGAAATTTTTCCGCAGGCAGATTTTGATCAAACTGCTTTAACGCAATTATCAACTTTCGATCTTGCATATTATCCTTCCGAACGCGGACAATATAATTATGATGCACAGCCAACTGCATATTCATTCGGCGCAAATGATACGGGAGGATTGGCTGAACCCGAATCACGCTGGGGTGGTATTATGCGCAATCTCGAAACAAATGATTTCGAAGCAGCAAATATTGAATTCATCGAATTCTGGGTGATGGATCCATTTGATAATAAAGGGCCACTCGGCGATCAGGTGGAAGACCCCGGATATTTATATATTAATCTCGGTAACGTTTCTGAAGATATTTTGAAAGATTCAAGAATGTTTTTTGAAAATGGTTTGCCAAAAGACGGAACAACAACGGATCTCGATCAAACAAGCTGGGGTTATGTGCCACGCACATTGCCGATTACAAATGCATTCGATAATGATGTTTCTTCCCGCGAAAATCAGGATAAAGGTTTTGACGGTTTGAACGACGGACAGGAAAATGATTATTATTTTAATTATATCACACAACTCCAAACAATTGTAAATCCCGACGCATTGGCAAAAGCGCAGGCCGATCCGTCAACTGATGATTATCATTATTACCGCGGCGGCGATTATGATAATGCAGGATTAAGTATTCTCGAACGCTATAAAAGATATAATAACCCGCAGGGAAATTCACCAACTACAGAATCATCTCCCGAATCCTATCCGACTGCTGCAACTACAATTCCGGAATCGGAAGATTTAAATAATGATTTTACATTAAATGAAACAGAATCCTATTTTCAATATCGCGTGAAGCTTGAACCGAATATGGAAAATACAAATCCGTTTATTACGGATGTTGTTTTAGCGGCGCATGCATTTCAGGACGGGACGACAGATTCAATTAAATGGTACCAGTTTAAAATTCCGATCGATCAGTATGATTCACGCATCGGAAGTATTCAGGATTTTAAATCGATTCGTTTTATCCGCATGTTCATGACCGAATTTGCAGATCCGACTGTTTTGCGTTTTGCAAGATTGGAATTGGTGCGCAATCAGTGGAGACGTTATGATTTCTCTTTATTAAATCCCGGCGAATATTTACCTGATGATAATGGAAATGAAACAGATTTCAATGTATCATCCGTAAGCATCGAAGAAAATTCAGGACGTCAGCCGATTCCTTATGTATTGCCACCGGATGTACAACGTGAACAAACATTGGGAAGCGGATCATCGGTTTCTACATTCCAGCAAAATGAGCAGGCATTGAGTATGCAGATTTGTCCGCTTACCGATGGCGACGGCCGTGCAATTTTTAAATCATTGAATATTGATTTGCGTAAATACGGACGTATGATTATGAACGTGCATACCGAACCATTGCCTGATGCACCGCTCGCAACTTTACAGGATGGCGATCTGCATTTATTTATTCGCTTAGGTTCGGATTTTACAAATAATTATTATGAATATGATGTGCCGTTAAATGTTACCGAATTACCATTGCCACCCGGCACGAGCGATGATCCTGAATTGCGTTCTGCGATCTGGGCAACATTAATTGATTTTGCATTGGATTCACTTGTTGCATTAAAATCAGAAAGAAATAAACTTGAAATATCTCCGCTCACACCATTTTCATCCACACAGGATGATGGAAATACAATTACAATTATCGGTAATCCCGATTTGGGTTATGTGGAAGAAATTATGATCGGTGTGCGCAATCCGAAAGAATTATCTGGAAGCGGTGAAGAATTTTGCGCTGAAGTATGGGTAAATGAATTGCGCTTAACCGGTATTGATGAAAAAGGCGGATGGGCCGCATTGGCAAGAGCGGATTTTAAAATGGCGGATCTCGGTAATTTCACATTATCCGGAAATATGCATACCGCCGGATTCGGAACACTGGAACAACAAATTGATGAACGTTATATTGATAATTTTTATCAGTATGCCGCTTCCATGAATCTTGAACTCGGTAAATTTTTACCACCGGATGTGAATTTAATGCTGCCTTTATATGCAAGTATTTCCGAATCATTCAGTAATCCTGAATTTGATCCGTACGAACTCGATGTGGATTTAAATGACAAAGTGGATGATATCACAGAAACATACGGCACCGATTCTGCCGATCTCTACAAAAAAACTGTAATTGATTATATCGCCATTAAAAGCATCAACTTAACAAATATCCGTTTCGAAAGAGGCGATGCAGCAGGTACTCCGATGCCTTGGGATAAAGAAAATTTTGACCTTACACTCGCTTATTCACAGGAATACAACAGCAACCCGACGTTGGAATACGATAAGGTGGACAGATATAAAGGTGCATTGGGTTACAGCTTTAATCAAAAACCGAAATTTATTACTCCTTTTGAAAAAGCAATTGATAAAAAATATAAATGGCTGCAACCGGTTCGTGATTTTAATTTTAATTTATTACCGACAGGTTATAGTTTCCGCACGGAATTAAACAGGCAGTTCGGTGAAACGCTCATGCGTGATATTTACGGCGACGGATTAATTGAACCTACTTTCGATAAATATTTTACATGGGATCGCTATTACGGAATTAAGTTCGAACCGGCAAAATCATTGAAAGTTGATTTCTCTGCAACAAATAATTCAAGGATTGATGAACCCTATGGAAAAATAGATACACCGGAAGAAAAAGATACGATCTGGAATAATATCAAGGATTTCGGCCGCAATATTAATTACCGCCATACACTTGCCGTAAATTATACATTGCCGATCAATAAAATCCCAATCTTCAGCTGGGTGACCGTGAAAGCGAATTATAATTCATCTTATGGATGGATCGCGGGTTCCTTGGGAATTTCAGATACACTCGGAAATACAATTAATAACACACAGGCAAAAACTGTGAACGGCGAATTTAATTTCCGCAACCTTTATAATAAATCAAAATTCTTCAAACAATATAATTCGAATACATCTCCTTCCAATAAAGATAAACGGGTGGATAAAGTAAAAAAAGATGAAGAATCGGGTGCAGAGGAAGAAGAAGTTGTAGAAGATAAAAAAACTAATAAAACACCAACCGTTTCCGCACCTGTTGAAACACTTGTCCGCTTGCTGATCAGTTTGAAACGTGTTACTGTAAACTATTCGCAGAATTACGGAACAACTATTCCGGGATTTATGCAGAACACCGAAATACTCGGTTTAAATACAGCTACCACCGCACCGGGCTGGGATTTTATTTTCGGATATCAGCCTTCTTATCAATGGATGGATAGTATTGCGCAAATAAGACAAATAAGTACTGCTACCAGTCTGAATTATTTATTCCTGCAAAATTATTCTGAGAATTTAGATGTCCGTGCCAATCTCGAACCATTAAAAGATTTGCGTGTGGATTTAAATTTAAACAGAACCTATTCAAAAAATCATTCTGAATATTTTAAAAATACAAATACACTCGACGATCCTTTCTTCGATCATTTAAATGCAGTGGATGCAGGTAATTTCTCCATTAGTTACAGTATGATGGGAACCGTATTCGAGCATATTAATTCAACGGAAGTTTCTGCAACCTTCAAACAATTTGAAGCGAACCGCGAAATATTATCACAACGCTGGCAGGAAGCAAACCCGACTTATTCGGATGGTGGATTTTTTAATCCGCTCGACAGCACTTTCAATCCGAATTATGCAGAAGGTTACGGTCCTTATTCACAGGATGTTTTGATTCCTGCATTTATTGCAGCTTATACCGGAAAAAATGCAGCCGACGTTCCGCTCGACGGATTTAAACAAACACCAAAACCGAATTACAGAATTACCTATAATGGTTTGAGTAAATTGCCGGGCTTCAAAAAATTATTCTCGACATTTAATGTTTCGAGTGCATATACTTCCACATTATCACTCAGCAGTTTCGTAACGGATCTTGATTTCGACGGCAATTATTATTTATACGGCCATGTGGTGGATACACTCACCGGAAATTTTGTTTCATTGTATGATATTCCGAATATCGTGATGAATGAATCATTATCTCCATTAATTGGCATTGATGCAACATGGATAAACGGATTAACGACAAAATTCGATTTCAAAAAATCACGCACACTCACCATGAGTTTTATCGATTATCAGTTAACGGAAATTCATTCAACTGAATTTACCATCGGGCTCGGATATAAAATGACCGGTTTCGAATTTCCGTTTAAAATAAATGGCAAGCGCCCGAATCTGGAAAATGATCTCACATTTAAATTTGACATGAGTTTCCGCGATGATATTACAACCAATTTCAGATTGGATCAGGATCTCAACGAACCCACCGGCGGCTTAACAAGTATTTCCATTTCTCCAACCATCGATTATGTGGTGAACGACCGCTTTAATGTGCAACTCTATTTCGACCGCCAGAAAACAATTCCGAAAATTTCAACTTCTTATCCGATCACTTCAACGAATGCGGGGATTAAGGTTAGGTTTAGTTTGAGTGAGTAGGGCGTGTTCGAGTGCTCGTGTGTTCGTGTGTTCACGGCTGATGCGAAAGAAAATTGCTGATTATTTTAATTATGATTTGAATATGGATTAAATTGTAATGAAATAGGGTGATAGTTTATCTGATATTCCATGAATAAATTCGTTTTATTTCTTTTGTTTATTCTGCTCGTGCAATTTAAAGGTAGCGGGCAAATTACTTTTAGCAAATTATATTTTAATTGTTTTCCATGTACAACCTGGGGGCGAACAGTATTGCAGGACAGCAATTATTATTATGTTTTTGCTGGAGGGGCTCAATTATTTGGAGATATACAGTTTAGCTCTGAATCCATGCTAAAATTTGACAGCCTCGGTAATCAATTGCAATTCAAAAATTTTGCTGCAGAAAATACGGATTGGTATGTTAGTCAACCCGGCGCATTAAAGAAAATTTCAGATAATCGATTTATTACTGATGGCGCTTATGCAGATATAAGTGGAACCTATGGTATCCTTTATTATATGAATAGTAATTGCGATACAATATTTACCAAAAAATTTATAGGTGATGGCTATACTCAATTTTACAACACTGATTTCAGAAATGACACAATTTATTTAATCGGTGGAACCAGAGACACAGCTCTTTATTATACCTATATGTATTTAGCTGCCATTGATACAGCGGGAAATACCTTATGGGACCGAAAATATGGAGATGGGATTTATGACGAACTTGGATTTACTGTTGATCATTTTGAAAATGGGAATTTAGTGATCGGAGGTTTTTATGAGTTTATTCCGGGAGGTTTACATTCCGATGGGAAAATATATAAAACAGATCATGAAGGAATTTCTTATTTTTCTCAACGATATGGAACACCTGGCGATGAAGGCCCTATTGAAATTGATGTTTCAAAAGACAATCAAAGTATAATCATTCAACAAGCTATGGATACTGTGATTAATGAAGGTGATTATCAATTTGTAAGATATATTGGTAAAATAGATACTAATGGAAATTATTTATGGCGGACATTTTTTAATGGAGAAAAATTTATGGATTTCTGGACTGCTCATGAAAATCCGGATGGAACAATTGTCGGTTGTGGTGTAGCTATTGTTGATTCACATGAATATTTTCATGGTTACATTACCAAATTATCTGGAGATGGAGAGATCTTATGGGAACGTAATTATACAACGGATTCATTGCATGATGCTTATTTCTTTGATGTCCAACAAACCTGGGATAAAGGCTATATAATTTCCGGCAGTTCTGTTGGTGATATTGATGGAGATCCAAACCAGCAAATGTGGCTCGTAAAACTCGACAGCATGGGATGTCTTGAACCCGGTTGTGCAGATACCGGAACTGCAATTATTCCATTTAAAGCACAATCTTCGATTTTCACCATTTACCCAAATCCAATCTCCAATATTTCAACAGTTGAAATTCATATTCCTTCAGATTTTAATATTATTCCGGGAGAAAAATTGCTATTAAATATTTATGATATCAATGGAAGATTGGTTGATCATTATTCAAATATTCCGGTAAATAATCCAAATGAAATTATCCGGTTTAATATTTATAAAAAGAATCTTGCAAATGGTTTATATGATGCGCAATTGAATTATGGAAATAAATATCTCGGTGATTTTAAAATTGTAGTGGATTAGAGTCAGGAGTCAGGAGTCAGGAGTCAGGAGTCAGGAGTCAAGAGTCAGGAGGGCTGGCGCAGCAACCTGCCGGCCGACGCAAGGCGCATGTGCTGCTGGCAGGCGGGCACCGAACCCAGAACTCTGAACCCCGAACCTGCCACCCTTCACACAATACCCTCGCCTCGGCAGGCAGGCCCCGAACCCCGAACTCTGAACACCAAACCCCGAACTTCCCTTCAAAACTTTATCTTTGCGCAAAACTTAATCAATGAATTTTCCTGAGAATTTAAAGTACACAAAGGACCACGAATGGGTTCTGATCGAAGGCAATATAGCAACTATCGGCATTACGGATTTTGCACAGCGTGAGCTGGGCGATATCGTTTATGTGGAGATCGACACCGTTGGTGAATCCATGACAAAAGAAGCAACTTTCGGAACCGTTGAAGCAGTGAAGACCGTTTCGGATCTGTTTATGCCGGTATCAGGAAAAATTCTCGAATTCAATAAATCTCTTGAATCTGCACCGGAAGCTGTGAACCAGGATCCTTATGGCAAAGGCTGGATGATCAAGATCGAAATTTCCGATCCTTCAGAAATCGATGCATTGCTCACTGCAGAGCAATACGGTGAACTCGTTTCTTAATGATACGCAAAACCATTTTCTGGGCCTGGGCCGCATTTGGATGGGCCGCAGTTATTATGGTGGTTTCCGTAATTCCGGGCGAAGATCTCCCTTCCGTTTCCATCTGGGAAGCAGATAAAGTCTTTCATGCATTGGTTTATGCCTTACTTACTTTTTTCAGCTGGCAATATCTCCGGAAAAAATATCCGGCTTTCAACCTGCAAAAAAATCTTTTAAAAGTTGCCGGTTTATGCATTCTCTACGGTTTTTTCATCGAACTGATACAACTGGCCCTGCCAACAAGGTCGTTCGATTTATATGATGCACTTGCAAATTCCATCGGCTGTCTTCTTGCTGTCTTAATCCTGCTGCTTGCCGGCAGGGCAACTAAAAAACAATAACAGGGTTTATTTTTACATAAGTTTTATGAGCCACCAGCCGTTTATCAAACCGGATTGTGGATTCGTTTTTGCAATACCAAATCCGATTTACCCGCATTCATAAATGCAAGAGGAAGAAAAATATTTGAAACAGAGTTTTGACGATATCGTTTTCGAGAAGCGTAATAAATTATATGGTTCGTATTTCCTGCGCACCATCATACCATCAAATACAAAATTGAGTTTGTTTGCAAGTTCCCTTGTGGTGTTAGTATTAACTGCCCTTTTATATATTGATTTCAGCTTTTTGAAAAAAACACCCCAGCCGGTTTATATCAATACCGAAGTGTTTTTATCCGACCCGCCACCTTTATATGAAACATTGCCGCCCGCTGTTCCGCCTGCAATGAAAAAAATAGAATCAGATGAATTGGCGGAAATGGATGTGAAAAAAGATGATGAGGTGAAAGAGGATATGAAAGCAATTTCAGAAGAAAAATCTGATTCTTCTTCAACAGGAACATCTGAAACCGGCATTTCTACAAATTCAGAAAAATCAGGAGATGGCAATGCGATTTATTATAATCCTGAAAAGTGGCCAGAATATCCAGGCGGTATGACAGGATTGAAGAAATATTTACGGGACAATGTCGATTATCCGAAAGTGGCGCATGAAAATAATATTACGGGCACTGTGGTAGTTTATTTTGTGGTGGAGGTGGATGGCAGTGTTTCTGATGTGAAAATAATCACGGGCATCGGCGGCGGATGCGATGAAGAGGCAATTAAAACCGTCATGGAAATGCGCAAATGGAAACCGGGCATGAACGGCGGCCATCCGGTGCGTGTAGGTACCAAATTGCCGATCACATTTAATTTAGGCAGCGGCGGATAAACCTTTGTTAAGGTTTGTTAGTTTATTGAGTATGAAATCAGGAAAGGGGTATAATTTTCGTTAATTTGCAAGGCATGAAAAAAGCAGCGGCTTATTTATCGTTTTTGTTTTTTCTAATGGTTACAGGTTTTGTATCTGCGCAAACAGATGCACAACTTGCTTCGCAGTACATGACAAATGGTGAATATGAAAAAGCAGCCGACCTCTATAAAAAACTCTACAACGAAAACCCGAACGCAAACTATAAAAATTATTATAAATGCCTTTTAGCGATTAATGATTACGACGGCGTTGAAAAATTAGTAGATAAGCAATTAAAAAAAACACCGGAAAATCTCACTTTATATGTCGACTTAGGTTATGCTTACGAAAAGCAGGGAAAAAATAAAGAGCGTGATGCCGTTTATCAGAAAGCGATAAATAATATTAAAGATCAGAAACAACAGGTAGTGCAATTGGCAAATGCATTTCTCACTTTCGATCTGATCGATCTTGCCATTCAAACTTATGAAAAAGGTCAGAAAAATGTTGATGGATATAGTTTTAATTATGAATTGGCAGGATTGATTTACCGGAAAGGCGATCTCGATCTTTCCATCGATTTATATCTCGATTACCTCGTTGAAGATATGCAGTCCGGTTTTTCAAAAACAACTTCTGCTTTCACAAAAATACTGGATGAAGAAAAGGACCACGCTTTATTGCAATCCAAAATCATTGAACGAATCCAGAAATCCGGGAATGATATTTTATATTCCGAATTGCTGATCTGGGATTATGTGCAGCAAAAAGATTTTGAAGGTGCATTTATTCAGGCAAAAGCATTGGATAAAAGATATAAAGAAAATGGCGAACGTGTTTTTGACCTCGCCGAAACAGCAAAAACGGAAGGGCAATTTGATGCAGCTATTGATTGCTATACCTATATCATTTCAAAAGGAAAAGAAACACCCTATTATTTCAGTGCGAAGAATGGAATTTTAAATTGCCGCAAACAAAAAATTTTCAATACAAATACGTATACACAACAGGATATTGACGAATTAAAAGCGAGTTACCTCGATTTCCTGAATGAATATCAGCGACAGGATATCCGCTATGCAACTGTTACAGACGACCTTGCAAAACTCGAAGCATTTTATATTCACGATTATCCGAAAGCAATTGAATTATTGGAAACGGTTGTGAATTTACCTTCACTCACTGCCTCCGATAAAGCGCAATTTAAAATTGACCTCGGCGATTTTTATTTAATTTCAGGAGATGTATGGGAAGCAACCTTGTTATACAGCCAGGTAGATAAATTAATGAAAGATGAACCTCTTGGTGAACTGGCAAGATATAAAAATGCAAAACTCGCATATTACCGCGGCGATTTTTATTATGCGCAGGGTTTACTCGATGTGTTGAAAGCCGCAACAACCGAACTGGTTGCAAATGATGCAATGAAATTATCGGTTTTCATTACTGAAAATCTCGGCCTTGATTCCGTGCTCGAACCGATGAAATTATTTTCCGAAGCAGATCTGCTGGTTTTTCAAAATAAAATTCCGGAAGCAATTGTTGTTCTCGATACACTCTCGAAAGATTTTCCCGGACATATGCTTACGGATGATATTTTATTTTTAAAAGCGCAGATCGAATTAAAAAATAAAAACGTAGACAGTGCCGTAAAATATCTCGAGGAAATCAGGCAAACATTTGCATTTGATTTATTGGCAGACGATGCCATATTCAAACTCGGTGAAATTTATCAATACGATTATAAAGATCTGGAAAAAGCAAAGCTCTGCTACGAACAAATCATTCTGAATTATAAAGACTCACTTTATGTAAATGAAGCAAGGAAGAGATTCAGGGAGTTGCGTGGAGATAAATTGGAGCGGTAAGGATTCAAGAGCCAGGAGTCAGGAATCAGGATTGCTGGCGCAGCAACTCAGAACTCAGAACTCAGAACTCGGAACCCCGAACTCTGAACCCGAACTCTGAACCCCAAACTCTGAACTCCGAACCCGGAACCCCGAACTCTGAACCACCACAAACAACATCAAACTTTTTCTTTCCCCCCTGAACTGCGAACTTTACCCTCATAATGTACATCTACAACGTAACCGTAAAAATTGAAACGCACCGGGCTGATGAATGGCTCACATGGATGCGTGAAAAACATATTCCTGATGTGATGGCAACCGGGTATTTTCAGGATCACCGCATCTGCCGTTTAATTGATGAGGGCGATCTCGACGGTGTTACTTTTGTTGTGCAGTATACATTTGAGATCATTGACGATTTTCTTACCTACCAGCTGGCAGCTGCACCATCTTTACAACGTGAACATTCCGAAAAATTCGGCAACGATTTTCTTGCGGTCCGTACATTGATGGAAGTGATTTAATTCATTTTTGAACAAGCGGCGCACTCTTTTGTTATGCATTCCGGTCATGACAAAGAAAGCAATTGTTATTGGTGCAGGATTCAGCGGATTATCAGCTGCATGTGAATTGGCGAAAAACGGTATGGAAGTAACCGTTTTTGAAAAAAATGAATCAGCCGGTGGCAGAGCATCGGTTTTTTCTGAAGATGGATTTACATTCGATATGGGCCCGAGCTGGTACTGGATGCCCGATATTTTCGAATGGTTTTTTGATCAGTACGGAAATGAAGTGCAGGATTTTTACGACCTCGTTCGTCTTGATCCCGGTTACCGGATCTTTTTTTCCAAAGAAGAAATAATTGATATACCTGCCTCCCGTGAAAAACTCTCCGCACTCTTTGAATCCATTGAACCGGGCGCATCAGTTCACCTCGATAAGTTTTTAAAAGACGCTGAAATAAAATATGAGATCAGCATGCGTGATTTTATATTTAAACCATGCAATTCGGTATTTGAATTTGCCGATCAGCGAATTTTGAAAAATATTTTCCGGATGAATTTATTTTCATCGCTCGGAAAAGAAGTGGATCATAAATTCAAAGATGAACGGCTCCGGAAAATTTTAAAATTTCCCGTCTATTTTCTTGGCGCCCTGCCTTCCAATACGCCTGCACTTTATTCGATTTTAAATTATGCCGACCTTGTTTTGGGTACCTGGTATCCCATGGGCGGTATGTATAAAATAGTTGAAGCAATGCAAAAAACTGCTGAAAGGATGGGTGTGCAATTTAAATTTGATTCTCCTGTTGAAGAAATCGTTACACAAAATGGAATTGCGGAAGGGATCATTTCTAAGGATCAACTCATTTTATCAGATTATGTAATTGCTTCTGCCGACTATCAGCATACTGAAAAAACAATGCTGCCGGAAAAGGAAAAAAATTATACCGATGCATATTGGGAGAAAAAAATATTTGCACCTTCCTGCCTGATTTATTTTCTCGGCGTGCATGGAAAAGTAAGCAATCTCCTGCACCATAATTTGTTTTTTGACCAGTCGTTTGAAGTATTTGCAGATGAAATTTATACAACACCCCGCTGGCCATCCAATCCTTTATTTTATGTTTCAGCACCTTCGAAAACAGACGGAACCGTTGCACCTGAAGGAGATGAAAATCTTTTTATCCTGATCCCTGTCGCCCCCGGCCTGACTGATTCGAATGAGATCCGCGAAAAATATTTTTCGCTTGTAATGAACAGGCTGGAAGAATTTACCGGCGAAAACATTCGCAACAGAATCAATGTGAAAAAATGTTTTGCACCTGCCGATTTCACAAGAAGGTATAATGCTTATAAGGGAAATGCATACGGCCTTGCAAATACATTGATGCAAACAGCAATTTTCAAACCGGCCATGCGCAATAAAAACGTGCGGAATTTATTTTATGCCGGCCAATTAACTGTTCCCGGCCCCGGTGTGCCGCCTGCAATTATTTCCGGACATATCGCTGCGCAGGAAGTTATAAAATATGCAAAAAAGGGCAAACGGATTGAACAATCCGAAAAAAAATTGGTTTAGTTGCTATTCATAGAGGTATGCTGGAACTATATCATAAATCATCGTTTATCTGCAGCAGGAAAGTGACGGAACTTTACAGTACTTCGTTCACATTAGGTATTAAAGCATTGGATAAAAAATTTCACAATGCGATCTACGGCATTTATGGTTTCGTGCGCTATGCAGATGAAATTGTGGATACGTTTCACGACTGGGATAAAGAAAAATTATTGAATAAATTCAAACAGGATACGTTTGAGGCGATCGACCAGAAAATTTCTTTAAATCCGGTCCTCCATGCATTTCAGTTAACCGTTCATAAATATCAGATCCCGCATGAACTGATAGAAGCATTTTTAAGGAGTATGGAAATGGATCTGCATTTTTCAAATTATAAGCAGGCCCATTATGAAGAATATATTTACGGCAGTGCAGAAGTTGTAGGGCTGATGTGCCTCAAAGTATTTTGTGATGGCGATGAAAAATTATATCGTGCATTGGTTCCTTCGGCAAGAAGCCTGGGTGCTGCCTTTCAAAAAGTAAATTTCCTGCGTGATATCCGTTCAGATTATAAAGAGCGGGGCCGCGTGTATTTCCCGGATGTGGATTTTGAGAATTTTTGTAAAGCATCAAAAGAAAAAATTGAAGCTGAAATTGAAATTGATTTTGAAAAAGCATTTGACGGAATTTTAAAATTACCCGTGCACGCCCGCTTCGGAGTGTATCTGGCCTATAAATATTATTTGAAATTGTTTCAAAAGATCAGGCAAACCGAGGCGTCCGAAATTATGCAGGCCCGTATCCGCGTTTCCGATAAAAATAAAATCGCTTTATGGATCGCATCCTATTTTAATTCAACTATTTTAGGAATATATCCGCGATGAGCAATGCATATACATATTTATTGGTCAATTTCGGGACGTTACTCTTTCCGCTGCTTTTCAGTTTTGAAAAAAAAGTTGCTTACTTTAAAACATGGAAATTTTTATTTCCATCCATGCTCATCACTGCAGCCTTATTTTTAACATGGGATTATTTTTTTACGGCAAAAGGTATCTGGGGGTTTAATCCGGATTATGTTTCGGGTTTATATTTTTTGAATTTACCTGTTGAAGAAGTATTGTTCTTTTTCATCATCCCTTTTTCAAGCATTTTTATTTATATGTTTCTGAATCGCTTCTGGCCCGATGCCGGTTTCTTCAGGAAATATGCAAGAAGCATTACCATTTTAATTTTAACTGTTGCCATTGTTCTGGCCATTTTTAATTACAACAAAGCATATACATTGCTTAATTGCAGTTATGCCATTGTGTTACTGAGTCTGCAATTGTTTTTTGTAAAAGGTGATTATATGGGAAGATTTTACAGATTTTATCTCGTGCACCTCATTCCTTTTTTTATTGTAAATAGCATATTAACCGGTACCGGGTTACAGAACCCTGTGGTTTGGTACAACAATCATGAAAATATCGGAATCCGGCTTGGCACTATCCCTGCAGAAGATCTCCTATATTCCATGAGTTTAATGCTGATGAATATTTCTCTATTTGAATATTTCAGACAACAGAGTTTTAAAACAAAATTGCAAACATCATTCAAATGAATCTTCTCATAAATGTACTCGCGTTTAGTGCTGCCTTTATTTTTATGGAGGGATTTGCATGGTTCATGCATAAATATGTGATGCACGGAATTGGTTGGTTTCTGCATAAATCGCATCATGAACCACGCAGCGGAAAATTTGAACTGAATGATCTCTACGCACTCATTTTTGCAATTCCTGCTTTTATTTTAATGCTCATCGGTTCGCCGGAATACAATTACATTTTTTGGCTGGGAACCGGTATCACCGCTTATGGCATTTGCTATTTTGTATTTCATGATGTGATTGTGCACCGCCGGTTGAAATATAACCGGAAACCATCTGGAAAATATATGCAGCGCATCATCCGTGCACATAAGATACATCATAAAAAAATGTCGAAAGAGGAAGGACAGGCTTTCGGTTTTTTATTTGCCCATCCGAAATTTGATGTCAAGAAAATAAATGAAGATTAACTCAGCTTTATTATATTTTTTTTGAAGAGAAAGTTTGATATTAGAAGAACACCGGTGGTGATACCAAGCAATACAATTACATTTTCTCCGATCGCACCCAGCCCTTCTTTCCTCCAGAATATATCATAAAACCCCTGGATGCTCCAGTAGTTGACGGTAACCACTGCGATATTTTGCATGAACTGCGGCATAATATAGAGCGGTATCATACTGCCTCCGATACCACTCATAAATAAAATCAGAATTGTGCCGAGTGAATCTGCCTGCTTTTTTGTTGTGACGATGCTCGATAAAAAAACACCGAATGCCGAACACGCCAATGCAGTTGCAAGGATCATGATGAATAAAGCCGGCAGGTTGATAAATATATTCAATCCGAATGCAAGCCATGCGAAAACAAACATGACGGTTAATTGAAAAATTGCAACAACTGTGGAAGTCAGCATTTTTCCGAACATGATGGATGATGGATGGAGTGGTGATTGCAATAATTTTTTCAATACACCATTTTCTTTTTCTTCCAGTAAACTCTGGCCGAGTGCACTAACGCTGAATAACAACATCATGATCGCAGTTCCTGCCACCGCCTGAATTAATCCCCAATTGGATTCCGCATCTCCCACAACACTCGTCATGGTTACCAGGCTGGTTTCTTTTTCTGCTGCTTCCGACTGGCGGATAAATGTTTGTGTCATTGTATCTTTTGAAGACTGCGGCATCATCGGAAATAAATTCTGCACCATTAAACCGATGCCGCGGTTTTTATTTACTTCCCCGCTTACTTCAGATAATTTTCCAACCAGGAGATTTTGCAGAATACTTACTTCCATGGACCGGCTCTGATCAAATAATAATTCAACAGGGATATTATTTCCTTCACTCAATGAATCGCTGAATCCTTTACTTATAATTACTGCTGCAATTTCATCACCCGATTTTATTTTTTGCAGGGCTTCGTCTTTTGTTGTGGCTGTAAATTCAAGCCCGGGAATACTATCAAGTTGTGCGATGATATTTTTTGATGCATCTGTCTGATCCGCATCAGTAAATAAAACATGCACGGGGCTTGCATCACTTTCATCATCGTTTGCAACACCGCCAAACGCAAATGCAAACAAGGTGATGAGGCCGACAGGTAAAAGCAGTGCAAGAAATAATGCTTTCCTGTCTGAAAAAAATATGCGTAGGTCCTTTTTTAAAATCTGCCACATAAAAATGAATTAATCGCGGAGTTGACGGCCGGTGAGGTGTAAAAAAATTGTTTCAAGGTTTGTACTGCGGATATCAATGTTTTGAATCTGAATATGCGTATCTGCACAATGCTTTACGAGAAGCGGTAAATCACTGTTTAAATTTCTGCTTGCAATGATGATTTCTTTTTTTTCAGGATCATGTTCCATTTTATATCCGTTAAATACCGGTGAAAGAAATTCATTGTTGTATGTGATCACAACAATTTCTTCCATCTGGTTTTGTTTTTTTAATTCATCTAATGTTCCTTCTGCAATCAAATTTCCTTTATCGATAATGCCGATGCGATCGCAAAGCCTTTCGGCTTCCGCCATATAATGCGTGGTATATAAAATCGTTTTTCCGTTTTTATGCAATTCATCAAGCAGATCATAAATTTTATTTCTGCTTTGCGGATCAATTCCAACGGTGGGCTCATCCATAATGATGACGGCAGGATCATGCATCAATGCGCAGGCAATGTTGATTCTCCGTTTCATGCCGCCCGAATAAGTTTTGATCAGATCTTTTTTCCTGTCTGCAAGACCGACCCATTCGAGTAAATTTTCTGCCTTTTGTTTTGCTTGTGCTCCTTTCACATGATATAAACTTCCCCAGAAAAGTAAATTATCCAGGGCATGCATTTCATCGTACAATGCAATTTCCTGCGGCACGATCCCCATTTTCATTTTCACTTCACCCTTGTTCCTGTAAATATCCTTGCCGTCTGCAAGAATATTTCCTTCATCGGGCGGCAGGATGGCGCTGATCATATGAATGGTGGTGGTTTTACCGGCGCCATTCGGACCGAGAAGCCCGTAAAATTCGCCTTCATTTATCCTGAATGAAATATGGTTTACAGCGAGAAGCTGTTTATATTTTTTTGAAATATTGCTGATCTCAAGCATGACAGCATAAAATTAAAAAATTGCAGACAGCTCTTTCGATATTTTGTTTGAACAGCTCCGAATGATCTTCGAATCAGGTAATTTCGTCGGTGAATTGCATACGCATGTCATATCATTTCACAATCAAAGAATGGGACAGTGAATTTTTCGGATATCCTGTGGCATCCATTGAAGGTGATGGAGATATGCGGGATTTCAAAAAATTAATTGATCAGTTGCAATCTGATCATATCAAACTTGCATATTGGTTTTTTAACCACAATGCAGATCAGAAAAAAAAAATTGCAGCAAATTTTAACGGTATTGTACTGCACAACAGGTTAACGCATCAGTTCCTTATCGCAAATAATGCAGTACCGGAAATAAAGTCTGAACAGATTAGATTACTTGACAAAGAGAATGAGGATTTACTGCAACTAATTTTTGATTGCGGGCAATTCAGCAGATTTAAAACGGATCCGAATTTTGGTGAAGAACTGTATGAAAAATTATATCGCCACTGGATCAGTCAAATGCTGGAGCATCATATTGTTTTCGGATTTTTTATTGAAGAGAAAATAAATGGTGTTGCAGTTGTAGAATTGAAAAATGAAATTGCCGCTTTTCATTTTCTGGCCGTATCTGCATCAAAAAGAAATACCGGCATCGGGAAACAGCTGACACGTGCAGTGATTCAAACCGCTGCAGCAAATAAATGCAAATCAATTATTGCCTTTACCCACCGCATGAATACGCCCATATGGAAATTGCTGGAGGCGGAAGGATTTCAATGTATCAATGAAGAATCCGTATATCATTTTTGGTTATGATTGAATTACCTGTTTATACGAAATTTCAGCTTGCATTGCGCAATGGTGCAGACAGGGAAGAAATATGGATCGCATACAAAGGAATTATTTATGATGTTACGGATAGTACTTTGTGGCGATCCGGGAAACATTATGAGCATTTTGCGGGGCAGGATCTTACCTTGGAATTACCCGATGCACCGCATACCGAAATTGTTTTCGAGCGATTAAAAAAAATCGGCATTCTGAAATAAAAATTATCTTGCCTTCAGCGTAAATTTTGTAAGATTTACAAAATCACCAACACGTTTGTTTACCTGTGCATTTTTAATTTCAAATAAACGCTGCGGTCCGAATTTTTCGACACAGAAAGATGCAAGTGCAGAACCGTAAATTACCGCACGCTTCATATTCGTATAGGTGGTGTTTTTGGTTTTTGCGATATAACCCATAAAACCGCCGGCAAATGTATCACCCGCACCGGTCGGGTCAAAAATTTCTTCGAGCGGAAGGGCAGGAGCAAAAAACACTTCATCACCGTAAAATAAAAGTGCTCCGTGTTCTCCTTTTTTGATCACAAGATATTTCGGCCCCATCTTCATAATTATTTTTGCGGCCTTTGCGATCGAATATTCATTTGCAAGCTGCCTTGCTTCTTCATCATTGATGATAAGAATATCCACCATTTTGATCACTTTGTGCAAATCCGTTCTGGTATTATTCATCCAGTAATTCATCGTATCCATTGCGATGAGTTTTGGACGTACTTTTAATTGATCGATCACGTCGATTTGTAATTTCGGATCAATATTTCCGAGCATCAGATAATCAGGCTTCCTGTAATTTTCAGGCAAAACAGGATCAAAATCCGCAAGCACATTCAAATCGGTTTTGATCGTATCACGTGTATTCATGTCGAGATGATATCTGCCTGCCCAAAAGAATGATTTTTTCCCCTTCACGATCTGAACACCTTCGGTATGAATTCCTTTTTTATTGAAATTGCTGAACATCTCTTTTGGAAAATCATCTCCTACAACGGAAACCAATTTTATATTTCCGTAGAAAAAGGATGCGGCAAGGCCGATATAGGTTCCCGAACCGCCGACGATCTTATCTGTTTTTCCGAAAGGTGTTTCAATTGCATCAAAAGCAACTGTTCCAACGATGAGTATGCTCATGCAAAAAATTTTCCCGAAAATAGGAAACATGCTGAAAATAACTTCGGGAGTTGTTAACAGGAAAGTTTGCGCATGTAAATTCAAATAAATTCAGAATTTCCACAGATAATTTTGATGTGAATAGAGAAGAGAATAAATTTGCACTCCAATTTCCTCAATAGCTCAGTTGGTTAGAGCGACTGACTGTTAATCAGTAGGTCCCTGGTTCAAGTCCAGGTTGGGGAGCAACAAAAAGCAGGTAGATTCCTGCTTTTTGTTTTACGGAACAGATCGAATATGTGAAAAAACTTTTTCACGCATTTCAACAATTTCACTAACTTTCGCAACTCTTTATTACCTACAACCCGAGAACTTAATGAAGAAACCCGTACTCTACACACTTATTTTCCAGTTTCTGCTATTGACTTCATCGGCGCAAATTATTACAACGCCTGATACTACCATTTGTATCGGCGGAACAGCTATTCTTGAAGTTGTTTCGGCTGTGAGCTACGGAACTTCGAGTTATACTTTCGAAACCATTCCCTATGCTCCCGAATCTTATGCGGGGGTTTCTCCTGCAAAAGACTATTGCGCAGCAGGTGGTGGCGGAACCTATCTCGGAGATGATTGCTTTTCAGTGCCGATTGATATCGGATTCAGTTTTTGTTTTCTCAATTCTGCATATACACAATGTTATATCGGCTCAAACGGTTGGGTGAGTTTTACAGATCCGCCAAACAGCTGGACAACATTTACTTCTGCAACCATACCATCCACAGGATCCACAGTTCCCAAAAACTGTATTATGGGGCCCTGGCAGGACTGGCATCCCGGATTGTGTTCGCCTGCAGGAACCTGTATTAAATATCAAACCATCGGCGTTGCACCAAACAGAAAATTTGTGGTGAGTTATGACAATGTGCCGATGTATTCATGTACCTGGTTATTAGGCCAGTTTCAGATCGTACTGAACGAAACAACAAATATTATTGAAAACCATATTACGAGTAAACCGAATTGTTTAGGCTGGGCAGGCGGCACTGCAACACAAGGTGTGCATAGTGCCGACGGGCTTACGGCATTTGTTGCCCCCGGCAGAAATTCAACTCCATGGACAGCATCCAATGAAAGTACAAGATTTGTTCCGAGTGGAATTACATGGTATGATGCTGCGGGACTCGTTGTTGGTTTCGGAGATTCAATAACCGTTTCACCAACTGTAACCACAACATATACCTGCGACCTTACGGGTTGCGACGGCATCACATATACTGCAGATATTACCGTAACCGTGGTTGATAATGACCCTTCATTCAATTACCTGCCATCCTATTGCACAACCGGAACTGCATTGCCGGCAGCCACCGGAGATCCGGGAGGCACCTATACTGTTTCGCCTGCAGGTCTTGTGATCGACCCCGTAACAGGTGAACTGGATCTGGATGCTTCATCACCCGGATTTTATACAATTACATATTCTTTCGGCGGGCCATGCTTTGAAACCGCGACCGATAATGTGAATATCATCAACGACCCGGACCCAAGTTTCACATACCCGGATGTAAGTTTTTGCCCGACAGGTTCTGTTTTACCGGATTATATTGCAACAGCCGGCGGCACATTCACAGCTTCACCTGCAGGTTTGGTAATTAATGCAGCAACAGGTTCGATTGACCTCAGTTCGGGTGTGATAGGAACAACTTATACGATTTCTTATACCGTAGGCTTGCTTTGCCCTGCCACCGGAACTTTTACGATCACTATTTCAGATCTTGATGATCCGGGATTTGCTTATTCGGCTGCATCCTATTGCCCCACCGGAACAACATCTCCGACATTTATCACAACCCCTGGCGGAACTTTCACTGTTTCACCTCCGGGTCTTTCTGTTAACCCTCTAACCGGATCAATTGACCTCACAACCGGTACCGTTGGCATTACTTACACAATTACTTATACAACTCCGGCCGGCCCTTGTTCTGATTTTTCAAGTGTAACGGTAACGATCGATCCGCTTGATGATCCTTCATTTTCTTACCCGGCAACAATCTATTGTCCTACAGGATATGAATTGCCTGTAATTACCGGTGTGACCGGCGGCAGTTTTACAATTTCTCCCGCAACAATGATAATTGATGCAACTACCGGAGCATTAAATCTGGGATCCGGCGATCCGGGCACAACATATACGATCACCTATACAACACCTGCCGGCCCTTGTTCTAATTCAACAACATTTGCAGTAACGATTATTCCATTGGATGATCCTTCATTCGGATATGCTGCAACTGATTTTTGCCCTTACGGAACTACGTCACCAACATATATCACAACGCCAGGCGGAACATTTTCGGTAACACCTGCAGGTTTATCGGTAAATGCGCTGACAGGAACAATCGATTTTTCAACGGCAGTACCGGGAACAAGTTATACGATCACATATACAACAGCTCCCGGCCCATGCAATGATATGTTGTCGGTAACAATAAATGTGTTGCCGTATACAGATGCGGTATTTACGTACAGTGATTTTGAATACTGTGCTTACAGTAATGTCTTACCCAATTATATTTTAAATCCGGGAGGAACATTTACGGCACCTGCCGGAGTTTCAATCAACGCATCAACCGGAGAAATTAATCTTGGCGCTTCAACTCCGGGCGGGCCATACGATATTATTTATACCAGTACCGGCTGCACAGAATCAGATACATTTCAAATAACAATTTTACCGTTGCCGGTAGTTGGAATTACAGTTCCTGATATTATTTGTTTTGAATCCGCACCACTTGTTTTAACCGGTGACCCTGCAGGCGGAACATTCAGTGGGGATGGAATAAGCGGCGATACGTTTGATCCTGCAATTGCCGGAAGCACAGGTGTTTACACAATAACATATTCTTATACAGATGTAAATGGTTGTACAAATACAGCCTCCGGAAATATTTCAGTAATTCAAAATACCGTGGATGCAGGTTTGGATGTATATATTGAAGAATATACAGCGGCAAATTTATATGCAGCAGGAGGTGTTACTTTTCAATGGGATCCTTCCGATAGTTTAAGTTGCGCCGATTGTCCGGATCCGATCACAAGTATTATGACGACAACCACCTTTACCGTTACTTCCTGGGATGTTTATGGTTGTGTAGACAGTGATGATGTAACTGTAAATGTTGTGCCGGTATTTGATGTGGAAGTTTTCGTTCCGAATACATTTACACCAAACGGTGATATGATCAACGATATGTTTTTCGCCTATGGCAGTGATCTGGTTTCCATTCTTTCCATGCGCATTTTCGATCGCTGGGGAGAACAGCTCTTTTTTGGTGAGAACCTCTCTCCGCTCGATCCTTCAACGGGATGGGACGGCACCTTTAATGGTCAGTCGCTCAATGAAGGTGTTTATGTATACATCATGGAAGTAATGCTCGAAGAAGGCGTCCGCCAGTTGGTGCAGGGAAATGTGACCCTGTTGAAATAATTTTTTTTTCCACTCTTGTTTCCTTAATACTTTGTTTAAACAGAGTGTATCTCTGCCTTCCAATTTTTAGCGCTGTTTTATCACCATTAAGAATCTGCAGGCATTTATGAAAAGAGATTGTAAGTTATTCCTGCGATACGACATTTAAAACTGCTACCTTTGCAAATCTTTTTAATTGCCATTTTGTTGCCGATACAGTGAAGAAAAAAATTGAACAGATTCCGGAGATAAGCGAACAGGATATTCAATATCTTGATGTTACAGGTGCAAGGGTTCACAATCTGAAAAATTTATCTGTTTCAATTCCCCGCAACAGTCTTGTTGTAATTACGGGTGTGAGCGGCAGCGGTAAAAGTTCTCTTGCTTTTGATACGATTTATGCCGAAGGGCAGCGTCGCTATATGGAAAGTTTTTCTGCATATGCACGCCAATTCATCGGCACAATGGAGCGCCCGGATGTCGATAATATCACCGGTCTTTCACCTGTTATTTCAATTGAACAGAAAACCACAAATAAAAATCCGCGTTCAACTGTTGGAACCGTAACTGAAATTTATGATTTCATGCGCCTGTTATTTGCACGTGCCAGCGATGCATACAGTTATGTGACCGGAGAAAAAATGGTGCGCTTCACAGAAGAACAGATCGTTCAGAATATTTTAAATAAATTCAGCGGGAAGCGCATTGTATTGCTTGCGCCGATTGTGCGTGGAAGGAAAGGACATTACAGGGAATTGTTCGAGCAGATCAGGAAACAGGGTTATTTAAAAGTGCGCATCGACGGAGAAATAAAAGATTTACTTCCGAAAATGCAGGTCGACAGATATAAGATTCACGATATTGAAATTGTGATCGACAGATTTAAAGTTGATGCGGAAGATACATATCGGATTCAGCAAAGTGTTGCACAGGCATTGAAAGCAGGAAAGAATTTTATTATGGTGGTTGATACGGATAAAAATTCCGTCTTTAATTATTCAAAAAAATTAATGTGCCCCTCTTCAGGTATTTCTTATGAAGAGCCCTCACCCAATACATTCTCATTTAATTCACCCTATGGTGCCTGCACAAAATGCAAAGGGCTCGGTGTTGTTTATGAAGTGAGCCCTGAAAGATTAATACCGGATGCTTCCAAAACAATTAATAACGGAGGAATTGTTCCGCTCGGTGAATACCGCGACAATGCATTATTCAAACAGGCAAAAGCAATCGCCTCAAAATATAAATTCACGTTATCTACTCCAATAAAAGATATTCCGAAAAAAGGATTGAATGTTATTTTATACGGGTCGGAAATGAATGCAGCTGAAGATGGCGAAATTGAAATTTCAGCAGTGGATTTCGACAGATGGTATACATTGGAACATGGCGGATTATCCGGATTGATCAAGCGCTGCTTTTCGGATTCCATTTCCGAAAATATGCGCAGATGGGCTGAAGACTTTATGGAAAAAGCAACCTGTGATGAATGCAATGGTACACGATTAAAAAAAGAATCACTTTATTTTAAAGTTGCAGAAAAAAATATTTCGGAATTAGCCGCACTTGATATAAAAGATTTGCTGGATTGGTTCGAACATGTTGACGGAAAATTATCTGCAAAACAAAAATTAATTGCAAAAGATATTTTAAAAGAGATCCGCTCACGCATCGGATTTATTAAAAATGTAGGCCTCGATTATTTATCGCTCGACCGCCCGACAAGAACATTAAGCGGTGGAGAATCTCAGCGCATCAGGCTGGCTACGCAAATCGGATCTCAATTGGTTGGTATCACATATATTCTGGATGAACCGAGTATCGGATTACATCAGCGTGATAACAGAAAATTAATTGAGGCATTACACGAATTGCGGGATGCGGGAAATACGGTGCTTGTAGTGGAACATGATAAGGATATGATGATGCATGCCGATCATGTAATTGATCTTGGTCCGGGAGCAGGTATTCACGGAGGTAAATTAGTTGGTGAAGGAACACCTCTGAAATTCAGCAAACAAAATTCTCTTACCGCTGCCTATTTGCGGAATGAAAAAAAGATCGCCGTTCCGGAAACAAGGAGAAAAGGAAACGGAAAAGAAATTGTGTTGCAGGGCGCAACGGGGCATAACCTGAAAAATCTTTCATTGCATTTTCCACTTGGAAAATTAATTTGTGTAACCGGAGTTTCCGGATCGGGTAAATCAAGTTTGATCAACGGTACTTTATTTCCGATCATGCAGAATTATTATTATAATTCATTAAAGAAACCACTGCCCTATAAAAAAATCGACGGATTAAAATTTATTGACAAAGTAATTGAAATAGATCAGTCGCCGATCGGACGAACACCCCGTTCGAATCCGGTGACATATATTGATGTGTTTTCGGAGATCAGAAATTTATTTGCAATTATTCCGGAGGCAAAAATTCGCGGGTATAAAGCCGGCAGGTTTTCATTTAATGTAAAAGGCGGGAGATGCGAAACCTGTGAAGGCGGCGGGATGAAAGTAATTGAAATGAATTTTCTTCCCGATGTATATGTGGAATGTGAAAAATGCCGGGGAAAAAGATATAACCGGGAAACACTCGAAATTTATTACAAAGGAAAAAATATTGCGGATGTGCTTGACTTAACTGTTGATCATGCAGTTGATTTTTTTGAAAATCATCCACGTATTTATAAAAAAATAAAAACACTGCAGGAAGTGGGATTGGGTTATATCCGTCTTGGACAATCATCCACAACACTCAGCGGTGGTGAAGCGCAACGTGTAAAACTTGCGGAAGAATTATCAAGAAAAGATACCGGAAATACATTTTATATTCTGGATGAGCCGACTACCGGTTTGCATTTTGAAGATATCAGGGTTTTGATGGGTGTGATCGACAGTTTGGTAGACAAGGGTAATACCGTTTTAATTATTGAACATAATCTCGATGTAATTAAACTTGCTGATTATATAATTGATCTCGGCCCTGAAGGAGGGAAAGGAGGCGGCAATATTATTTGCAGAGGCACTCCTGAAGAAATCATAAAAGAAAAAAGCAGTTATACCGGAAAATACCTGAAGGAAGAACTCGCATTTTCAAAATCCTAGTTACACGCTTCTGAAATCTTACCAGAATTTTGCATTCATTCCAAAAAACCTTTTCCAGAAAGGTTGCTGGGGTATTGAATCATCATAATAATCGTTATAACCTGAATAACCATATCCATAACCATAACCGTAACCATATGCGGTTCCGCTTGCATCGGCATCATTCACAATGATGGTGAGATTCGTTAGCTGATTATCGTGATATAAGCGGTTAATATTTCCAATGAAATTGCGTTTCGAATAATTTGCACGCACAATATAAATAGACAGATCCACTTTCGACATTAAAGGCAGTGAATCGGAAACAACACCCACCGGCGGACTATCAATCAATACCATATCATAATGTTCTTTCGCATAATTCAGCAATTCATCTGAAGATTTTGATATAAGTAATTCGGCAGGATTTGGAGGAACAGGACCCGCAATTAATATATCCGGCCCGTATTCAGGAATATGCTGAATGCATTCCTGCATGCTGTGTTTTTTAATCAGAATGGTACTTACGCCTTTATCGTTTTTCAATCCGAATGCTTTATGCACTTTTGGTTTGCGCAAATCAAAATCGATAAGCAAAACTTTTTTCCCGGTGGCACTGATCACGCTGGCAAGATTTAATGCCGTAAATGTTTTTCCTTCACCACTCACAGTTGAAGTAATTGCAATCAGGTGATGCGCTTCATAATTGCGCAGAAAATATTGCATATTACTCCTGATCGCCCTGAATGCTTCTGCAATATGTGATTTCGGATTTCGTGTAACAACAACTTCCGGTAAATCAGATTTCACTTTCGAATATTTCGGCAGGATACCCAGCATCGGAACAGTGGTTGCTTTTTCCACATCAGGAACTCCTATGATAATATTATGAAGAAGGAATTTAAAATAAACATGCGCAAAACTTAATCCGAGTCCCACGAGTAAACAAATTCCCCAGATCTTTGCCTTCACAGGCGCAACAAGTCCTCCGGGTTGGGCCGTATCCAGAATTTCGTAATCGGATGTCATTCCCGCAAGTGTGATCTCATATTCGGATTGTTTTTCAAGCAGGAGGAGATAATATTTTTCTTTTAAATCATTTAATCTTGTGAGCCTCGCAAATTCAGATTGTTTTTCAGGAAGCGATAAAAATTCAGATTCATATTTTTCTTCTTCACTGTCGAGATACGTTTTTCTCACATCCAATTTGGCCTGGGCATTTGTAATTGCATTTTTAAAATTGACCTTGATTTCATCCATCTGATGCATAATTGAGATCAACCGCGGGTCGCTTGCAGAAACAGTAATACCCAAATCTTCTTTTTGTTTTTTTAATTCAACGAGTGAATTGATATATGGAGAGAAGTCGTTAAATTTCAAATCGCCAAAATAATTTGTCAATGCTTCTATATCATTATTGATATTCCCTGCAAAATCTTCCAGCCATTTTAAACTTTTTTCTTCCAGCATTACATCAAACTGTTCTTTATCGATATCGCTGAGTTTTGTAACAATATTCGATTCGGCCAGGTCGGGGTTGATAAGCTGGTTGTCTTTCTTGAAATTTTTGAGAATATTTTCCTGATCGTATAATTGTTTTTCAAGTGAATCGATCTGTTCCTGAATAAAGAGAATGATCATTTCAGCACTTTTGGCTTTTCTGCGGATGCTTTCATCAACGATTTCTTCTGCAACTGCATTCACCACATCCCGCGATTTATACTTATTCGGGTTTCGGTAATACACAACAATTTTTCCGCCATACATGTTCTCCACATCAATATTGATATGACTTTCAATTTCAGATGCTGCCGCCGTTATGTTATTGATCGTAAAATAATAACCGCTTTCCCAATCTTTTTCGTCGTCTTTCGTAAGCTTTGCAGTAATATTAAATGCCGGTGTGTTATAGCTTTTATTAAATTCAAAATTATGCATGCGCTCTGCACCATTGTAATAATATGTAAGTGTATATGAATTTTTATTTTGAATTTCAAAATTGATATGTGTTCCGATAATGGAAGAGTCGATTACCTGCACATCAAATCTTGCAGGGCTTTGAATATATATTTCTCCCGATTTTACCCGTTCTTTAATAAAATAGGAGACCTGCAGCTGCAGGCTTTTCAATGCTTCAATTTTATACCCTTTTGATTTCAAAATGGTCATTTCCTCATTCAGCCGGTCGATATTCGGTTTTGAAACAAGAATGCCAAGGTCAATTGCATTTTCTTTCGACCGGTCTTTAAACTGCACATCTGCATGTGATTCATAAACAGGAGTTGCATACCGGTCGTATAAATATGCAAATACGATTGCAAGAATAAAATAGATGATGATCCACCAGCGGCTCAACCAGCCGATGGTTAAAAACAATTTCCAGTTAAAAGAATTTTCTTCCTGTTGTTCGGCACCATTTAATATAGGATCATTTCCACCAGACATGCAATAATTTACTTTGAATTTATATTTGAGAAATAAGCGTAAATCACAACCACACTTGTTGCAACTGACACGATCGGAGCAATTTGTTCGAAGAAACGCGGATTTAATGCAGGTTCAATATATATCACGTCGTTCGGCCGTACATATTTATTTGCTTCATACATACCATCCATTTCCGATAAATCGATAGCCTGCACCAGAATGCTGTCGCCTGTATTTCTGATTACTTTAATATGTGATGGTTTTGCATCCTGCGGAACTCCGCCTGCAATTCCTATCACTTCAATAACCGTCATATCCGGCCTTGTCAGGATTACTTCTTTTGCATCTGAACTGCCGCGGTAAACTGTTGCTGTTTTTGTGGAAGTCAATTGCATATTTACGAAAGGATTCACATAATTGCTTTCGTACAATGTCATCAGTTTTTTTTCTGCTTCGTTTTCTGTCAGTCCTGCAAGATTGATAAATCCCAGAATCGGAATATTCGCTTCACCTGTTTGTGAAACCGTGTATTGCAATGAATATGTGGCTTCAGCCTGCTGCGAATTACCCTGAAAAATGATTTGCGGCTGAATTAAATTATAGCCCTTTTCAGGATATACGAATAATTCAAACTGATCGCCCGGTGCCAGCGTAAAATCTTTCGGTACCGAATCCAGAAATGTCTGATATTGATATTCTTTATCGGTATCAAACATCCTGTTCGGATACATGACACTGCAGGCATGAAGTAATGGAATGAATAAAATCAACAGACTTTTATAACTCGTCGTCTTGAGCATTTTGAAATTCATCTATGCGTGTTTCATTTACAATCAAACTTCTCCAAATCCATTGTTCCGTAGTTTTTCAGGATCTGTTTGCCAACAAATATAATCAACCCTGCCTGAAATCATTGAAGAGCGTCTTAAATGACGTGTGAATGATCGGGCCGGGTTGCAGAATTCGAATCGGTTGATCCGGCTTTAACATGCAGATCGGGAATCATGGCCTTTAAGCTCAGTAAAACCCCCGCCTGATCCGATGCAATTAATGCTGCCCAGAGTTGATCCATACAGTTTGTAAACCATTCCGGATCATATTCGGCTGTTTTGGCTATTTTAATTTTATGGTGATGCGTTGGCAATACATTTTCATTATCACCAAGTAATTCTTCATGCAATTTTTCTCCCGGACGCAATCCCGTATAAACGAATTCAATATCTTTTTCAGGAATCAGACCGCTCAGTAAAATCATTTTTCTTGCCAGATCGATAATTTTTACCGGGGCACCCATATCAAATAAATAAATTTCACTCGATTTTCCCATTGTTGCCGCTTCGAGTACTAATTGGCAGGCTTCCGAAATTGTCATGAAATAGCGGGTTACTTCGGGATCGGTAATCGTAACCGGTCCGCCTGTTTCAATTTGTTTTTTAAAGTAAATCACAACCGAGCCGTTGCTGCCTAATACATTGCCGAAACGGGTTGTGATAAAAGTAGTTTTATAGGCGTTGCTTTTCGAACGGTATTGTGCATAGATCTCTGCGGCACGTTTTGTTGCACCCATCACATTCACCGGATTCACTGCTTTATCCGTGGAGATCATCACAAATTTTTCTACCGCATGTTCAATTGAAAGATCGATCAGGTTTTTCGATCCGAATACATTTACATTTACTGCTTCCAATGGATTAGATTCCATCAGCGGTACATGTTTATAGGCAGCTGCGTGAAAAACAATCTGCGGTTGAAACTGATCATAAATGGATTTTAACCGCGGAAGATGGGTAATATCGCAAACAATAAATTCAACTGCATGGAATGGTAGTTGCGATAATTTAAAATATAATTCCATCTGCAGATCATATAAATCCGATTCCGCCTGATCGATCAATATTAACTGCCGGGGTTGATAATGTAAAACCTGTCTTACGATCTCGCTGCCGATTGAACCGGCTGCACCTGTAATGAGAATTATTTTATTATTGAGTTCCTGGAAAATTTTTTCATTTTCGATCATGATCGGTTCACGATTCAACAGATCTTCAATATGTAAATGACGGATCTGTTGTATAGAGAGTTTGCCATTGATCCAATCATCAACCGGGGGTGTATTTTTTACAATGATATGGTTGTTGAGGCATAAATCAATAAATTCATTTTGCTGCGGCCCGGCAGGGTTTTGCATGCTGATGATCAATTCATTGATGCCGAATTTTTTGTGGAGCTCGAGAAATCTTGATACGGGATAAATCTTAACACCTTCAATTGTTTTATTTATTTTAGAAGGATTGTCGTCCAGAAATCCAATTACCTGGTAATTTGTTTTTACATCATCCCGCAAAGCATGAAATACACTCACGCCTCTTCTGCCTGCACCATAAATAACAACAACAACTGGTTGATTTTTATTTTTTGATGAACTGTAAAATAATACTTTAATAATATATCTGCTGATTGAAAGCGCCGAAACGGTCATCACAACATGAATAATTGCAATGGATGCCGGCAATAATGCAATTTGCTCTCCTACATAACGACTGACGATGGATAATGCGAGGCAAATTGTCAGTGCAAATAATCCTGCTTTAATAAGTCGTGTGATATCTGCAATCCCGCTATGGCGGATAATACCGTCGTACGATTTAAAAATTAAAAAGGAAAGTGCGAAAATTCCGGCAGTAAGTGCTGTATCCTGAACAAAATATCCGAATGAAATTGTGGAAATATTAAAATTAAACCGTAAAACATACGCAACCCAGTACGTGAAAATGGTAATCACAATATCAAAACAGAGTACGATCCATTTTGAAAGGATACGTGTCCCGAATGTGCGGTTTATATAATTGCGAAAATTTTGCTTCACGCCGGATGATGTGGTATGCTCAAAAGTCACTGATTAAAATCTGCCGGAGTACGATGGATTTTATGCAAATCGTTGGAGCGAAATACCGCGGCAGCTCTTAATTTCTATCAAAATTTTTACATTTTTCCCAAACTTCCAAGTTTTAGCTGCAAATAAACGAATTCATTATTTTTCTTTGATTGTTTGGATGATGGTTGAACAGATTCGTTCATGTTCCGTTTCGGTGAGATTTGAGCCCGATGGCAGGCAAATACCGCGGGCAAACAGCGAGGCGCTGTTGCCATTCAAAAAGGAAGGATATTTTTCAAAAATTGGTTGAAGATGCAGTGGTTTCCAAAGCGGTCTTGATTCAATATTCTGCTGTTCGAGGGCAATTCTTATTTTTCCGGGTGTGATGCCTGCTTTTTTTTCATCAATCAGGCAAGCGGTCAGCCAGCGATTACTGAAATGTCCCGTTGGTTCGTCATTGAATTCAAAACCGTCAATTTCAGATAAGGCTTTTTGATATAACTGATAATTTTTTCGTCGTTGATTTACTCTTTCATCGATAACGGTCATCTGGCCTCTCCCGATGGCTGCACAAATATTACTTAAACGGTAATTGTATCCGATTTGCGAATGCTGATAATGTGGTGCAGCATCGCGGGCCTGCGTTGCCAAAAATTTTGCCTGCCGGATATAATTTTCGTCATTCGATATAATTGCACCTCCACCCGAGGTTGTAATAATTTTATTGCCGTTGAAGGATAAAATTCCCATAACGCCTGTTGTGCCTGTCGGTTTATTTTTATACAAGGCACCAAGTGATTCTGCAGCATCTTCGATTATTGGGATATCAAATTCATTCGCAACCGAAAATATTTCATCTATTTTAGCTGGCATGCCATAGAGATGCACGAGTATGATCGCTTTCGGTTTTTTATTTTTTGATAAACAATATTGAACAGCTTCCCTCAATAAAGCAGGATCCATATTCCATGTTTCTTTTTCGCTGTCAACAAAAACAGGAATTCCTTTTTGATATACGATCGGATTTGCAGATGCGGAAAATGTGAGCGACGGACAAATTACAAAATCATCCTGCTCAATATCCAGCATAATTAAGGCAAGATGTAATGCTGCGGTTCCCGAACTGAGTGCCGCAGATGATTTCACTTGTAAATAATCAGAAATATCTTTTTCAAATCCTTCCACATAAGGCCCGAGTGGTGCAATCCAGTTTGAATTGAATGCATCTGAAACAAATTCAATTTCCTTCCCGCACATATGCGGTGGCGACAACCATATTTTCTTATCTGAATTTTCTGCCATTTATTTTAATCTGTATAAAGGAAAATAATTTAAATCGGTATTTGAAACATTCGCTGTCTGTTTTTTTACAAGTGCATTATATTCTTCCTGCATAACAATACAGCGCACTGTTGAAAAATCAAGTGTATGTCGTCCGAACCCTTTTTTAAATTCAAAAAGCGAATCTTTTGATGATCCTACACCACCACCGAGATGCAAGGTGTGAAAACCAAGTTCTGCAAAATAATGGATTGCAATATCAAATACAAGTTTTGAAGGTGCCATTTTTCTGTATGTACTAAATGTGCCTCCCAGATGATATTGGACAAATTCACCATAGGTCATAAATAATGCACCGGTTGTATATTGATTTTGTTTATCATACACATTGATAATATGCAGATTGGACCCCAGGCTGTTTTTCAATGCATTAAAATAGGATGGTTCAAAAAAGTAGAGTGATGCAGCGTTTACATGCTCCATAGTTTCTTTATAGGCTGATTGAAATAAGGAATAATCCTCCCAATTATTTATGCGCCCGTAAAAATCATGTTGTTTCAATGCTTTCACACCTCTTGTGTGGCTCGAACTATAATGCATAACAATTTCCTCTGAACTTTCTTTCAAATTTGTAAAGACTGTTTTTCCATGCATGAGCTGTACGATTGAGCTGGTATTCTGAATTTTAATCTGATTATAATAGGGATGCAGTCTTATAAAAATGGAGACGATATTTTCGAGAGATGCAACCTGCAGAACCGCACTAAAAAAATCTTGCATTTGCTCCTCCGACGGGATCTCTGAAAACACAATACCGGGATATCCGTAACTGCTTTTTGCATCGAATAATTTTTTGCTGCCTGACAATTCATTGGGAATAGAACTCAGCAAAACAGGAAGTGCAATGGAAATATCCTCAGTTTCATATAAAAAGAACCAGGGTTCTGTTTTTGTTCGTTCAGCCTCAAGTGCACTATAGGCATATGTTTGATAGATGTCTTTGAGCAGGAGACCATGCTTTGTCAGATCATTGTCGGAGGAATATTTAAGAAATCTGCAGGTCATTTTTGGTGATCAGCATTCTGTAAATTGTTTCGGAGCTCATATTGCGCTGAATTGTTTTTTCTTCAATTAATTTAAATCCAAGACGCTTGTATAATTCAACTGCTCTTGTATTTTTTTGAAGTACCGTCAGATAAATATTTTGTAAATCAAATTTATGGAATCCCATTGAAAGAAATTCCTTTGTTACTGATTGTCCGATTCCTTTATGCCAGTAAGCCGGTAAGCCGATCAGAATTCCGTAATCACATTGCTGATTGCGCATATCATAAAACCCGGCATGCCCGATTATTTTTTCATTTTCGGCATCAACAATTGCATAAACAAGATTATAAGGATTGGTGAGATGAAACATTGTCCATTGCTGTAAATCAAATAATGTATAACCGGCATTTTCATGCTCAAGTAAAGATGCTGCTTCGCGATTATTTTTTACCTCCATCAATTGCGCCGCATCATTTGGTACGGGTTTACGCAAAAGAATACTTTCTGAAATGCTTATACTTTGTTTTCTGCTACGTTCGTCGTCAAAATCATTTAATGTGGATCGCGGGTCCACCGCAACTTTTTTACCCGGAAATAAAAGCTGTGCGATGGTTTTAAAAAGAATAGTTATATCAAGGCCAAAAGAAATATGCCCGGTATAAAACACATCCAATGCAAGCCTTTCATCCCACGATAGAATATTTCTTCCGTTAACCTGGGCATATCCGGTAATACCGGGTTTGACCTGATGCCGTTTTTTTTCTGTTTCTGTGTACCAGGGTAAATATCTTACAAGCAAGGGCCGCGGCCCTACGATACTCATTTCGCCTTTAAACACATTTAATAATTGCGGTAATTCGTCGAGCGAAGTGCGGCGCAGAAATTTGCCGACTGCATTTAATCGTTCATGATCGGGCAGAGGTTGTTGTAAATGATCAACAACATCTTTCATTGTTTTAAATTTAAGCATCATAAATACACGCTCTTTATATCCGGGTCGTTGCTGCAGAAAAAATGGCCTGCCCTGAAATGCAAACGTGCATACAAGTGTAATGATTAAAAACAATGGAGATAATGCAATCAACAGGAGAATTGAAAAGAGTAAATCCAAAAAACGCTTTATGTATCTCCTGTAAACCAATTTTATTTAACCGGATGCTTTAGTTGAATTGACCAGTTTTTCAATATGCATTAAATATTCGTCTGCAAGCAATGTCCTGTCGAAATGTTTTTTTGCATATGCATATCCGTTATTTCCCTGGATGGAAATTATTTCAGGCTGCTTTACATATGCCCGCACTTTCTGTGCAAAATCTTCAGGTTGTTCGGGTTCAACAAACGTCCCGGCACCTGCGTCTTCGATCAATTCTCTTGAAATGCCATCAATTGCCATGAGAATCGGTTTTTTACAAGACATATAATCAAATGTTTTATTGGAATATACTGTTTTGAACGTATCGGTTTTTTTCAAAACAGATGTACCGATATCCGATGCAATAATATATTTTAATGCTTCTTCTTTGGAAACCGAATCAATAAATGTCAGGTTTGGCAATTTGCGTTTTTCAGCTTCTTCCACGAGATATTTTTTCTGCATACCGTCTCCAACAAGTAAAAAATGCACCGGATCATTTCGCAGAATCGTGCAAGCATCAATTACCTGAATTAAATGATTTGCAACACCGTGTGCTCCTACGTATATTACAACAAGTTTATCATCAATGCCAAGCGATTGCCGGAATTGTTTGCGGTCAAAAGTCCGGAGTAATTCGTCCGACATGCTAAAATCTGCAGCATTCGGTATCAGGATCAATTTATTTTGAGGGATATTTTTTTTTGTTTGAAGTGCCTGCAAAAAGGAAGGGGTAAGTACATTGATCAGTTTTGCTTTTTTATAAATGAATGACTCAAACCAAAATGCTCTTCGAATGATAAATTTATTTTTTAATATGCCTGTTTCGATTGCTGATTCGGGCCACAGATCCCTCACTTCAAAAATCAGAGGAACCCGCTTTGTGCGTGAAAGAATATATGCCGGTATGCCCACTGACAATGGCGGAGAACTTACAATGAGCACGTCATATTTTCCTCTTGCCTTAAATATGCCTGCATATAATGAAGAAAATACGAATGAAAAATAGGCCCATACCCGGCCGGTATAACTCCTGTTATATTTTTCAGAAACGTGTGTTCTGATCACTTTAATATTTTCAGCAAATGCATCGGTAAAAAAATACTTCTTCTTGTATTTTGCATTTTTTAAACCTTTTGTATAATGGGTCATCCCTGCAATGACGGTAATTTTATGTCCTTTTTCTGCCCAAAGCCGCGTCATTTCATTCCAGCGTAACCCGCCCGGATCATTTTTTTCCTGATAATATTGATGGACCAGTAAAATATTCATTCTCCTCTCAAACTAATGATGGTTTTGATTTGCCTTCCGTTGGTTGTATACCGGATTTGTTTTATTTCTTCTTTCATTCCATAAGTATCAGAAAAATATCCCTGTTGATATGCAGGATCAATCCGATTTCCATTTTCATCAAAAGAAGAAATATCAAAATGATCGTAAAAATACGGCGAAGGATTCCAGATTTGCGTAAGCGGTAAACCGGTATGCCCAGAAATGAAATCATCAATCACCCAAATCGTTTTATTTTTTTCTTTTGTTACCTCTCTTTTATACTCAACCCATTTACCGGTTTGCCTGAATGCTTTAATTGATCCTGAAAAATTCCATTTTGTTTCCGATTCGTTTATTGCTGCATGTTTACGATTTGTCCAGTAATACCAGATAAATCTTCCGCCTTTCAGCATTTGATCAAGCTGCCCGATCTGAACCGTATTATGCGATTGAGTGCCGAAATAAAATGAATTTATCTGCTGCTCACCGTTATATTGAAAAGTACCTGCATCACGCATAATATTCTCTTTGCCAAACCAAAGATCTAAATGCAGATTATCTGCCTGTGACGGCCGATGCGAATGATTGCCGCAGCGAATAAATGTGAATGTTTTTTGATCTCTGTGAAAATAATATCCACCTTCCTCAAAACCACCTGTCGCAGTTTGCTGCTGATTTATTTTTTCTGGTGAAGTTATTTCAGGAATAAACCATGCAGCATCTTCAAATACCTGATCGAAACCCAAACCTGCATGCAACTGAATACTTAAAGCCTGTAATTGCGGGCGAAAATCCCGGTAAGCATGATCGTTCAACGGAAAAAATAGCGATCCGTCATTATTTCCGTAATTTGGTAAATAGCCACTGTCTTTTTGCATGACCGAAAATAAAAATGCAATCGTTTTTCGCCCTTTTTCAAAAACATTTTCTGATAATGCGATTTGATTTTTTTTGCAGAGTCCAATAACCCACGACAATAATTGTACAACAACCCGGTTATAATTTGTTGAATACTGCAGGTAGGTACCGTCTTTATAAATCTGGTATTTGATTTCTTTTTCGAATATGCGTAAACTTTTTTTCCTCCATTTTGGTGATTCGGGTAAAGATGGAAATAAAACGGAGACTGTAAATAATGCTGCAGCTTCAGTGAGAATGTGATTATTGCGGACAAATTTCTGACTGAATTCCAATGTATTGTCGATATGTATTGCCTGCTGTTGAATGGATTGCATTATTTTCCTGAACGCAGGTTCGGTTAATGCCGTTGCGTTTTTATAATAGGTAAGGAAGAAGCACCAATTCATGATGCGCAATCCGATTTCCTGGCTTGAAATATAATGCGGTCCGCAATTGAATGGTGCATGATCGATCCATGAAAGCATTTCTTTGATTACAAAATCTGAGCAATCTATGTCGAAGTGATAATCGTACCTGACAATCGTATATAAATAGCAAAACCGCGATTTCTCCCAAACGTACTTGATATCACGCCCGGCGCTGAAATCATTTATTTTTGTCCAGTGTTTTGTTCCGTCGTATATATAGCCATCTGTGGGATCGGTGAGCCAATTGTATTTTTCTCCCAATGGAAAATATGCTCCATTAAAAAACTGAATATTCCCAGATAAAATACGTTCTGCTTTTTCCCTGAGTACCGGATTTTTGTTTTTTGCAATCACCAACGATGATTTGGAATCAAAGAAAAAATTATTTGTTTGGATCCAATCCTGCAAGTACACAACAGCTGGTGTATTTGATTCAATTGAAAATTTCCGTTTGTAAAAAAATGTTTTCTTCCTGATTTCATAAACGATCCGGTTAAACCAATAGCTTAATCCCATTGCTTTAAGCAGAAAAATCATTCTGGTTAATTTGTTTTCCAATCTGAAGAAAAATAATAAATTAGAGACGCACTACTTTATTTTCGCGGATACTTGTGAGAGCCGCAAATGTGGCGCTTGTTGTATTGAGGATTGATTGCACGGATAATGCCGCTGTTTCCCCGTCTGCGATCACATGCATAATATGCCCTATTAATTCATCATGTCCTTTATTTTGTTTTCCGGAAACAGAAGAAAAATTGCGATATCCAAATCCGGAAAGTTTTCTGAAATTATCAAGGACTAAAATTTTACCCTGTGCATAAATTTCAATTGTTTCTTTTGGATAAGCTTTATGCCCATTTGTGAGGTAATGAATTGTACCTGAACTTCCGTTTTTAAATTTTAATTGTATTGTGAAATTGGGATCCTGGATATCGCTTCCGGATGCCGAAGCAAAAACTTCAGACACTTCTGAAGAAGTGAAGTAATTCATGAGATCAAAAAAATGACACGCTTCACCCACGATCCGGCCGCCACCTGATTTTAAATCGTTCAGCCAATGATCAGCCGGTAATTTTCCGGCATTGATCGTCATGATGATCTGCAAATCAGTTGTATCACCAATTAATGATTTTGCTTTTTGTGCGAGTGGTGAAAAACGACGGTTAAATCCGACAAATAAATGCCCCTTCACATTTTCTTTCTCAAAATAATTTTTTATTTGCACGAGCTGTTCTTCATTTATCGAAAGTGGTTTTTCGACATAAACATGTTTTCCGGCATGCAATCCTTTCAGAACATATTCGGTATGCGAATCGTGCCTGGTTGTAATCATGATCAGGTTTGTGTCCGGATCCTGTATAAGATCATCCATTGCAGTTGTTACAACAGGAATATTAAATTTCTTTGCCAGAAGTGTCGCATGCATACCATTCAGTGAACAAATCGTTTTTATGGATGCAGCTGTTTTTTTAATTGCAGGTAATAATGTTGATTTTGTAAAATCTCCCGCTCCGATCAATCCGATATTAATTTTGGTTTTTGCAAATGAAAACGTAGGTATTTGCAAAGTCGTGGATGTATCCGGTTTTTCGGGATATTGAATTATTGAAGCAATGGATGAAGTGCCCTGCAGTTGATTATAAATTTCCTGATATTGCTGCAGCGGGGTTTTTTTTGATATGATCTGATTGATCTCCACTTTTTTTTCTGCAAGAAGCATTAAAAAAGATTCAAAATTTCTTTGGGCCGTAAATCTCACATATGCACGCGGATAATCGATGCCTCCAAATTCATATGTATCGTCGTAACGACCGGGGCCATAGGAACAGGAAACCCGGAAGGTTAATTCTTTTTTATAAAATGCATCCCTGTTGATTTCAATTCCGGTAACGCCGACAAGAATTATATTTCCTTTTTTTCTTGTGATTGCTGCAGATTGATGAATGATATCCGAATTTTTTGATGATGCTGCAATAATTACAGCATCCACACCCTGATATCCTGTTTCTGCATTGCAAACAGATTCAATTTCAACATGCTTTGAATTGAAGGCCCTGATCTGTAATTTTTTTGCAAGCTGAATTTTTTCATCTGCAATATCAAAACCAATCACATGTGCACCTGCAGCCTGCAGTAGTTGTGCCGTTAATAAACCGATGAGCCCCAGCCCGATTACTGCAACATGATCGCCAAGCTGTACTTCAGCAAGTCGAATTCCCTGAATTGCAATTGCACCTACCGGGGCAAACGACGCTTCCTCAAAAGAAACATTTGCAGGGATATGCACAACAAGATTTTTCGGAACAGAAACAAATTCGGCGTGATTTCCATTTGATGCAACACGATCGCCCACTTTAAATTCGGTAACATCATCACCAACGCCAACAACAATTCCTGCATTGCAATATCCTAAAGGCAGCGGTACATCCAATTTATTAAATACAGCTTCAAGTGTCGGCAATAAACCGTCGGATTTAATTTTATTTAAAACCTGTTCAACACGTTCGGGCTGCTGCCGGGCTTTTGTTAATAAATTTGCTTTGCTGAATTCCACGAGCATTTTTTCAGTTCCGGCAGAAACAAGACTGCATACTGATTGAATTAATACATGCCCTTTTTGAATTGCAGGTACGGGAATGTCTTCGAGCATTGTTTCACCGGATCGTAAATGCTGTATGATTTGTTTCATGCAATTTCTTTTTTAATGAACTTTTTATTTGCAATTATCCATTGCAAAATTCTTTCCGATGCATGGCCGTCGCCATATGGGTTATTTGCTGAAATCATTTTTTGATACACTGCAGGTTGCATTAATAATTCATTTATTGCTTCGGTGATTTTATCTGCATACGCACCTGTCAATTTTACCGTACCCGCCTCAACTGCCTCGGGCCGCTCCGTTACATCCCGCATTACAATCACCGGTTTACCAATCGCAGGGCCTTCTTCCTGAATACCACCTGAATCGGTAAGAAGTAAAAAACTCTGCTTCATCAGATAAACAAAATCAGGATAGGAAAGCGGGTCGCAAAGAATAATATTATTTATTCCGGACAGATATTTTTTAACGACATCATGCACGGAGGGATTTAAATGTACAGGATAAATAATTTTTACCTGCGGATGTTGTGTTGCGATGGTTTGCAATGCTTTGCAAATTTCATCAAAACCATTTCCAAAATTTTCACGCCTGTGCCCTGTAACGAGAATTATTTTTTCTGACGGTTTGATTTGAAGTAAACGTTTGTCCGTCACCTGATCAGAAAAACGATTTACCTTATTACTTGTGAACAACAAACTATCTATTACGGTATTTCCTGTGAGAATAATTTTTTCAGAAGTTACTCCTTCATTTAATAAATTCTGTACATTCAATTTTGTTGGTGCAAAATGATAACTGGCAAGTTTTGATGTAAGCACCCTGTTTGCTTCTTCGGGAAAAGGTGCATCCATATTAAATGTGCGCAGCCCCGCTTCGATATGCGCAACCGGGATTTTTTTATAAAATGCCGCCAATGCAGTTGCAAAACACGTATTTGTATCGCCATGCACAAGCACAAGGTCGGGTGTATACATTTCAAATAAACCGGATATCGAGAAAATAATTTTTGATGTGATATCCGATAAATGCTGACCGGGCGACATAATCGAAAGATCTGAATCTACACGCAATTCAAAAAAATCAATTACCTGTTGCAGCATTTCCTTATGCTGGCTGCTGATGCAAAGATGATGTCGGATTGAATCTTCATTATTGAGTTGCCTGATGAGCATCGCCATTTTAATTGCCTCGGGCCGGGTGCCCACAACTGTAAATACTTTTAATTTTTCATGCATGGAGCGTATTTGGCCTCAGGGCTTTTTTGGGTATGACTGATTTTTTTAATATGGTAGATTTTTCAGGATTGATATTATACAACAGCATGAAAATAAACCACGGATAAAAGAGAAATTGGCCACCTGTAATATTACTTTCAAAAAAAGGAATGATAAGCAAAGGGGCAAAAAGGAGATAGTATTTTGAATAATACTTGATATAATGGTATAAGGGCCGCAAAACCATAAATAAAATAAACATCAAAAACAAAACGACACCTCCTCCAAACAATATTTCCAGATAGGAATTATGGTAATCTGAAAGCGGCATATTTGCAATGATCTTATAATTAAACATGCCGACGCCCGTCAGCCATAAAATGTCATGCTGATTAAAATACTTAATAACCGTATTTGCCGTATTCAATCTTTCTTCACCGCGTTCAAATTGTGTTTGTGTCATTTCGAGACGGGCATTTAAAGAAGATTCAGGAATTTTTGAAAACCATATGACTCCTGCAATGGGTATGATTGTCATCAATATTTTAAAATCAATGCGCACAGTTTCGAGGCGTACAACAAATACCAGCATTGCGAGTATAAGGGAAAGCCATGAGGCCCTGTTACCGGATACAAGTGTAATATACAATGCGATCACTGTGAAAACAAACAAGAATATTCGGTGCAGTTTACGCGGTCGTGATGTAAAGAAAATATCGATGGAAGATAAAATAAATACGGTTGAGGCCCAGCCATACTGGTTTGAAATAAATATCTGGCCTGCTGCAGAACTCTGACCGTAAATATTGATTTGCTGAAATCCTGCCCCTGATAATACATACGTAATTACTGGAATTGCATATACGAGGTTTATAGCTTTAACGAATGCACGGATGAGACTGTATACATTGTATTTTGAAAGCAGGTTATGCAGTGCAACATATATATAAACAAAAGGAGCAAGAAAACCGGAAGCAGTTTTAAGTGAAAACAAAATATTTTCTGAAAAAAATGAAATCAGAAAAACCCAGAAACAAAATACCAGAATATAAACAACAGAAGGAGAGGGGATTGTTTTTTTATTCAGGCTCATCGTTCTGATCAATCCTATTGCTGATAGCAACAGCATAAAACTTTTCAGAATTTTCATCGACTCAATTGTGGCGCCGTTTGTATAAACAGACAGTCCGTATCCAATGATCACCAATGCGGCATTGATGTTCAGGAAAATGAAATCAAGATTCCTGAAAATCTGTTTTTCAACTGATACCTGCCGTCTCATATTCTTTTATCAGAGAAAGAAAATTAGTAAACATTTGCTGAACCGAGAATTTTTCAGAAAATACATGTGCTTCATTTATTTTTTGTTCCCGCAAAACATGATCTTCAACCGCAGTGGTAATTACTTTTGCGAGATCTTTTGCATTGCCTGGTTCAGCTATAAATGCACACCTTCCATAATCTGTTACCTCAGGAATACCGCCGGCATTTGTTGTGATCACGGCACAACCCAAACGCATCGCTTCAATATTGCTTACTCCAAGCGCTTCTTTGAGAGACGGCACACAGAAAAAATCCGCCTCACGCATCAGTTGATAAATTACTTCCTGCGGCTGATATCCTTTTAATTCAAATTCAATTTCAGCAGATTCAAATAATTTGGAAATAGTTTCGGCTTCAGATGGATCGGTACCGGCAACAATACATTTTGTTTTGAATTGTAACTGTTTTAACGCTTCAGCCAAAATAAACAGGCCGCCTCTTTTATAATCATTTTTGACAAATAATATTACCGGAATTTTATTTTCACGTTTCTGATAAGAATTTTCAATCTCCACCGCTTTATATAACCTGAAAAGTTTTGTTGGTTTGATGTGATACGCATGCTGCAATGTGTTACTCAAATAATCTGAATTCACAACTACCTTGTCAACTAATTTACCAGCCAGCCATTCAGTAAATGAAAATACAGTTGACTTGAACCAGCGTGGTTTCAGAAAATCCCTGAAAAATTTTACCGAAGCATTATTATCATCATTGATAAAACCGATCACGGGAGAAAAACCAAGTGCACTGCGCAATGCAATGATTGCATTATTATAAATCAGGATGTCGAATTTAAATCCGGCACGATAAATTTCCATGGCTCTTTTGTGATAGCGGAACATACGCAGAAACATACCCGATTTGCGCATATAAAATGGAATTTGCAATTTCAGCTGATACACTTTCGGTGTTTCGTGATCTGTATCTTCTGTTAAAATGCGCAAATCCATATCTTTTTCCAGGGTGTTAAGAGACAGAAGTAAATTCGCAAATTTTGCCGGGCCATTTGTAACCGTTTGAAATGAATTTGTGCAAAATAATATTTTCATCCCTGATGTGCTTCCGTTAAAGCATGTTCAATTTTTTCCCAGGTAAAATCTTCAATCAGCTTTTCATCAAATGTAAAACTGCCTTTTTTAGTTATTAATTCATTTGCAAGCTGTACCGGATCCTTTACATCATAAGCCGGAATAATAATACCGGTTTTATATTTTATCACAACTTCGGGAACAATAATATCAGCATTAATGATTACAGGAGTGCGTACTTGTATTGAATCGTAAATTTTATTCGGACTTGCATTGATTGTATTTTCATTGATTGGAGCATATGCACATAAGATATAGTCGGCTTCCACCGCGGCTATTTCCAATGCTTCTGCCTGTAGCAATACACCACGAAAATCAACCTTCGGATGTTCGGTAAGTGTTTTTGTATAAGTGTCTGAAAACCATCCTGCCATAATAACCTGTATTTGATCGGAAACTGCAAGCAGTTTTTCTATTAAATCTGTTCCGCGGTCAATGCCCATCCATCCATAATATAAAATCACAATTCCGTTTTGTGATTTCTTTTGCAGCGGGCCTGTGTATTTATTCGGATAGTTTTGAAGTATGCTGATTTTCTTTTGGGTAAATGGCGGCATTAAACTTTTTCTGTTTTCGTCTGTCACCAATATTTTATTTACTGGGGCATAAATTATTCTCTTGATGAATTGCCATTTTTTACCGCCCTTGTTTACACGCAAAAACAAAGAGTCGAATATGTCCAGCACCACATGCTTTCTGAAAAGCAGCGGGTAAAAAAATATCATTAACTGTTCATTAATAATATGCACCGTGTCGGTTTTACCCATAAGCCGCCAAACCAGAAAAAATTGTTTTAATATTGTCAACGGACGATTGCGTTTACCCCGGATAAGGTAAAACCTCTTGCAATATGTTTTTCCAAACGATTTGGATTCATCGGCTCCAATCCCGACAAATGTTATTTCAAAATTATTCGATAGCGTGCGCAATTCCTTATTGATACGCATGTCTGAACCATCGTTTGAACTGATATATAATAATTTGCTTCTCAAAATATTTATGCCTGTTTATTTAAAAACACACGGCTGAAGTCTGCCCAGTTCATAGATTTCACCTTATTAAAATTTGCTGCTCCATATTTTTCCAGTAAAGAAGAAGATAATTGAAATGCATATTCCAGTTTGTTTTTTAACCCCCCCGGAGAATATAAAAGATCTTCCTGTTGTTGGAGCCGGTCGTTGATGACATTTGAAGCAGGTGCAATAACAGGTTTTTTAAACCCCATGGCCAGGACCAATGAGCCCGAATTTTCAATTTCTCTGAATGGCAGCACAACCAGGTCTGCCGCATTGAAAAAATATTGCACTTTATCAACTGGAATAAATTGCAGGTGCATTTGAATTTTATCTTTTAATGCACTTTTTAATTTTTCAAAATATGCTGCATCGGTCATTTTCCCGGCGCAAATTAAAAGTGCATTATTCAGATTAAAGTCCTGCATGAGCTCTAATACGCCTTTATATGGGGAAAATGTGCCGAAAAATAAAAACACCTTTTTGTCGGGCGTAATATTCAGATATTTTCTTGCTTCCTCTTTTGTAATAGTATTCGGATAATAATCGATATAGGAGCCTTCAGGGCAGATTTGAAATTTTTGATCCGGTTGATTTAATATTTGCATCGCTGCAGTAAGTGAATGTTCATTAAACAGCCTGATTGCCGCTACATGTTTTGCAAACCAACGTTGCACACGAATATGTAATTTGCGCTGGTAGGTGGTATGCGGAAATAAATTATGCAAGGTCCAAATGAAACGGATTCGCAGGATATACCGCACAAACAAAACCTGAAACATAAAAACAGGTATGTCAATATAAGTCAGCCATGCATAGCGACGAGTATAATAGGATTCGATCCAGTCGAAGTGCATATAATCCGGCCTGTATTTAATTCCTGAACGTATAATGCCCAAAAACCTGTCGTTTATTCCGTTAAATGCGTTTAATTTTTTATTTTGATTTAATCCCGCGATCATTAATTGCTGATAAGGATTTTCATTTCCTGCAACCGGAAGGCATACTATTTTTATTTTATCCGTTGCAGTGGTATTCATTTTTTATTTACAACCTGATCTAAAATAAATCGGAGGCCCTCCAGTTCATATCCATGCCTGATGCGGCCGACATAATGTTTGCATACGGAATCTTCCGGTTTTTTTAAAAGATCAACATCATATTGCGGCGGTAAATGTGTTGCACCCTTCGCACTTCTGTTTGCCAGAATGCTCATGAAAGTTTGTTCGAGCCGGTAAGAAGTATTAAAAGGCTGAAAATAATCCATACGCAGCCACGATTCCGCTAATTCGAGATCAATATCCTTTGTATTCATCACCCAAAGTCCTGCATTTGCTTTTTCAAGCGGGTATAAACCCGACCCTTTGACGATTTCTTCAATACTTTCAACATAGGCATTATCGATATCCTTATTGAAATAGTTTATTTGTTCCGACTGATCCCTCAGTGTATTTATGAAAAATACGGGATCCTGAAAAAATAAAATATCCACGTCAATATATGCAATCCGGCTGCCGTTACTGAATAATCTGACATCAATAAATTTCAAAGCCATCACCTGTGCAGTTCTGTATTTACGCAATAAGGGAAATTTATTTAATGCAATTTCTGCTTTTTCATCAGCTTCCTTCCTGGTAACGATCCTGCAATTCAACTGTTTTTTTAAGCGATTAATATCCTTATCTGAAAGCGTTCCGTCGTCGTGAATTGTAATTTTGTAGTTCGTGCCGCAGACATAATTAAATACTTTAAACCCTGCAATTGCCATGTCGACATATTTCTTGCCAATCAAAGTATGTATGCTGAATGGATGAATCGCTTCATCAGGATATGGTGCAATTGCATCAATAAGTTTACGGCTTATTTTTCTTCTTGACGGGTTGATAAATAATTCACGGCTGATCTTGTTTCTTATTCTTTCCCAAACAGATTTCGGCGTTACAAGCGGAATTAATTTATAGTTCATACAGCAGCCGGATTTAATTCATGAACAAGACGCTGTATAATTGTATCGATACTTTCTGCCTGCCCGACTTTTTTTAATTCTGAATTGTACGGTAAAAACATTTCCCTCTTTTTGCGAAGATCTTCCATCAGGAAAGGAATTTGTTTTGTTGATCTCAGGATATTCGGGCTTTCTTTCAGTTTCAGATATTTATCATTTTGATATTGATGGATAAACCCGTGTAGTTGCCTGTAATTTTTTTCAGCCGCGGTGTCTATCAATATTACCGGCACATGCAAATGCGCAGCTTCAAGCGATAATGTCGTGCCGAAATGAAATAATGCAACTGCATCCTGAATTGTTTTATATTTTTCTGTAAAATCAGCAGGCAATTGCGAGGTGCCCTGTGTAAATGCATGCATTGATTCAATTTCTACATTCGGCAAGGAAGCAAGTTTGTTATAAACAGACATGTCTCTGACAAACGGATAAGGACGGATTTTAAACCGAAAAAAATCAGAACGCGATTCCGCGAATTTAATTAGCAATTCCATCATCGCAATCTCTTCGGTGAGCAGTTTGCCGTTACCCGTACCGCCAACCATATATATGTAGGGTTTATCAATATGGGTGGAAGTTGATTGTGACCCGAGGAATTTGTTTAAATACATGAACTGTGTTGCTCCCAATACATGGATCTGGTCAGGATTTACTCCTTGCAATGTATGCACATCATTTTTTATTTCTGCACTCCATGTTAAATATATATTTTGCGGATTGCTGAGAAAGCATTTCATTTTACAGGCGTGATCCCAGCTGTATACATAATTTATTACAGGTTTATTTGTTTTTTGAATTGCAGCATATAAAATATCGTTATAGATCTGTGTGATACAGAAAAATTTATCAATATCTTTCAGCAAATGTCCCTGATCTGTTTTCAAAAGCGACAGAAATCTTTTATAGGAAATAAATTTCGGGGTGAATTTGGAGAGGCGAAGGAAGCTCCATTCAATGAAATAAAAGAATCCCCTTAAATTCGAATTATACAGTTTGAAATTTTCAGTGATATAATAATTATTTTTTGATTTCGGAAGCTTCCCGAACAATTTAAACAACCGCTCATAAAAATAATTTCTGTATTTGTATTTCCGGGTGTTGAAAAAACGCACCTCCACATCTTCGTCTGTTAATTGTGCTAAATGTTTATCCTTTTCATTAAGAAATAAAACAATATCCAGTTTTTTATTTAATGCAGAGATCAAATCTCTAATATCATTTCTTGTATTGATATATTGTGCAAATACTCCGATCTTCATCAGGCGGCTAACAGTTGTTTTATTTTCTCGGATAAATGCTGAAATGTAAATTCTGTGCACAATTTTCCATAAGCTTGGTTGCTAATATGTATTCTGTATTCAGAGTCCCGAAATAACCGGATGATATGATTTGTAAAATCATTATAGTTATCTGCTACGAGAATATCAACACCTGATTCAAGGCCCGGGGTTTCATTTCCGGTTTTTTCGAAAACTACAACTGCACCGTGAAGACGTATTGCATTTAATAACCTTGTCCTTGTACCTGTGCCGCGGTCGTAAGGTAAAATATGTATATCATATGGTTCCGTAACTGACGTTAAATCATTTACATGCCCTATGATTTTGATTTGCGGATCGTTTGCCACACTGCCGAATATTTCATTTGTGACTGCCGTTTGATCGCCAATGAAATAACATTCTAAATTTTGAATTTCCTGTTTTAAGACGGGATATACATGTTTAAAAAAATTTATAAGACCAATCCGGTTTGCAGTTGCGGAAGAAGTGCCTATATGCAAAAGCCTGTTTTTTAATAAATTCCGTGAATTCGTATACACCTTTTCTTTCACAATTGGATAGATCGCCGGGAAACTGAATGATTTCAATCCCGTGTGAATTTCCAATGCAATTTTGCGTTCCTGTTCTGATCCATTTACAAAAAAACGCACCTTTTTCAATAAAGTTTTTTCAAAATGCTGCAGCATGAAACCGCGAAGGAAATTCCGTATTGAAAATTTATTTCTTTCTTTCAGGATGCGATAAATAAAGTCGTGATGACTGTATAAAACAGGTGTCGTAGATTTTTGCCGGACAGCGAGAAGCGCCGGTAAAATATGTTCTGCCCAGATCAGATCCGGATTGAAATCACTCATGATTTTGTGAATTCTGTTCACGAGCCCGTCATCAATATTTGCAAAAAGTATTTTTGACTTGTCTGAAAAACTTGTGAAAGGAAATTTAAGAAGGGATCTCAATGAAAGGATATTAAATGTAAGTTTTGAAACCGGTATCGTTTCTATATTCATGTGACCCTGAAAACCTGCTTCACCAATAAAAGTCTCCAGTTGATTTCTCATGACCGGTTCATTACTTGTAAGATGCAGCAATAAAATTTCCGATTTCGGAAATGCATACAGCAAAGAAACCAAATGGCCACTGCTGAAACTTGATGCCCCATTCAGATCAAAAGAGAAGGGTGATTCGGTAATAAATAAAATTTTATTTACTCTCATTTATAACGTGCCAGTGCAACAAAATGCCTGATACCAAGTTTGCGCATGCTGATAATAAAAGCGAAATATTCTTTGACTGCCCGAGCGAATGAAAATTTTGACATTTGCATAATGCTCCATAACCATTGACGCTGTGCACCTTTTAATTTCATGTTGAGGAAGTCCTTGTTCTTTTTGAAAATATAAATTGTGCTTGCATAGAAATTCATTGTTCGTTTGCGGTCGAGCGAATCATGCAGGATTCTGTAATGTACCGTAACCTGGTTCAAAGGCGCAAAGTGATAACCGTGTTTGGATAATTCAATCCACATTGCCCAGTCTTCGTAGGCAAGGGTTTCATTGAAGCCTCCAACTGCCCGTAAGGCACTTGTTCTGCATAAAACGGATGGCGCGTGTATGAAAGGGCGCTCCGATAATTCATTTATCAAACTTCCGGATGGCATTTCATCGATTTGTAAAATTCTCTTTAACCGTGTAAATTCTGATTCAGAAGAAATCATTTTACCCTGCTCATCAATTTTTATAATATCCGTATAAACACAAGCGTAGGATGTTGCAAGTGATTCAAATAAATCAACCTGTAATTGAATTTTATCCTTCATTAAAATATCATCGCAAGCTATACCCTGGATATATTTTCCATTTGCCGCCCGCAGGCAGATATTGCAATTTTTTGTAACAGGAAATGGCCGGGGATTAATTATGAATGTGCAGATAAACCCCGTTTCGTTTATCCATTTTTGAATCTCCTCAGCCGACCCATCGTCTGAAGCATTATCAAGAATAATCAGTTCAATATTTGCATAGCTTTGATTTCTTATGCTTTCAAGCGTTTCCCGCAGGAAGGCTTTATGCCGGTGGCAGATGGCAAATATTGTGACAAGTGGTTTTTGCTTATCCAATTTAATTCCGTCGGTTCAATTTATTTTTAATATACGCTTTGACTGGCACCAACCGGTTTAAATGTATAAACGACCAGATGCATAAAAGCACTACAACAAATACTGCAATCGCAATATATAAAGCTGAATAAGGTTGCGTATATACAATCAGGAAAATACTCCCGATAAAAAGAATACTTGCAGCAATTAATTTCAGTGTATACAAATCCGGTTTAAATTTTACAACCTTTCTGATTGCAAACAGGATTATAAAAACATACAAAATATAGTTCAGCAAATAGGCAATGCCGATTGCTTCAATTCCCATCTTATTTATCAGGAACCACGAAAAAAATAATAAGCCGAGATTCCCGATCAGTTCGGTGATAATATAAATACCTGATGAGCGCATCGCCGGAAGAATATATGCAACGGGCCAAATAAATACCTTAAGCAGTGTGCCTAATACAAGCCATTGAAACATCGCAGTGGCCGATAAAAATTCTGAGGAATACAACAGTTGAATGACTACCGGAGAAATCAGCAGCATGCCGCCAATTGCGGGTGCGCCGATCAATATGCCGATATGCAGTTGTTCGTTAACGAGATTATTTATTTCCGCAGGCGAATCACTTGCCGCAGAAAGTCGCGGATAATAATCTCTACCCATGGCCTGAAAAATTAATTGCAGATAAATTGCAGAAATTGACCAGCCGGCCTGAAAAATACCAACATGTATCAGCCCGAGTTTATTATTTACAAGAATGCGCAATATATACATCACAATTATCATGAACAATCCGGAAATCATTAATGCGATCCCTAAACTGCCGAGATATTTTCCATGTTTAAATGTTTCTTTGAGGCTCACTTGAATTTCTGCCGTTTTAATTTTCCTGGAGAAATAAAACACACAAAGAAGATTCACAATTGCCATGATGATCATCCCAGGTATTATTGCATCTGTACCATAAGCATAATACAATGGAATGGTAATGATGAGACTTATTAGTGTAGCAATTATCGGAGATAGCGCCATGGACTGAATCCTTCGGTATCCCTGCAACAAAGCGAGCCTGCCTGCAGCAAGCTGCGCAATTAAAACAATTACTGAAATTATTTTAAAATCCATAGCATGTGCATCGTCATTAAATGCAATTCTGCTGAGCGGAACACTGCAAACAAATACAATCAGCATCCCTGTAATTCCTATAAACCATGTCAGTGTATTTAAAACACGAAATGTAAAGGCGATCCGTTCTTCATTTTTATTTTTAACTGCAAGCGCAATATCCCGCACTGCACTTTGACTTAAACCGCCGCCTGCAATTGTTCCGATCAGATCAACGGTTGATTGTAAAATACCTGCAAGCCCGACTCCTGCCGGACCGATAAGCACTGCAACAAATTTTGTCCCGATAATTTTCAGAAGGATCTGAATGCCCTGCGCAATACCGGAAATTCCCGTTGTTTTTAAAATTTGCTTATAACTTTTTTCAGGCATGCTTTAAATAAAAGTGACGGATTTGATTTGCGATATACTGTATTTGCTCATCACCTAATCCGGGCCAGCAAGGAAGGCTTAAAGTAGTATCTGCAATTTCTTCAGCAACAGGGAAATCTCCTTTTTTATATTGAAGATGCGTATATGCTTTTTGCAGATGAAAAGGTACCGGATAATGAATCAATGTTCCAATCCCTTTTTCTTTTAAATAGTTTTGGAGTGCATTTCTCTTTTCCGTTCTGATCGCATAGATATGAAATACATGTGTTGCACCTGCAGCTGTTGCCGGTAAAATAATTTCTTCAATTCCTTGTAATGCTTTCTGATAATGTGCTGCTATTGTTTGCCGTTCGGCAGTCCAGGCATCAAGATATTTTAATTTAATTGAGAGAACCGCTGCCTGAAACTCATCCATGCGCATATTATGCCCCAGCATTTCATTGTAATATTTTTCTGATGATCCATAATTGCGCAATGCGGAAATTGATTTTGCCGATTCCGCATCATTGGTTGTAACACAACCGGCCTCTCCCAATGCGCCGAGATTTTTTCCCGGATAGAAACTTGTCGCATTCACAATTCCGAATGAACCCGTTTTTTTATTTTGAAAAGTTGCACCGTGTGCCTGCGCATTATCTTCAATTACATGCAGATTATTTTTATCGGCAAGATTTAGAATTGCATGCATTTCACAAGCCTGTCCGTACAGATGGACGGGAATTATTGCCTTTGTATTTTTCGTGATCGCTTTTTGAATATTGTCCGGATTGATATTATATGTATTTAACCGCGGTTCAACAGGAACAGGAGTTGCACCTGTATACGAAACGGCGAGTGCAGTTGCGATATATGTATTCGAAGGAATAATAACTTCATCGTTATTTGTGATACCTAAACTTTTCAATGCAAGAAATATTGCATCCAAACCATTGCTCACTCCAATTGCATGTTGAACTCCGATATAACCGGCAAATTCTTTTTCAAATTGTTCTACAAGCGGACCTGCAACATAATGTGTACTATCATAAAATGCATTAAAAGCCGATATTATTTCCAGCTTTACCGCATCATGCATTTTTGAAAATGATAAATAAGGTATTTGCATTAACTGAATTCGGGATGCTCTTTTAACCAGTTTTCAAAACCCTCTTTTTCCCATGGCATTCCTCTTTTAAAATGATATGGCCACGGATAATGTGAACCTGTTGTTTCTCTTGATTTTATTTCCCGAATATCCTTCACAATCCTGCCGGGGTTGCCGGCCATCACCTGATAGTCTGGAACATTTTTATTAACGAGTGTACCGGCCGCAATAAATGCATGTTTCCCGATTTCAATGCCGGGTAGTATCATGCTGCTGACTGCAATTTGCGTAAAGTCGCCAACAGTAGAACCGATATTTACATTTGAAGGTGGATGCGGGTCATTTGTAAAAATGACATATGGGTAAATGAAAACAAAATTTCCAATTTTTGTTTTTTGGGAGATATGCAATTCAGCAAGCAGCCAGCAATAATTTCCAAACTCGGCAAAACCCTGAATATCTATTCCGGTACCAACCCTGCAATGATTTCCAAAGGTTGTGTATTCACGAATCGTGATGCGATGGCCTGTGCTGAAATTTTCACCAAATGAACAACCTGCATAAATGATCGCATGACTTCTTATCAGCGAATTTTTTCCAATCATTGTTGCAGGATTTTGGTAAGCCTCATTCTGATAATAATCATTTAACGGCTCACCGATTATGGAATTATTGCAGATGATGCTGTTATCTCCAATAATAACATTATCATAAATAACAGTATCGTCGCCGATGCGGACATTTGTGCCGATCCGGGCAGAGGGGCTGATATATACGTTGCGGTTATTGAATTTCATTTTGCAGTGAAATTTTTAAAATCATTATAATCGCGGATATAATCATCGGGATTATAAATTTGAGATGTCAGCACGAGACAAACTGCTCCGGAGGAAAAATTTAATTCGTTTGCCCAAATCATCGGAGGAATATGCAAACCGTAGTGAGGACGGTTGAGCGAAATAATTTTTTCCGCATTACCATCATCAATGCGCACTTCAAAACTCCCGCTCGCTGCAATTAAGATCTGGTGACATGTTTTATGGGCATGTGCACCTCTTGATTCTCCTCCCGGAATATCATAGAGATAAAATATTCTTTTTACTTCAAAAGGAATTTCCCTGAAATTATGAATGGGAGTGATATTGCCTGCCCGGTTTTGAATTTTTGGAAAATGAATAATATCGCAATTATTTATTGAGTTCATGCCGGAACTGTTTAAATTGTTCAAAATCGCGGATATAATCCGATTCGTCATAAGCGCCGGATGCAACTATTAATGCAAAAGAATTTGTTGAAAAATTTTCGAGATGCCGCCAGTATAAAGCAGGCACATAGATTCCATAATACGATCTGTTTAATTGAAATTTAAATTCGTGCATACCGTCGTTTAATACCACATCAAAACTTCCGCTGATCGCAATAATAAATTCGTTCAAATGGCGGTAAGCATGCCCGCCTCTTACAGCACCACCCGGCACATCATAAATCCAATAAGTGCGTTCAATTTTAAAAGGAATATGATTTTCGCTTTCAATAAACGATAAATTTCCGCGGTCGTCGAATATTTTCGGCAGCTCAATTAATTTCGGTTCGTTCATGCGTTCAGGATCAATTCAATAAATTCTCTCACAACACCTTCGCCTCCCGATTTGGAAAGCTGTAAAATTCCGGGGATCTCTTTCACTTTTTTTGTTGCATTGGCCGGGCAAGCGGCAAGCCCTGCGGCTTGCAATAATTCGATGCAATTTATATCGTCGCCGATATAAGCGACTTCCTGAAGGGTAATATTTTCCTTTTCACAAATTTCCTGTGCCGCTTTTAATTTTCCGCCGAATCCCGCATTTTGATATACGTAGTCAATTTTTAATTTCTCTGCACGCCGGCTCACAATATTTGTTTGCTCCGTTGTAATGATTCCTGTTTTGATACCGGCCTGTTTTAATAAATTGAATCCCATGCCGTCGTGTGTGTTGAATTTTTTAAACTCATCGCCGCTTTCTGTATAATACATGCCGGCATCTGTAAGCACGCCGTCTACATCGCTCAGAAATAATTTAATGTTTTTCATCATTCTTTAAATTTAATGCAATCGGTATATTGAATAATTTCTTCAGCTTTATAAAAACTTTCCACTTCATCAATATCGATCGCTAATTTTTGATCAATAATGTAAGGGAGTATTTTTTTTCCGTTCATGCTGTGCAGTTCAGTAATCACGGAAGCCTTCATAATATCTATGGTGCCAACATGCCAGTATATTACCGGTAATTTCTGCCGCGGCTGATTAAATGGTTCTTCTACGCCTTTTAATTGAAGCAGCGGTTCCATGGCGTCATCATTATTTTTATTCAGGACCCACATTTTATAAGGTGTGATGGGAGATTCGGTAATACCCCTTATCGAATCAGCACCAGATTGAATTAATTTCTCGATACATTGATCAATCATTCCTTCCAAACGGATAGGAGCGGTTGGCCTTAATTGCACAATGTAATCCGGAATATAATTTTCCTTTTCTTTCATTGCAATTAATTGCTGTGTAAACACTTCCAGATCTGTTGTTTCATCTTGCCCAAGTTCGGCGGGGCGCATAAAAATTTCTGCTCCATATTCCCTTGCGGTTTCTGCAATTTTTTCACTGTCGGTATTTACGGTTATCCGTGTAATTAATTTTGATTCCTGTGCAGCTTTAATACTGTACGCAATTAAAGGATGACCAAGTAAAGGCTTGATGTTTTTTCCCGGTAATCCTTTGCTGCCTCCTCTTGCCGGAATAATTGCTAAAATATTCACGCTTTGAATTTTAATTTGTTACGTTGAATTTCCTCCGTGGAAAGGATCTCTTTTTCTTTATAAGTGAGCGCTTCAAATGTATGATCGAGGTCGCGGATCAGTTTTTGCAAACCCGCCATTTCAAGGCTTGCCGCATGATCCGTTCCTTTCCAGGTTCTGTCTTTTGTAAAATGCCTTTCTATCCATTTTGCTCCAAGTGTGTATGCGGCGATGTCAACTGCAATTCCCAAATGATGCCCGCTGAAACCAATTTCCTTTATGCGCTGATCATAATTTGCATATAAATTTTTTATTTCGAGCAGGCAGATATCTTTAAACTCCACCGGATAACCACTTGTGCATGCATATAAAACCAATCGGTTTTGAGCAGCATTTTTGTCTTCAAAAAAACGAACGATCGATTCTGTTTCCATTTTTGTCGTCATGCCGATACTGATATGCACTTCTCCTTTATACGTATCACGCAATAATTGCAAAATTTCAAAATGATTATTGCAGGCAGAAGGAACTTTTATAAAATCCGGATTGAGTGAAATGATTTCTTTTGTGCTGGTGATATCCCAAACCGAAACTGCATATTCAATATTATTTTTTTCACAATAGGATTTTAATTCATGATGTTGTTCGATTGTAAATTCAAGAAATTCGCGATGCTTGCCGTATGTTGCACCATAGCTTTGCCATGGCTCGGGATGCGGTGCATTATATATTGCTTCATCTAATAATTCTTTCGGATTCCGTTTTTGGAATTTCGCATAACCTGCTCCACAATCTTTTGCAAGCTTTATCAATTCTTTTGCGATATTAAAATCGCCCATGTGATTGCATCCGATCTCGGCAATCACCTTTGCTTTTTGATATTGATGGTCGAACATATTTATCTACAGCTTCGCCTCCTCAGTCACATGTATGTGTCTGAGAAGTTTGTTTATAAAGAAAAAAATCAGATCAATCGTTTGTCCACAATACGATCGCCTGATTCAATTTTGTTTCAGTTTTCCAGGCATTAAATGCCTCGCCATTCATTACCTCAACATGTACTTTTCTCCTGATGATGGATTCGGTTTTTTTCACCCAATAATTTAATTTTTCCAAATCCACATCACCCACAATTAATAAATCAACTGTGCCCGAATCTTTTCCATCCGCATAATCTCCAATGATCAATGCACAATTAATTTCACCTATCTGATCAATTATATTTTCAACTATTTTATCAATCCCCAGATACTTACGAACTACACTGTTCAATTCAGGGAAAAGAGGATGTTTATCATTTGCTTTGTATTTAATGGTTTTGCCTTCGCCGTAGGAAAGGAGAAATCCGGCCCGTGATAATTTATTCAGTTCAAGGCGCACAGCATTTGTGGATTCATTCATTTCTTTCGCCAAACCACGCAGGTGCGCAGCCGACTTCGTATTGATGAAAAACTTAAGAAGCAGTTTGAGACGTGTGCGTGATGTAATGAGTGAATCGAGCATTCCAATTCAATGAGTAACAAATTTACTCATTAGCCCCTAACAAGCAAGCAGGGGTTGAATTTTTTCAGAAAAATGCTTAGAAACCTGCGGCTTCCCTCACGGCTTTGAGGGACAAAAGAAGTTTTTCCATTTCAGCGAGCGGGATCATATTAGGCCCGTCGCTCAGTGCTTTTGACGGATCGGGATGTGTTTCAATGAAAAAGCCGTCTACCCCCGCCGCTGCCGCAGCCTTGGCAAGATAGGGCGCAAACTCACGCCTGCCGCCACTTTTACCCTTTTCACCGCCCGGCATCTGGACGCTGTGCGTTACATCAAAAATGACAGGGGCAAATTGTCGCATAACGGGCAGGCTTCTGAAGTCCACCACAAGGTTATGGTATCCGAACGAGGCACCCCTTTCGGTGAGCAATACATTGTTATTTCCTGTGGATGCAATTTTTTCGACGGCATAGGCCATATCCTCAGGTGCCATGAACTGTCCCTTTTTCACATTTACTGCCTTTCCGGTTTTCCCGGCAGCGAGTAACAAGTCTGTCTGCCTGCAGAGGAAAGCCGGGATCTGTATTACATCGGCAATTTTCGAAACTGGTAATGCCTGATCCGGTAGATGAATATCCGTAAGAACCGGCACAGCAATTTTTTCCTTAATAATCTGCAGAATTTTAAGGCCTTCTTCCATTCCGTCACCGCGAAACGAACCGGCCGAAGTGCGGTTTGCCTTGTCGAATGAGGCTTTGAAAATATAGTTGAAACCGGTTTGCGCAGCAATCTTTTTCATTTGATCCGCCACCATCAAACAGAGTTCTTCACTTTCAATAACACATGGTCCGGCAATGAGCAAAGGTTTTTTTTCTCCAACAGTGATTGTTGAATTTATGATTACGGGATTTTTGAAGTGGTTGAACATTTTGTTGTTGAGGGTTCTGTGTTCTGGGTTCTGTGTTAAGGGTTCTGAGTTCTGGGTTGAGGGTTGCTGCGCAGCCAATCTTGCGTAAGCCTACTTGATACTTTCTACCTTCTACTTTCTACTATAAAGCTGCCACACATTTCAATTCAATCGCAATCGGTGTCGGAAGTGCGGTTATTCCAACGGTTGTCCGGCAAGGGGCGTTTGTTTTAAAATATTCGGCCCAGATGCGGTTATAAGTTTGAAAATCACGCTGCATATTTACCAGATAGACCGTTACATCAATCAGCTGATCCCAACTGCTTCCGCTTTCTTCCAAAACCGTTTTTACATTTTTAAAAACCGAATGCACCTGTGCTTCAAAATCGAACGAAATAAAATTTCCGTTTTTGTCCAGTTCAACACCGGGAATTTTATTTGTGCCGGCTTCCCGCGGCCCGATACCCGACAGGAACAATAAATTACCTGCTTTCCTTGCATGCGGATAGAGTCCCACCGGATCCGGTGCTTTATTCGTGATGATCGGATCGTTCATGTTGTAAAAATAAGTGTAAAAATCCTGTTCATCATACCGATTTTCCCGCTCATCGGTTTTTGTAATATGAATCGGGAAGTCAGAAATATGTTTGTAAAAAAATAATCATGCTCATATCAATAACAGAATTGCATATCAAAAATTTATGGAGGATTCCATTGTTTATGAAATTTGCTTCCCTGTCTGCAAAACAATCACAAACGGCAAAGGGAAATATTAAAACAGTAATCAGTTTGGGCTGGATGAAAGGTTATACGATTACTGCATGGGAAAATATGGAAACAATGATGGAGTTTCGAAATGCAGGTGATCATAAAGAAGCGATGCGTATGATGCGAAAAGTTTCTTCTGCTTATAAATCACTGCATTGGGAATCAGATGAAATTCCAAACTGGAAGGAAGCGAAAATAAAATTGGCGGAGATTGAGTTGAAGAAAGTTTAGTGAGATTCAAATTCACGTACTTCCGTTTCAAGAATTTCCGGGGCGATTTCACCAAGCAGATCGATAATTTCTGCGAAATCAATTTTAGATAATATTTTTATTTTAATGAATTTTTTATTGGGATATAAGAATTCAATTAAGTAGGAACGCAGGCCAAATTTTTTCATAACAACGGCTATGCATTTTAATTCTTTGAAATAAATTAAGGTTGTTAATTTCTTTGACTTAAATTCTACTTTATGGTTCGAGATTAGCAAAATACCGTTTATCCGGTTATTTACATTTAAAAACTGAAGGCATATTATTAAAAGTATAGGACTTACCCAGAAAATATTAAGAATCCATGATGGTAAATTAGCGTAATAAGGTATTGATAATTCAAGGTTGTTACGAACAGGCAGATCAATGAAATATATGATGCAAAAGCCCAGAATGGCAATAGCACCCAATATATTGGAGATGTTCCTGAAATAACGATTTGGAGAAATTAATCTGACCCGAAATTCTGTGTTGATTGGTATGTCGGAATTCATTTTTAGGATGACCTGAATTAGTTTCCTTTCACATCAAAACTGATCCGGTGCCATGCATTATTCATATACCCTTTAAAATTCCAGACATCTTTTACATCTGCGGGTTGGGATTTATTATCACTGTCTGTTGCACGTGCAATAATTTGAGTAGGGCCGTTTTCAAATTGCATTTCTATTTCCCAGAATGACCATGTGTATTTTTCATTTCCTTCGGTAATTTTCGCAGCCTTCCATGTTATCCCGCCATCAGCAGAAACATCTACATGTGTAACAATTCTGTCGCCGCCACTGATTGCAAATCCTTTAATTAAGACAGAATTATTTTTTACAATTGAATTTGCAAGCGGATATGTAATCACACAATTAATATCCAGTTCACTTAATTGAATACCTGTTTCCCAATCCACCGTTTCGGGCTTTGCTTCAGGTGGAAATAAACGATAAGCATGATCCTGAAAATAATTTTTTGACGGCTCGGTTTGTAAAGTAATTGTTGTAAGCCATTTCACACTGCGTGCACCGATATATCCCGGAACAACCACACGCAGCGGAAATCCATGAGTGGGTTCAAGCGGTTTGCCGTTCATTTCAAAAGCAAGCAATACATCTTCACTCCAGGCTTTATCAATTGGAATGGATGCACCGAAGCCGACATTTTTTCCATTGCGATATACATCATCGGCACCCATAAATTCAACAAATAATGCTTCCGGTTTCACGCCTGCTTTTTCCAGTATATATTTTAAAGGAACACCTGTCCAAGTTGCATTGCCGATGGCACCTTCCTGCCAGGGAACTTCGCCGGGCACTTCTGCAAATTCAATTAATTGCACACGGCGGTTTCCTGCGCATTGCAATGTTGCCATTACCGTGCGTTTTGGAAAATCCGATTTTAATTCCTGCATCGAAAATTCCAATTCATGTTCAACAAGGCCGTTTATTTTAAATCTGAAACTTGCTTCATCAATTTCAGGGACAGGGCCATGATTGCGGATATAATACAACCGTTGCGGTGTAATAAAATTTTCACGCAATTCCGTAACCGGTGGTTCGGCATTAACGGGGTCGGTAGTATGAATGATCAGTTTCGGATCTTTATCCATGGTTCAAAGTTAAAGAAATGGATTTTGGTTTTGAGTGAGATTAAATCAACAATTGATAATTTTCCACTCTAAACGAAGAGTCATGCCGGGCCTGATCCGGCATCGATCCGTAAAATACAGATTGCGGATCTGGTCCGCAATGACTTTAATATTTGCATTTGTTATTCTGTTAAATCACACGTTCAAATAATTATTTATCTCCTAACTTGCGATCTCAAAATTCAGGCAGTGACTGCAACGGAAAAACAATTGTATTACAGGCTCATTGCACTATGGGCGGTGTGCGAAGGTGTGCTCGGCGGAATTATACACGGATTTCAAATTCCTGTTTCAGGTTTATTTGTCGGCGGTGCAGCGGTTGTTATTATTTGCATGATGGGATTTTATGTTCCGCAGAAGGGCGCCATTTTACAGGCAACATTATTGGTCGAGATATTTAAAATGATGCTGAGTCCGCAAAGCCCATTGCCCGCATATCTGGCAGTTGCATTTCAGGGTGTAATGGGCGAATTATTTTTTTTCAATAAAAAGTTTTATAAAATCTCCTGTGTATTATTTGCTGCAATCGCATTATTTGAGTCGGCAATCCAGCGCATCATTACAATGACATTAATTTACAGCAATGCATTCTGGAAAGCGATGGATGCATTTATTAATGGTATAACCGGTGAAACCGAAATTACAAGATACAGTTATTACATAGCGGGTGGCTATGTTGTGTTGCATATTGCAGCGGGAATTGCAATCGGAGTATTCGCCGCAGGAATTCCTTCCAGATTAAATAAATGGAAACAGGGTAAACAATTTCTGATTCCTGCAGGTGTAAAAAATTCCACCGAAATACAATTAAAACGGAATAGGAAAAAAATATGGAAAAACAGTTTACTTGTCATCTGGGTGGTTTTACTTTTCTTCTTTCTGCAATCAACATTTCATATTGGTAAACCGCTGCTCGCTGCAGATGCTGTTTTGCAAATTCTAGTGCGTTCATTTTTAATTCTGCTTACATGGTATTTTCTTGTGAGCCCGGTACTGCTTTATTTTCTGAAAAAATATTTATCCCGGCAAAAGGAAAAATCGCAAGGCACAATCAATGAGATTGTTTTATTAATTCCTTCAACAAGATTATTAATTGAAAACAGCTGGAAACTTTCTGCACAAAAAAAGGGGTTACGGAGATTTAATTTTTTTATTCAAATCATACTTGTGAACGCATTCGACGATATTCATGACTAAACCATCTGTTATTATACTTTCCGGTCCTGTTCAATCAGGAAAAACGAGCGCCTTGCTCAAATGGTGTGAAGACAGAAATGATGTGGATGGTATTATTTCGCCCGATATAAATGGTGTGAGATATTTCCTGCACATCAAAACAAAGGAATTATTTCTGATGGAAGCCGGAGAAGAAGAGGAAAATATTTTGCTGATCGGGAAATATACATTCAGCAAAACAGCATTTGAAAAGGCAGATCAGATATTGCGCAATGCAATGCTGTCGAAAATAAATTATATTGTAGTTGATGAAGTTGGCCCGCTTGAATTAAAAGGCGAAGGGTTTAGCGCAACGATTAAACAATTTCTTTCTGCTGCAACACCCCTAAATATAATATTGGTGGTGCGGGCACATTTATTAGATCCGGCTCTGGAATATTTTGGTATCGATGCATACACGGATTTCGCCCAATTATAAACCGTAGTCCGGTTTTGAATTCTCCATAGTTTGTTTAATTTTAAATTCCACAAAAGCATACTACAATGGAGCAAACTTACCTTATTATCCTGCGCCTGTTTCATATTGCAACAGGTGTATTCTGGGCAGGCGGAATGATATACCTTGCCCGTTTTGTTCTTCCTGCTGCAAAGGCATTAGGACCCGAAGGCGGAAAATTTATGTCCCAATTATCCATGACCAATAATCTGCCGGTCGTTATGATGGTTTCAGCAACACTGAACATTCTTTCCGGTGTATTATTATTCTGGAAAATAAGCAATGGATTTTCATCCGATTGGATGGGCTCATCATTTGGCGCAACATTAAGCCTCGGAGGTTTAATTGCAATAATTGCTTATACGATCGGGATGACAGTGAATCGTCCCGCTACTTTTAAAATCGCTGCAATTTCAAAACAAATTGCTGCAGCGGGTGGAGTTCCCACACCGGAACAGATTGCCATTTTAAATGCAACCCGTATGAAACTGGTGAAGGCAACAAATTTAGTTGCAACACTCCTGGCGGTTACAGTCATTTGTATGGCTGTTGCGAGATATATGTAAAAGTATTTACATCATCTCCACACTTCTCTTTACAAATGCCGTGAGGTCTGCTCCTTTCAGCATACCCTGGGATAATAATGCGAGGTCGTGTAATTGTTTTACAGAAATATCTTTTTGCACATCATCCTCTTTTAATATTTTATTTATGAGAGGATGATTTGTATTTACAACAAGATTGTATTGATCAGGCATGGATGCAGCGAAATCCATTCCGTTCATATAGCTCATTTCTTTCATGCGGCGCATAAATTCGGGTTTTGTTATATATACAGGCGCATCATCCGGAGATAGCGGTGTAAGCATAACGGTTGCCGCATTCTGATCAATTACTTTCTCAAATAATTCTTTCACATTGCTTTGTTCCGTTTCACTTAAAACAGATTCAATTTTTTCATCCTTGTCTATTAATTTATCCGCCGTATCAGAATCAACACGCTTGAAATGCATGCCGGTTAATTTCTGCTCGAGAAATGAAATGAGATGATTATCGATCACATTGTCAATTTCCAGAACATCATATCCTTTACTTTTTGCAGCATCCACATACACATGATGATCGGTGATATTATTCGTGTAAAGCGCTGTTACCTGATTCGATTTATCGGTTTGATTTAATTGAATATGCTCTTTATATTCATCAAATGTGAAATATTTTTTATCGGTATTTTGCAACAAGCAGAATTGTTTTGCCTTATCGAAAAATTTCTCATCGCTCAGCATACCGTATTTAATGATCACAGAAATGTTTTCCCATTTACTTTCGAAATCGGCCCTGTCCTTTTTAAATAATTCTTCCAGTTTTTCGCCTACTTTTTTTGTGATATAGCTGTTGATCTTTTTTACATTCTGGTCGCTTTGCAAATATGATCTTGAAACATTGAGCGGAATATCAGGTGAATCAATTACACCGTGCAATAATGTGAGCCATTCCGGTACGATTTCCTTTACTTCATCAGTTACAAATACCTGGTTGGAATATAATTGAATTTTGTTTTTCTGTATTTCGTAACTCTTTTTGATCTTGGGGAAATAAAGAATGCCTGTCAGTACGAAAGGATAATCCACGTTCAGATGAATATTGAACATGGGTGTTTCACTGAAAGGATATAATTCATTATAAAAATTTTTATAATCTTCTTCGGAAAGCTCGGTCGGTTTTTTTGTCCATGCAGGAGATGTATTGTTTATAATATCCGGCACCTGTATTTTTTCTTCTTTGCCTTCCTCTTCTCCGGGCATCGTTTCTTCTTTTTCGCCGAACTGAATTTCAACAGGAAGGAATTTGCAGTATTTCGTGAGCAATGCACGGATCCTGGTTTCTTCCAAAAATTCTTCGCTTTCTTCAGCAACAGTTAAAATAATATCTGTGCCTCTTGATGCTTTCTCCCAATTTTCGAGGGTGTATTCCGGGCTGCCATCACAAGTCCATTTTACAGATGGCTCGGACATGCGGAATGATTTGGAAATCAATTCCACTTTTTCGGCAACCATGAATGCGGAATAAAATCCAAGCCCGAAATGGCCGATTATTGTTTTTCCATCTTCAACACCTTTGTATTTATCAAGAAATTCCTGCGCACTTGAAAACGCTACCTGGTTGATATACTTTTTCACTTCTTCCGCACTCAAACCAATTCCTTTGTCAGAAATTGTAATTGTTTTACCCGGTTTGTCTACACGCACTTCAATATGCACATCTCCAAGCTCACCTTCAACTTCACCCAGCGATGCGAGTTTTTTTAATTTCTGTGTGGCATCCACAGCATTGGAAATCAGTTCACGGAGGAAGATCTCGTGATCGCTGTAGAGGAATTTTTTAATGATGGGGAATATATTTTCGGTTTGAACGGCTATGGTTCCGGTTTCGACAGACATGGAATTATTTTTAAACCGCAGTTTTCAAATGATGTGCCATCGGGGTTTGTCTGACAAATTGACGCTGTGCCTTATATTCCAACCCTTTGGCGGGCAATTTTTCTTATTTTTACAGCAATCCGTTTTACTGCACCAATGACTTCCTCACATAAGAATCTCTCAAAGAATGAAGTGATCAGGAAGATCGACCAGCTCCTTCACACATCGTGGGATCTTGTGTCGAAACGCAATACGGAAATCAAAGAACTTTCAGAAGAAGCATATCAACTTGCAAAATCCATTCAGGATAAAAATTATATGGGGCTTGCGAAAATGGAGCTGGGTTTATTCGAATGCCTTGTAAATAATAATTATTACCAGTCGATCAAATTATGCGATGAGGCATTCGGCATGTTGCGGAATAATTTCAGAAAAAAATATGAGCCCTATTATCATTTAAATCTCGGAAGAAATTATCATTTTATCGGCGATAATGAATTAACGCAAAAACATTATATCAAAGCGATCAATTTACTTGAGCAGGAAAAAGAAATTGATATGTATGAAAGACGATGGCTTGCACATGCGTATTACAATATTTTTATTTTATTCAATTCGCAGGGCGTGGAGTTTTCGATGGAAGAATATTTAAACAAAGCGCTGGAACAATATCAGATCATCGGAGATAAAAGCGGGATTGCAAATTGTTTTAATAGCTATGCAGTGTATTTTCATAAGCAAAAGCAATATGATAAAGCACTGGAGCATTTATTAAAAGCACTCGATATTGTTGTGGAAGAAGGCGCAAAGCCATACCAATCCATTTACCTCGCAAATATTGCATTGATCTATACGAAGCTGAATGATTATAAAAACGCCGGGATCTATTTTGAAAAGGCAAAGGAAATAGATCAGGAGCTGCAAAGCCCCTATCATACCGGGCATACGTATTATCAGATGGGAGAGGGATTAACTGAAATGGGTCGGTATGAAGAAGCAATTGAAAGTTTTAAAATTGCTGAAAAATTATTTGCTGAACTCGGCGCAAAACGCCTGCTTTTGAATGTGCTTGAACTTACGTCCGAAGCCTACCGGTTGAAAAATGATTTTGAAAATGCATTCATGTATAAAAGCAAATACGCACGCTTGCAGAATGAAATATTTTCTGATGAAAAAACTTTTGCGCTTGTAAAGGCACGCACGGAATTTGAAGTTGAAAATAAAGAAAAAGAAGCGCAATTATTAAGGCAGAAAAATTTACAGATCGAAAAATATGCGCACCAGGTTGAAATTTCAAATCGTGAATTAAAACAGTTCGCACATGTTGCCAGCCACGATTTAAGGGAACCACTGCGCATGGTATCTTCCTATGTTACCTTATTAAAGAGAAGTTTGAAAGAACAACTTACCGACGAACAAAAAGAATTCATGCAATATATTTCGCTGGGAACACAAACCATGCATTTGTTGATCGGTGATCTGCTTGCACTGAGCAGTATTAATTTTGAAACCAAGCGAATTAATGTTGACCTGAACCAGGTGGTTAAAATAGTACTCACGAATCTTTCTGCTGAAATTTCAGAACGAAGGGCGGTCATTACCACTCCTTTATTGCCCATGATCAAAGCAGATGAAACACATATGCTGCAATTATTTCAGAATTTAATTTCAAATGCGTTAAAATACAATCTGAGTGAGCAACCCGAAATAAAGATTCATTATGCACTCACCGGCAAAAAACATCATTTTGTTGTTTCGGATAACGGGATAGGAATTCCGGAAGAATTCAGGGAAAAAATATTTCTGATCTTCCAGCGCTTACATTCAAAGGATGAATTTTCAGGAACGGGAATCGGCCTTGCAATTTGTAAAAAAATAGTGGATCAGTTGAAAGGCAAAATATGGGTGGAAGCCAATAAGGCCGGCGGTTCGGATTTCAATTTTACGATACCGGTAACAAAAAGATAACAGCTTTCATCATCAGGAATCCACTTTTAAAATGGAGATTAAAATGCAGGCATATTAATTGCAATTCCACCCGGTAAGTAAACCAGTTATGAAAAAAATACAGATCATATGCATGCTAAGCCTTTTAAGTATGGCGGCTTTAACTTCCTGCAAAATTTCGGATGAACTGCAATATAAAGGTTTCGACAATTTTAAAATTGCCGGAGATATGAAAAATCCTTCCGTTGGAGTGGATGTTACGCTCTACAACCCAAACCCGATTGGCGTCAAAATAAAGGAAATGAATTTATCTGTAGATGTAAATAATTCGAAAATCGGAACGATCGGAATTGCCGATCCCGTGAAATTAAAATCAAGGCAAAATTTTACACTACCTGTTTTAATGGAAACATCACTCGACCAATTGCAAACACTTACAAAACCGGGATTGGAATCACTGCTGTTTGAAAAACCCCTGGCCGTTGAAATTTCAGGTACGATCACATTACGGAAATTTATCTTCAAAAAGACATACGATTTTAATTATACCGATCAGTTAAATGTGAAGGATATTCAGACGAAATAATTCGTACAACTTCAATGATTCAGGAATTTATCGCAACGTTCAGACTTTCTTTATTACCTGATCATACTTTACTTATATGTTGCGGCGGGACAGAAATGATCAATACCTGATTGATTACCTGCAGGCGCATAATAAATTGTTTTTCATTTCGTATTTCAATCAGTTCTCCTTCGCAATCTTTTAAAGGTCCGAAATTGATTTTTACCCGCTCACCTGTTTTGAAATAATCTGGTTCTGATGAAATATGCAGCCCCGTTTCAATAAATTTCTGAATTGCATTGACCTGTTCTTCTTTTACCATTGCATATTTGCCTTCTGATTTTACGAAATCCACTACACCTTCCGTCATTTTCACCAAAGCAAATTCATCAGGATGTGTAAATAAAAAAAGATATCCGTTGAAAAGCGGGGCATGCACCGTTTTTTTTCTGTCGCTCCACTGGCGAACGGTTTTGATCAAAGGAAGAAATACTTCGATTTTATTTTTTTGCAAACGTTCGGTAACTTTTTTTTCAGAACGGGATTTTACATACAGCACATACCATTTTTTTTCGGCGGGATATTTCAACAATGCTGCATTTTGTTTCATAAGCCATCACTTATTGATCAATGCATCCGGCCGTAAGGCATAAATTCTTTCAATTGCATCCACCACCTGCATGCCCTCCGTTGCAGTTGTTGCAATAGGTGCTTTATCCCGCAACACATCTATTACATTCTGAATAATAAAATGATGATTTGCGGCAGATCCCTTGTAATTTCCATAATCATTAGCCGCATTGGTGGGTGGTAATTCCGGCAGGATATAATTTTCAATTGAGCAATATTCTATTTCATTCATGTATTGTCCGCCGATCTTTACTGTTCCCTTTTCTGCAATGATGGTGAGGCTGCTTTCGTAATTTTTTTCAGCAATTGCAGTTGAATAATTCAGATTTCCCATTGCGCCGTTTCCAAATTTAAATAAAACAGAACCCGTGTCTTCGAAATCTGTAAGATCGTGATGCGATACATCTGCAAATTGCGCCTGAATATGATTTATATTTCCAAACAACCAGATGAGTGTATCGATAAAATGCGAAAACTGCGTGAATAAAGTACCGCCATCCAGATCAGCTGATCCATGCCATGTTTCCCTGTCGTAATACCTTGCATCGCGGTTCCAGAAACAATTTACCTGCACAAAATAAATTACACCGAGAAGCCGGGTTTCAATAATATTTTTGATCCATGCCGATGGAGGCGAGAAGCGATTCTGCATCACACAAAATACTTTTTTATTTTTTTTCTCGGCGAGAGAAATTATTTTTTCACAGTCTGATTTTTTTAATGCCATTGGTTTTTCAATCACCACATGTTGTCCGTTCATCAAAACATCCATTGCATGTTGTGCATGCAAACCGTTCGGCGTACAAATACACACAACATCAATTTCAAGATCCGACCGCAGTAAATTATAAATTGTCGGGAAAAAAGGAACATCATATTGTTCGATATTTAATTCATCGGGCGGCATGATATCGCATAATGCAATTAATTCTGCATCCTGATTCTGACTGATCATTTCGGCATGACGTTTACCGATATGCCCGCAACCTACAACAGCGAATTTTATTTTATTCATGTATTTCAGATGGAAAAATTCAGGCTTTTACAACCTGATCTTGTTGCAATAAATATTGTTCACCGGTTTCCTTGCAAATTGCAGTGGCTGTGTCGTCGAAAATAAGTTTTGATCCGTGTTCACTCATCCATCCGGTTTGCACGGCCGGATTTCCAACTACAAGTGCATAATCTTTCACCGGTTTTGTAACAACCGAACCTGCACCGATAAATGCATACCGGCCGATCTCCACACCGCACAATATCGTGGCATTTGCACCGATCGAAGCACCTTTTTTTACAATGGTTTTTTGGTAGGCATTTTTTCTTTCAACCGCACTGCGTGGATTTATCACATTTGTAAATACAACAGAGGGGCCGATAAAAACATCATCTTCACAAATAACACCTTCATAAACGGAAACATTGTTCTGCACTTTTACATGATTGCCAAGCACTACATTATTTGCAATGAAAACATTTTGGCCGATCGTGCAGTTTTCACCCACGATGCAGCCATGCATGAGATGCGAAAAATGCCAGATTTTCGTACCGTTGCCGATGCGTGCTCCGTTGTCCACCACTGCAGTTTCATGAATAAAATATTGCTTACCCGGCATACCCTGATTTTATCCTTGCAAATATAAGTGATAAACGAGAAGCGTTATCTTCGCACCTGCATGTCGAAAGCCTCGCAAATAACCATATTTACTGCATTTCTCAGCATCCTGTTGGCGAGTTCATGCAAATACAATTTTGAAGGTGAAGTAACGGCAAACGGGGCACCCGAAACATTTACAATTATTGATACGATCATCCGGTTTGGCGATGACCGCCTCGAATCGGAAGTTGCATTGAGCTGGTGGGGAGATGATGCGGATGGATTTGTAACAGGTTATGAATTTACTTTCGACCAAATTATCACCGAATCAACTTTGTGGATCTATACCGATGCGCAGGACAGCACATTTATCCTTGCCCCGCCTGTTGGTGAAGATTCTGCAGATTTTGTTTTTCATATCCGGGCCATCGACAACCAGGGATCAGCAGATCCGAGCCCGGCTATGCTGATCATACCGGTTAAAAATTCACCGCCTTCAATTCTGATCATACCTGGCTTGAATAATCCGGTAAAATCTTTCCCGGTGCTGAAATATTACTGGCAGGGATCTGACCCCGATGGCGAAGCAAACCTGCTCCATTATGAATTGTTTTTTAATGACACAACTGCCGTTCCCTTAATTTTGGATAAAACCGTGAGCTCTGCAATTTTTGAAGCAGAAGATGCAGGGGCAGATGCTTTTATTTGTCGCGTGTACCCAAATGCATCTGAAATTGCGAACACTGAAACCATCAGCGGTATGCAGGCAAATGCATGGAATAAATTATATGTAAGGGCAGTGGATCAAAGCAATGCAAAAAGCGAATTTGCAGTAGCCGATTCTGTATTTGTAAAAAAAGTAAGCAGTTCTATTTTGCTGGTGGATGGTTATACTTCAACAACAAATGAAAATTTTTATGCGACGCATCTCATCAATAATGGATTTTCCGTTTTTGATACAATTCAGATTTTTGAAACGGTGAGCGGTGATTATACACAGCAGTCTGCCGATAATCTGACGCAGGAAAAAGTTTTTGATTTATTTGACCTCATCGTCTGGTTCAGCAATGATGCCGGAAATTCATTTTCACTTGCACAAAAAACAACAGAATCGTTTTTCAATTCCGGCGGTAAAATGCTGATGAGTGTTTATATATCATCCACTTTTGACCCGCTTTCCAATTTTCTTGATTTTACACCCATCAGTTCTCTTGTAGATCCGGTTGATACGACCCTGATCCTTGATCTCGGGGCGCAGCTGATTCCGGCCGGAGGCAGTTATCCCGTTCTGCAGGGCACATCGATCGTCAGTATTGTAAAACCGATCAATCTGCAGATCGGTGCAAGCCCGCTTTATGATGCAAATCTCACTGCCAAAGATGAAGTAACACTCAGTTTTACTCCATGGACAGGAAATGCAACTGTAATGGCGAAAAAATATGATATCGCCGGAAACACAAATTTTGTGATCTCAACACTGGAATTGCATAAGCTTGACGGACTGATGAATATGGACAATTTATTTCAAACAATTCTTACGGATGAATTCGGTTTTTGAAAAATCTCCGAATAAAAAATTTGCAGTAACCATATTTGCTTCCGGTGCTGGAACCAATGCTGAAAACTGCATGAAATATTTTCAGCAGCATCCCTTCATATTCGTTAACTATATTATCTCCAATAATCCTGCGGCAGCAGTACTTGAAAAAGCAAAAAAATATCGTGTGCCTGTAAAGGTGATACCAAAACAGGAATGGGCTGAAACAGGAAAGATCATTGATTTTCTCCGTGAACAATCTACTGACCTGATAGTACTTGCCGGTTATCTGGCATTGCTTCCGCCTACGCTGGTAAAGGCTTTCAGCGGAAGGATCCTGAATCTCCACCCTGCATTGCTCCCTAAATTCGGCGGTAAAGGTATGTACGGATCAAAAGTGCACATGGCGGTTTTAGAGCAGAAAGAAACAGAAACGGGTATAACGATCCACGAAGTGAATGAAGAATATGATAAAGGTAAAATCCTGTTTCAAAAAAAAATTAAAATCAATTCAGATGACACCGTTTCTTCGATTGAAAAAAAAATAAGAGAGCTTGAATTTTATTACTTACCGAGAACCATTGAATCAATTTTATTGGATCAGCCGGTTAAATAAAATTATTTTTCTTTTTAGCTCTTATTTCAATTAAAATCTCCATTGCTTCATCTAATTTTGTAATTCATTTTTTAATTGTTTTTCATGCAACTTCCGGTTACCATCAAATCTGCATTAATTTCTGTTTATTATAAAGATCAGCTGGAACCCCTGATTCGCAAATTGGATGCATTAGGTGTTACAATTTATTCAACCGGCGGCACAGGAAAATTTATTGCCGATCTGGGTATGCAGGTGGAAATGGTTGAGGATCTTACAAGCTACCCGTCGATCCTGGGCGGAAGGGTAAAAACCCTGCATCCCAAGGTTTTTGGCGGAATTCTCGCCCGCCGCGATATGCAGGAAGATACCCTTCAGCTGGACCAGTTCGGCATCCCGCCGATCGATCTGGTTATTGTAGATCTCTATCCATTTGAAGAAACTGTTCAGGCAACCGATGATGAACCGGCAATTATTGAAAAAATAGATATCGGTGGTGTTTCACTTATCAGAGCAGCTGCAAAGAATTTTAAAGATGTTGTAATTATCTCTTCAAAAAATGAATATGCCGAATTGCTTGCATTTTTAGAAACACAAAGTGGTGAAACAACTCTTTCTCAAAGAAAATATTTTGCAAAGAAAGCTTTTGAAGTAACTGCTCATTATGACCAGGCGATTTATACCTATTTCAATCATAATGAAAATTTCCATTTTGGATTTGCTCCGAAAATTGAAATGCGCTATGGAGAAAATCCACATCAACAGGCTGCATTTTTCGGCAAGCTTAATTCCGTGTTCGATAAATTGCACGGAAAGGAAATTTCCTATAATAATCTGGTGGACATTGAATCATGTGTTTACCTGATGGAAGAATTCAAATCTGAAACCGCAGCCGGGCATGCCGTATTTGCGATCATCAAGCATACTAACGCCTGCGGGCTGGCTGTGGCGGACAGTCTGGAAAGCGCATGGGACAAAGCATTGGCAGGGGATCCTGTATCAGCTTTTGGCGGGGTTCTCATTTCAAATACCGTTGTCGACCTGCCTACGGCAAATAAAATAAATGAATTGTTTTTTGAGGTGCTGATTGCTCCCGGTTTTGATGCGGAAGCGCTGACTATTTTACAAACAAAGAAAAACAGAATATTGCTGAAGCAATTGCAATTTGATTTTCCTTCCGTGCAATTCAAGAGTTTATTAAATGGTGTAATTGTTCAGGACAGAAACACAAACTCTTCAGAAGAACAACAATTGCAGTTTGTAACTGATAAAAAACCAGGCGCTGCACAAATCGAAGATTTATTATTTGCTGAAAAAGCAGTCAAGCATTTAAAATCAAATGGAATAGTGCTGGTGAAGCAAAAACAGTTAATTGGTTGTGGTACGGGACAAACCTCCCGTGTAGATGCATTGAATCAGGCAATTGTAAAAGCAAGAGCATTTGGTTTTGATATACATGGTGCTGCAATGGCAAGCGAAGCATTTTTCCCCTTCCCCGATTGTGTCGAAATCGCCTGGAATGCAGGCGTGACGGCCGTTATACAACCGGGAGGGAGTGTGCGTGATCAGGAATCAATTGCATTTTGTAATGCACACGGGCTCGCTATGGTAACAACCGGCTTGCGTCATTTTAAACATTAATCATCAATTGATCTGTTGCAGTTATGCAGACGAATTAATTATAAATCTGCTGGAACCTGAAACAGATACTCGAAACATATTAAATTTTATTAGTTTTAAAACTTAAACGAAATCATGGGATTATTCAATTTTCTGACACAGGAAATCGCTATAGACCTCGGCACAGCAAACACACTTATTATTGCACATGATAAGGTGATGGTTGATGAGCCTTCAATAGTTGCGATAGATCGCAAATCTGAAAAAGTGATTGCTGTTGGAAAACGTGCGATGCAGATGCATGAAAAAACGCATGAAAATATTAAAACGATCAGGCCATTAAAAGATGGTGTGATTGCAGATTTTCAGGCGGCAGAAGCAATGATCCGCGGCATGATCAGCATGATATTTCCTAAAAACAAATTATTCAAACCATCTCTTGTGATGGTGATATGTATTCCATCCGGAATTACCGAAGTGGAAAAAAGAGCCGTGAAAGATTCTGCTGAACAGGCAGGTGCCCGCGAAGCGTATATGATACATGAGCCGATGGCCGCTGCACTCGGTATCGGTTTGGATGTGCAGGAGCCGGTGGGAAATATGATCATCGATATCGGCGGGGGAACCACTGAAATTGCGGTGGTTGCCTTATCAGGGATTGTGTGCGACCAGAGTATTCGTGTAGCCGGTGATGAGTTCACTGCAGATATTGTTGATTATATGCGCAGGCAGCATAATTTATTAATTGGTGAACGCACAGCGGAGGCTATCAAAATAAATGTCGGATCTGCACTCGTTGAATTGGATGAAGCACCTGAAGATTATCAGGTAAGCGGCCGCGATTTAATGACGGGTATTCCGAAACAATTAATTGTTACATATTCTGAAATTGCACATTGTCTTGATAAATCCATTTCAAAAGTGGAAGAAGCAATTTTGAAAGCATTGGAAACAACACCACCGGAATTAGCTTCCGATATTCAGCGCAATGGAATTTATTTAACCGGTGGCGGTGCATTGCTCCGCGGACTGGATAAACGTATTTCAATTAAAACAAAACTCCAGGTGCATATTGCGGATGATCCATTACGTGCAGTTGTAAGAGGAACCGGTATTGCATTGAAGAACCGTGAACAGTATGCAGCATTGTTATTATCCTAATAAGCGGTTCACATGCGTAGTTTCATTCAGTTTCTTATCCGTAATTATGCAATAATTATTTTTCTTCTTCTGGAAGCAGTTTCATTCTATTTTGTTTTCACTTACAATAAATTTCAGCATACATATTTTGTAAATACGGCAGGCGATTTATCCGGGAATGTGCTGAACCGCTATCATAATTTCAAATCTTATTTCTCACTCGATGAAGTGAACGATAGTCTGATAAATGAAAATGCAAGGTTGCGTGCGCAACTCGAAGAATCAATGATCATTGATTCTTCCAGATCATATACAATGCGTGATTCTTCCGGCAAACAATTATACACGTATATTCCTGCCGAGGTAATCAGTAATTCTTATACCGAAGCAAATAATTATATCACGCTGAACCGCGGTTCCAATCACGGCATTCAAAAAAACATGGGCGTAATTTCTTCAAATGGAATTGCAGGACAGGTTGTGGATGTGTCTGAAAATTTCAGTGTGGTAATGAGCGTATTGCACAGCAGATTTAAAGCATCCGTTGCAATTAAAAGAAATAATACGCAGGGCCGTTTATTATGGGATATGAAAGATCCGACAGTTATCCGGATGATTGAAGTATCGGAACAGGGATTTCCTACTTTGGGAGATACAATTTTAACAACAAGTTCATCGCGGATTTATCCGCCTGGAATTTTGGTGGGCACCATTTCCGATTTCGGTAAAGAGGCGGGAAATAATTATTATACGCTGGATATCAAATTGTCAACAGATTTCAGTTCGCTGAAATATGTATATGTTGTAAATGACCTGATGCGCACAGAACGTGATTCAATTCAAATGAAAGTGATAAATGCCGATAATTAATTGGTTGATACGATTATTGGGATGTATTTTACTCATCCTGTTTCAGGTGCTCGTTTTGAACGACCTGGATGCGGGACAGTTTATTCATCCTTATGTATATCCGATGTTTATTTTAATGATGCCTTTCAAAACACCCGACTGGCTGCTGATGCTGATTGCATTTGCCATTGGTATTACAATCGATACATTTTCCAACACGCCCGGCATGCACGCCGCGGCAAGTGTTTTAATTGCGTATATCAGGCCCGTTTTTGTAAAAATATATACACCGGTTACAGGTTATGAAAATATTACATCGCCTTCGATCAACCAGCTTGGGTTTGTTTGGTTCTTATTATTCAGCATCACATTGATTTTTATTCATCATTTTGTTTATTTTTTAATTCTGATTTTCTGGCCACATAATCTCGGCGACCTGTTAATTAATATTTTACTCAGCACACTTGTATCTACCCTGCTCACGATAATTTTGGCATATCTGTTTTCATCAAGGAAAGTAAAAGCATAAATGGCAAATATTGAAAATTCAAAACCACGCCGTTTTCTTATTCAGGGAATTATCATTGCCATTTTTTTGATATTCATTGCCAAATTATTTTACCTGCAGGTTGTTGACGATACCTATAAACAAATTGCGGAAGACCGCGGTATCAGGAAAGTACAGATCGATCCGGACCGCGGGCAGATTTTTGACCGCAACGGCAAACTCATCGTATATAATGAGCCGAGCTATAAATTAATGGTGGTTCCTTCACAGGTGAAAAATATTGATACCGGAGTATTTTGCGGTATGCTCAATATCGATAAAGAATATTTTGTAAAGAAAATGAAAGAGGCACGTAATTTTTCTCAGGTGCGGGAAAGTGTTTTCATGTCGCAGATATCTGCAGAGGAATTCGGCAGAATTGAAGAATATTTATATCAGTTCAACGGATTTTATCCATCCATTTCTCCGGTGCGTAAATATCCGTACGGCACGGCAGCACATTTACTTGGATATGTTGCTGAAGTTGATTCCAACGATATCAGGAAATCAAATAATTATTACCGCAACAGCGATCCTGCCGGTAAGAGCGGAATTGAAAAAAGTTATGAATTAATTCTGCGTGGGCAAAAAGGTTATAAGAATATTGTGGTTGACAGATTTAACAGAGAGGTGGGCCCGTTAAATAACGGAAGTGAAGATATTCCTCCTGTTGCCGGAAAAAATATTACGCTTACCATTGATATTGAATTACAGAATTACGCAGAAAAATTATTTGCAAATAAACGCGGCGCACTTGTCGCAATTGAACCCGCAACGGGAGAAATTCTTGCTATCGTAAGTTCACCTGCTTATGATCCGAATTTATTGGTGGGCAGTGAACGTGCAAAAAATTTCCGCACACTTTCTCTTGATCCTGAAAAGCCTTTGAATAATCGTGCACTCACAGGATATTATCCGCCGGGTTCTACCTTTAAACCCGTGATGGCGGCATTAGGCCTTGATATCGGAACGCTCACACCCAATCAGGGATATAGTTGTCCGGGCGGTTATGTGATGAGCGGGCATACGGTAAATTGTCATAATCATCCGTTTCCTGCAAATGTTGAATTGGGAATCGGCCATTCATGCAATGCCTATTTCTGTAATGTATTTAAACATTTTATTGACGACGGGCATCAGTCGGCTGCTGAAGGTTTATCCGATTTCAGAGATCATCTTGCAATGTGGAGTATCGGTAAAAAAACAGGAATTGATTTGCCAAGTGAAGGAAACGGAAATGTGCCCGATCCGGAAGATTATGATAAAATATACGGAAAGGGAAGATGGAAGGCTTCGAACTGCGTTACACTTGGTATCGGTCAGGATCAGTTGATTGTAACACCATTGCAATCTGCAAATTCAATGGCGGTGATCGCAAACAAGGGATATTATTTTACACCGCATTTAATTAAACAGGTTGTTGGAAATGATACCATTCTGCAAAAATTTCAGGAGCGCAGAGATGTCGGAATTCCCGATAGTTTATTTACTTATATTATTGAAGGTATGGCCGGTGCTGTAAATTTTGGTACTGCAAAAGTTGCGCATATTGATTCAATTCAGGTTTGCGGTAAAACAGGTACTGCAGAAAATCCACATGGAAAAGATCATTCCTGGTTCAGTTGTTTCGCACCCATGGAAAATCCGAGAATTGCAGTTGCCGTCATTGTAGAAAATTCAGGTTTCGGTGCAACATATGCAGCACCAATTGCAAGTTTGGTGATTGAGAAATATTTAAATGGTGAAATTTCGGAGAAGAGAAAATATCTTGAAGAAAGAATGGTGAATATCGATTTGATCAACGATAAAAAAACCAATCCTGAAGTACCGAAAGACACATTGCCGAAACAACCCATTGTTCAGGCGGCATTATTACCAAAAAACAGATGAGAGAAAAAAAATCCATCATGCAAAATGTCGATCAGCTCACCCTTGGGTTGTATTTCGGTTTATTGCTGATTGGTGTGCTCACAGTGTTTGCTGTGAGTTATGATCCGGAAACATCCCGCTTTTTTAATTTTTCACAAACACATGGTAAACAATTAATATGGATGGTGATTTCCGTTGCAATGGGTTTTATGCTGCTCACTTTCGACAGTGAGTTTTTTGTCAAGTTTGCATATATATTTTACATCATCCTGATTATCGTTCTTGCAATTACGTATGTGGTTGCAAAAGATATCAATGGTGCACGCAGTTGGCTGCAGATCGGATCCTTCCAGTTTCAGCCCGCCGAATTCGGTAAAACTGCAACTGCATTAATGCTTGCAAAATTCATGAGTATAATTGCCGTACAACCGCGATCATTCAGAAATAAATTGATCAGTTATTTAATTATCGGAGTGCCGATGGGAATCATTGTTTTGCAAAGCGACCTCGGTTCTGCACTCGTATACGGAAGCCTTGTTTTTGTTATTTACCGCGAAGGATTTCCTGTATATGAAGTACTGTTTGTACTCATGCTGGGTTTATGTTTTGTTTTCTCCCTCATGTTCGGCATTGATCAGGTTGCCATTGGTTTGACAATACTCGTTTGGTTGTATGTTGCATTCAGTGCAATTAAATTCATACGGAAGGAGAAAGTGAAAGGTATTGCTTTCCTGTTGGTATTTACTGCGGGAATACTTGTTTTTTTAATCGGCGGAGAAATGTATTCACTTCCGATCATTGCATCTGTTGCAGGTATGATCATCTTATTTTTATTTTCCTACCGCATTGCGGGAAAAGTAAAATATTTTAAACCCTGGTGGCCGGTTTTTATTTATGTTGTTTTATCGGTTTATCTTTTGATCGGTGTTTCCTTTATCACCTCGAATTTATTACAGGATTATCAGTTGCAACGAATAGAAACAATGCTGGGTATCACCGAAGATGCCGATGCAAATTATAATGTGACGCAAAGTAAAATGACGATCGGCTCGGGCGGGATTGCAGGCAAAGGATATTTGCAGGGAACATTATCACAATCCGAACAGGTGCCCGAGCAAAGCACAGATTTTATTTTTTGCACCATTGGTGAAGAATTTGGTTTTCTGGGTACGGGTTTATTTCTGGCAATTTATCTCGTATTTATTCTGCGTGTGATTTATATTGCCGAACGACAGCGTTCTGTTTTCTCCCGTGTATATGCGTATTGTGTGGCAGCTGTATTTTTTCTGCAGATCATGATCAATGTCGGAATGACGATCGGCCTTGTTCCCGTAATCGGAATTCCGTTGCCGTTTATTTCTTATGGAGGTTCTTCCGTGCTCGCATTTTCAATTATGGTTTTTATTATGCTCAGGCTGGATGCAGATCGTTTACTGATACTGAGATAAATAATTTTATAAATATCGTTCGTTCTGAATTACCCTTTATAAAACATCCATTTCACGACTTCTTTCAGTTTAATTTTCTTCCCGTACATTAAAATACCTACACGGTAAATACGTGAAGCAATAAATGTCGTAAAGAAAAAACCACCTATCAGTAAAATAATTGAGAGGGCAAGCTGCCATGCAGGGGGGTCAAACGGAATAATTGCAGGCATAACAATGGGTGATGAAAACGGTATGATGGAAGCCCAGAAAGCGAGTTTTGTATGCGGCTGCTGCACAACCGTCATCATAATAAATATGGATGTGATGATGAGCATGGTGACGGGCAGCGAATACATTTGCGTATCGGTATCATCATCACTTGCAAGTGAACCGATCGCTGCAAATAAAGCTGCATACATAAAATAACCACCAAGAAAATAAACGAGGAAAATAAAAATATAATAAATGATGGGATGATCACTCAAACTCTGATATGCCTGCGCCATTGCAAATAAATCGCTGTCGGCATTCCCTTGTGTTGCAGACATGGTTTGCAATTCGGCAAATTGTGCGCTGAACACGGCGCCAACCACAAATTGCAAAATAAAAATCAGAAATCCCCACACCACAAATTGTGTGAGTCCAACAAATCCGATCCCGACAATTTTTCCGATCATCAGTTGAAAAGGACGCACACTTGAAATAATTACTTCAATAATGCGGCTTGTTTTTTCTTCCATTACGCCACGCATTACCATCATTCCGTAGATCAATAAAACGATATAAATAATAAAACCCATTGCATAACCAAATACACTGGCAACAACAGCATCTCCTTCTTTTTCTTCCTTACCTGAAGTCACCTTATCATCAATAGTAATTTTCGGGCGGAGTTTGATGATCTCCTGTTTGTCGAGATGCTGCGCTTCCAGATTTATTTCTTCAAGTTTATCTGCAATAATATTTTCAATATAGGAGCGGGTTGTAATGCTGATCTGTTCGGTGCCGTAAATTTCAATTCCATAAGGAGTAACAGGATTCATATCTTCCGGTAAATACAGCAATGCATCATATCCCTCATCAAGTCCGGAAAATGAATACTTTAATTCATCCACGGTTTTGTCGCCATATTTAAAAATAAAATACATGCCGGCTGTATCCGGAAGTGCTGTGATGAGACCGCTGTCGTCTTTCACTAATATTTTTTGCGATTGTTTCCCGATATTGGCAATCAGCAACGGCAGTACACCGATGAGTACAAAAAATAAAGGCCCCAGTATGGTAAAAAGAATAAAAGATTTTTTACGCACCCTTGTAAAATATTCCCGCTTAATGATCTGCCAGCTTTTGTTCACGGTTATCTTCTTTTACAAGTGAAATAAAAATATCATTGAGTGTGGGGAGGATTTCATTGAATGAACTGATTTCAATATGTTTTTCTATAAAATAGCGCAATACCTGATTATGTGATGCCGTGCTGTTCAACTGAATTGTAATGGCACGATCATGTTGTTCTGTTACCTCGAATAAATCATTATTTTCTATCTCCACAGGATCATTAAATCCGACATTGAATTTATGCTGTTTGAATTCCTGTTTAATATCCCGCACACCACCGGTTATCACAACATTTCCTTTATTGATCAACACAATATTTTTACAGATCTCTTCCACCTGTTCCATCCGGTGCGTTGAAAAAATAATCGTCACACCCTGTTTATGCAATTCATAAATTTCATTTTTGATCATTTCAGCATTTACCGGATCGAGGCCTGAAAACGGTTCATCGAGAATTAATAATTTGGGTTGATGTAAAACAGTGGCAATAAATTGTGCTTTCTGCTGCATACCTTTACTCAGGTCCTGAATTTTTTTATTCCACCAGTCTTTTACCTCCAGGCGTTCAAACCAATATGCGATTCTTTCTTTTGCAATTTTTTTGGGAATGCCTTTCAATGCAGATAAGTAAATCAATTGCTCGCCCACTTTCATTTTTTTATACATTCCTTTTTCTTCGGGCATATAACCGATATTGGCAGATTGCTGCTCTTTCATGTTTACACCGTCAAAAATTATTTGCCCCGAATCTGCAGCAAAGATTTTCGTAATAATTCTGATGAGTGTTGTTTTGCCGGCGCCGTTTGGTCCCAATAATCCGAAAATGGAATTTTGCGGAATGCTGAAACTCACACCATTCAGTGCTTTAATATCGCTGAAGGTTTTCACCACCGATCTGAATTCCATGATATCAGGCATGCAACAAAGATAAGGGCTCAATATAAAAAGCTGCCATGAATCCTGCGTGGAGGGCAAAGTTTTCGACCAACATAAAATTCCGGGGCAGAAACACCCTGCTGAAGGGGATAGAATCTGCAATTTAGTTGTTTAAATTTGCCCCGATAATCTTGATTATGCCAACACATTCTATCAGCTCGGAAAAAATCACAATAGAAAAAATCAGGGAAATTATTTCAGGCAATTACCAGATTGCGCTGAGTGATGAAGCACTTGAAAAAATTCAGCGATGCCGGTCATACCTCGATAAAAAAATTGAGCAAAGTGAAAAACCGGTTTACGGCGTTAATACAGGATTTGGTTCTTTATGCAAAGTGAAGATATCTGATGCAGATCTCGAACAATTGCAATATAATTTAATTCGCAGCCATGCATGTGGTGTGGGTGCGATTATTCCGGATGAAGTTTGTAAAATATTACTCCTGCTCAAAATTCAATCTCTGAGTTACGGATATTCCGGTGTGGCAGTTGAAACTGTATGGCGGCTGATTGATTTTTTCAATCATAATTTATTTCCTGTTATTTATGAACAGGGCTCACTTGGTGCGAGTGGTGATCTCTGTCCTTTATCTCATATGAGTATGGCATTGATAGGTGAAGGTGAGATGAGACATGATGGTGTGATCCGAAAAGCAAAAGATGTGCTTGCAGATTTTAATCTGCCTCCGTTGAAATTAAAATCCAAAGAAGGACTGGCATTATTAAACGGTACGCAATTCATGAGTGCTTATGCAGTTTATAACCTGATCAAAACCGAAAATATTTTAGCAAAATCAAATTTCATTGCAGCTTTATCTCTTGATGCGTTTGATTGCAAGGCAGAGCCCTTTCATGCAACAATTCATCAGATCAGAAATCAAAGCGGGCAAATTGAAATTGCAAAAACGATTCTTCAACTGCTGGAAGGCAGTGAATTATTTTTCGGTGAAAAAGAGCAGGTGCAGGATGCTTATTCATTTCGCTGCATACCGCAGGTACATGGTGCATGCCTCGATGCAATGCATTATTGTAAATCAATTATCGAACGCGAAATAAATGGCGTTACCGATAATCCGAATGTATTGGTTGAGGAAGATAAAATTGTGAGCGGGGGAAATTTTCATGGTGAACCACTGGCGCTCACCTTGGATTTTCTTGCAATTGCTTTAAGTGAACTGGGAAATATTTCCGAACGGCGGGTATATCGTTTATTGAGCGGTACCAGAAAATTACCTGAATTTTTAACGGCTGATGCAGGATTAAATTCCGGACTTATGATTCCTCAATATGTTGCTGCGAGTCTGGTTTCTCAAAATAAACAACTCTGTACACCGGCAAGTGTTGATTCCATTTCAAGTTGCAATGAGCAGGAAGATCATGTGAGCATGGGTGCAAATGCCGCAACGAAATGTTTACGTGTTACTGAAAATATCGAAAAAATATTTGCGATCGAATTATTGACTGCTGCACAGGCATTTGAATTCCGCAGGCCTAAAAAATCATCGCCGGCAATTGAAAAATTTTACTCTGATTTCAGAAAGATGGTGAGTTTTAATACAGGCGACAGATATCTGCATGATGATATCGCGAACAGCCTTGCATTTATTCGTACTGATTAATTGATAATAATTTTTTCGGAATACGATTTATTTCCGCAGTTCAGTACAACCCAATAAATTCCTTTCACCGGTATTGTAAATTGTGTTGTTTCTGTTGTTCCGGAAGAAATACCTTTTTGTTCAGCAATTTTTTCTCCGCGTGCATTTATAATTTCAATTGTATACGAACTGTTTGCAGTTTCGGTATGAGCAAGATAAATAATTCCTTTTGAAGGATTTGGTGCAGCGGTAAAATATGCGGCGGATAAATTTTCAACAAAAATTATTGAAGAATAAGAAAAGTTTCCGTTGTAGTCTTCCTGTTTGAGACGGTAATATGTTGTTCCCGAAAACGGCGCTTGATCTGTAAATTTATAATTATGATTTGTGCTTGTTGTGCCTGCACCTTGAATTTGTCCGATTTGACTGAATTGTTCTCCGTTATCCGAATGTTCAATATAGAACATTGCATTGTTTAATTCGGAAGATGTTGACCACACCAATTCATTTTCAGCACCGGTTTCATAACCATAAAATGCATTGAGTGTAACGGGTAATAAATAATCGATGCAATCAATAGTAGGAGGGCCTTCAAAATCGAATGTGAATCCGGAACCTGATTCAGAATAATTATCAACCAATAATAAATATGTTTCACCTGCAGTTACAGTAATATGTTTTACCCAGCCATCACCGCCGGCTGTTTCACTCAGATCAACTGCCCCGGTGGTGATTCCGGTTGCTCCTGTATTATTGGAAGCTGAACATCTTAAGGGTGCTTCAGTCAGCGGGCAATCAGGATCTGGTCCCCAGATCGCGAAATTATAATTATCTGTTGCCTGAAATGGTGTTATCGTAAAACTGAATTCTCCCGGGCTTCCGAAAGTGAAATAATACCAGGAAGCCTGATGCTCATCTGGATTCAGACAACCTTTATTTGTTGCATTTAAATCATCCACATCACCATCACTTGTGCTGTTTGAGGTAAATGTTACTTCCGTGCACAACTGCTGTGCAGTCGTACAATCATTATTTGCTCCCAGAGGCGGATTATCATCCCATGCACAAATACTAAATGTCCCGGTACCACCGCTTTTCTTAAAAAAGCGAACATACACGGTACTGCCGGGGATAAATCCAGTGCATTCGAGTAAAGGCATCAGACCCGGACCGCTATCATCATCACAATAAGCTTCGGTAAGTGAAGCGCAAGTGCCGGTATAAACTGTCAGTATTCCATCTAAGATTGTCCCGCTTGCGGTTTCCAATGTAAACATACCCGAAGCAGGAACCGTGATTTTATACCAAACGTCTTTGCCGCTGCCGCCGCAGGGTGGTGAGGGCAAACCAGCTGAAGTTGTGGCACCTGCTGTTGTTCCCGCAGTATATGTACATGAAGTTCCTACCGTTAAAGTCGTAGCGCCGCAAGGGGTATCGTTTACAGGTTGTGCTGATGCAATGGTAAATGCAAGAAGAAAAAAGATGAGACCGAAAAATTTTAAAGACCTTATGAAATTGAATTGCTTTGCAAATGGCGTTGAAGAAGTTCGGAGGCCTGCGGTATAAGCATAATCAGACCTTTTTTGTGCGTGTATTTTCAAAAACAATTCCATAAAAATTTAACGGGGATGTCCATTATATACGATATCAACATCGTGTTGGTTGGACACGAGGTTAAAGATGGCTCATATATAGCAATTTACAAAATGTAAAGGCTGTTTTTTGCGATAAATCCCATAAATAGGGATGCGCTAATTGATAGAAATTCAATTCTATACATGTAATTTCCCGATGCCGACCACCTTCAATTGTGCATCATCAATTTCACCTGGTGCATCCATCATAACATCGCGGCCATTGTTATTTTTCGGGAAAGGAATGACATCTCTGATGGTTTCACCGCCTGCCATGAGCATCACCCATCTGTCTAACCCAAATGCACAACCTCCATGCGGCGGAGCGCCATATTTAAATGCATTCACCATAAAACCGAAACGCTTTTCCTTTTCTTCTTCACTGAACCCGAGAATTTTGAAAATCTTTTCCTGCAATTCTTTATTATGAACCCGGATACTTCCGCTTAAAACTTCATTTCCGTTCATCACAAGATCATAACTCTGCGCACGCACCCGCAATGGGTCGGAATCCATATATTGAAAATCGTCGGGATGCGGTGAACAAAACGGATGGTGTGCGAAAATCGGTTCTCCTGTATTTTCATCCGGTTCAAATAAAGGCATTTCCACCACCCAGAAAACAGACCATGTGTTTTTATCGATCCAGTTTTCACGCTTCGCCATTTCCAAACGCAATTCACCTAAAACTTTTCTTGTTTTGGAAGTTTTATCTGCAATTAATAAAAGAAGATCTCCTGCCTCTGCATGAAATAATTTTCCGATCTCTTTTAAATGGTCCTGTGTAAAAAATTTATCTATTGAAGATTTAATTGTTCCGTCGTTTGCGAATTTAATATAAATCAATCCGCTTGCACCACGTTGCGGTGCTTTTACAAATTCCGTCAATTCATCTATTTGCTTGCGTGAATATTCTCCGCATTTTTTTGCATTTATTCCGGCAACCAATCCATTCGCATTGATCACAGTATTAAATACGGAAAAATCCGTTCCAGCAACAGCCTGATTCAAATCAACAATTTTGCAATCGAAACGGAGGTCCGGTTTATCCGTACCATAAAATTTAATTGCATCGAGATAAGGCAGGCGCATAAAATCGGGAAGTTCAATATCTTTTGTTTGTTTAAATACATGTTTTACCATTCCTTCAAACATATGCCAGACATCTTCCTGACGCACAAAACTCATTTCACAGTCGATCTGTGTAAATTCAGGCTGCCGGTCACCACGTAAGTCTTCATCCCTGAAACATTTTGCGATCTGATAATATCTGTCCATCCCGCTCACCATCAACAATTGTTTTAATATTTGGGGTGATTGCGGTAATGCATAAAATAATCCCGGCTGCAATCTGGAAGGAACGATAAAATCTCTTGCTCCTTCGGGAGTGGATTTAATCAAACTCGGAGTTTCAATTTCACAAAATCCGTTATCATCTAAAAATTCACGCACTGCACGCAGCATTTTTGCACGCATCATCAATCTTTTTTGCATGAGTGGCCTGCGCAGATCGAGGTAGCGGTATTTCATTCTTAATTCTTCTCCGCCATCTGTTTCATCTTCCATTGTAAAAGGAGGAACTTCACTTGTATTTAAAATGGTGAATGCATCAACAAGAATTTCAATATCGCCGGTCGGCATATTCGGATTTTTGTTCGAACGCTCCGCCACTTTTCCGGTTGCCTGAATTACGAATTCGCGGCCGAGCTTTCTTGCTTCCATGCAAAGTGTAGAATTCGTGTCCATATTGAACACGAGTTGGGTAATTCCATACCTGTCACGCATATCAACGAACGTCATTCCACCCAGATCGCGGCTTTTATTTACCCAGCCTGAAAGAGTGATGATCTGACCGGCATTTTGAAGCCGTAATTCCCCGCAATGGTGCGTCCTGTAATGAGTTGAACTATGCATGATAAATTAATTTCCCTTCTTTCAAATGCAAAAGTAAGTCGCAAAAAATTAATGTTGCCCGAACAATGCATGGTATTTGACTTACAATGGGCATAACCAAAAAAACAGCATATGAAAAAGTTTTTGCAATTATCCGTTCTGATCACAGGTATCCTTTTTATGGCGGCGTGCTCTAAAAAGGATAAAACTGAAGATGAAACCACACCATCTGAACAAACAACCACCACTACTACATCAGAAGACGGCAGTTCTGTAACAATTGAGGCCGGCGATAAGGGTGGTAAAGTAGAAGTTGAATCCGACAAAGGAACCGATGTAAATATCAGTATAGATAAAAAAGGTGCGGAAGTGGAAGTGGAAGAGAAGGGAACCAGTGTTGATGTACATGTGAAGGACGATGGTAAGAAAGACTGAGATGTGAAGAATGCATAAAAAAGGCGCTGTTGAAGCGCCTTTTTTATTGGATGAATTGCCTCGTCCTGAAATAAGTTGACACAAATCTTGTCAACTTATTTCAGGATTATTCAAATTTAATTGATAGAATGATTGAAAAGATATTATTAGTTTAAATGAAAAACACATCATAGGTTTAACAAAATCCCTCTCACACAAATTTTAATAATATCTACCATCAATCCGATCATTTATTTGCAACTTTTTAATATTTCGTTTTGTCAAATGCTAGCTGCTAGCTACTAGCTACTAGCTGCTAGCTACCTGATACTTTCTACTTGCTACTCCATTCAATTCCTCTCAATCCCATCCAGTCTCGTTTTCAATAAATGCACCTGCATGGTGAGGTCGCCGATCAGTTTATCAATATCCTGTTTTTTCACGGGCATATAATTCGTGAGTTTACTTTTTACATACCAGATCTCCTTCACTTCATCAATATCCACATCAATTGGAGGGTATGCTTCATTGTCGCTGATCAGAGTGAGTTTATGCTCTTCTTCCGCTTTATTGATTATTCTTTTTACCAGCACATTATCATTCGTAACCACCACATGGATATATCCTTCACGCACGTCTTTAAAATGGTTATCACAAAATCTCCCCACAACAAAATCTCCGTTTTGCAGCGAATCGGTCATACTGTCGCCTTCCACCTGGAAACATCTGAATGTTCCGTTTCTGTAATCGGTACCCGGCAATTTAAATGCGGGTAATTCCCGGTAAAATTCCGGCTCAAGATATCTTGTCGGGTAACCTGCCGCCGCTTTAGTATCTACTAAAACAATATTCTCCTGCCCGGCTTCATCAACTGTAATTACAAATGGCCGGTAAACAATTGTTCCTGCATTCGGCTGCACTTCTTTCGCCGAAGACTGCGGCATATGTTTTTCCATACTTCTGTGCAGCAGGTCATCAAGCGAAACGTCAAAAATGTTGACAATCTCAAGCAAGGTTTTATGCCCCGGATTTGCAAGGCCGGCTTCAATATTTGCAACTGCTGTTCTGCCCACGCTTAACATTTCTGCCAACTGTTGCTGACTCATGTTCCGTTGCTTGCGAAGAAATTTCAGATTTGATGATAAAAAGTTCATACGAGAATTTTTTTGATGATGTCAAAAATAATAGCTTTATTTGTCAAAAATAATGACTTTTATGAAACTTCCAATAGCAGAGGAAGAAATTTTTTTGAAAGGGAGAGGATCACAGATCAACCCATTCAATCCGTATCACGACAGAAACCTGACGCAGGAACATTTTGAAGGCCTGGATGAAGAAATGATTTCGAGGCGTGAAACAGAATTTTTTATTGAGCATCCCAAAAAAGTGGTGAATAAAATCGAAAGCCCGGACGTCGGAATGATGTTTTCAATCAACCCTTACCAGGGCTGTGAGCATGGATGCGTGTATTGCTATGCAAGAAATTCCCATAATTACTGGGGCTTTAGTGCAGGATTGGATTTTGAAACAAAGATCATTATGAAACCGAATGCGCCCGCTTTGCTGGAAGCAGCATTTCTGAAACCAAACTGGAACCCGGTCCCGATCATGGTGTCGGGGAATACAGATTGCTATCAGCCCGTTGAACGCAAAATGAAGATCACACGCAATTTGCTGAAAGTGTTTTTGAAATACAGAAACCCGGTTGGAATGATCACGAAAAATCAACTGATATCCAGAGATATTGATCTATTATCCGAACTGGCAAAAGAAAATCTTGCGCATGTTTTAATTTCCACAACAGGAACAGATGAAAAGATCAGGGAAAAAATGGAGCCCCGCACCGCAACCTATCAGCAACGATTTAAAACAATGGAGAAACTTGCAAATGCAGGCGTGCCTGTGGGTGTCATGATTGGCCCGATCGTTCCGGGATTAACCGATGATCAGATCCCGGATATTATAAAAGCTGCTGCAGATCACGGTGCATATACCGCGATTTTTACAATGGTGCGCCTGAATGGTGCGATTGCGCAAATATTCACAGACTGGATATGGAAAGCATTTCCCGATAAAGCCGAAAGAGTATTGAGCAATATCAAAGCTGTGCATGAAGGCAATCTGAACGACAGCCGCTGGGGCAAGCGCATGCGGGGAGACGGAAACCTTGCAGAAGCAATTCAGAAAATGTTTTATTTAATGCGTGAAAAATATATGGGTGATAAACCGCCGTTTGAATTTAATCTGAAAGCATTCAGGAGACCTGGGCAGATGGTGATGGAATTTTGAAACCGGTCGGCGGTCCACAGTATTCACTCATACAGGCTTTGATCGAAATTCACTTCTTACATTTGCATGTATCAAATGAATAAAGGCAAAGCTTTTTATTTTAAATATGCCGGCTTGTTATCAAAAAACAATGCGCTGCCAAAGCTGATCAATAAATCAGGTATCAAAATTATTTTTCCTTTTTATCATGCTGTGAGTGATGAAGCATTACCGCATATTCAAAATTTGTATTCATACCCATCTGTAAAAGAATTTATTTCCGGACTGGATTTTATCTTAAAATATTTTGAACCCATGCACCCTGATGAACTGGATCAAATATCATCCGTTCAAAAAAATAAATTTTTACTATCCTTTGACGACGGCCTGCGTGAAATGTATGAAATTGTTGCACCGGTTTTAAAACAAAAAGGAGTACCGGCGATTTTTTTTATCAATTCAGATTTTATTGACAACCGTAAAATGTTTTTCAGATATAAAGTTTCGGTGCTGATCGGTGAGTTGAAATTACACGCGGATGAAAAAAGAAAACTATTGGATTTTCAATATGCAGATACAAATGAGATTGATTTATTTGCGGAAAAACACGGTGTTGACTTCAATGCATTTTTAATCCGGCAAAAACCATATCTCACATCAGGGCAAATACAATCAATGCATGCTGACGGATTTATTTTTGGCGGGCATAGTGCAGATCATCCGCAGTACAGTCAAATTACAATTGAAGAACAAATCCGGCAAACAACGGAAAGTATGCAGTTTGTAAAATCACTTACCGGGCAGGAAAAGAATTATTTCGCTTTTCCGTTTACCGATGCAGGTGTCGGGCAGAATTTTTTTACGCAGATCGATACATATTTTGCTTCAGGCGTGCAGGCAACATTCGGTACGGCAGGCCTCAGAAAAGCGGCAGGTAAACATATCCAGCGTATCCCGATGGAAATTTCCGGACTGCCGGTGCAACAAATTTTAAATACAGAATACCGCTGGTATTTATTAAAGAATATGTTTGGCAGATGAAAGTAAATACACTGATAATTGGCGCCGGCAGATCGGGAACAACTTCCCTGTATGCATATTTGAAGCAGCATCCGGAAGTGTATTTTTCAATCACGAAAGAAGTGCATTATTTTTCAATTCCGGAATTATATGCCAGAGGCGAAAATTATTTCCATTCTTTATTTCCCGATGTAAAGGAGCAGAAAATAATTGCATCGGCAGATACTTATTTACTGATCGATAAAGAAGCACCTTTACGGATCAGAAATTATAATCCGGCAATGAAATTCATTATTCTTTTGCGTGACCCTGTGGACCGTGCTTATTCAAATTATAATTATTCCGTGAATTACGGCCATGAAAAAAAACAAATATCTTTTTTAGAAACCATAGCACTTGAAAATGAAAGACTGCAAAAATTAAATATCGTCGACAAAAATAATCTCTGCCATTTTTACAGCAGTTTGTACGATCAGCATATTTCTTACTGGATGCAATTCTTTCCGCCCGAAAATTTTATCCTGCTCAAAACCGAAGATCTTCAAAAATCTCCCCGGGAAACAATCAATCAATTATTTCAATTTTTAGGGATTGAAAAAATATCTGTCAACACATCACAAAAATTTAATAAAGCCGCGAAAGCAAAAAGCAAATTCCTGCAGCAGATATTATTAAACAGAGACCATCCTGCACGTAAAGTGCTGCGCATTTTTTTAAAACCATTCCGCAATCTGTTGATCCGTTCGGGGCTGATCGATAAAATTGCAGATATGAATAAAACAAATGCCGATATTGCACCTTTATCTGAAACCGACCGGCTCACAGCTTCTGCTTATTTTGAAACCGATCTGCAGCAACTTGATGCGCATTATCACATCCGCTTTCAAAACTTTATTAAACAGGAACCGCATCAGGGATCAAAATCTTAATACATGTGTTATTTTTGATCGTTCAGAACCTTTTTACGGTGCCTGACATTGTGTATTTTTTAATGTGTTTCTTTTTTTAACATATTCAAGCCAATGAGATCATCGGTAATTTATTTTGCGATCAGTTTATTTGTTATCGCTTCATGCGGTAAAAAAAAGGAGCTTGTATCCGATAAAGGGGCAAAGCCCGCTGCGCAACCCGTGAAAGTAATGATCATTCAACCTTCCGAATTAATTAACAGAATCACATCTACCGGTACGATCATAGCAAATGAAGAAGTGGAAGTGCGCAGTGAAACGCAGGGAAGGATCATTCATATTTATTTTAAAGAAGGTGAACGTGTTGCCGCAGGTAAATTACTTGTGAAAATCGACGACAGTGAATTACAGGCACAATTAAAAAAAGCAGATCTCGATATGCAACTTGCAGAGGATGATGAGGCAAGAAATAAAAAATTACTAGCAGTTAACGGGATCAGTAAAGAAGAATATGATGCTTCATTAAATAAATTATTGCAGTTACAGGCAGGAAAGCAATTAATTGAAGCACAAATTGCGAAAACATCTGTTATTGCACCGTTCAGCGGTGTGATCGGATTGCGTTATGTAAGTGAAGGAGGATTTGTTTCATCGAATAATTTAATTGCCGTTCTGCAGCAAACCGATCCGGTGAAACTTGAATTTAGCATTCCTGAAAAATATGCAGCAGGTATGCAAAACGGAACAGCTGTCGGATTTACCGTTGAAGGAAATACAAAATCATTTAGCGGGAAAGTGTATGCGAAGGAACCGAAAATTGATCCGGCAACAAGAACAGTTAAAATCAGAGCGATCAGCCAAAACCCGAATAACGAATTAATTCCGGGGGCATTTGCAAAATTGGATATCGAATTGGGTATTAATTTAAAAGCATTGGTTGTACCGAGTGAAGCAATTATCCCCGGAATTACAGGTCAGTCTGTTATGCTTATGAAAAACGGAAAAGTTGCGATGCAGCCCGTGAAGATCGGCATCAGAAATGAAAGTGATGTGGAAATTACAGAAGGTGTGGTACCCGGTGATACCGTAATTATTTCAGGATTACTTACCGTTCGTGAAGGCATGCCCGTGAAAGCAATTCTTGCAGAAAAAAAATCATCAGAAAAATAATCAGGTTTCAGGCGCATGAATATTTCATCCATATCAATCAACCGGCCTGTTCTGGCAATCGTAATTTCAATTTTTATTGTATTGTTTGGTGTGATCGGATATTCCTTTTTAGGTGTGCGTGAATATCCAAGTGTTGATCCGCCTATTATTACCGTTACAACAAATTATATCGGTGCAAATGCCGATGTGATCGAATCGCAGATCACGGAAATTCTGGAAGAATCAATTAATGGAATTGCGGGTATACGTTCACTCTCTTCCATTTCAAGCGACGGCAGAAGTAATATCACTGTTGAATTTGAATTGGATGTTGACCTTGAAGCGGCAGCAAACGATGTGCGTGACCGTGTGAGTCAGGCAGTGCGGAATTTACCACAGGATTGTGATCCGCCGATTGTTGCAAAATCAAGTGCCGATGCAAACCCGATTGTTTCATTAACGATACAGAGTGATGAAAGATCGCTGCTTGAATTAACGCAGATTGCAAATGATGTTTTTAAAGAAAGATTGCAAACAATCCCGGGTGTAAGTGAAATAAGAATCTGGGGAGAAAAAAAATATGCAATGAAATTATTGCTCGACCCGGTAAAACTGGCGGGTTATAATTTAACACCATTGGATGTGCGTGATGCATTATTGCGTGAGAATGTCGAATTGCCTACCGGTCGGATCGAAGGTTATGCAACCGAATTATCGATCCGCACATTCGGTAGATTAACCACTGAAAGTGATTTTAATGAATTGATCATTAAAGAAGCGGATGGGAATGTGATCAAATTAAAAGATGTCGGTGAAGCAAAAATATTACCCGAAAATGAACGCACAATCTTAAGGGGAAACGGTGGCGTTCCGCAGGTAGGAGTTGCCATTACTCCGCAACCCGGTTCCAATTATATTGATATTGCTGATGAATTTTATAAACGGACAGATGAAATAAAAAAGGAATTACCGGATGATCTGCGGTATACAACTGCACTCGATACAACAAAAAGTATCCGCAACGCGATCAGCGAAGTGAAGGATACAATCTTAATTGCTTTCGGACTTGTAGTGATCATTATATTTTTATTTCTGCGCAACTGGCGCACAACATTAATTCCTGTAATTGCAATTCCGATTTCATTGATCGGTGCATTCTTCATCATGTACATTGCCGATTTTTCAATTAATATTCTTACGCTGCTCGGAATTGTTCTTGCAACAGGAATCGTGGTGGACGATGCAATTGTTGTTTTGGAAAATATTTATGCAAAAGTGGAGAAGGGTATGCATCCGATGAAAGCGGCGCATGAAGGAAGTAAAGAAATCACATTTGCCATCATCTCCACAACAATTACACTCGCAGCAGTTTTTTTACCGGTGATCTTTTTGCAGGGATTAACAGGAAGATTATTTCGTGAATTCGGAATTGTTGTGGCGGGGGCCGTCATTATTTCTGCAATTGTGTCCCTCACACTCACACCCATGATGGGCTCACGTATTTTAAAACATCAGTCAAAACATTCATGGTTTTATAATGCGACTGAAAAGTTTTTCGTCGGTTTGATAAACGGATATCATCGTTCTTTGCGATCCTTCATACATGTAAGAGGAGTTGCAATCTTTATCATGCTCGGTGCTGCAGGAATTATTTATTATTTCGGTGGTAAGCTTCCATCAGAACTTGCACCGATGGAAGATAAAGGAAGATTTATTGTAAATGCAACGGCACCTGAAGGAACATCGTATGAAAGAATGGATGCATTTAACCAGGAATTAATTCAACTCGTTGATACATTACCGGAAAAGGAAAATATTGTTGCGGTAACATCTCCGGGTTTCGGCGGATCGATAGCCGCGAATTCGAGTTTCGTACGTGTGAGTCTGGTTGACCCGGATGAGCGCAACCGTTCACAGGCGGAAATTGCGGATGAAGTTGCGGCCTTATCGAAAAAAATGAATTTCTCCCGCATTTTCGTGAGTCAGGAACAAACAATTACAACAGACAGGAGAGCGGGTTTACCTGTGCAATATGTTTTACTTGCTCCTGATTTCGATCATTTGCGTGAAGCGATTCCGAAATTTATGGAGAAAGCAAATCAGGATCCTGCATTCCAGGTAGTGGATATTAATTTGAAATTCAATAAACCGGAATTAAATGTGGAGATCGACCGCGACCGTGCACGTGCATTAGGAGTAACGGTGCGTGATATTGCTGAAACTTTGCAATTATATTTCAGCGGTCAGCGATTTGGATTTTTTATTTTTAATAATAAACAATATCAGGTGATCGGACAGGCAACACGTGATAACAGAGATGAACCACTTGATTTAAGCAAAGCATTTGTGCGGAATAATAAAGGTGAATTGATTCAATTGGATAATCTGGTTAAACTCACCGATCAAAGTTCACCACCGCAATTATATCGGTACAACAGATATGTTTCCGCAACAATTTCCGCCAACCCGGCTCCGGGATATACGTTGGGAGACGGAATTGATGCGATGAATAAAATCGGCGGGGAAGTACTCGATGAAAGTTTTTCTACTGCATTGGCGGGTACATCAAAAGAATTTGTGGAGAGTTCAAACAGTTTGCAATTTGCATTTTATTTAGCGTTGATCCTCGTGTATTTAATTTTATCGGCACAGTTCGAGAGTTTTCGTGATCCGTTAATTGTAATGTTCACCGTACCTCTCGCATTGGCAGGCGCCGTGCTTACTTTGAGCCTGTTTGATCAGACATTAAATATTTTTTCACAAATAGGTATTATCGTATTGGTGGGTATCGTTACTAAAAACGGAATTTTAATTGTTGAATTTGCAAATCAGCGCAAACAATCAGGCATGCAGAAAGTGGAGGCAGTAATTGATGCCGCAACAGCACGTTTCAGACCGATCTTAATGACAAGCCTTGCAACCGTGCTTGGTGCGCTGCCGATCGCCATGTCGCTGGGTGCGTCCTCTAAAAGCCGTGTGCCGATGGGGATCGCAATTATCGGCGGATTATTATTTTCATTGGTGCTCACATTATATGTTATTCCGGCATTGTATACATATATATCTTCTAACAAAAAGAAACTGGAGATAGAGAATGAATCAAAGGAATTGTAAAAAATATCAGTTTAAATTTTTTGCGTCATTTATTTTGATGATGGTGAGTTTTATTTATCTCTCCGCACAAAATACAATTACATTAGAACAGGCAATTGCATCTGCATTAAAAAATAATTACGGAATTCAGTTGGTGCAATATGAAAAACAATTAAGTGATCTGCAAAATTATGCGGGCAATGCAGGTATGCTGCCGACAATTTCGGCAACGGCAACCTACAATACAGAGCTTACCAATTCCGAACAGCAATATTTCAGCGGCGATACCAGATCTGCAACAAACGCAGGTTCAACTTTACTGGATGCAGGTGTTTATTTAAATTATACCGTATTTGATGGTTTCGGCATGTTTGCAACAAAGGATAAGCTGGAAGAAATTGCTGCTATGGGTGAATTGAAACTGCGGCAACAAATGGAAGAAACGGTTTTTAATTTAATGGCATCGTGGTATCAGCTGGTACAATTGGATCACGCAAAAAATGTGGCGGACAGCACGATTTATTTATCCAATCAGCGCTATCAGATCGCAAAATCAAAGGAAAGCATGGGTGCAGCTTCGGGCCTCGATGTATTGCAGGCATTTGTTGATTTGAATGCGGATAGTTCTGCTTTTATCAATTTGGTAATGCAGATAAAGAACAAGAAAGCAGAAATCAATCAATTGATGGGCTCGGCGCCGGGAAATGAATTTACATTTCAGGATGTGATCAATGTGGACCCTTCCATTTCAATAGGAGATATAAAAGCAAAAGCCGAACAAAGCAATATTAATATTTTACTGGCGCAAAAAGATGAAGAGATCATAAATCTGCAGGTAAAGGAATTTAAATCCTATTTATATCCGACACTTGATTTAACCGCAGGCTATGGTTATTTAAAATCCACATCCGAATCCGGTTTTGTTGAATCCAATTTAAGTTACGGGCCGAGTATTGGTTTAACTTTGAATATACCGTTATTCAACGGATTTACCGCAGCCCGGAATCTCGAAGGAGCGGGGATCAGTCAGCAAATGAGCCAGACACAAATACTGCAAACACAACTGTGGGTTGATACCTATATCACGACTTTATATAATCAATACACCACTTCACTTTATTTAATTGGCATTGATCAAAAAAATGTGGAAGCTGCACGTCAGAATATTTCCATTGCAATTGAAAAATTTAATACCGGCACCATTACTTCAGTTGATTTGCGTGCAATTCAGCAAACACAAATTGATGCTGAAAACAGTTTATTGATAGAAACACTCAACGCCAAACTCGCTGAATTGCAATTGAAAAAATTAGGCGGGATACTGCTGGCAAACTAAGAAACTTATTTGTTCGTATTTAGTTTAGGGTTTGTAAAAGCTTAATGTCATTGCGGACTTGATCCGCAATCTATTCTTTAAAGAAAACTTATTATGATCCAATATATTTTCTTACTTATGTCTATTATAAATCCGCCAAAACATAAAACAATTTTATGTCTGGGTGATTCATATACAATCGGTGAATCCGTAAAACAAAACGAGCGCTTTCCTGAACAAACTGTTTCCTTATTAAATAAAAAGAAATCAGAATTTGATGCACCGGAAATAATTGCACGCACCGGATGGACAACAAAAAACCTGATGCGTGCAATTGAAGAGCGCAAACTTCAAACAACATTTGATCACGTGACTTTATTGATCGGTGTGAATGATCAGTTTCAGGGAAAAACCATTGCTTCCTATCAGGCAAATTTTGAATTTCTTTTGCAAACAGCAATTTATTATGCGGGCAATAAACCCGATCATGTAATTGTTTTGAGTATTCCTGATTATGGTGTAACTCCATTTGCGCAATACGGCAGATTATCTCCGCAACAAATCAGCAAGGAAATTGATGCATTTAATGCTGTGAATAAAACGATCTCTGAAAAATATAAAGTGCATTATATTGATATCACTCCAATATCCCGAAAGGCTGAAACTGAAAGTGATTTATTGGCTGCAGATGGTTTGCATCCTTCAGGATTGATGTATGCGCAATGGGCGGAATTGGTGGCGGAGAAAATAAATAAATCAGAGTAATTTATTAAATCAAATGCCTCCTGATTCTTTCCGCCGTACGGCGGACTGATTCCTGACTCTAGTTTAATAATTCAAATTCGGCCGCAGCCATTTTTCCATTACTTCAAACTCAACATTTTTTCTTTTTGCAAGATCTTCCACCTGGTCTTTTCCGATTTTACCGATGCCGAAATATTTGCTTTCCGGATGTGCGAAATACCAACCGCTCACACTTGCACCGGGTTGCATGGCCAGGCTTTCAGTTAATTGAATTCCGATTTTATTCGTAGCATTTAATAAATTAAATAAGGTTGTTTTTTCCGTATGATCCGGACAAGCGGGATAACCCGGAGCGGGACGGATGCCCAAGTATTTTTCTGCAATTAAATCTTCGCTGCCTAATTGTTCGCTTTGATCATAAGCCCAGAATTCTTTACGAACACGTTCATGCATGCGCTCGGCAAGTGCTTCGGCCAAACGGTCGGCAAGTGCTTTTAATAAAATAGAAGAAAAATCATCGTGATCATTTTCAAATTCTTTTATTTTATTTTCAATATTAAAACCTGTACTCACTGCGAAACCTCCGATATAATCTGAAGGTATAGGTCCTGGTTTAATGAAGTCACTCAAATTCAAATTCGCCTGCCCTTCCGCTTTTTTATTTTGCTGGCGCAGATGAAATAATCTCGTGCGTTCCGTTTTCAGATCATCTTCATACACAATAATATCATCTTCATCCGAACAACAAGGAAAAAATCCGATGACTGCTTTTGCCGTTATCCATTTTTCTGCAATGATCTGATCCAGCATTTTATTCGCATCATTAAATAATTTCTTCGCTTCCACACCGATCAGTTCATCTTCAAATATTTCCGGATATTTTCCGGCAAGTTCCCATGTCTGGAAAAAAGGTGTCCAGTCGATATAATTGCGCAATTCATCCAGAGGGTAATCTTCAAAAACTTTTGTTCCGGTAAATGTGGGTTTTACGGGCACATAATTTTTCCAGTCTATTTTATATTTATTTTTTCTAGCTTCTTCAATTGAAATATAATTTTTGAAAGATTGTTTTTGCTGATGTGTTTTTTGCACAACACCATATTCATCGCGAATGGATTTTACAAATGCATCTTTTTCGTGATTTAATAATTTGCTTGCAATGGAAACGCTTCGTGATGCATCGGTAACGTGAATGACGGGTTGGTCATAAGCAGGTGCAATTTTCACAGCGGTATGTGTTCGAGAAGTTGTCGCTCCGCCAATCATGAGTGGAACGGTCATATTTCTGCGCTGCATTTCTTCCGCCACATGCACCATTTCATCCAGCGATGGTGTGATCAATCCGCTTAATCCGATAATGTCAACTTTCTGATCTATGGCAGTCTGTAAAATTTTATCAGCAGGCACCATCACCCCCAAATCGATAATTTCATAATTATTACATGCGAGAACGACGCCAACAATATTTTTCCCTATATCATGCACATCGCCTTTGACCGTTGCCATTAAAATACGCTTTCGTCTACCGGCCCCATCTAAATCTTCCCCCAGAGGGAAGACTTTCCTGCTATCATTACTTTCTGCCAATTCATCAGATTTTCTATTCTCATCGTAATCCGGCAAACCTTTTAAAGTTTCTGAAATTTTGTTTAAAACATGATCAAGATTTTTGAATAATTCTTCATTACTAAATCTCAAAACGGTAAATCCGTAGTGATTTAATTTTTCTGTTCGTGCCTGATCATTTTCTTTGTTTTCAGGTAATTGATGAATTGAGCCGTCTAATTCAATTACCAGGTTTTTTTTGAGACAAACAAAATCTGCAATGTAATTCCCGATGATATGTTGTCTGCGGAATTTATAATTCTCTAATTTTTTACCACGTAAATGATTCCAGAGTAATTTTTCAGCGTCTGTTGCATCATCTTTATTTTTTTGAACAGCTTGTTTTAAAAATTCGTAATAAGCGGGATCAGCCATCTGAAATGCAAGGCCGGTTTTGATTTTTTCTGAAGATTTGACGGAGAGTTTTTCTCCTTCCCCTTGGGGGAAGGTCGGGATGGGGCTGTTTATCAGCGGTGTAAGAATTGCAACAGCTTTTTTCATTACACGTGCGCTCTTCACAACCTGCGGTAAAAACATTTTTCCTGATCCGAATAAATCACCCACGATATTCATTCCCTTCATAAGAGGACCTTCGATAATGTCAAGTGGTTTATTATAAGTCGCAAGTGCTTCTGCAATATCTGCATCAATAAATTCTGTTACACCTTTTGTAAGGGCATAACTTAATCTTTCTTCCAAACTTCTTCCCCTCCATTCATCATCTTTAAGCTGTTCTTTTGTTTTTTGTTTGAGGGTGGATGCAAATTCAACTAAATTCTCTGTTGCGTCATCCCGACGGTTAAATAAAACATCTTCAATTTTTTCGAGCAATTGTTTATCGATGTTTTCGTAGATCTCGATCATTCCCGCATTTACAATTCCCATATCCAATCCCGCATGAATGGCGTGATATAAAAATGCCGCATGCATGGCTTCTCTTACTGTGTTATTTCCCTGAAATGAAAATGAAATATTGCTCACCCCACCGCTTACCATTGTGCCCGGTAAATGTTCTTTGATCCATTTTGTTGCACGGATATAATCAAGTGCGTAAGAATTATGTTCTTCAATTCCTGTTGCAACGGTTAAAATATTCGGATCGAAAATAATATCTGTTGCATCAAATCCAACTTGTTCTGTTAATATATCATAAGCACGTTTGCAGATTGAAATTCTTTTTTCATAAGTGGTTGCCTGGCCCTCTTCATCAAATGCCATCACGATAACGGCAGCACCTAATAATTTAGCTTCACGGGCATGTTCTATAAATTTTGCTTCGCCTTCTTTTAATGAAATTGAATTTACAATCGATTTTCCCTGTAAACATTTTAGTCCCGCATGAATAATTTCCCATTTACTTGAATCAATTACAACGGGCACTTTTGAAATATCCGGTTCTGCAACTATTAAATGTAAAAATGTCGTCATGGCATTTACACCATCCAGCATTCCTTCATCCATATTTACATCGATCATTTGCGCACCATTTTCTACCTGCTGGCGTGCAACAACCAATGCTTCATCATATTTTTCTTCGAGAATGAGTCTTTTAAATTGTTTACTGCCGGTAATATTTGTCCGCTCGCCGATATTTATAAAATTGCTTCCTTCAAATTTTATCATTGGTTCGAGACCGCTGAAGGAAGGCAATTTCGGAAGTACAGGTGGAATACGCGGCGGATATTTTTTAGCGAGATCTGCTATTCGTTTAATATGATCCGGCGTTGTTCCGCAACATCCGCCGATAATATTCACCCATCCGTTCTTTAAAAACGTTTCAATATCATTTCCATTTGATTCGGGTGTTTCATCATATTCACCAAATGCATTTGGCAATCCTGCATTCGGAAATACAATTGTCGGCAGATCCGTTTTTTGAGCAAGTGTTTGCACGTGCGGCAATAATTGTTTTGCACCGAGCGCACAATTTAATCCGACTGCAAGTAAAGGTGCATGTGATACAGAAATCAGAAATGCTTCAAGGGTTTGTCCGCTTAATGTTCTGCCGCTTGCGTCAACAATAGTTCCTGAAATAATTAACGGAAGGGTTTTGTTTTGTTCGGCAAATAATTTTTGAATTGCATAAGCAGCTGCTTTTGCATTAAGGGTATCGAATACAGTTTCTATAATTAAAATATCCGCACCGCCTTCCATCAGGCCTTTTGCAGCTTCATAGTAGCTTGCCGCAAATTCATCAAAAGAAACTGCACGATAGCCCGGGTTATTTACATCGGGCGAAAGAGAAGCGGTTCTGTTTGTCGGGCCCAAACTTCCGGCAACAAATCGTGGCTTGTCGGGATCTTTTAATGTGTATTCCGCTGCAATTTCTTTTGCAATTTTCGCTGCGGCGAAATTTATTTCATAAACAACATTCTGGAGGTGATAATCGGCCTGGGAAATACTTGTTGCCGTAAATGTATTTGTTTCAATTATGTCGGCACCGGCATCCAGATAAGCTTTGTGTATTTCTCTGACAATGCCGGGTTGGGTAATGGAGAGCAGATCATTATTGCCTTTCAGATCATAGGGATGATCTTTAAAGCGTTCGCCCCTGTATTGTTCTTCCGATAATTTATACCGTTGAATCATTGTGCCCATGGCACCGTCAAGAACAAGTATCCGTTCCCTGAGTAAATCCTGCAATTTCATTTCTTCTGCAAAGATACAATGCGGCTTTTCGAAACGTTCCGTACCGTTTTCTAAAATCTCCTTACCGGATTCCTTGCCGGCTGCCTTGTAATAATAAGAGGGAATTTTGCTGTTTACATCAGCAACATACTAAAATGCATTCTTTGTTATTAACAAATTGTTTGAAGAAACAAGCATTCGTTATCAAAATGATAATTAAAGACTAGACCTTAGAACCCTTATTATAATTACAACAAATGCAATCCAAACAGATGTTTTATGACGATACAATATTTTTTTTAAAATGGTTACAGACTCACTGAAATCAGCTATTCTGACAGTTTTATCGCAACGGATTACAATCAGAATTTCATTATGTGACTATATACAGTGACATGTGTCTAAGTTTTTTATAACTTATTGTTGTTTTTGTTAAAAAAAATTACATTTGCACTTCTAAATCGGTTTTAACAATTGTATTACCGGTTTAGCGTGACCTTGCTGAACAACCACACCTATTCTTAATTAATTTATTAGTAAACCCTAAAAAATTTAGTATCAAATGCTGAAGAAATCATTACTTATTTCAGCCCTTTCGTTAGTTTGGGGGGGTATGGTGCTTGCACAGGCACCTCAAAGGTCGTGTTCAACTATGGATGTTGATTCACGGTTACGGGCAGAGGATCCCTATTATTCTCAAAATCGCGAAGCGATCGAACAATTTACACAAAACTACATCGCAACGCAGGCTACAAATGGCGGCGAGCGCACAGTAGTTACGATTCCGGTTGTAGTTCACATTGTTTACAACGTAGCTGCAGAAAATATTGCAGACGCACAGGTTTACAATCAGATCGACGTATTAAACAAAGATTTTAGCAGAACAAATTCAGATGTAGGCGAAACACCTGCATATTTCGCAGGTGTAGCAGCAAACTGCGAAGTGCAATTCTGCCTTGCTACCGTTGATCCAAGTGGTAATCCTACTACTGGTATCACAAGAACAAGCACTACAAAAACATCATTCAGCACTTCTGATGATATGAAATTTGCAACCTATGGACATACCATCTGGGATCGCAATTCATATCTCAATTTATGGGTATGCGACCTGAGTGGTGGTTTATTGGGTTATGCTCAATTCCCTGGTGGTGCAGCTTCTACTGACGGTGTAGTTATCGACTATGTATATTTCGGTGTTGGTGGTGCAGGTGCAACTCCATACGATCTGGGCCGTACAGCAACACACGAAGTTGGCCACTGGTTGAATTTATATCATATCTGGGGCGACGATGGTACCGGTTGCGCAGGTTCAGACTTAGTTGCAGATACACCTAATCAGGCTGATGAAACTTATGGTTGCCCTAACGGTGCTATCCGTATTTCATGTTCAAATGGTCCGAATGGCGATATGTATCAAAATTACATGGACTATACTGATGACGGTTGTATGAACCTCTTTACTGCAGGTCAGAAAACAAGAATGCAGGCATTGTTCGCTGCGGGCGGATCAAGGGTTTCCATCTTGAGTTCAAATGGCTGCGGTGGCGGCGGCGGTGCTACATGTAATGCACCAACCGGAATGAACACAACTTCCATTTCTTCAACAGGTGCTACGCTTAACTGGACAGGTGCTGCAGGAGCAACAAGCTATAACGTTCGTTATAAAAAATCAGCTGATGCAACATGGACAAATACAACATCTGCAACTACTTCTAAAGTACTTACAGGTTTAGTAGCCAGCACTTCTTACGACTGGCAGGTTCAAACTGTATGCAGCGGTGGTACTACAAGCGCTTATACTTCAACAACAACATTCACAACAACAGCTGCAGGCGGTGTTTGCTCAGATACGTATGAATCCAATAATACATCCGGAACTGCTACATTGATTTCTGCTGCAACAACATATCATGCATTGATCAGCTCAACTACAGATGTTGACTGGTTCAAATTCACAACAACAGGTGCAAATACAAAGATCAAAGTTGATCTGACGTCATTACCTGCTGATTATGATGTGCGTTTGTATAACCAAAGCGTTGTTCAGAAAGGAATTTCTGAAAACGGCGGAACTACAAGCGAGCAAATCATCTGGAATACAACAACAACCGGAACACGTTATATCAAGGTATACGGTTGGTCAGGCGCTATGAATACATCAGATTGTTACGACCTTCTTGTTTCTGTAAGATCAAGCAACTGGAGAACAGATGGTACATTCACTGAAATAACTGAAGATTGGGATAATTCAATCGAAGGTATATTCCCGAACCCTGCTTCTACAAATTCTATCACAGTAGATTATTTATGCGTTCAGGAAGATATGAATGTGGAAGTGAAAGTTTATGATATGCTCGGTAAAGAAGTGAATGCATTTACTCAGGCAGTTGTAAACGGTGAAAACCTCATCGAAATGAATATTGAAAACTTCCAGCCAGGAATGTATTTCATCGTTATCAGCAATGGTAAATCAAACTATTCTGATAAATTCATGATCAATTGATTTAAGGTTATTAAATAAATACAAGGGCGGCCGGTTTGGCCGCCCTTTTTGTTTTTGTATTTTTGGCGTTCGAACTATGCAGGATTCAAATCAAAATATTTCAGAATTCAAAAAACAGATTCAGGATTTCAATATTCAAAATGCGGAAGAACTCGAAGCATTCAGAATTAAATTCCTCGGAACCAAAAATGTATTAAAGGATTTGTTCGCAGCAATTAAAGACGTGCCGAATGATCAGAAAAAAGAATACGGGCAAAAAGTAAATGAACTGAAACAACTTGCGGAGGAAAAATTTGCCGGGTATCAATCACTAAATATAAGCTCAAAAAAAGGGGCAGCAAAAGAAATCGATTATACATTACCTGTTGCCGTAAAAAATCCCGGCGCACGTCACCCGATCACATTGATTAAAGATGAGCTGATCAGTATTTTTTCGAAGATCGGTTATCAATCTGTCGACGGACCTGAAATCGAAGACGACTGGCATAATTTCACAGCGCTCGCCATGCCGGAAGATCATCCCGCCAGAGATATGCAGGATACATTTTATATTCAGCAAAATCCTGCTATTGTTTTGCGCACACATACGAGCAATGTGCAGATACGCATGATGGAAAATCAAAAACCTCCATTGCGCATGATGAATCTGGGAAGAACATACCGCAATGAAACAATAACTGCAAGGGCACATTGTATTTTTCACCAGATCGAATTATTTTATGTGGATGAAGGTGTTACATTCGCCGACCTGAAACAAACCTTATTATATCTCGCTCAGGAATTATTCGGGGAAAAAACGGAAATACGGTTGCGCCCGAGTTATTTCCCTTTTACCGAACCAAGCGCCGAACTGGATGTGAGTTGTTTTATTTGTAACGGTGCAGGATGTAATATCTGCAAGCATACGGGCTGGGTGGAGATCGGCGGCTGTGGCATGATTGACCCGACGGTTCTGAAAAATTGTAATATCGATCCGGAAAAATATACCGGCTTTGCATTCGGTATGGGCCTGGAAAGAATGGCCATTTTAAAATACCGCATCAACGATATTCGTTTATTCTCTGAAAATGATCTCCGTTTCCTAAAACAATTTGAGCATTTATAATGAAGATATTCTTTCAACTAATCCTTTGTATTTGTTTTTTATTTGCTGCAAAAATTTCTTTTGCTCAAAACCCGATTTATACCGACAGCACGATTACAATTATTAATGGAGATACGATCATCGGGCAACCGATTGAATTTAAAAAATATGATGAGCGCTTTGTTGATTTTATGTTTTTCGACGGGACATACAATATTGTTACGTTCAGAATTACTGAAAGCAATCAATGTTTTCAGTTTATGCTGAGTTCAGAAGATTCATCCACATTTTGTTTTACAATTTCAGATGAAGAATTCGGCCAGATAATGCGGCTTGTTCAGGAAATGAAAAGCGAATTGGAAAAACAATCCAACTGGCCGATTAAATGTAATTATTGTCAGACAATGCAGTTTTTCTGGTATGAAGGAGATTTTGAAAGAAGTATATTAAAACGTTCTGCTGCAATACCCAGATCATTCAGCGATATCTTAAATTTATGCTACGATCTGAGCTCGGAAAAACAACGTTGCGGAATTAAACTGAACTATTTTCAGTCGTTACAGGGTTTTGAGGATAACCTGAAAGGGCCCAGCAGTACGAAATAACCACCATGCCATTCAGCTACAGAGATTCATTCAATTATATTTCAAGGCTCACTCCACGGCGTGTATGGAACATGACGAAAGTGGTATCTTCTTTTTATTATTCGAAATGGACCAAAAAACCAACGCAATGGGGCCTGCCTGTTTCAATTTCATTTGAACCTACAACATCCTGCAATTTGCGTTGCCCTGAATGCCCGAGTGGACTGCGTTCGTTTACCCGCCCGACCGGTATGCTGAAAAAAGATTTTTTCAGGCAGACGATAGATGAAATGTATAAAGATCTTTCCTATCTCATTTTTTATTTTCAGGGCGAACCTTATTTAAATCCTGATTTCCTGGAGATGGTGAAATACGCAAGCGATAAAGGAATTTATACCGCCACATCAAGTAATGCACATTATTTAACTGATGAGAATGCAAGGAAAACAATTGAAAGCGGTTTGGACAGATTAATCATTTCGATTGACGGCACAACTCAGGAAGTGTATGAGCAATATCGAGTTGGTGGAAACCTGAATAAAGTTATTGAAGGAACAAAAAATATTATCCGCTGGAAAAAGGAATTAAAATCAAAAAAACCATTTGTGATTTTTCAATTTCTTGTGGTGAAACCAAATGAACATCAGATCGAAGATGTAAAAAAACTCGCAAAAGAATTGGGTGTGGATGATGTCGGATTTAAAACTGCACAGATCTATGATTATGAAAACGGGAATGATTTAATTCCTACCATTGATTATTATTCACGCTATGCGAAACAGGACGACGGCAAATACAAAATAAAAAATGAAATGCTCAATCATTGCTGGAAATTATGGCATAGCTGCGTTATTACATGGGACGGCGCCGTTGTGCCTTGTTGCTTTGATAAAGATGCACAACATCAATTAGGAGATTTAAAAGAAACTACTTTCAAAGAATTATGGCAAAGCGATAAATATCAGAATTTCAGATCGGCACTATTGAAAAGCAGAAGTGAAATTGATATTTGTAAGAATTGTACGGAAGGAACAAAGGTTTGGGCGTGACCCTGAATGAGGTTTCCAACCCATTCAGGGTTTTCGAGAGTGATATTCAACGTCAGTGCAAACTAAATGATAATAGCATAACCTGAATGAGGTTTCCAACCCATTCAGGGTTTTCGAGAATAATATTAAACGTCAGTGCTAACTAAAATGATAATAGCATATCCTGAATGAGGTTGCAAACCCATTCAGGATTTTCGAGAATAATATTAAACGTCAGTGCTAACTAAAATGATAATAGCATATCCTGAATGAGGTTTCAAACCCGTTCGGTGGTTAAATGAAATTGAAATTAATTCGCTCATTTAAAGAAAAGCACCCCGAACGCGGTTTTAAACCAGTTCGGCGGTTGAAATAAAAAAAAATTTGCGGCTTCTCAATAAAACAACATGATTTCCAACCGCCAATTATTTCTGAACCATATCGCACAAACTAGTGATGCGCCACTTATGCTAGAAATTGAAAGAGCAGAAGGTTGTTGGTTGTATGATGTGAGCGGAAAAAAATACCTCGATTTGATTTCAGGGATTTCGGTGAGCAATCTCGGCCATCAAAATTCTGCAATTAAAAAAGCAATCACCGATCAGCTTAATAAATATTCTTATTTAATGGTGTATGGAGAAATAATTCAATCTCCACAAATTAAGCTTGCTGAATGGTTAACAGCGCATCTACCTCAAAATTTAAATGCAGTTTATTATACGAATTCAGGCAGTGAAGCAATTGAAGGTGCAATTAAACTTGCGAAGCGTGTTACGGGACGAACAGAAATTATTTCATTTAAAAATTCTTACCACGGATCTACGCAAGGTGCGTTGAGTTTGGGAAATAATGAAGAAAGAAAAAATGCATTCCGGCCATTAATTCCCGATAACAGCATTCTTGATTTTAATAATTTCAATCAGCTTGAATTGATTACAGATAAAACTGCTGCTGTAATTATGGAAATTGTGCAGGCAGAAGCAGGAGTGATATTGCCGGAAGAAAATTATTTAACTGCAATAAGAAATAAATGCAATGCAACAGGTGCATTATTAATATTTGATGAATGCCAAACAGGTTTTGGGCGCACAGGGAAATTATTCGGCCTTGAAAAATATAATATAATTCCGGATGTGCTCACATTGGGAAAAGCTTTCGGCGGAGGTATGCCACTCGGCGCATTTATCGCATCGAAAGAAATGATGGATACTTTTACAAATCATCCGGTGCTTGGTCACCTCACTACTTTCGGTGGACATCCGGTTTCCTGTGCTGCCGGTTTGGCTGCCGCAGAAGAATTAATGCGATTGCATTTGATTTCTGATGTAGAGAGAAAAGCAGAATTCATCAAAAAGAATTTAATGCATCCCAAAATAAAATCCGTCCGAAATGCCGGATTGATGATGGCAATTGAATTTGAATCGGCAGAATTTAACCTTGCATTAAACCGGAAATTAATTGAAGCCGGATTATTAACGGATTGGTTTTTATTTGCTCCGCATTGTTTACGCATTGCACCACCGCTAATTATTTCTGATGAGGAGATTGAATTTGCAATAGTGAAAATACTGCAATGCTTATAATAATCCACCACAGATCAGCACAGCGTTTTGTGCTTCTTTGTGAACTTCGTGGGAAATTAAAGTCTCCCGCAGATTTCGCAGATCAACGGCGAATTTATCTGTGTAATCTGTGGTAAGCATCTTCCTTTAAAGGAAACTAAAATCCCGCAAATTATTTATAATATTGGAGAATGAAACGCACGCTGCTTTTTCTGATATTTGGTTTTTTATTAGTCGTTGCAAAGCCCGCAGCAGCTCCCGAACCTGGCCCCTGGGGTTTTTGGGCGCATCAGCGCATCAATCAAATGGCACTGTATACTTTACCTGAAGAATTATTTTCATTTTATAAACCCTATATCGATTATATCACCGAGCATGCTGTTGATCCGGATAAACGGCGCTATTCAATCGCTGCTGAAGCACCCCGTCATTATATTGATCTCGATCATTACGGTGCATATCCCTTTCCAAATGTTCCGCATAAATGGAAAGATGCGGTTGTCCGCTATTCTGAAGATACATTAAATTCCTATGGTATTGTTCCCTGGTATATTGAATTGATGATGTTTCGTTTAACCGATGCATTCAAAGCAAAAGATGCAAATAAAATTCTGCGCACAACAGCTGAGATCGGTCATTATATTTCTGATGCACATGTGCCTTTGCACTGCACCGAAAATTATAACGGACAAATGACAAACCAGGTAGGCATTCATGGATTTTGGGAATCACGTATTCCGGAATTAATGGGAGAAAATTATGATTATTTTGCAGGGAAAGCAGAATTTATTCCCGACATAAATAAACGTATCTGGGAAATTGTTTTCGACAGTCATTTGGTGGTAGACAGTGTGTTGAATTTCGAAAAACAATTAAATGAAGAATTTCCATCCGACAGGAAATACAGTTATGAAACACGTGGCGCCTCAACCGTTCGTGTATATTCGAAAGAGTATACCGAGAAATATAATTCCATGCTCAACAATATGGTGGAGCGCCGTATGCGGCAAAACATCATCGACCTCGGTTCTTTCTGGCTCACTGCCTGGGTAAATGCAGGCAAACCGAATTTAACCGGCATTATTTTAAAACCGCTCACCGAAGCGGAAATAAAAGAAATGGAAGAATTAAACAGCAATTATAATCAGGGAGAATATAAGGGGAAGTTTAAGGATGATTGAACCGTTTTCCGAGATTTATTTTTTCACTTATCATTTATATTTCATCGAAACAAGTTTTAATTCAAACGGAAGCGGGTCACTTATTAATAAACCGGAAATAATTTTAGCCTCATCAAGGTCGAACATCCCTGAAATTGTTGCCAGCCCCCCTTCAATTCTTTCATGAATCATTGGAGTCGAATATACTCTATTGTTGATTATTAAGGCGATTATTTCTCCTTTATGTACTCCTGTCATTTTTGACCAACTACTGATGTAATTACTTTTAAATTTTATTCTGATTTCCGGCATGCCGGAGAATGTGCTTTTTTCCACGTTAGCATATTCAATAAATCTTTCGTTTTGTTCAAACGGATTTTGTTCATCCGTCTTGAATAAATATAATGGCAGTCTGATCGAATCGTTTGGAAGCGGAATACCCCATCTTGAGACACAATAATTTTCACCAAGGTCATCCTTCAAGAGGCTGTCCAATAAATGTTTCGCATAGCTTGTGTCAGATGGTAGCGAATTGCCGAATACAGGGTACATGCGGGTACCGTCTATTTCCAGTTTAAAATAACCGGAAATAGAATCATAGCGGCTGCCAAAGTACATGCTGGTATCAAAATCAATTGTTGACAGATCCATATCATGCAGGAATTCCCAGATAATACTTTCATCAAGCATGACCATTAATTTAAAATCAAAATTCTTTTTAAATAATAGATTTTTTATTGAAGCCGGGTTGCCGCCTTTGCAATTAATTTGGATTTCGCCGCTTTCTTCCAATATTTTTGAAGAGATGGATATTCCACAATTCTCAGCCCTCTGTTCAAGTGCATCCAGATAATCACCGATATTTTTTTCTTGTTCGGCTGTTGGTTTTTCTAAAATGAATTCAGTTGTGATTTTTGATTTACAACCCGGCAGAAAAATCACGAATATGCAAAGGATGTAAATCCATATTGAATACGCCTTCGTTTTTGACAGAAGTATTTTCATGCTGGGTCAATTTATCATTTAAAAGTAGGATATTTCTTTCAAGGCAAAAAAAAATCAGCCGTGCTTAAACTAAACACGGCTGATAACCTTTAAGGAGAAAAAGTAAAAGATGCCGGTTTGCTACCAACCGGCACCTCAGTTGGTGTTATTTCGTAATCACCAATTTTTGTGTTTCAGCGTCACCGCCTCCCGATATTCTGATAAAGTAAATTCCGGATGTAAAATCTTCCGTATTTAAAACATAATTATAATTACCTGCAACTGCATTTTGAATCATTGGCTGAGAAATGCTTTGTCCTACAAGATCAATTACATCAATCCTGATCTCCGTATTTGATTTAACAACATAACTGATCACTGCAGAATTTTGTGCCGGGTTCGGATAAATATTTACGTTACCGAAAATATTTTCTTCCTGAATTGCAGTTCCACATGCACCTTCTGTCCAGTAAACCACACCTCCGTAATATTCTGCAAAACATGAATTTTGATAAGTGATGCCATCGCATCCGCAAACCGGTTCATAAATTTCAATACATCCGTATGCGGAATCAATATTCGCAGTATTTACACAATCATCATCACCACCAATAAATATTTCTTCACAATATGTATCGTAACAATCCGTACCCAATGCTCCAATTGTCAAGCAAACAGTATAAATACCCGGTTCATCATATAAATGTTCAGGATTTGTTGCATCAGATTCGCCACCATCTCCAAAATCCCATGCATAATTATCAGAACCTGTTGATGTATTTGTGAAATTCACCATCCAACCCAAATCAGTTTCTTCAAGACTTTCAATTTCAAATCCTGCCATACATCCCGGATCACCACCTTCCACATGCACCATTTCACAATGTGTATCAATACAACTGTCGGCCGTGATGATTGTTAAGCATACTTCATATTCGCCTGCAACATCAAATGTATGTGTAACAGATGCGCCGTAATCAATTGTGCCGTCGTCGAACGACCATAAATAACTGATAATATCTGCACCACCTCCGGCAGCATCTTCCGTAAAGTCGACAGTTAATCCGTCATCTTCCCAATTAAAATCAGCTTCGCAATCACCATCACCACCAATAAATATTTCATCACAGAATTCATCCGTGCAACCATCTGCTGTTGTGATCACAACACATACTACATATGTACCTGCTTCTGTATAAATATGTTCTGCATCAAAAGTTTCTGCAGTTGTTCCATCACCAAAATACCAGAGTACTGAAACAATATCTCCGCCTGCTGTTGATTCATTGTTAAAATTCACAAGCCAGCCGTCAGGAATTAATTCCATTGAAATAACAGAATAATCTGCATTACAATCACCGCCGCCGCCGCCACCGGTTTCAACGGTAATTTCATCACAGAATGTAGAAACACAACTGTCGTTTGTAATAATTGTAAGACAAACAAGATATGTTCCGGCTTCTGCATATTCATGCACCGGATTCGCTGCATCAGAAGTTGCACCATCACCAAACGACCATTCGTACGAAACAATATCTGCACCACCGCCATCTGCAGTTTCAAAGAAATGCACGGTTAATCCGTCTTTATCCAATTCAAAATCAGATTCGCAATCACCACCTTCTGTAACATGTACTTCATGGCAATATTCATCCACACATCCGGCTGCAGTTGTAATTGTTAAACATACAAGGTATGTTCCCGGTGAATCAAATGTATGTGTGGGATTTGCATCATAAGAAATTTCTCCATCACCAAAATCCCATGCATATTCGGTAACATCACCTGTTGCAGTTTCAAAGAAATGTATTGTTAATCCATCAGTACTGAATTCATAATCAGAAACACAATCACCGCCAACTACCACTTCAATTATTTCGCAATACATATCTGTGCAAATCGTACCCATATATGTATAAGTTACGGTAAGACAAACTGTATAAGTACCATTCACATCATATGTATGCGTTGGATTTGCTGCTGTTGATGTTGCACCATCTCCAAAACTCCATGAATAACTTGCGTCACCTGTTCCTGTTGCAGTTTCAAAATAATGTACGGTTAAACCATCGATTGTAAATTCATAATTTGCATTACAATCTCCTCCGCCGCCACCGCCAACTTCAACGGTGAAACAATATTCGTCAACACAACCTGCACCTGTTTCAATTGTTACACAAACTTCATACACTCCTGCAGTATCGTATTCGTGCCATGGGTCGGATGCACCGCCGCCGGTTACTTCCGTATATGTTGTTCCATCACCGAATGTCCATGTATAAGTTATTGCATCAGCCGCCGGTGTAACCGTTGCAAAAAAATGTTTACTCAAACCATCTGCTCCAACAACTTCTGCTGTTACAACACAATCGCCACCTTCAATAATTACATCATCACAATATTCATCCACACAACCTGTTGCAAAAACAACCGTCACACAAACCCAATATGTTCCGGGTTCCGCATATTCGTGAATAGGATTTGCACCGTCGCCTTCCGTACCGTCGCCGAAATTCCATGCATAACTTACGACATCGCCGGGACCCGGATCGGTAATACTTTCAAAAAATACAGTTGAACCATCCATTTCATAATCTAATGATGCAATACAATCTGCACCAACACCACCAACAATTATTGTATGACAAACAGTAGATGTGCAAACAACACCTCCTGCTTCTGAAGTAATTGTTAAACAAACTTCATAAACACCACCAACTGCATAAGTATGTTCAGGATTAGGCCCATCCGCTTCCGATCCATCGCCGAAAGTCCAGTAATAACTTGTGATATCACCATCTGTTTCAGATGCATCAAAAAAATGAATTACAAGATCGGCACCTGAATATTCAAATTCCGCATCACAGGTAATGCCGCCGCCAACAGGTAAATTACTTTCGCATTTATCGCTGTAGCAAGCGCCGTCTGCATGTATTGTTACACACACATCATATTCGCCTGCAACTGCATACGTATGCACGGGATTTTCTTCAGTTGATGTTGTACCATCACCAAAATCCCATGTCCAGCCGATGATCGGGCCGGGATCTGCAGTTGACAGATCTGTAAAATGTACTGTGAGTCCGTCAACCGTATATGAAAAATCTGCATGGCAATCTGATACAGTTGCCTGCAAATCAATCAGGATAAACGAACTAAGGAGAAAGAATAAAAACTTTTTCATAGTAGTGGTTTAATGTTGAACAATAATTTTTTGTGTGAAAACTGAATTCTCAGATTTAATCATTACCGTATATGTTCCGGACGGTAAATGATTTGTTTTGATATTTAACAAACTGGAATTTATTTTTTCGGTATGAATAACCTGGCCATACAAATTCATTAATTCGCATTCGCCTGTTAATTCAACCGGTAATTTTATCTGGAATTGATCGGATGCAGGATTCGGGAAAATCAGAATATTTTCCTGAATAAAATTATTTACATCATTTGTTATTTGATATGCAATAACTGAATCGCAACGCACCTGAACCGGAATCGGATCACCCGATGAATTAATTGTGAGTGGTTGTTCGATGCAGAATTTCATTGTCGTTGAAAAATTTGCGAGCATTTTTCCGGCGATATTATCTTCCATTACAAAACTTACTTCTCCGATATTTCCACTGCCTGAAATTGCAAGCTGATTAATTCTTGTTACTGCAACACTCAGCCGGCCGGCAGTCGTGTCATTTGAATTCAGACTTAAAAGGTCAGTACCGGGTGTACCAAGCCAACCTGAGTTGAAAGTAACCCGGATACTGCCCGGAACAATTAGTGATTTATCGTACTCTAACTGAAAAGCAAGCCCGTAAATACTTGTGGCGGGGGTTGCATCGGATCCTAACTGAATTGGAATCACTACTTCTGAACCACTTTCTATCGTATCGGTAAAAAAGGCAAGATGCAGAAGTGCTGCATCGGGGCCGCCGATAAATTCTTCAGGAATATATGTGCCGTGTGCCTGTCCGTAATTATTTACAATGATCAGGGTATCACTGGCGTCAATCAGGCCATCTCCATTACAATCTGCAAATTTGGGGTTAGGAGAGATGGTATATCCACCAGGGTTTGCCCATTCGTCGCAAAACGAACTTTCCCAGGTGCCGTCTTCATCCGGCCTTTCCGGTCCATTATTCCCAAAAAATACCCCTATGGGTAAAAGATCGATCACGTTACAAATACTGTCCACATTTGCATCACCCGGCCAAACGCATCCTGCTTCACCTCCCACAATAATCACAATTACACCGATATCACAGAGGTCATCATCGCCACAAACTTCATATACAATTGCATCTTCGCCGGAAAAACCCGGGTCTACAAAAATTGTATACTCACCCTCAATATCTCCATCTTCATAATCGATCATAGAACTGGCAGGACCGGCAAGAATGTCAACTTCCAACACTTCACCCGGGTCGGGATCAATATCGTTTAACAAAATATTGATGGTTTGTGCTGTTCCCTCACACATTTTCACACTGTCGTCAACCGCAACCGTAGGCGTTTGCGCCATTGCAGCCGAGGCAATCAAGAAAAGAAATATGGTGAGCAGATTTCTCACAAATGTTTTCGGTTGTTCCGGGTAAAACCTCATCATTGTTGCCGTTTTGAATTATCCAATGTAAAGAAAGATCAAGAATAGACAAAAAAAAACAACATATTTTCATGTTTTCCGAAGTTTCCGACATGTTTTTTAAGTCATATTAACATCATTTTTCTGAATTGATGACGTAAATCATTGAAAATCAATATTATTAATTTGAATTTCAGGCTTTATTTTTATCCCCGGAAATCACGGTTTCCGAAAAAAATGGTCTAATTTCAGCCTTCGGAGGAGCAGAGATGTATAAAAGCAAAATGGCAGATATGCTGAAGAATTTCAGCACAAAGGAACTGAACAGATTTTCAGACTACCTCGCATCCCCTTTTTTTAATAAAGATGATACCCTGCTGCTGTTTTATAATTATGTAAAAAAATATGCCCCTGAATTTGATTCACGGAATATTGAAAAAGAGAAATTGCTTGCGAAAGGAATACCCGGTATCGAACTCACCGAAAAAAAACTGGGCTATTTAATGAGTGATATTGTAGATCATATCGAAAATTTTATTCGCTACAATAAACATTTTGAAGAAGATATTGAAGGGTATGTGCATTTATTAAGTACCTATAATAAATGGGAATCCGATAAATTATTTGAGCAAACATTGCGTGAAGCAAGATCAACACTGGAAAAAAATCCCTTCCGGAATGCACCCTATTTTTACAAAGAATATTTATTGCAAAGCGAGGTGAATTTATATTTCGACCGCCAGAAAAAACGTGCTTATGATGCAAGTCTGCAGGAAGCGGCAAACTATCTTGATCTGTTTTATATTGCAACGAAGCTGAAATACTCATGTGAACTCATCAACAGACAGAAATTAGTTGTTACCGATTATAAACTCAGATTACTGAAAGAAATATCAGATCACCTTCATGATAATACGTACGACGAATATCCTTCCATCAGTATTTATTATCAGATCCTGATGACATTTGTTGAAACGGAAAACGACGATCATTTTGAAAAATTAAAAACACTTTTAAACGAACATACCGATAAATTCCCGCTCGATGAAGCCCGCGATATGTATGCATATGCGCAGAATTTTGCGATACGTAAAATCAATGCCGGCGAACAGAAATATTTACGTGAGTATTTTAATTTATCAAAAGCCGCACTGGAAAAAGAATTATCGCTCGTAGACGGATATTTATCTCCATGGACCTATAAAAATATTGTGATCACCGCACTGCGTGTCGGCGAATTTGACTGGGCGGAACAATTCATCAAAAATTATAAAAGTAAGCTGAATGAAAAATTCAGAAACAATGCATACAATTATAATCAGGGTGCATTATTATTTTTCAGGGGACAATATGGCGAAGCATTACGACTGATCAACCAGGTTGAATTCACCGATATTTTTTATTCATTGGATACACGCACGATGCAAATTAAAATTTATTATCAGCTCGATGAATGGGACCCGATGCAAAGTGCAATTGAAGCATTTAAAGTATACCTGCGCAGAAATAAAACATTGAGTGAAAACGTAAAAACACTTTATGTGAATTTTCTGAAGTTCACCGATAAACTATCCCGCCTCACAAGACGCGACAAACAAAAACTCGCCGAATTAAAAAAGAAAGTAGAGGAAACAAAAGAAATTGCCGACAGCAGATGGCTGATGCAGAAGATTGAGGAGAAGGCTGAAAGCCGATAGTTATTAGCTGCTGGCTGCTAGCTGCTAGCTGCTAGCCACTGGCTACTAGATACTAGATACTAGCTACTAAGCTGATTAATGGTAACTTAAAATGCGTTAGCCACCAGCGGCCAGATACCAGCACCTTTTAATCACACGTTGAAAGCGTAGAATATAAATCCAGATACGTATTTGTCCAGTCGTAATCTTCGGTATCTTCACCATATGGGCCCATCGTGCCGTAAGGCCAGAATTTAATTCCTTCCGTGATATCATAAGAACCGAAATCCGCCCATGGGGTGCAGGTTGTATTTTCCTGTGCAGTAGTCCATTCGTCAATCGTAACCGGATGGTCAAACATACTTGGATCCATTACATATTTTTTCGGTCCGTGCACAGTGCTCACTGTTACGAGCGGAGCAACATGATACCACCAGAACACACAACAGTCGCCTGCATCAACGGCAAGTGATCCGGATGCACCTTCGAAACTGAAAACTTTTTCGCACGAAACATTATATTTTTCCATTAATACCTGACGCATTTTATGTGCCCGTGCATAACAGCCATCCACCACATACTGAAAAGGAATGCAATGATCGAGTTCGGAAGTTCCTGTTGCACAACCCTGCGCTTCCATATAATCGAAAATGGAATTCAATTCATCCATTGAAATAATATTGCGGTATAATCCTGCTTCGTTGATCGTATCGTTATGATGAAACCAGATCGTATTAAAAATACTTAATTCATGCGGCCCCGGTTCACGTGCTTCCACAATGGAATGTGCTAGAGATAATTTTAAACTGACAGGTGTTTTTGTACGAATACTTTCGTCGAGCATCGATTTAATAGCAGCATAATTTTTTGTTGATTTCGGGAGACTGATAATTCTCTCCGATTCGATACAACGCACTTCAATTGCAGAACCATCTCTTGCTTCGCGATAATAAACAACATGCATCATCCTGAAATCAGGTGAAATTATTTCTGCATTATTTACAATCGGATTTTCTTTGCTGCAACTGTTTGCAACAAAAAATAAATTGATGATGAGGATTGAGGAGAGAAGCGTTCTGATTTTCATATCAATAAAATTGTATCTATAAAGTTAAGCTGAAAAAAGTCAATTTCCTAAAAAGGAATGAATCAGTATTATTTCCCACAAAGGCACGAAGGACACAAAGTAAAATAGTTTAAATTATTGCTCCGTGCTCTTTGTGCCTTTGTGGGAAACAAAAATCCTAAATGCTATTCAAAACCCCATCGCCGTGTCATCGCCCCGTGGGTCGGCACCGCCTTCCAGTATTCTGTTTCCCGCCAGAACCGTTTTAATCAGGATCGCATCTACACGCCCAAAAGCATCATCATTTGCAATTTTATAACCCAGTCGTTTTACACCTGTGAGCACATCATCCGGAAACCCTGCCGTTTCCATTTTAACTTCATCGGGCAGCCATTGATTATGAAACCGCGGCGCACTCACACTTGCCTGCATTCCCATATCATATTCCACAACATTGATAATATTTTGAAATACACTTGTAATAATTGTACTGCCTCCGGGTGAGCCAACAACCATAAATAACTGATCGTCTTTTAAAACAATTGTCGGCGTCATCGAACTCAACATTCTTTTTCCCGGAGCAATTGCATTTGCTTCACCGCCGATCAAACCATATAAATTCGGTTCGCCGGGTTTTGCACTAAAATCATCCATTTCATTATTTAAAAAAAAGCCGCAACCATTTACGGTAATTCGAGAACCATAACTATCATTTAAAGTAGTTGTAACGGCAACTGCATTTCCATATTGATCCACAATACTGAAATGCGTTGTTTCACTTGATTCATATCCCGCAAATGTTCCGGCCTGAATATCTTTTGCAGATTTTATTTTATTCTCTTTAAAATCCGCCATGCGGGTTTGCGCATAATTTTTATCTGTTAATTCAGCTACCGGAATTTTTGTAAAATCAGGATCACCCAGCCATGTTGCACGATCGGCATACACCCATTTTTCCGCTTCCACCATTAAATGAATTGATTCAACTGAATTTTGTCCCCAGTCTTTCATCGGAAAATTTTCAACTGCATTTAATAATTGAATTAGAGCGAGTCCGCCACTCGAAGGCGGCGGCATCGAAATGATCTGATAATTTTTATACGTGCCGGTGATCGGTTCACGCCATACCGAATGATAATTTTTTAAATCATTTGCCGTCATCACACCGCCATGCAACATCATATCTTTAATTAATCGTTCGGCGGTATATCCGGCATAAAATCCTTCCCGCCCCGAATTTCTGATACGTTCAAGTGTGGTGCTCAAATCATATTGAACGATCGTATCTCCTTTTGTCCATTTTTCTTTAATGAAATAACTTTTATAACCGTTTAATTTTTTTAATTCCGGTTGCATGGCTGTTAATTCAGTTGCCTGCCGTTCGGTAATTAAAAATCCTTTTTTTGCAATATCGATTGCGGGTTGCACCAATTCGGCCCAGGGTAATGATCCGTATTTCTGATGTGCCGTCCACATGCCATCCACTGTTCCCGGAACACCGGATGCAAGATGCGAAGTTTCAATTTTTGCTCTGTCCACTTCATCCGTGTACGGGTTGATGAACATATTTTTTGAAGCACGTTCAGGCGCTTTTTCTCTGAAGTCGAGCGCATTTATTTCGCCGTTATTTTTTCTTATCACCATAAATCCGCCGCCGCCGATATTTCCTGCATTCGGATACACAACCGCCAATGCAAACTGAACCGCAATTGCCGCATCAATCGCATTGCCACCTTTCCGCAAAATATCAATTCCCACTTTCGCAGCTTCCGCCCGTGCACATACAACCATTGCCGAATCAACAATTGCGGCTTCGGTTTTTGAAACAACAGGCAGAGGTTGCTGCCTGATGGATGACGACGAACAGCAAAACAATAAAAAGCAAAAAGAGAGAAGCAATAATTTCATGATGTGAAGGTAGGAAGTTGGCGGGGAAGAGGCAAGTGGGGCCGGTCGGCGGTCTTCAGTCGGCGGTCCTCAGTCCACAGTCGGCAGTCTGCTTTTAGTTTTTCTCAATACCCATTACTCAAACCTCAATACTTTGAATTTCTTTTAAATAAATTTCTTTGAATTTTTATTAAGTTTAATGAGTGAAAACGTTTAATGAGTGAAAACGTTTAATGAGTGAAAACGTTTAATGAGTGAAAACGTTTAATGCATTGAATTGTAATTTTGAAAGGGGGATCCTGGCAGGTAATTAATTGAACCGCCACATTAAGCAAAACCCAACACTCAATTCTTATGACTTATTTAATTATAATTTCCTTTCTTTTAAATGAAATAATGCATATAGAAAAATCTGATTTTTCACGACCGATGACTATTAATGTGGGTTATACAGGGACTGATTTGCTATTGCATAACATACAAATTCTTGAAACGGACTCAGGCTCGACAATCATATCATCTGATACAGTGCTTCGATATAAACATAAATCGGATTCACTCTCAATTTCTACATTTAGATTCGAATTTGATACAACGCTGGAATATGGAAGTAGTATTCAATTTATTTACTATGCCAATATTGATCCTGCTTTTTCTCATTTATATTTTGATAAACTACAGAAATTAAAAGCGGGATATATAAATGATATTTCCAGTTCAATTGCATTTAAAAAGAGAAAAGTGGATTTTCAGATCATTGACTCCTTTTTAATTGAAGGGATTTATGAAGATTTAGTCTGTATTAGAAATTCCAATATTTTATATAAAGGTGGTGGATCATCAGCAGTAAGTAAGGGGTTTATAACCATGAAGATTGAGGATTTTTCGGATTTGCAAAAATCAGCCTTTATAGATCTTTCGGATTATAAAAGAAGGGGATTAACTATTAATGAACTTCGAAATTATATTGATAGTCCTTCTTCCGGTTTTTACAATTTCGAATCTGATAAATTCAGGATTTCATATTCTTCTCATCGGCTAAATTTAACAGGGTATAAAACAACAATAAGTGATTGGCAGCTTCAAAAAATTTTTGAAGAGGATTTAAAGCTACCGGATGAATTAATTTCAATCAAAGAATTAAATATTCCGGATGATTGTAAAGTCTTGTATGTGTCACGCAATTGATAGGTTCGGGTTTACCCGCCGGGTTCGCAATTCCAAAATAAATAATAATGCAATTGCAACCCTGCGTATTTTTTGTGATGTAACACCGGCTTTAAACTTTCAACGACGCAGGGTTGATTCTACATGTTTATTATTTTGATGAATCGAACCCTGCTAAGAAATTCCGAGGGTTCAGTAATTTTGAAAGGAAGGGAACCCTGGCGAGTAAAAAATATTTTCAGGTCCAATCAGGAATTGGGTTAGTGGTCATCGTGGGTGGTTAGAAAACAATTTAAAAACTTGTTATCCTCTGTAAGATCAAATTGTTCGACTTTTCGATGATTCACCAGTTGATGGAGGCGATTGGTCAACAAATGGATCGGATAATTCAAAAAACACATAATTTATTGATATGGCAAAAATTGTATGCTGCTTATTTTATTTATTACTTTATTTCCGAGGTCAAAGCCAAATTCAAATCGAATTCATCCCACAATTTGAACATATCGGAGACACTGTTTCCAACTATGACGGTACGAAACACTGGGTGCTAAATGAAATTACTCCTGAAATTCAATATTTTATTAGTGAATGGAGCGGTCACTATAATTATATTTGGGTTAACTATTATGTGTTGTCTGATTCTTTATCTAGAATCCTTTCAATAAATATAAAGTCTAGGCATCAATCAGTTGATGGTGGCAATTGCAAGAATTGTTTGTATGAATATCAATATGATAGCTACGATAATGTAATTCAATCAAGTTATTACAAGAAAAAATTGTTTGGTTACAAATTAATTTATAAGAAAAAATACAATCCTGTAACAAATAAAGTTGACATAATCAGGGAATAATAAGTTGCAATTTACGTAAGCTAATAGGATCTGTTTTGATTTGAATGATTTTAAAATAATGAAGATGTTCAACTCTCAATATCCAGTTTTAAATCCTTTGTATACAAAATGGTATTTAAATTGATTATCAATATGAATATAAACTTTACCGTTTGGATTCCCATTTACAGCCAATGAGGATATCTTTTCCCTAATGGGCTAATACTTCTACCAACTCGTTTTACGATCACTGAAATAAAACTTGTGGTTCATATTTTCATCTACGTGTATAAAAATTAATTGATTTGGATTTCCCAATTTCATTAACCCTCGGAATAAATACCAATTGTCCGCTTCCATTTTATAAGGAAGATTGGCATACGTTGTAGATTTTTCTATATCAATCCATTGGTAATTAACTGTCTTGCTATAGAAATAAATTCGTTTGGTAGATTTTAGGTTTGGATCTGTTTTTGAAATTACAATTGTATGTTCAGCAGTATATTTTATTGGCAAACCTTTCATATCTAACGAATCTACTATAAGTTTTTCAAAAAATATTCCGGTTTCAAATTTGCAGGCGCTTTCAACATATTCACTTGTTATTTTATAATTGCAATCACTGCATGAAACACAAGATAATAAAACTGTTAGTGAAATGATTGATATTAAAGTATTCATAGTTATAAATTTATTAGTCCGAGGTTTGTGATGTTGCCGATTTTAATATTTCATACTTAATATTCTGGTTTACTTTGTAGCCTTTTCCTTTGTAATCTTTAAGTGTAACTTTATCCTGATCTTCAGCTCAATAAGGATTTAGCCTGATGGATTGCATTGTTTCAACTTTCCATACTTTATAACTAATTACGATATTTTATCCGCAATTGGTGCCCTCACCAATCCGCTTTAACATCCAAATAAGTTCATGATCTAAATCTCCGATTTGCCAAAATCAATTCCTTATTCCGGCCAATTAAATATAGCCATAAACAGCAAATTCTTTTGAAACACAGTCCGGCTCTTCTTTATACCTGCTACCGTATACTTTATACCTCATACATTCCTTAACTTAGCAAATTAGCAATAACCTATGCCCGAAGCCGTAAACTTAATCATCTATTCAATCCCGGTTTTTTTTCTTTTGATCGGAGTGGAGATATTAATTGATAAATTAAAGCATACCGGTTATTACAGATTAAATGATGCGATATCAAATATGAATGCCGGTATTACCGAACAGGTAACCGGTGCGTTTTTAAAAGCATTTGTTGTGGGAATTTATGCATGGTTGTTTTTGCATTTCAGATTTTTCACAATTCCTTCAAAAGTTTTTACCTGGGTGATTTTATTTCTGGGTGTTGATTTTTTTTATTATTGGTTTCACCGGCTGGCACATGAAATTAATTTTTTATGGGGCGGGCATGTTGTGCATCATCAGAGTGAAGAATATAATTTAAGTGTCGCACTGCGGCAGGGCGCATTTCAGAAATTCGGATCTTTTGCATTTTATTTACCGCTGGCACTTATCGGTTTTGATCCGGTGATGTTTATTGTCGTGAGCCAGGTTCAGACTTTGTATCAGTTCTGGATACACACAAAAACAATAAATAAATTTCCCGCACCGATTGAATTTATTTTTAATACACCTTCACATCATCGTGTGCATCATGGCCGCAATCCGGAATATATCGATAAAAATCATGGCGGCACATTAATTATCTGGGACAGAATGTTCGGCACTTTCCGTGAAGAAAAAAATGAAGTTATTTACGGCATCACCAAACCATTAAATACCTGGAACCCGTTGCGGGCACAACTTGATTTCTGGAAGGATCTGTTCCGCGATCTTTCACATACACATACATTCAGCGATAAACTGAAATTGATTTTTCTCCCGCCGGGCTGGTATCCAAAGGAATTAGGCGGTCCGCAAAAACCACCCGATGTAACCGGTTCAACTGCAGTAAAATTTAATACAACAATTCCGGTGGGACTGAATTATTATGTCCTCGTGCAGTTTATTTTAATTCTCGGAATTACATCCTTTTTTTTATTTTCATTTGATGCTTTCGACCGGATGACACAAATTATTTATTCCGCAGTTATTCTTTATTCAATTACCTGCCTGGGTGTTTTACTTGAAAAGCGCAGCTGGTCTTTTACGGCTGAATTGGTGCGCCTCACATCCTATCCCGTGATTTTTCTTTTACTGGTTGCAGGCGATCATCTGCAATCCTATTATTTTATTGATCTTTACATCCTGATATTTATTTCATTGGTTTCATTGATCTTTTTCATTCCGTTCAGAAAAACATTCCGGGTTTATGAAGTTGGATAAATTATTTCTCAATTTATTTCTTGTCGCAGCTATTATTCATTTATATGCTGTCGCCTCATTAATGCAGCAGGCCGAAGTCATCACAAAATATTTGATGATGCCGATGCTGCTGCTCCACGTGATATTTAATGCGCAAAAAAAAATGCAAGAGGTATTATTTTTAATAGTTGCACTTTTATTTTGCTGGTTCGGAGATATATTTCTCATGTACACAGCTGAAAACGACAATTATTTTTTATTCGGACTGGCTGCATTTTTAATTGCACATGTATTTTATATTTTCAGTTTCAGGAAGCTGAGAAAATCCGATCAAAAATCAAATTTCAAAATGGGATATGCAATCCCTGTTCTGATTTATTCCGGCGGATTAATGGCTTATGTAATTCCGCATTTGGGAAATATGCTGATTCCGGTAATTGCTTATGCCATTGTAATCAGCATTATGGTTCTTGCGGCGCTTATGCGGATGGGGAAAACAACTTCTTATAGTTTTTCTTTTGTTTTGTATGGTGCAATTTTATTTGTGATTTCAGATTCAATCATTGCAGTAAATAAATTCACCTCTCCAATAACCAATGCCGGTTTATTTATTATGGTAACTTATATCATGGCGCAGTATTTAATTGTAAACGGCTGTCTGCTGCATTTAAAAGAGGAAGATTAGAAATTTTTCAAAATTCAAATTGAGCCACGAAGACTCTAAATTTCCCGAAAAAGACTTCGTGCATTCTTTGCGGCTTCGAGACTTAGTGGCCTGAGCCACGAAGACACAAAGTCGCTAAGTTTCGCGAAGAAAAACTTCGTGCATTGTTTGCGGCTTCGAGGCTTAGTGGCCTGAATTTTAATTATTCCAACCTGTGATTTGTTTGCCACGAATGCACGAATAAATGAAGAATCGCGAAGAAAAACTTCGTGCATTCTTTGCGGCTTCGAGACTTAGTGGCCTGAATTTTAATTATTCCAATCCGTGTTTTCGGTTGCGGACAACCGTTGCTAAATTCCATTCCACCTGGTGTGTAAATTCTGCCTGCCTTACTGCGCAATCCGATTTAATGCAGATCCTGCACATATCCGGCGGTACACACGCATCCGTATGCACAAACCATTCGGATGATGTTTCGTGATTCTGATGAATGAGTTTTTCCATTTTCTCCAATTCATCATGCCCTTCTTTCACGGTAAAATAATAAGGAACCGTTAAATGACAATCAAAATGTAAAGTTGATCCGTATTTAATGATGCGCATATTATGAATATCCATCCAGTTCGCCTGACGGTTTGCATTTAAAGTTGAAATAATGGAATTTAATAATTGTGTATCTGCCTCATCCATAATTCCCGCCACCGATTTCCGCACAATACGAAATCCTTCAAAGGAAATATACAGTCCGAAAATAATTGCAACTGCAGAATCGATCCATGGATATTTTAAAAAATACAATAAGCCCAAGCCGATCAGCAAACCCAATGTGCTCCAGCCATCACTTTGCAAATGTTTACCACCTGCAATTAAAGTCAGTGAATTTGCTTTTTTGCCGCGTTTTTCCAACAGCCAGCCCATACCGAAATTAATTGTCCCGGCAATAGCAACCAGTAAAATTCCCGATTCGATTTTATGAACAGAATGCGGATAAAAGAAATTGAAAATGGATTTTCCGATGATGATGATGCCGGCAATTAAAATCATACTGCCTTCAATACTGGCTGAAATAAATTCAATTTTTCCATGCCCGTACGGATGACTTTCATCACGCGGCTTTGATGCGAGAATTAAACTGTATAATCCGAATGATCCGGCTACAACATTTACAATTGATTCGAGTGCGTCCGTTAAAATTGCGTTTGAATGTGTAATCAGATAAGCAGTAAATTTTACCAGCAAAAGCAAAAATGCAATTGCAACAACTAGTTTTTGGAGACGGATGTTTTGTGCAGACAAGATTGTAAAATTATATTGTTTAAGGTCAGAGTTTCAATTCGCAATTTTGCTCAATTCACAATTCGCAATTTATCAATGCGCTTCCAGCCAGTTATCTCCCACACCAACTTCCGCTTCAATCGGCACATTTAATTTGATGGCATTAACCATATGATCCACAACAAGTTTCTTTAATTGTTCAAGCTCATCTTTATGCGCATCAAAAACCAATTCATCATGTACCTGCAACAACATTTTTGATTTTAATTTTTCTTTGATCAATGCATGATGAATATTGATCATGGCAACTTTTATCATATCTGCTGCAGATCCCTGGATAGGTGAATTTACCGCAACACGTTCAGCTGCATTGCGCACCGTCTGGTTGCCGGAATTAATATCTTTAATATATCTTTTTCTTCCCAATACTGTTTTTGTATAACCATGTGCACGTGCAAATTCAATATTAGAATCCATTAATCTTTTTACACCAGGAAATTGCAAATTATAATTATCGATAATTTCTTTTGCTTCGGATCTGGATATGCCGAGATTTTGTGAAAGGCCGAATGCCGTTTGCCCGTATGCAATTCCGAAATTCACCGCTTTTGCACGGCCACGCATTTCGCGGGTCACTTCGTTGATCGGCACATTAAATACTTTCGCCGCGGTTGCACTGTGAATATCCATTCCTTTTTTAAATGCCTCGATCATATTTTCATCTTCACTCAATGCGGCAATAATTCGTAACTCAATCTGTGAATAATCGGCGCTTAAAATTTTAAATTCTTTACTCCGCGGAATAAATGCTTTGCGCACCTGCTGGCCCCTTTCAGTGCGAATCGGAATATTCTGCAGATTCGGATTATTGCTGCTTAATCTTCCGCTTGAAGCAACTGCCTGCGCAAATGTGGTATGCAGGCGATTCGTTTTCGGATTAATTAATGAAGGCAATGAATCAACATAGGTGGATTTTAATTTTTGCAATTCGCGGTAATTAAGCAGCAGATCTGCAATCGGATAATTATGTGAAAGCTTTGCAAGAATATCTTCACCTGTTGAAAGCTGACCCGTTTTTGTTTTTTGCCCTTCGTATGGAATTTTCAATTTCAGAAACAACACATCACCTAATTGTTTTGGTGAATCGATATTAAATCGCACGCCGGCAATTTCATAAATTTTATTTGCCGTTTCTTCAATATCTTTTGCAAGCAGATTTGAATAATCATTTAAAAATGCCACATCCAGATTAATTCCTTCGAACTCCATATCCGCCAGAACTTCAATCAACGGAATTTCAACTTCTTCATATAATTTTTTGAGTTCCTCTTTTTCGAGCATCGGTTTGAATGTATGATGCAATTGCAAAGTGATGTCGGCATCTTCTGCAGAATATTCCGCCACTTTATTTACATCAGCATCACGCATGGTCAACTGATTTTTTCCTTTTTTTCCGATGAGTGTTTCAATGGAAACCGGCGTATAACCCAGGTAATTTTCCGCGAGATAATCCATCCCGTGTCTTAATTCAGGTTCGAGCAGATAATGTGCGATCATACTGTCTTCGAAAGGAGCCTGCACATTAATATTATACCATTTGAGTGCGAGGTAATCGTATTTTAAATTCTGTGCGACTTTTATTTTTTTCGGATCAGTTAAAATATGTCTGAATTCCTCCACAATTTTTTGTGCTTCTTTCTGATCAGCCGGAATAGTTACATAATACCCTTCATGTTCTTTCCACGAAAATGCAAGCCCGACTAGTTCCGCCACGTTTGCATCAATGCCCGTTGTTTCCGTGTCAAAACAAAATATGGATTGTTTTTCAAGTTCTGCAATTAATGCTTTTCTTTTTTCTGCAGTATCGGCAAGAATATAATTATGATCAACATTCGAAATATTTTTTCCTCCTTCAATTTCCGAACTGAATTCCTGCGATGAAGTTTTATTTGAAACAGCTGTTGCAACCGGATTACCGAATAAATCCATTTGCTGCACCGGCTTTTCCGCATTGACTTTATAATCATCTCCTAAAATTCTTTTTCCCAACTGACGGAATTCGAGTTCCTGAAAAATCATTGCAAGTTTTTCTTTATCCGGTTCATCGATCACCAGTTTTGATTCATCAAATTCAACCGGTACATCCAGAACAATTGTCGCGAGATGTTTGCTTAATAAAGCTTGCTCTTTATTATTAATTAAATTTTCCTGTAATTTTCCTTTTAATTTATCGATGTTTTCATACACACCTTCCACACTGCCGTATTCCTGAATTAATTTTTTTGCAGTTTTTTCTCCCACACCCGGCACCCCCGGAATATTATCTACTGCATCTCCCATTAAACCTAAAATATCAATTACTTTCAACGGCGAATCAATTTCCCATTTCTGCAAAATATCATCTACCGATAATTTATCAAATCCTTTTCCGGTATAACTCGGGCGATACATAAAAATTCCTTCTTCCATCAACTGGCCATAATCTTTATCCATTGTCACCATGTACACTTCATATCCGGCAGCTTTTGCTTTTTTTGCCAGTGTCCCCACAATATCATCCGCTTCATAACCCGGCATTTCAAGCAACGGAATATTAAATGCGTGCACAATTTCTTTAATATAAGGCACGGCAAATAAAATATCTTCCGGTGCTTCCTGGCGGTTTGCTTTATAATCTGCAAACACCTCTTCCCTTTGTGTTGCTTCCGGCGAATCAAAACAAACTGCAATATGTGTTGAATCGGTATTCTTCAATAAATCGTACAACGTATTCACAAATCCGGTGATGGCGGAAACATTCTGTCCTTTTGAATTGATCAGTGGATTTTTTGCAAATGCAAAATATGCCCTGAAGATCAATGCAAATGCATCTAAGAGGTAGAGTTTTTTATCGTTATTATTATTAGACATATATTATTTATTGGAAGTAAAGATAAATTGTTTCCATTTGGCTTTTTTGCGGCGATAATAAAAAACACACCCCTAACCCCTCTCGCACACGCACAAAATGTCCATGCGCAGAGGGGAAATCTTCTATCTGAATTCTTGAATAATTAAAAACTTATACTCTTCTCCAGCATTATCGAATTCTTGCGCAGCACTGCGACTGCCAACTGTGACTGCCTACTTCTCATTCGGCACTGCCCACTTCTAACTGCCCACTGCCTACTTCTCAGAAAGCGCTTCCCAATACTCCGCCGCTCTCCTCGTATGTGGAATTACAATCGTTCCGCCGACAATATTTGCAACAGCAAAAATTTCATACAACTCATCAGTTGTTACACCTAATTCATGACATTTACCAACATGATATTTCACGCAATCATCACAACGCAAAACCATACTCGCAACAAGACCGAGCATTTCTTTTGTTTTAACGGATAGGGCACCTTCCATATAAGTATTCGTATCTAAATTATACAGGCGGCCGATTACTTTATTTTGTTTTCCCAAAATCACATCGTTCATTTTTGAACGGTAATCATTGAATTCTTTTACAAGTTCGTGCATAGGTCAAAGTTTATTTGAAAGTTCAAGGCTCTAAGTTCAATATTGGAATTTAATGTTCAAAGGTATAACGTGTTCATGTGTTCGGGTGTTCAAGTTTTCACGTCTTCTGCGAAAATTTTCTTGCGCCAGCACTTCTGCCTTCTGCCTTCTACCTTCTCACTTCCGCCTTCTCACTTCTGCCTTCTCACTTCTGCCTTCTCACTTCTGCCTTCTCACTTCTACCTTCTCACTTCTGCCTTCTCACTTCTGCCTTCTCACTTCTGCCTTCTTCCTTCTCACTTCTTCCTTCTCACTTCTGTCTTCTCACTTCTGCCTTCTCACTTCTGCCTTCTCACTTCTGTCTTCTCACTTCTGCCTTCTTCCTTCTCACTTCTGCCTTCTCACTTCTGCCTTCTCACTTCTGCCTTTTCACTATCTTTACGCAAAACACTAAAAACCAGCATTATGACAACTACTACACCTTCAGATGGCGGACGCAGAATGGGTATTCCGGGATGGGCGATTGCATTGATCGTGATCGGAATTCTTATTTTCTCAATCGGAGGATGCGCCGTAAATACCAAAAACAAAATGGTGACTTATGATGAAGCTGCCAATAAAGGCTGGGCAGATGTGCAGAGTGCATATCAGCGCCGTTCTGATCTGATTCCGAATCTTGTTGAAGTGGTGAAAGGTTATGCAGAATTCGAACAGGAAACTTTGGTAAAAGTGGTGGAAGCACGTGCAAAAGCAACCAGCATTACCATCGATCCTTCAAATATTACTCCTGAACAATTACAACAATTTCAGGCGGCACAGGATGAATTAACGGGTTCACTTTCCAGATTATTGGTAACGATTGAACGCTATCCGGATCTGAAAGCAAATCAGAATTATCTTGAATTGCAATCGCAATTGGAAGGAACTGAAAACAGGATCAATGTTTCGCGAAATGATTTTAATAAAACAGTTCAAACTTACAATACCTATATCCGTAAATTCCCGCAAAGCTTTTTTGCAGGTTTATTTGGTTTCCAGAAACGCACCATGTTCCAGGCTCAACCGGGAACGGAAAATGCGCCTAAAATCGACATGACCAAAAATTAAAATGCCGACTGCAAAAGATTTTTTTTCGGAAGCGCAACAGCAGGAAATTATTCGGGCAATCAAACGTGCTGAAGGAATTACTTCAGGCGAAATTCGTGTGCACCTCGAAGAAAAATCCGGCGGCGATCCGTTGAAACGTGCTGCTCAGATTTTTAAGAAATTAAAAATGCATGAAACGCACGAAAAAAACGGTGTGCTGATTTATCTCGCAATTCAGGAAAAACAATTTGCTGTTATCGGAGATGCCGGCATTCATGCCAGAGTCGGAGATGATTTTTGGGATGCAATCAAAACCGAAATGCAGAATTTATTTCAGCACGGAAAATTTTTGGAAGGGATTTTATTTGCAATCGATCAGGCCGGCGAACAATTAAAACAATATTTTCCGTTTGGATCGTCTGATAAAAATGAATTAAGCGACGAAATTTCTTTTTGATGAAGCGGAAACAACATATTTTATTTTCAATTGCATTTCTGCTTTTCAGCATTTCTTCGTTTGCGCAAATTCCGGTGGATAAAATTCCGGCTAAACCCAATCCACCGCGATTGGTAAATGACTTAGCGGATATTTTAAGTGATGGACAGGAA